>JBHELB010000061.1:0-3748 GCA_041859045.1 Candidatus Hydrogenedentales bacterium | reverse complement strand
AGACATCCCGCTTGCGAGTGGCGGCTATGCCGATCCATCGAAGCAAAAGGGCATCGAGGTCTTCCCGAAGCAGGATAAGATCGGCAAGGACGGCTACGGCAATCTCGTGTGGTTGCCGTGGTGGTACGGCGCGAAGGACGGTGGAAATCAGTTCTATGAGTGCGGCAACGATGGCTTTGCGTTGTATGCGCCTGAGCAATTCACTTGCGTCGCGCAGCAACACATCGACGCGGCCCTTGAACGCGCGGAAGCGGACGCGCTCGCGGATGCGTATGATGCGTTGCCGCGTCAACACGAAGAGTTCACGGGCGACTGGAAGGAATGGCGCAGGCAGGCGTTGGCCGCGTTGCCGCTCGAGTCCGTCTATGGCGAATGGCTGACGGGCAACGGCTCGGGTGCGGGCTGGCTCGAATGCCGCGACCCGGATTCTGCGTCCGGCGATCGCAATCCCTCCGCGGGCGTGGCCGATAATGCGGACAACGCCGAACGCGGCGCGTTCCATTCGTTCATCACGGGCAAGACGTTGAGCGTCTTCGATTTCATGATCGCGCAGGGACTCGCCGTAGACTTTCCGCATGCGTTGCGGCGCGTCGCGGAATTGTCCGCGAAACCACTTTTTCGCGACACAAATCCGCGCGTTTCCGGTAGCGCCGCAAACACGTCGGGGCCACAACGTCCATCGCTCCCATCGATACAAGTGAACAACCGCCAACTACGCGTGATGACCCACGACGCGTGGCAGGCGGTGTCCCGCGCGAACACGGGGCCGGACGTCTTCACGCGCCACCAGTCGCTCGTGCAGTTGCGGCAGCGCGCGGACGGCCCGTGCATCGAGGACATGAGTCAGGACGCGTTGGTCACGCACCTCGCGCATGTCGCGGACTGGGTGCGCGTCACGGAAACCGCCACGCTGGACACGTTGCCGTCGCGCGACGTGGCGCGGTCGATGCTCGTCGAACCGCACAGCGATCTACCGGAACTGGAATGCGTCCTGACCTCGCCGGTGTTCGGGGAGTCCGGTAGCCTGATTGCCCGTCGCGGCTATCATCCCTCGGACAAGGCGTGGTACGAGCCGGACGCGGACCTCGATACGCCCGACGCGCCGGACAATCCGTCGCCGGAGGACATCGCCGCGGCGCGCACCCTCCTCCTCGAAGACCTCGCGGGGGATTTCCCGTTTGTGAGCGACGCCGACCGCGCACATTGGTTGGCGGCGGTCATATTACCCTTCGTGCGGCGCATGGTCACCGGTCCGACGCCGCTGCATTTCGTCGAGGCACCCTGCAACGGCGCGGGCAAGACATTGCTCTGCGATCTTGTCGCGCTCATCGCCACGGGCCGCACCGCGAACGCGCAGACGCTGCCCACGCACGATGACGAAGCCGCCAAGACCATCACGGCGGAACTGCTCGACGGCAAGTCCATTGTCCTCTTGGACAACCAGAACGAGAAGCGGAAATTGGCGAGTCCCCCGCTTGCGTCCGTGCTCACCGCGCAACACTGGAAAGGCCGCTTCCTCGGGGAGTCGCGCATGCTCACGTTGCCGAACCACGCGGTCTGGCTCATGACGGGCAATAATCCGTCGATGACCACCGAGATGGCGCGACGTTGTCTGCGCATCCGCATCGACCCGCGACGCGACCGCGCCTGGCAGCGCGACGCAACGACGTTCCGTCACCCGGACATCAAGGAATGGACGGTGACGAATCGCGGGCGCCTCATCCATGCCGTCCACGTGCTCGTGAAGGCCTGGCTCGCTACCGGCAAACCCGCCGGACACGCCAGCATGGGTTCCTTCGAAAAGTGGGCGCGCGTCATCGGCGGCATCCTTGACGTCGCCGGCGTGCCCGGGTTCCTCGAGTGTCTCGACGAGATGTATCGCCAGGCCGACCCCGAGGCCGAGTCCTGGCACGAGTTCGTCGCGGCCTGGTGGGACGAGTTCGCGGACACGCCGCGTAAAGTTTCCGAACTGAATTCGCTCTGCGAACAGGAAGAGTTGCTGACCGACCTGCGCGGCGACCGTACGGTACGTTCGCAGGAAATCCGCCTGGGCATCGCGCTGAACACGATGCGCGACCGCGTGTTCGGCGACCTCCGGGTGTGTCTGGCTAACGAAGTGAAGCGGAGGAACGGCGGGCTCCTGTACAAGCTGCAGCGTGAGGGGGACAAGCCGTTTGAGCCGCAGCCCCGCAACGGACAGACCAGGTTGTCCTTCGAAAATCCAGAAAAACCAGTCCAAGACGGCAAAAACGGGGTCGCTTCCCGATGTTTGCACGATGTTTGCACGATGTTGGAGCCCAAACATCGGGAAGTCACAAGTCCTGTGTCTTCAAGTGGTTCTGATGACGCTTCGGGCGGTTTCCCGATGTTCCCGATGTTTGAGCCGGTCCCGCGCGCGTGCGATCGCGCGCGCAATATAGTTAATACAGTTACTAACAGTTATTCCGTTACTTCGCGCGCGCGCACGCATACGCACGAGGAACCCCAAAAAACATCGGGAACATCGGGAGAATGGCAAATTGAGGCGGAGACTTCCGATGTAACGTCCAATGTATCAAGCGGTTGCGACTGTCCCGATGTTGAGCCCTCCAAGTCCCCCAACATCGTGCAAACATCGGGACAACATCCGGACGACCGAAAACGCGAGGAAGCACCTCCCGCCGCTCGCGCCACACCAGAGGGAGGAGGCGCGCCGCATCTGCAAAGGCCCCGCGCGGCCCCGCCTGGCAGCGGCGATGCCTGGGAAGACCCAGACTACGTCGAGCCCACGTTCCCGGACGGCAGCCGGATACCCGACCCCTGGGACCCCAACTATGACCCGGACAAAGACCCGTACGCCAACTTCGGCGACTACGCCGACAAGGAGGATGACCCATGAACGCAGTAGCTTTGCCGGTGCCCGGCAGCGAGACGATACAGGCCCATGCGGCGGACGTAGCAACCACGCCGATCGCGACAACCGCGCTGTACATTTCCGAGGACTTCGAGACCAGGGAGACGGACCAGCCCGAACGCCTGACACGCGACGTGACGGTCAACGGCGTTGCATACCGCACGTTGGACCCGCCGTACTACGCGTGGCTCCGACACAGGATGACCCGCGCGAAGGAGGCGTACGTTGCGGGGGACATGACCGCCGAACGCTTCGAGGAACTGCGCGAGGCGTTCAACGGCGTGCATGCCTGGGCGATCCAGCGGTTCGCAGAGCACGACCTGCTGCGTGCGCTCGACCGGTTGCGGCCCAAGCACTATGACGGCCCGAAGGCGCCACGTTGGTCACGAGGCGTTGTAGCTACCGGTGCGGACACCGGACGTTCCGTCGTTCATCGTGGGGTCTGCGCCAAGGTCGTATCCCCACGGGCCGTCGCGCAGGTGGACGCCATACGGGACCAGGCCTTTGCCCTGGGCTGGTCGCATGCCTCGCTCTACGCGACGCACGGACGCTTCGCCTTCCCCTGCGGGCAGGACTACGGGCTGGTCTGTTTCCTTGGTGTTGAAGACCGAATCGCCAACGTGACGCACGAGTACGTGGAGATACTGCGGGAAGGGAAGCGCGAGGGATTGAAGTTCTACCGGCCCAACGAAACGGCCGTACGCGACGAGAAGATTTCCGGTACATAACCAACGGCGGACGTGATGGACGGCTAAATCCGTCTCCCCCGCCAGCCTCGAAGGGTGGTGCAAAATGAAACATCGGAGATAGCTCATGCCGAAGTTCGTCTCAAAAGAAGACCTCGCTCGTGCGAGA
>JBHELB010000057.1:0-320010 GCA_041859045.1 Candidatus Hydrogenedentales bacterium | reverse complement strand
CCGCTTGCCGGTAGCGTTTGCGGTAACTCGCTAGACTTGCCAAGGCGCGTTCTCCTGCCATGTTGCGGCCCTCCCCCGGTAAGATCGCAAATGGCGCGACAACTTCTCCCCCGGTAAGATTTTAAACGGCGCGATTCGAAGGCTTGCGAGACGTCGGGGCGGTGTGATAGGCTCCCCGTCGGGCATGTCCGTCTCGACGGACTTTCAAGCAGTTTTCGGAAACCAATGGGACCGAGTGGAAAGAGGAGAAATTCGCGTCATGATTCAGGATGTGATGCGTCAGCATCGTCGGCTCATCCTCGCCCTTACGCTGGCGCTGGTTATTGTGCCGTTCGTAATCTGGGGCGGCTATGCAGGCCGCGGCGGCCCTGACGGCGCAGCGATGTATTCCGGTCCGCTCGTGAAGGTAGGCTCGAGAGAAGTCCCCCCGGGCGAGCTTATTGGCGTACTGCAGTCTGAAGAGGCCCGCCAACGCAAAGCAGGCAACAAAGAGGTCTCTTTCGCCACGCTAAGAGAAGACGGGACCGTTGAACGCGTGCTTCGTCAACTCACCAACCGGGCGCTGATCGAGGAAATGGCCGAAAAGATGAACCTTTCCTTCGATCAATCCCTGCTTGTCGAGACGCTCAAGAGGGACGCGTCCTTCCAGGACAGCGAGGGAAAATTCGATCCTGAGGCCTGGAACCGTTTTCTCGAGCAGAACAAGCAGAGAAACTGGAACAGTATCTACGAAAATGTCTCCTCAAACCTCCGCATGTCTCTGGCCAGCAGTTTTACCTATATTGGCGGACGTATACTGGAGTCTGAGGTCAAGAACACTTTCGCCGAGAGGTATGGACGCCTTCGCCTGAATTACGTTGAGGTGCGCAAGCCGGTCGACATCCCTGAATCGGAACTGCGCGCCCACTATGAGCAAAACAAGGAGCGATACCGTCTCGGGAAGAAAGTGTCGGTCGCTTATGCGGCATTTTCGTTGGAACCTCCCAAGCCGGCGCAAGTGGATGAAATTCTGACGCGCGCGCGCAATGGCGAAAACTTTGCGGCGCTTGCTCAGGAATTCTCGGATGCGCCCACCGCCGTTGAAGGCGGCGACCTTGGATGGCTACTCAATGTGGATAAGCAGCCATTCTACCGGCGCGCGCTGTATTCTGCTGCGCCGGGATCCGTTTTGGATCCGATTTGGGCAGACGATGGCTTCCGAATCCTCAAGCTTGATGCGGTGCGCACCAATGGCCAAGGCCAGAAAGAAGTGCGTGCGCGAGAAATTGTGATCAGTGCACTTCTACCACAGGCAGAAGTCGTCCAGTTAATGGACCGGGCGAAAAATTTGCTTGAGCGCGCCAAGGCTTCTTCCTTGGAACAAGCAGCCAAGGAAACCGGGTTCAAAGTGAGCGTGACGCCTCTTTTTGACGCGACGTCTCCCGCGAGTTCCGGATTGCCCGCCCAACAGGCTTTGAATGTTTTGTTTCGGACTATGTCGCTTGAGGCCGGGCAACTTGCTGAAGAGGTCATCAGCGCTGGGGAAGCCTTCTATGTTGCTCAATTGGTTTCATCGCTTCCTGCGGATATCCCCGCCTTCGAAGACGTAAAAGATAAGGTCTTCGATGAATTGCTCCAACAGCGAACGGGAGCGCCCGAGTACCAGCAAGCGCAGGAGGAACTCATTCAGGATATCGCTTCCAAAGCGAAGTCCCTCGAAGACGTGGTGAAGTTGCACCCTGAACTGAACCTCACGATTCAAGAAGGCTTGATCATGTCGCCCCAAATTTTCGTTTTGGGAGCGGTTTTGCCCACGTGGAAGCGCGAGGATGTCTACAACCAACTCAAAGATCAGCCAGCCGGCGCGTTTGTCGGTCCTATCCAGGGGTTGGGTGACATCGCGTATTTTGTCCAAGTCACAGATAAATTGGGACCGTCGCCCAAGAATTGGGAGAAGGATTATCCGGAGCAGCGCGAGCGACTTCGCTCAGACTTGGCCATGATGCAAGCGTACGAATACGGTGAAGACTACATGCAGTACCTCTACTTGACGAACGCCAACCGCATCGAGCGCAATGAAGACATGCTGAATGCGATTCTTCGCATCCCCGCGGCTCCGGCGTCGGACACCGCTGGGGCGACGGGAAGCGCCGAGGGAACCGACGCACCGGCGGCGCAGACCTCTGTGCCCGAAGGAACACCCGAGGCGCCGGCGGGGTCGTAAACGAATAGCCTGATTGTTGGCGTCTGAGAAGCTTGGAAACAACGCTTCTCAGACGCTTTTCTTTTTAGTAATTCCTGGAACGAACAATCGAAATCAGCAAGCCCAAGCCGAATACCCCGGCGATGGTATAACCGGCCAGCCCTAGCCAGCGTAGCCCGACGTTCGCCGCAAGTAGCAGGCTGGAGCCGACGATTACGGAGCCGGTGATCACGCCGAAGGCGATCCGGTTGCTTGCGCGATCCAGCACGTGCGCGAGTTGAACCAGTTTTTCGTGTTGCAGTTGGACCTTCAGGCGGCCCCGACGGAGCTGATGCAACAACTGAAGCGCCTCTTCGGGGGCGCCTGCCGCCGCTCGCGCCCAACTTTCAAGACCACTCGAGGTCTCGCGCCAGATGGCTTCAGGCGAGTAGCGCAGCATCGCCGTTTTCTCGGCAAACGGTCGAATGACCGGCAAGAGGTCGATCTGCGGATCCAGTGCGTGCGCCGTCGATTCGATTGTGCCCAGCGCTTTGAGCATGAGCGAGAAACGTGGGGCCAGTTGCAGCCCATGGCGACGCAGGATCGTCATGATCCGCTCAAACGCCGCGCGCACCTGCCCGCCGCTGAGCACGGCGGTCCCTTCGAACGCCATGAATTCAGCGAGTTCATGGCGGAAACCTTCCCAGTTCTCCAAATCCGTCGTGGTGGTGAACAGTAGCAGTGCCCGAGCCGCATCGGCGGCATCGTCACGAAACAACGCCCGCAATAGCTCCGCCATCGCCGTCACATCGCGCCGCTCAAGATTCCCCGCCATGCCGTAGTCGAGAAACGTAATGCGGTTGTCGCGCGTAATAAAGATATTGCCCGGATGTGGGTCCGCATGAAATAGTCGGAATTCGAAGACCTGACGGCAGAGCGCCTCCGCCCCGATCTGCGCCACTACCCGCGGATCGCTGTTGCGCGCGGCATACTCGTCCAGCGCATCCACTCGCGCCCCGTCCACCCAGTCCATCGTGAGCACCGCCGCGGCGCTCAATTCCCGGTAAACCAACGGGGTCACCACATGCGGATGTCCTTTGAAATTCGCGGCAAAGCGCTCGATAATTTGCGCCTCGATGTTGAAATCCAGCTCCCGCCGCACCGTTCGCGCGAATTCCTGAATCGTTCCACGAGGATCGAGCCACGGCAGATCATGTACATGGTCGGCCATCCAGTCCGCCGCCGTGCGCAACAAACTCAGATCCGCCTCCACCACCGCCGTGACGCCCGGACGCCGCACTTTCACCGCGACTTCTGTACCGTTTTGCATCCTCGCGCGGTATACTTGGCTGATGCTGCCCGCCGCGACCGGCTCCGAATTGAACTCGGCGTAGAGTTCCTCAACCGGTCTTCCAAACGTTTCCGCAACGACTGTGCGGATCGCGTCAAATGGGGCGGCGGGCACGCGATCTTGAAGCGCGCTCAGCGCCTCGCTGATTTCCGTACCCACGAGGTCTGGCCGGGTGCTAAGCACCTGCCCCAGCTTCACAAACGTCGGCCCGAGTTCGGTCAGCGCCGCCCGCAGACGCTCGCCGGCACTGCGCGGGCGGTCGTCTTCATGACGAATTACCCGCATCCCCCCCAGAATCTTGGCGGGAATTCCCTCGTAGAGGCCGAGACGGCGCAGCACATCGGCAAAACCATGCCGGAGCAGCACCTGAACCACTTCGGCCAGGCGTACGGCGTTGCCCACACGTTTTGCCAGAGATCGGTAATTCACACCTGCTCCTTTTCCGTACCCATCGCCTCATCCCGAAAAAAGAAAGAGGTCCGGGATTCGCTCAGGAACCTCCGGACCTCAGTATACTCGCGCCTTACTTTCGGTTGTACTTTACACTGAACGTGGTTGCCTTGCCCGGAGCGACATCCATCGCGACACGGGCTGGAGATTCCTTTGCCGAAATTCGGCTCGCGTTCACTTCGCCCGACTCCAATTGCCACGACTCGGGCGCGATAATAAAGGCTTTTCCCGAGCCACTCTGTCCTGTCACCGATCCGGAGAATACCGAGCCTGCTTCGTCCCACGAGGCGCTGGCCACTTGGCTAAACTGCAGTTCCGTTCCCGGCGTAACCGGCAGTAGAACCGGACGTGGAAGGATGGGCGACACTCCCAGCACGCGCAGCGATTCCGAGGCCGGAAGCGCCCCTTTTACTTCGGCCAGAGCGCCGTTGGCCTCTGCGCGCCACACCCGCGCGCCGCGCGCACCCATGAGATCGTAGTGAGCGGGATCCCAAGTCGGCGTTCCAGGGAATTCCACGATAGCGGCGCCGTACGCGTCGGCCTCGCTGCTCTTGGGTTGCACCAACCACACCCGCGGCGGAGAGGAAGTGACGTCGATTGCCGAAGCCCAGGCGTGCTCACATCCGGGGGCCTGGCTCAGCGCCCGCTTGAGTTCGGCTGTGGGCGCTCCCACAAACTCGACGGGGCCGCCGAGGAAATTCAAGGCCGCCGCAGTAGGCGTGTCCATCGCCTTTACTGCTGCCGCGTCCAGCCGAACCGGCCCAGTAAGTGCATCCAACTCCCTATACCGGCTGGTGGCGGCGCTTGCCTCTAACCACGACGGGAGGTCAGCCCCCAGCGTCGCCTGGCTGGCCGGATACACCAATGCCTCCGGGGCAGCCTCATTCATAATCGCGAACGCCAACGCGTCGGCCTGGAATCGTGTAACACCAAACTTCTTCAACACCTCCGCCGGTATCGACGACGGCGCAACGGCATAGAACGCAAATCCCCAACTGGCGACTTTCCGCATCCGCTCGACGGCAAACGCTTTACCCTGCGGCGAAAGGGGATTCACGTAACGCACGCCGTTCGCCGCTGTAACCGCCCAAGCGTCGTCACCCCCCGTAACCGTCAGCGGGTCCACCGTTAGCCCCGCCTGAAACGCTACTCCGGGTACAAAGGGAGCGACTTCATCTTCAACCTCCGGCGTCGTTTCCGCCGGGGAAGCCTCCGAAGAAGCCGCTGGCGCCGATTGCGCCGCTGCGCCCTCTTTCTGACCTACGAGCCCAAACCAGGTCCAGCCTCCCCCCTGTCCCTTGGGTTTGGCCTTTGCTTTCGCTTTCTTGGCGCGCCCCGTGGACTCGCCGTCGCCAGAACGCCCCAGACTCTTGACGGCGCTCGCCATGTTCTTGGGATAGCGCGGCGAAGCGCCCTCAAGACTGCCCGGAGTACTCTCCCAGTCCGCCGGAATAAGCGCGGCATACACGCCCATACTGCTCCATTTCCGCGCGGCGCTGGAAAGATCGCTCAACGACTGCCCTGCGGCCACCGTGACCCACGCCGCAGGAGGATTCTCCACCGGCTTTGCTCCCGTCAGTTTGCTGCGCGCCCAGGTGTAGTAAAGATCCACGCTCGAAGACTGCGGCTCTGCAAACATCACCCACGCCCGATCGGAGACTAGTGTCTGGCCGGGTTGCAGCACCACCGGGGGATCATAGGTGCACACCACGCCGCCGCGCCATCCGCCTTCTTTCTGCTCAAGCGCGATATTCGACGACGCGAGATTGTTCGGAAGCACGCCCAACGCGAAGGTGAACCTCTTTGCGGGCTCGCTGAAAATAGCCAACGACACGGGGCCGTCAGGGGCGTAAACGAGATACGGCCCGCGCGGCGTCATCCGCCTCAGGTGCATACCGCCTTTTCCGTCACCGGGAAGTCGAATACCGCCGCAGACCATCGCCGGACTGATGGATTTTATCTCGATAGGCGCCGACGAGGTGTTCTTCACTTCGGCGGTCAGCGTGTAGAACGGCCGGGCCGACTGTTTCACCACGGTATGGCGCATTGACAAGCCACGAAACGAGGGCAGATCGACATAATACGCGACCGCCTCGCCGAATTCGTTCTGGATGGCCTTGCGGCTTGCTTCACCTGTGGGGAACTGGGTGGACTCGATTGTCTCTCCGTTTGCCAGCGTGATACGCACGCGCGCGTCGTCCAATACGGTGCCGAGCCCCCCTGCCGTCAAACACCATTCCGTGTTGTCGACGCCGTAGATGAGTTCTCCTTTTTCCGAGGTGAACGAAAAGTGATCGCGAAGAGACCACGGTTTCTTGCCGACAAACTCTTCGTCCTTGGCCTTCTTGGACGCTTTGGGTTTACTCGTCGCTTTGGCCGAAGACTTCGCGGGCGACTTGGCCGCGGGAGAAGCCTTGGGCTTGGATTGTCCCTCCGCCACCGCCCAAGGCGCGGCAAGAAGGCCCAAAAGCGCGAACAGAACCAAAACATGATACTGAATCCGGGTGTGCTGCATACGATGCTCATCCTCCACATGCGCCAGACGTCAAATGTCTGCGCCGTATTCACTTTCCACCAAACACCCGATTATACATGGAACGACAGCTAAGGGGAAAGAACTCAAATCGCGTCATGAAAAGAGAATAGGAAATCTCCCCTTCGTACGGGCAAATCCGATCTCGATGAATTTGGTTTTCCATCCAAAGTTATAGTATCCTTTTCGTCTAAATCCGGGTTCCTGTGGCAATTACGCGAGAAGTCTGCGTCCTGACGGGAAAAGGGAATATTCATGACAGAAAAGCACGAGTTCGACACGCCGGAGAAGACCGTGAAACCCAGCCGCCGCGCGTTTATCAAAACTGCGGCCGCAGGAAGCGCGGCAATGTTCCTTGCAGGACGCGCCGCAGCCCAGGAAGAAGCCGCGGCCACCGCCGCAGCCTCGACGCCGGGCGAGCAAGCAGCGGCATCCGCGCCTGTGTCCACGCCGGAACCGGCCAGTATCTCCGCCCCGCCTCCAGGAACAGGGGGAACCGATAACGATATCAACATTGCCATCATCGGACTAGGCG
This sequence comes from Candidatus Hydrogenedentales bacterium, assembly GCA_041859045.1. Classification (GTDB taxonomy): domain Bacteria; phylum Hydrogenedentota; class Hydrogenedentia; order Hydrogenedentales; family SLHB01; genus JBHELB01. The sequence continues at coordinate 312,980 of JBHELB010000057.1, read as the reverse complement.
CGCAGGGCAGTGTGTTGATGGACGCGATTTTGCGTATTCCGAATATTCGCGTAAAAGCGGTCTGCGATATTTGGGAATACAGTTCGAAGCGTGCCGCAGGCATGCTGCGCAAATTTGGCCATGAAGTGACGGTCTATGAAGACTACCGCGAGATGCTTGCGCAGGAGAAGGATCTGCAGGCCGCGGTGGTGGCAACGCCGGACTTCATGCACGCCGAGCACGCGATCGCGTGCATGCGCGCGGGACTGCATGTCTACTGCGAAAAAGAGATGTCGAACGACATCGAAAAAGCGCGCCAGATGGTCATCACCAAGCGCGAGACCGGGAAGCTGCTCCAGATTGGGCATCAACGCCGCAGCAATCCCCGCTATCGCCATGCAATCGACAATCTACTTCTGAAAGAGCATCTGATCGGCCGCGTGACCCATGCGAATGCACAGTGGAACCGCGCCAAGAGCGACGACCTCGGTTGGCCGAAAAAATACGAGATCGACCCGGCCACGCTGGCGAAGTATGGCTATGACTCGATGCAACACTTCCGCAACTGGCGCTGGTACAAGAAGTACGGCGGCGGACCGATCGTCGATCTTGGTTCGCATCAGATCGACATCTTCAATTGGGTGTTTGGCACGCGCCCGAGATCGGTCATGGCGGGCGGCGGCGTGGATTTCTACAATACGCACGAATGGTACGACAACGTATTGGCGATCTACGATTTCGAGAGCGCCAACGGCGTGGGACGTGCGTTCTATCAGGTGCTTACCACCTCGAGCAACGGCGGGTTCTACGAGACCTTTATGGGCGTGGATGGATCGCTGGTGATGTCCGAAGTCGCCATGCGCGGCAACCGCCTGCTCAAAGAAGCGCATGCCGACGAGGCGCTATGGAATCAGATGGCCGACCACGGCTGGCTTGAGAAGCCAGTTGAGCCGAAGGCGGCCCCGACAGCCGCTCCGAGCAAAGACGTCCTCGTTGACGTCCGCGTTTCGAAGGAGCTCGGCGCGTGGAATCTTCCGATTCAGCTCAACAAACCGGTGCATCAGCCACATCTCGAGAACTTCTTCGACGCGATCCGCCACGGTATTCCGCTGAATTGTCCGGCGGAAATCGGCTTCGAGACGGCCGTCTGCGTCCTCAAGGCGAATGAAGCGGTCGCCTCGGGAACACGCATCTTCTTCCGCCCCGAGGAGTTCGAGGTGTGAAAAACAGCGTTGCTCTCCTCGCGCTTTGTCTCGGGATCTGCTTGACGCCCGCGCTGGCGTTGCCGCCATCTAAGCATGCCATCGCCGACGGCAGCCGCACGCGCGCCGTGCACAATATCCCGCTTCTCGACGAGAACCTGGCGCAGATCCGTTCATCACAGTTGAATCCGCACCCCTTTTCGACCGAGGCCACCTGCGGTGATTGCCACAACTACGACAAAATCAGCACGGGGTGGCACTTCAACTCCGCTTCAGGAACAGCGCCTGCCGGACGCCCCGGCGAACCGTGGTTCGTTGTCGACGACGACACGGGCACGCAGATTCCGGTGACGGCGCGCAACTGGCCGAACGCGTTTAAGCCGGAAGACCTTGGTCTGACGCCTTGGGAATTCACGAAGCGCTTCGCCCGCCACATGCCGGGCGGCGACTTTGGCGAGATGCCCGACGCGGAATCCGACTCCAAGGCGCGTTGGGAGATCTCGGGTCGGCTCGAAGTGAATTGTCTGACCTGCCACAACGCGTCGCCAATGCAGAATCCCAGCGACGGGGCCATCCAGACTGCGCGCGAGAACTTCCGTTGGGCCGCCACCGCCGCAAGCGGACTGGGCGTCGTCGAGAACATGGCGTCGCGCCTGCCTAACTCCTACGATCCTGTTTTGGGGGCGGATCCGGACAATGCGTGGGCCGCACCTCCGCGCGTGCGCTACCATGAAGGTATATTCGACGCCAAAGACCGTGTATTTTTCGACGTTGCTCGGCGTGCTCCCGCAAATCGCTGCTATTTCTGCCACAGCGCGGTTAAGAACGAGACCGTGGACGAGGGTTTCAAACATGACCAGGACGTCCATCTCGCGGCGGGGCTGAGCTGCACGGATTGCCATCGCAACGGTCTGGACCACAATATCGCGCGCGGGTATGAGGGCGATCCCGCAACACCCACGTCGCTAACGTGTCGAGGTTGTCACCTGGGCGAAGGCACGACGGGAGACGTAGCCGTCGCTGGAGGTCGCCTCACCGCGCCGCGCCCCGCGCACAAGGGCCTCCCTCCCATTCATCTTGAGAAAATGTCGTGCACGTCGTGCCATTCCGGCCCGTGGCCTGAGGCAGACTCGCAGACGTTCCGCACCTCGCGCGCAAACCGCCTGGGCATCCACGGCCGCGCACAGTGGGATACGGATCTGCCTGGAATTCAGGCCCCCGTATTTGCCCGAAGCGCGAGTGGCGTCATCGAGCCACACTACGCGGTCTGGCCGGCGTTCTGGGGCGTACTGAAAGACGGCAAAATCACGCCGCTGTCTCTCGATATCGCTCAAGACGCCGTCGACACCGTGCGCGCGCCGAAACCGGCGCCTGTTGAGAGCGCCGCGCCTGCGTCGTCAGAAGTCCCTGCGGAAACCTCCGCTGCACCGGCAACTTCGGCGGTGCCGGAAGCCTCCACCCCGATGGAAACTTCGGCGGCGCCAGAGTCCCGTACCGCTGAAGAGAAACGTGAGACCACGCCTCCGTTCACAGATGCCGAAATCTTGAATATCCTTGCCACGCTTTCCGAGAAGGGTCTGGAGGGCGAACCGGTCTACGTCGCTTCCGGCCAGGTTTCTCGGAAGACGGCTTCCGGATTGACCCGCGAAACCAACCCCGTGGCGGAACCTTATCTCTGGCCGATCGGACACGACGTGCGCCCGGCGGCACAGTCGCTCGGTGCGGGCGGTTGCACGGATTGCCACTCGGCGAACGCGCCGATCTTCTTCGGCACGGTGCGCATGGCGGGGCCTGCGGAAGCCTCGGGCGAGGCAAGTGTTTCAATGCATCAAGTCCTGGGTATGGACGCGCAGGCGTTGCGCCTATGGGCGCTGCAATTCCAGGTACGTCCCTTGTTTAAAGTTCTGGCTGGCCTTGCGACGCTCCTGGTCGCAGGGATAGCGCTGATGTATGGATTCCGAGGACTGTATTGGCTGACCCGGCGCATGTCGGGCGAAGCGGAAAAGTAAGGGAGGCGCGATGTTTCGCACGCTCTTTTTCATAGCGTTGGGCGTCACCGTGTTGGGAATCCTCGCACACATGGTGGTGTCGCGGCGCGGGACGCCCCTCTGCGCTGAACCGACGCCAGGACGGTTCTGGCGACGTTTGGCCTACGCGCTGACAGCGCTGAGTACCCTGTTGCTCGCGGTCACGGGCATGTACGTCCTGCTTGCCGGACACCGTCTCGAGGGTTATCTGTTGATGGCGCACGTCGGCGCGGGGTCGGTGTTTATTGGTGCGTTAGTTCTTCTCGCGCTGAGTTACGCGTACGGATGCCGGTTCAACATAGCACGCGCGTGGTTGCGCGCAGGACAGCGCGTCTGTTTTTGGTGCGTACTGGCGTTGGGCATTACGTTAAGCGCCACGAGTCTGATCTGTATGCTTCCGTTTCTCACTCCCGAACAACAGGAACTGATGCTCGATACGCATCGGATTGCGGCGATCGCGATTGTAATGACCGCCCTCGCCCACCTATACTTTTCGCTGGTGAAGAAAGGCCGAACCGGGTGATGCATGCAGTGATGCGGTCCCCCGGCGAGCATGAATAACGTAAGGAAAAACTACCGATGACTACCCGTTGTGCTTTTGCATGCCTTCTGTTCGCCGCGATTCTGTGCGCGGCGACTATCGCCCCGACGGCCTGGGCGCAAGCCCCTGCGGCCCCGGCAGGTTCCGCCACAGCCGCCGCCCCTGCGGGCGACAAGGTGCCGCTGGCGCTTGAACTGCCGAAACCGATGTTCGTCGGCACGCCCAAGAACATCAAGACGGACAATCTTGAGCCGCAGACCGGTGAAAAGCGCCCGCCGTTCATGGTCCCGAAAGGCACGGAATTGCTGTCGAAGGGCAAGCCCGTGACCGCGAGTGATCAGGAGCCGGTGATCGGCGACCTCGAGATGATCACCGATGGAGACAAGGAAGGCGCGGACGGCAGCTTCGTTGAATTCGGCCCCAAGACCCAGTGGGTGCAGGTCGATCTTGGCGCGGTGAACACGTTGTCGGCGATCGTGGTGTGGCACTTCCACGCGACGCCCTGCGTGTACAAGGACGTGATCGTAAAGACCGCCGACGATCCGGATTTCACGAAGAACGTTCAGACGATCTTCAACAACGACCACGACAACACTTCGGGGCTTGGCGTGGGCAAAGACAAGGAGTACATCGAGACGAACGAAGGCAAACTGATTGACGCCAAGGGTGTGAAGGGCCGCTACGTGCGTCTGTACAGCAACGGCAATACGACCAACGACCTCAATCATGTCATCGAGGTCGAGGTGTACGGCACACCGGCAAAATGAGTCTCGCCGCGCATCGCTTCGTCCATGAGGCCATGACCACGGTCTTCGAGGTGTTCATCGCCGGGGAAGACGCGGCCTACGCGGGACAAGCGGCGCGCGCGGCGTTCGAGGAGATCGACCGCGTTGAGCAGGCGCTGAGCCGGTTTATCGAATCGAGTGACGTATCACAATTCAACCGGTGCGCACCGGGAACCTGGGTGCGCACCGGTTCGTTTTTGGTTGAGTGCATGCAGACCGCCCGACAGGTGGCGCTGAATACCGGAACGGCCTTTGACCCTACCGTCCCCCCCCTATTGCGCCTCTGGCGCGATACCCCCTCCCCCACACCGAAACAAATCGAGGACGCCCTGAGCAAAGTCGGGGTAGACAAGGTTGAATTGGATGTTGCAAGCCTACGAATCCGCAAGCACGTTGCGGGGGTAGAGCTCGATTTTGGCGGCGTGGGTAAAGGCTACGCCCTCGACAAAGCCGCGGAGATATTGCGCGAGTGGGGCATCGAATCGGCGCTGCTCCAAAGTGGCGGAAGCACCGCGCTTGCCCTTGAGGCCCCTCCAGACGCACGTGGGTGGCGCGCTGGCCTAGGCGGAAGACCATGTACCAACGAGGGCGCGCGAACGGCCTTTTTGCGTCACTGCGCACTGAGCGGCTCCGGACTGGAAGTAAAGGGAACGCACATTCTCCACCCCGCAACGGGACGTCCGGCAGTACGCCGCAGCAACGCCTGGTCGCTAGCGCCCACGGCAGCCCAGGCCGATGCCCTTTCCACCGCATTTCTTCTCCTGTCCCCCAAAGATATCGCGCGCTATTGCCAACGACACCCCGAGACCGCCGCAGCCATCCTGGACGCAGATTCGCCATCCACACAGTACTGGGGGGCGTGGTCCAAGGTGGTTGATAGGAGCGCGTCCTAATCAGGACTTGACATCCGCCGAGAAATCGTATACATACAGAACATGTGTTAAGCATACAGAACTATCGTCTGCGGAGTTTGTGTACACTCCCGCATACGGCTCTGTAGCGTTAGGTTGGGTAAGAGGTACGGCTGTTCGCAGTCAAGATGGGGGAGCATCATGCGGAAACGTGTCTGGGGACTGATGTCTTGTCTTGTGTTCATCGGGTTTTCGGCGCATGCCGAACTCCAAAATGTGCAGATCGGCGGAAAACTCGAAGTCTACGGCGCTTGGTACTCGGGCTTCTATGAATCGCCCAATGCGGAAATCCGCGTACCGCTGTTTTTCTTACCCAAGCGTCCGATTGGCCCGAATGGGACCATCTCCTTCATCCGCGCCCGGGAAGACGCGCACAATCTCGCGTTTTTCGAGCAGCGCACCCGTCTGAACGCAAGCGCCGACTTCACGGATCAGGTATCGGCGTTTGTCGAGTTGGATTCTATCGACACCTGGGGCGAGGATTTCCGCTCGAATTACCTTACCGGTGCGGATGCCCGCGCGAACACGGGCGACGACGTCGAGGTTTTCCAAAGCTATATCACCGCTGAGGAGATGTGGGGCTATCCCGTGAGCCTGCGCGTCGGTCGCCAGGCGCTGGACTTCGGCTCGGGGTGGCTCGTAGGGTCGGATCCCGGCGCTGACCCGTTCACGGGGCTTTCCTTCGATGCCGTCCGCCTGACCTACGCCCAAGAGGCGTTCACCGCGGATGTTTGGTGGAGTAAGCTGGCCGAGAACTCGCCCCTCGAGCAAGACGGCGATGTGGATTTCTACGGCGTGTACCTCTCCTATACAGAGAGCGGCGATGCCGTTGTCTCAGAACCGCTGCACACTCGTGATCTGGTTTTCCCCTTTCATAACATCTACCACTCCCTTTGGGGACGGGGCATTCTACGCGGTGAAACAGTTGGCGAAAATGACTCGGTCACGTACGACATGTACTGGCTTTATGTCCGCGATGGCGGAAGTCTGAACGACACGAACCGCATCGCTCCCGGAGAGTGGCTAGAGAATGTGATCGGTTTGGACGACTACGATGTCACCAATCTTTATACGGTCGGCGCGCGGTGCGCTGGGCAGATGGGCGCCTGGAACTGGGAGGTTGAAGCGGCCTATCAGTGGGGCAACGCGGATGCGCTGGGATCGCTGTTCATTCCCACCGGCGGCGTCTATGGTGATGATGGTGCGAAGTGGAGCACCTGGGCAGGCCACGCCGAACTGGGCTATACCTTCGATTGTACGTATTCGCCGCGCGTGTACCTGTGCGGCTCTTACTACGGCGGTGAAGACAAGCGAGACTTGTCGTTCTGGGACTGGATCAACCCGTTCTATCGCTCCGAGGCAAGTGTGTCTTTTAACCGCCTATTTAGCAGTTGGCGCGAAGAAGCCGCATTCGATGCATCAAACCTCTCGAATTTTTGGAAGGCCTGTGCGGGCGTTGGGCTGTCTGTTTCGGAATCCGTCGAGCTCGATTTCTCGCTGGTCTACCTACAACAGGTCGAGGCCTTCGACAGCCCGAGCTTCGTGAAGATAGGCCGCTATCGCGTGCCGATCGCTCCGGCACTGGCCTTCCTGACCAAGGAAGAAGATAAAGACCTCGGGTGGCAGGCGAATATCGTCGCGACGTACGCCTACTCGGATGACCTGTCGTTCGAACTCGGCTACACCCACTACTTCACCGGCGACGCCATCGCCGGCGGCGCGGCCTTCATCGACGAATACGGCACGCTCAATGTCGGCGGTCTCGACAACGAAGACCTCGACTACGTCTATTTCATGTCCACGTTGGAATTCTAGAAACAGCACGAGGGGGACTTCGGTTGGAAGTCCCCCTCGCTTTTCCTATGCGCTACTTGCGCTCGGTCGGATCGGGCAACGCGGCGCGCGTTCTCGAGTCGCCATTCAGCGCTCGCTGCTCAATCGGCGCGTTCAAAGCGCCCCGGCGTTCCTCTCCTCCAACTCGTGACGGTATGGAAGTATAGGCAAGGCTTCGACTCCTCGAAGCCAATTCGCGACCGTCTCCTCGCGGCTCCACGCCCCTTCCCCGCACAACCTCCACGAGTTCCGAAACCATATCGTTCAGTAGTTCCGCCTGAGCCGATAGCTCCTCGCTCGCCGAAGCAGCTTCCTCGGCCCCTGCGGCGTTGGACTGCGTCACCTTGTCCATCTGGGTAACGGCGGTATTCACCTGCGAAATACCGTTGGCCTGTTCGGCGGTGGCCGCCGAAACCTCGCGCACCAGCGTGGCAACCTGCTGGGCCTTGCCGCCAATTTGCGATAGCGCCTTCGCTACATCCTCCGACACCGAAACGCCGTCGCGGGCGTTGCGCTGGGCCTCTTCAATCAACACGGCGGTGTTTTTGGCAGCCTCTGCGCTGCGCTGCGCCAGATTGCGCACTTCCTCAGCCACTACGGCGAACCCCTTGCCCGCGTCTCCCGCGCGCGCGGCCTCGACTGCGGCATTCAGCGCAAGCAAGTTCGTCTGGAATGCAATTTCGTCGATCGTCTTCAAAATCCGCGCGGTCTCCTCCGCCGACTTATGAATGCGATTGATGGCATCCTGCATCCGCCCCATCGCATCCTGCCCATCGCCTGCCGCGGAATACGCCTCCTCGGCGGTGGCGGTGGCGGCGCGCGCATTGTCGCTGTTCTGTTGGGTCATGGCGGCCATTTGCTCGAGCGAGGCCGAAGTCTCCTCAAGACTGGCGGCCTGTTCTCCCGCCCCTTGAGCCATCGCCTGGCTGGATTCCGCCACCTGCGAAGAAGCCATCGACACGTGCTCCGCGCCTTCCCGAAGCGCAACGATGATGCGATTGATTGGCCCCGTCACCATGCGCGTAATCAGCACGCCCAACACAAGACCCAGCACTAAAGCAACCGTTGCGGTCACATATCCCCAGAACCGCACCGCCCGCTGCGTCGCCGCAAATGACTCTGCCGCGTCGTTCGCCTCGTCCGTCAGGGAATCGACGATCTTTTGTGTGTTTTCCTGAATCGTCGCGAGTAGGCCGTCCGATTCATCATCATACGTCTGGATCCGATGCTCCAACTCGATACGCACTTCCGGAACGACCTTGTTTCTGAACGTCTCCAACAGTTCCCCGTGCGCTTGGGCGATCCCGTCCAACCATTTCTTCTCATCCGGCGTATCGACCGCCGTCCGCGCCGCAGCCAGCATACGGCTCATCTCCGCAGCTTCCTGCTCAAAAACTTCCGCGCTCTTAAGGTCCTGATTGATTATCAAATCCGCTTGACGCTGATATGCCCGCAATGTCGCCGTTTTGAGTTCCGTCACAACCAACAACTGTTCGATACGCTTCTTCAACTCTTCATCCGCCGACGCCGCCACTGCCGCATTGAGTTCCTCTCGTACAGAAGCGATCAGCGAATCTGACTGCTTAAGCATGGAAGCCACCACAACATCCGATTCGCCGTCATACTGCTGCAAATGACGTTCAAGCTTCCGCTTCACCTCTGGAAGCACCTTGTCCTTTAGCACCGCATCGAAATTCTGATCTGCACTGTCCAACGCCGCCATCCACGCCTTCTCGTCTGGAGTGTCCATCAGTTCGTCCAAAATCCGATTGTATTCATCGAATTTTCCAGCTGCATCCTCAAAATCTTTGAGCTTATCCGGGGCCTCATTAATGACGATGTCCGCCTGCACTTGGTACTGCTTGAGCGCCCAGAACTGCATCTGGTTCGCGCGTACCCGATCGAGCGATCGCGCTGTCATCTGATCGCTCAACTCTTTCTGCTGCGCGATTCCCCACAGCGACACGGCCCCAAGAACAAGCGACAACGCCGCCATGGTCAGAAAGCCCGCCATGATCTTCATGCCTAAACTTAGTCTCGCAAACATTCCATTCACTCCCCCAGTTCTAGTCGCTGCCCCAGACCCGCTGCATACCGCGCAGCCTTCCTCTTCAGCCAGCCACTACATTAATAACCATACGCTTCCGACATAAGGCAATCTCTCACATTCTTGTCCGAGATTGCCCCTAGTCGGAATATCAAGAAATACTGACACTACTATACACGATATAGTTGCCCAGTACATCTTAAATTTTGCGCAATTCCCGCACGAAACACACCAATAATCGAAGATATAAGTGGAAAAATTGTTTTTAGAAGAAAAACGCCCTCGGGAAAGACAAATCGTGGTGAGAATCGTGCGGCGAGTGCGGATCCTGTTAGCCGGGGTTCTTGCCCCGCGGGCCTTTTCCGCGCTGCACGAAGGGACAGAGTTCCTGCACCGGGCATTCGATGCACAACGGGGCGCGGGCACGGCAAATCTGACGGCCGTGAAAGACCGTGAGGTGCGACCACTCCGTCCAGTGGTCACGCGGCCAGACCTGCATGAGGTCCTGCTCAATTTTGGTGGGGTCGTCGTGTGCGGTAAATCCTAGACGGTTGTTCACGCGCGTGCAGTGGGTGTCAACGATCACGCCCGGCACGCCGAAACACTCTCCAAGAAGGACATTGGCGGTCTTGCGCCCGACCCCGTCGAGCGTCAGCAGCGCCTCCATCGTATCGGGCACGTGCCCCCCATATTCCTCGATGATACGTGCGCACGCGTTGCGGATGCTTTTTGCTTTTTGATTGTAGAACCCGCAACTCCGGATGACTTCCTCCAATTCTCCCGGCGGGGCATCGACAAAGTCCTGCGGCGTTTTGTAGCGGCGGAACAGGCCGGGCGTTACTTGGTTAACCCGGGCGTCGGTGCATTGCGCGGCGAGGATCGTGGCGACGAGAAGCTCCAGCGGCTTGCGGTGGTCGAGGGAACAACACGCATCGGGATAGGTCGAGGCCAAGCGGCGAAAGACCTCACGCGCACGTGTGCGGAGCGCCTCGAGGCGTGCTTTGGAGAGCGCCATGCGGTAGCCCTACTATCGCGCCCGGCGCAAGCCCAGCGCGATCTCCAGGACTTCGTCCATTCGGCTGACGAAGTGAAATTTGACCCGTTGCTTGGCGGTCGGAGGCACTTCTTCAAGGTCACGTTCGCAGCGCTCGGGCAGGATAATCTCGCGAATACCCGCGCGTGCGGCGGCCAAGACCTTTTCCTTGACGCCGCCGACGGGCAAGACCAACCCACGCAAGGTGATCTCGCCGGTCATGGCCAAACGCGGACGCACGCGTTTGCCAAGAAACAGAGAAGCCACAGCGGTCAGGATGGTTACGCCTGCGCTGGGGCCGTCTTTGGGAACGGCCGCCGCGGGCACGTGCACATGGATATCGGTTTCGGCAAACTCGTCCGCGGAAATCCCCAGAGCCTCCGCGTTTGCGCGGATGTAACTTACCACCGCTTGGGCGGATTCTTTCATCACGTCGCCCAGATGCCCTGTAAGCAACAGGTTGCCTTTGCCCGGCATGCGCGTGGCTTCAATGAACAGAATTTCGCCGCCGGTAGCGGTCCACGCGAGCCCAATGGCAATGCCGGGTATATTCGCGCGGATGACCGCCTCGTGGAAGACGCGCTCGCGGCCAAGATAACGCTTCAGATCTTCCGGTTTGACTCTGATGGGCTTGGTCTCGCCATCGGCAAAACTCCGCGCACAACCACGGCACACGTTCGCAATCTCTCGCTCGAGGTTACGGACTCCCGCCTCCTGCGTGTAGTCCGTAATAATGCGCCGCAAGGCGGGCGGGGTGAGGCGGAACTTACCATTGGGCAGCCCGTGCGCCATGACCTGGCGCGGCACGAGATAGCGCTGGGCGATGTGCAGCTTTTCCTCGGCGGTGTAGCCCGGCAGTTCGATCACTTCCATGCGGTCACGCAGCGCCCACGGTATCGTATCCAAGATGTTTGCGGTCGCAATGAACATAACCTTCGACAGATCGAAGGGCATATTGAGATAAAGGTCGGTGAAGGAATCGTTCTGTGCGGGATCAAGCACCTCTAGCAGCGCCGACGACGGATCGCCGCGAAAATCCGACCCGAGCTTGTCGATTTCGTCGAGCATGAACACGGGGTTGTTCGATTTCGCCCGGCGAATCCCCTGAAGAATACGACCGGGCAGCGCGCCGACGTACGTCTTCCGATGCCCTCGAATCTCCGCTTCGTCGCGCATGCCGCCCAGCGACATCCGTACAAACGTGCGCCCTAACGCACGCGCGATGGACTGCCCTAAAGAGGTCTTGCCCACCCCCGGCGGCCCCACGAAACAGAGGATCGGGCCACTGGCATCTGGCTTGAGCTTGCGCACCGCCAAGTACTCAAGGATGCGGCGTTTTACTTTGTCCAGACCGTAGTGATCCTCGTTCAAGATATCCGCCGCTCGCCCGATATCGAGGCGATCTTCAGTGGCGGTCGTCCAAGGTAGATCGATCACCCAGTCGAGGTAACTCGTGATGACGTGATACTCGGCGGAGGCTTCGCTCATCTGTTCGAGACGGCTCACCTCGCGCAACGCCTCGCGTTTGGCCTCTTCTTTGAGCCCAAGTCGCTCAATCTGTTCTCGGTAACGCTTCCCTTCGCCGCCGTTCTCATCAATCTCGCCCAGTTCCCGACGGATCGCCTGCAACTGCTGACGCAGAAAGAACTCGCGCTGGCCCTTATCGATCGTGCTCTTTACATCACTCTGTATCTTGGCCGATAACTCGACGAGTTCAATTTCACGCGCGAGAATGTACGTCAGGCGTTCAAGCCGCCGCTTGACGTCCATCGACTCGAGAATCTGCTGCTTCTCCGTTGACGAAATCGTGAGGTTGCTTGCGATGAGGTCGGCCAAGAATCCCGGGTCTTCGATGGTCTCGAGAATCGACTGTGCCCCCTCGGGAATGTTCGGTGACATGCCAATCAGACGAATCATCTGCTGCCGCACCGCCGCCGCCAGCGGCCCCACTTCGGCGGGGTCGTTGACGATGTCGTCCTGTGGGTCGGCCTTCACGACACGAAATGGCTCGCGCTGGAGCAACTTCTCAACGTGAAACCGCTTGAGCGCCTGCACGATCACGTTCACGCTCTTGTCCGGCAGACGCTGCAACTGCAACACGCGCCCGATGACGCCATACTCATAGGCGTTGTCGAGCCCGTTCGTATCCTGCGACGACTTCAACGTCAGCAAGGCGACAAATTTGTGGCTCATCACCGAGGTGTCGATGAGGGCCGTGTCCGACTCGGTGGTCAAATGCAACGGCACGATCGTCATAGGGAAAACGACCTGCGTCCCCACCGTCAAAAGAGGCAACGTCGAAGGGAATTCTCCCTCCGGTCCCCGCGCAATGCTATCGGAAAAATCTGATTCGCTCATTCCTGCGTACTCTTGGGAATGGAAATGCGGAGATAACCGTCTTCCAGAGCTGCAGTAATCTCGTTCACACGAGCGCTCTCGGGTAAACGAACGTACCGTGCGAATTGGCCGTACGGAATCTCCATTTGATGCACATGTTCGGTATCGTCAGGAATCTGCTTGTGCCGGATCCCCGCGATGCGAAGAATCCCGTTCTCGGTATCGACGCTGAGATCCTCTTTCCGCACGCCGGGCAATTCCACGACCACGAGAATCCGGTCCGCACACGAGTAGACATCCACCGGAGGCTGCCAAGTAGACACCGGCCCAGCCCCCTGCGGACCACAGGGAGACATCCCCGTCATGATCGAGTAAAACTGGGAAAAGAACTGTGGCATCTTGCTCCGACCATTCGCCCGCGTATGCGAACCTTACGCCTCAAGTATACCCCAGCACGTGTGGAGGGCTTCAAACTTTCGTTCCACTCCTGCACAAAACACTGAAGTTCCCGCCGCTTTGCTGAAATCCCGCCCTACCGTATCGTCTTGTTTACCCCGTTGGTGAGTTCACTTGTTCTACACTCATTTATCCGAAAAGAGCACGACGAGATCCCATAAACGGGATTTTTAATCAGAATCGGGGACGACTCTAGTCGGCGGGCCGCGTGAGTTCGTCGTAGACGCGGAGATTTCCTTCAACCATGCGTTGGACAGTGAAGTGTTCCAGCACGTGGGCGCGGCCGTTTCGGGCCATTTCGAGGGATTTGGGGCGATCTTCGAGCGACTGAACGATGGCTTCGGCGAGAGCCGCAGGGTCACGTTGAGGCACGAAACGACCGGTGCGCCCGTCGATGACCATCTCAAACACGCCCCCGGCATCGGTGGCAACGACGGGTACTTCCGCGGCTAGGGCCTCGAGAACGGACGTGCCGAGTCCCTCTGACCAACTACTGGAGATATAGACGTCGAGCGTCTTGATGATCCGCGGCGCGTCTTCACGCCGGCCCAGCAGGGTAACCGCGTCTCCAAGACGCAAACGGGCGATCTGCGCAGTGAGCGCCGAGCGCAACTCGCCCTCCCCCGCGATGAGAAGCCGTGCCTGGGGAAATCGCTGCAACACCGTGGGCATCGCGTCGAGCAGGGTGGCGTGGTCCTTGTGTCCGACGAGCGCCCCGGCGCTGCCGAGCAGCGGCACACCTTCGGGCACGCCGAGTTCGGCGCGAGAAATCGGCGCGACGTCCATTCGGGCGAGGTCAACGGCGCTATGCACGAGCCGCACTTTGGATTCGGGTATGCCGTATTCGACAAGAACGTCGGCGACCTTCCGCGAGACGGCAACGTAAGTATCGGGCATCGAATATTTCCAGCGATTAAACGGGTGCGGGCGCGGGGCAAAGCTGACACGGCGATGGACAATGACCTTGCCGCGCCCTGCGACGCGCCGGACAAGACAAGCGGTCAGGTGGGCATGGCTCGTCTGGGCATGGAGCAAATCGATCTTGTAGTGCTTGACGGCTCGGGCAAGGCGCAGAATGGTGACGGGGTCTATCTCGGTAAGAAACGGCGCCTCCACGCGGTGCAGGTCGCCTTTGCCGTAGTCCATCTTCAGAAACGGGCAGTTGGGTCGCCCCGCGAGCACAACGCGATCGCCGCGCTCAAGCAGCGCGCGAATCAACCAACTGGCCTGCAACTCCCCCCCACGCCATCCGCGTTGTTCATCAATGTGCAGAACGTTCACCGTGCAACTCCATCGCTTTCCGATAGGCTTCGACCGTGCGCGTGGCGAAGACCTCAAGGCTGAATTCTTTCTCGACGCGGCGACGGCCGCGTTCTCCCATCGCCATGCGCAGGTCCGGGTCTGCGGCAAGACGCTCAAGAGCCGTCGCCAAGGGCTCGATACTGCCTGCAGGAACAACCAGACCTTCGACGCCGTCCGTGACGATCTCCGTGAGTCCGCCATAGTCCGACGCGATCACGGGTTTGCCCGCAGCCATCTGTTCCTTGAGGGCGAACGATGAGGTATCGCAATCTATGGACGGCTGGACCCCGATGTCAAACGCCTGAACACAGTCGGCCATGTCGTCGCGGAACCCGGCGAACACGACGCGCTCCGTCAAACCGCGCTCGCACACCAGGCTTTTCAATGATTCTTCAAGATTCCCTTGCCCCAAGACGAGCGCGCGGAGCTGCGGCAGACGGTCTTTGAGACGCGCCATCGCCTCGAAAAGGAACACGTGTCCCTTTGCCTCCACCAAACGGGCCGCAATGCCCACCACGATGTGGCTGTCATCAAAGCCAAACTCGTTGCGAAGGCGCTGCCGTTTTTGAGGCTCTTGGTGAAAGCGTGAGATATCCACGCCGTTATGGATACTGCACATCCGGGCGGGGTCAAAGGCCGAGTTCCGCGCAAGATCGCAGCGGACGCTGTCGCACACGACAATCTGGTAGTCGGTCCACGTGCGATTGAGAAGGCGATTGGCCGGGTTCGCGCTGACGGGATAGGTATTGTGGCGCGTGCGAACCAAGGCCGATGGGCGACCGAGTAAGCGATTGGCGAAAGCAAAGGCCCAATGGTCCTGCGAGCCGCTGACGTGAATGATGTCGGGGCGTTCGGAGGCGATGAAATTGCGTGCAGCGCGGATATCGCTTCCCCACGCGCGCAGACGCAGTCCTCTCGCAAAATGGAAGGAGGCCTGAGGGCGCGCGCCCGCGGCGTGGGCATGTTCGATTAGGACGCTGCCCGGACGACAGCCGACGATAATGTCGTGCCCCATCGCCCGTAGCGCCGCGGCAAGGTTCGCGACGTAGCGCACCTGTCCGCCGCCCTGCGAATGCGGGTCGGTGAGTAGAATTCTTAGAGGACCTTGGTTCACGTGTTCTCCAGGGGACTTTCCACGAGCATGTCGGGCATATGCTCGATAAAGATACCCTGGAACGCGGCCGGATGGAAGTGCGCAGAATAGAGGACCACGGTATTTTTGGATCCGGCGTGGAGACGGCTCCCTGCCTCGAAGAAATAAGCGACCACCGGGTGGGGATTGGGCCAGTAGCCATCCCAGGCGGCCAATGCGGGATAGACCGTGCATTCCTCGCCGTTGATCCAGGCATGAAACCCTAGATTCAGCGGGCCAAGGTCGAATCCGCAGCGGATAGTGGATGGACCGGTATAGCTGTTCTGCGCGCAAGCATCATTGCGCGGGGTGCGGATGGGATCAAAGGCCGACTCTGGTTCGTAGCGGATGACACAGAACAGCCGACGGGCGTAGGTCCAACAAGGCCGCTGCAAAACAAAGGGAGTCGCATCGATGTGCGCCTTCAACTCCGCGGGAACGGAGAGGTGTCCGCACAGCCAGACGTTGCGAGATAAGGCCGCACTGGGCGTCACGCGCTCGCCCTCGATGAATCCCTTCGGCAAGGTCCGAACACCGGACTCATAGAGACATTCGAGACCGCGCCAATCCTGAACAAACGGCTCAACGGTCTTTCCCGGAAACTTCACCTCGCGTTCGGAAAACCGGCTTCCGACTCGAATCCCGATACGCACCGATTCGCCCGGTCTGCCGACCGCCGAAACGCTTTCCCTGGTTTCAGCCGCAGGTGCGCCGAAGATCTCCGGACGGCGGCGGCGCGCCGAGGCGGGGGAACGTCGCACGGCCTCGACAATACGGGCCTCCTTCGGCTGCAACGTGAGCGTCAATGCACTGTCGCGGCGGAAGAGCCCTTGGTTCGGGCCCAGGTAATTCATCTCGCGCGGATAGAGTTCGCGAACCACATAGTCGCTGTCGTGTTGCAGGCGGAGATTGAGGGTAACATCGGCGGGCGCATAACCGGTATTGAACAAGAAAACAATGCTGGCGCGTCCGGTGGTGTAACTGTATCCGTCCACTTGGCGCAGGCCCGGTTCAGAGAATATCTCTTGGACGTGTTTGAGATCGGCTAAGCGCTCCCGCGCCCAGATCAGCCATTTGTTCGCGAAAGCGCGATCCTCAGGGCTAATATCCTGAGGTACGGCATTGAAACGGTACTGGAGCCCCGTGGCAAGAGCGGAAATGAGGGAGTAACGCCAGCCTTCGCGATCAAAATAGACATACCAGGGGTAGTGCGCCGTGCCGGGATAGGGAGCGTCGGGACATGCCGAGGGATCCGGCCCAACCGCCAGCGTGATGCTTGTGCGCGGCAACAGGTAACTGAACGAGCGGCGGAAATAGAGCCGCTGCATATCCGCGAAAAGACGGCCGATATGGAGATCGGGCAGGGCCAGAGGGTGGTCTGTCGCGGTGAGCGAGATGCTGTCGCATAGACGGGCCATACCGGATCCGAAAAACGCGTACGGCCCAAAGCACCCGACGTGGCCGCTGTACTCGCGCAACGTGGCAACGGCCTCGACCACCCCCTGAATCGCTTGTTGGAGGGACGCCATACGGTCGGCCTCGTCATCGTCAGGACTACTCCGCATGGCCACGGGCGGCCCCGTAAGTTCTGCCCGGCGCAGGCCGTGGCTCTCCATGAGCGCCACGTAGCGCTCAACAAGGCGCTGGTCGAGTTCCTCCATCGCGACACAGGTATCGACAGACTGAGACAATCCGGCGCGCGTCCTGCGTTCTCCCGAACGTAGCGTTCCTTGACCGGAATCGCGGGCGATCACGAGCCCAGCACTGATGCCTTCGCTTCGGATTCGATCGGCAACGGTTTCGGCCATGGGATGGGCATCCAGCGCCGCGATAATGCGGGGCAGCAACACATCGCGCGCCCCAAACCACGTACACTGATCAAGCAGCTCGAGGTCGCTGGGGCCCAAAATCCCGGGCTCTGGCCCTTTCACTTCCACCCGGGGCCGCTCGCGGTTGTATTGACCGAACAGCAGGCACTCGCGAAAAGCCTGCTGCTCGGCGATATCCAGTTCGGCCGCCGTTTCGTGGTAGGGATTGAGCCGCGTGCGTCCCGTCCGCTCGCAAATACCGACCAGGGAACTGAGCAAGCGGAAGCTGCGCCCAGGCTCGAGTCGAACGCCGGGATAGTAATCGAAGTGAAACGAGCGGCCGTCCACATGCACGAAATAACCGGGATAATCGACCGCAAAGAACAGGCTGCCCTTTTCCGAACGCACAAAGACCAACGGACAGTACTGTCCCCCGTCGTGTGGAACGACGGAAAGGGCTGGAACGACTGTCTGGCGAAACAGGGAAACGCGCTGGAGATAGACGGGCCGCTGGATGCTGTGAACCGTCATGTTTTTCTGGACAAAATGTTGACCGCGTTGAATCAGGTACGTGAGCTCAACCTCGAACAGGCCGAATTGGAGTTGGGCGGTCAGCGTTGCCGTGCCCCCCGTGCTGTGGGCCTCCAGGCGAAGTGGACTGTTGAGGTTTCGGCTCACTTTTCCCGGCGCATCCGCGCCGAGCCAGATGTCAATAGGGGTGAATTCCAGGTGAATGGGCTCGCCGGTCAGTTTGTTGAGGACAACAATGTGATCGCGATGCTCTCGATCAAGCTCGAGGCGGACCTCGAGGAATCCATTCCCCACAATCGCGAGTTTCCGGCCCACTGAGGCGTAGGCTGGGGCGCGAAACCCCGGCAGGACGGTGAAATCAGCCTGAGGATAGAGCTCCGCTATACGCTTGTTCACCTCTGCTCCCTCCTGTGGAGCAAATTATATTATAGCGGATTTTAGGTGATCGCGGCAAGAGTTGTCGCATAACTTATTTATTTACAACAAATTATGCACTGAATATTTTTCAAGCACACTGAAACATCTCTCAGTCTTGAGCACCGGTTGGCGCGGGCTCTCCCCCGGCCTCCGTTGCGGTTGGCGCAGCACTGGCCTGAACGACAATTTCGCCGTCCTCGTCCATCTCGCTCCCCTGTCCCACCTGAAGGTTTTCGCTCTCCATCGCATCGAGCAGGCCGCCGACTTTCTGCACCACTACGTCTAGATTGGAGAGGGCCGCATCCAGCTCGGTGTCGATTGACTCCAGATCCTCGTCTTTTCGGATGACAATTCGTTCTTTCTTGGCCATGGGTATACTCCGGCGCTAAACGTACCGATTGTTGGAAGGCCGTATTCTGAAGGATAACGGCGCGCCGATCAAGCCCACGCTACATGTCGAGCGGAGGCATCTGGGTAAGTTCGTCGGAAAAGGCGATGAGGGCCTCTCGCAGCGCGGCATCGCCCATTGCGTCGGGCGCGGCGCGAAGCACCTCGAATGCCTCTTCGATAGCACGCAAGGAGGGACTGCCCGCCTCAAAGCTGTCCAGGGAGCGAACGCCTGCGTTGGCGAGGCGAACAACGGCGGCCAGCATGGGATCTTTCGCCGTTGTAAGCGGGCGCTGCTCCAAGGCGTGATGGTAGAGCACGGCGTCATGAAGGGTTTCCGGCAAATTCCACTTTGTGGCGAGTGCAGCGGCCGCGTCGGCGTGAGTAAAGCCAAACAAGGCGATCTCTTTCTCACATAACGCCGCGGAATCGTTTTTTGTCTCGGCGAGAAAGGTGAAATAGCGGCTCTGAAACGCCGTCAGCATGAGAATTTTGCCGATGTCGTGCAGCAAACCGGCGATGAAGTCCTCGCCCTGAAACGACAATCGGAGCGCAAAAGTCAGTTTTCGCGACATGCCCGCGACCATAACTGAATGCGCCTTGAGTTCGGCGATCGTTTGGGCGCTGATACGTCCGTCGTTGAGGGTGTCGAACACGGAGACGCCGAGCACGATGTTGCGGACTTCGCGAATGCCCAGAATAACCAGCGCAAGCTGAAGCGTTCCGACAGTGCGGCGCATGCCGTAATACGGCGAGTTGCTGATGCGGAGGATCTTCGCGGTCAGCGCGGGATCCTGCTCGATCACCGCGCGTACGTCTTGCATGCCAGCGTTGGGATCTTCGGTCAAGCGCAACGCCTGCGCCACGGCTTCTGGCATGGCCGGCAAATCGCCGAGCCGCGCGATGGCTCGTTGAATGGAGTCGGATTCCCGAGCGGGGTCGATCATGGCGTTCTCTCTTTTCTAGCGCGTTCTGATTCTGAATGCATATAGGTCTTGCTGTAAGCGCATTTTCGCTGGGCTCTCTTGACGCACGGGGCTGTATCCATCGCGAAAAGACACTAGCGGACCAGTAGCAAAGGACAAGGGGTGTGATTGAGTACGTAAGCGGTTGTGCTGCCAACGACAAGCTCGCGCACCTTGGAGTGCCCAAACGCGCCCATCACGATGAGGGCGGCGTTTATCTGCTCGGCGTGGAAAACGATCGCTTCGCTGGGGTCTCCGCCTCGGGCGACGTAGCTTACGCGCACGCCGTGTCCGTCGAGATAGGTGCGCGCTTCCGTGAGCAAGGCCTCCGCGCGCTCCGACTCGCCTATGGCCAGCACATCAAGCTCCACGCCCCACGCAACGCTGAGGTCGGCCGCCTCCTGCAATGCGCGCTTGGCGTGGGCCGAGCCGTCATAGGCGATGACAAAGCTCCCTTCGCCGGGGACGGGACGTCCCGTCACCAGCACCGGGCGCGTTGAACGACGAGCAACGGCCTCCGTAGTGGAGCCGAGCAGGCCGTCGAGCCACTGCGCGTGCTCCCCACTTCGGCCAAGCACGATAAGATCCGCGAGTTCGCTGTTTTGTAGAATGCGTCGCCAGACCAGGCCCGTGTCGAGCACGGTTTCGCAACGCACGCCTTCTTCCTGGCACACGCGCGTGAGCGCCTCAAGGGCCGCCGCGCCGCGCTCTTCGAGGAGTTTGGAGATGCCGCCTTGGCAGTTCGCATAGGGAGCTGTGCCGAGGGCCGCGGAAAGGTCATTTAGCACGGGACCTTCGAGCAGACGGATATCCACCACATGCAGTCCACGGATGGTGGCGCCGTGATGACGGGCCATCACGGCGGCATAACGCACGCCGTTCATGGCCGCTTCGCTGCCGTCTGTGGGAACTAGAATTCGCCGCATCATGATCAGGCCCTCCCCTTCAGATCAGACTTCCAACACACCTTTGGTCGAGGGAACCCCGCCCACGCGGATATCCAAGGACGTGGCTTGATCCAGGGCGCGGGCCATCGCCTTGAAAACGGCCTCGATGCAATGGTGAACGTTTCCGCCGTAACGCAAAATGATGTGAAGAGTGATGCGCGCGTTAATGGCAAAAGCCCGCAGGAATTCCTCCGCGAGTTCAGCGTCGAAATCGCCAATCTTCACCTTGGGCACGGCCGCATCGAACACGAGGTAAGGACGTCCGCTCACGTCCACCGCGGCTTCGGCGAGCACTTCGTCCATGGGGACCACAGCATGCCCAAAGCGGCTGATGCCTTTTTTATCGCCAAGGGCCTGCACAAACGCCTTTCCAAGACAAATCCCCAGATCCTCTACGGTGTGATGGGCATCGATGTGCAGATCGCCGCGAGCCTCAACCTTGAGGTTGAACAAGCCATGCTTCGCCAGGTGCGTCAACATGTGGTCCATGAATCCGACTCCGGTGGACACCTCCGCGACGCCGGTTCCATCGATCTCCAGTGCAACGCGGATAGCCGTCTCCGCCGTTTCGCGTGCGATCTCTGCCTTACGCAACGTCACTTCCTCCTCTATCGATTCGCTTCAGCGGCCAAGGTGCAGTCGTTCGGCCAGAAAGTGAGGCAATCCACTTTCAATCACTCGATCCGCCGCCGCCTTGACGGGATATTCAATGCGAACCTGTTCATATTCTCCCTTGCGGGTATCAAGAATGCCGTATGCCGCTCTGGGGTCTCCGTCACGAGGCTGCCCCACGGAGCCCGGGTTGATGAAGAAGCTTTTCCCCTTCCCCAGTCTGAATTTCCGATCGTCGTCCAAGCCGTACATGCCATCGGCCGCAAAGATCCCGGGACAATGCGTATGCCCGAAGAAACACAAGGTATGCTCATGTTTCTGGAGAAATTGCAGATGAGGCAAGATGTCTTCCCAACTGAACAAATAACAATCCCGATCGTTCGGCGAGCCATGTACCGCGAGGAAATCTTCGAACTCAAGATAATCCGGAAGGGCGCGAAGCCACTCGAGATTGTCGGGCGTCAGCGAATTGCGGGTCCACATCGCGGCGGCAAGTGCGATGGGGTTGAACCCCCAGGGTTCTTCAAGACTACACGCCACGGCATCGTGATTGCCGCAAATCGTTGGAATGGCACGCTCGCGGATCACCGCCACGCACTCATTCGGATTGGCGTTATAGCCGACCACATCGCCCAAACAGACGATCTGGTCCACGTCCTGCCGTTCGATATGCGCAATGACCGTGTTCAGGGCGTCGATATTTGCATGCAGGTCGGAGATGATCGCGTATCGCACGCTCCGGATCCCTCAAGTGCCTCGGGGGGTACGCGGCATCTCAAAAGGCTTCCGCCGTCCCCTTCTCCCGCTCAGCCCGACGGGCTTGTAACAGGAGCATACTGGATTGAATGGTCCATTACAAGCGTAGCAAGAGGAAGATGCGCGTGGTAAACGCATCTGAACCGACCGCTTGCCTTCGGAACCCGCTGCTGCGCGGAACATGGTAGAATCCCACTATGAAACGCATCTTGGTGCTTTCTGTTTCGGATTGGCTGGCCCCGGAAAGGGGCAATTTCGAATTGTATCTACGCGAAGTGCTTACGCGGATCGCGGCCGCTGGGCACTATGTCGCGTTGGTGACCCATGACCCTTGGTTTATGCCGTGGCGCTCGGGGCGACGCCCGAAGCTGGAGGTCCATGAAGGCGTCCAGATCGGCCGACTCGGACCGAGGCTATTCCATCGGCTGATGACCTCGATTCTCATCGCCCGCTTGGCGCGACAAGGACGCCTCGCCCGGCAGTTTGATGTTATCATCGATTGCGTTTGCGATACGGGAAGACCGACTGAGGAGATAACCACTCCTCCCACGATTCCCTTGGTCTACCGCTCGGGAACAGACGTCTCGTCTTTGACGCGGCAGTCTGGGCCGGTTGTGGCGGTAACTCGCGATGCCCGCGAAATACTGATCAAGGCGGGCGTTGCGCCGTCGCGTATCATCCAAGCGTCTTTCGCGTCGTCGCCGCCGGGGGTCTCCCTTGCCCCGACACTCGTCCCCAATACCGCACTGACACTTGCGGTCTCTTCCTCGGCGATGGCGTTCGTGCAGAAAGCCGTGCGGCGTACAGAGCTTTCCGATTTGGAAATTCGCTGCGTACCTATCCCTAGGAAGACCTCGGAAGAGACGGTCCACGCCGCCGTGTTGGGGCCCGGTGAGGAATGGATGTTGCCTGGCCTTGCCGCACAGGGCATTCCAACGGTATGCCCGGACTCGTCTCTGGGACGCGAGCTGGTTGCGGATGGCGTCACGGGCCTACTGTATCCACCCGGGAAAGCGAAAGTACTCGCCGAACGCATCGAGAAGATCTGTCGTGATGAGCTGCTGCGACGGCGGGTTTCCGAGGCAGGACTCAGCCCCGGACAGTGGTCGTCTTGGGAGCGCACTGCGGGGCTGGTCCTTGCCGCGGTTGAAATTCTGTCGGAAGCCGACTAGCTTCCCTTCACCATCAGGTCCAGATCTTCAAGCAATGCCTGAAGTTCTTCCTCGTGCATGACCTCGTCCTGAAGGATCTGTACGACGAGGTTATAGGTGACGGGGTCCGGGTCACGGGTGATATCAAGCAACGCCTTGTAGACCGAGATGGCGCACTGTTCGCCGCTGATGTTCTGCTCGAGGAGCACCCGGACGTGCGGGTTCGCGGGCGGATCATAGGCGCAATTTGCCAGGTTGTACCATTCGGCAGGAGCCAGCGGCGGAGTACCGCCAAGCTGAACGATGCGCTGCGCTAGCATGTCGGCATGACGCAGTTCGTCGCCGGAGTGCTGGACAAGTTCGGCCATTACCGCTTCTTTCATCGGCCCCTTGACCAACTTCGCGCCCAGCCAGTATTGATAATAAGCGAACCATTCGTCGGCGAACGCACGGTTGAGGAGCTTCAGAAGTTCATCAACATCCATGCCGACAATCTGACGACCTTTGCTTCCCATGGTACCTCCTTAGCGGCAATCTGTGTACGTAATGAAAATCCCCGGAAGCCGCTGCTCCGAAGATCCGGCCACATCATAGCGAACTCACTTTCGCTTCGCCAGCACCTGAACGAAATCTCAAGAAGGCAAATGGCTATTGCGAAGGTTCCGGCCTAATGCCGAGCGATGACAGCTTGGAAATCGAGAGGCCCTTTTGCTCAGGAAACTTTCCCGACTCGATAGCCTTGCGGTACTCCTTCAACCATGCGCGCGCTTGCTGAGGGCCGCGGGCGCGGGAAAGTCCCTCGAGTACGAGCGCAGGGTCATTTGGGAGCAGGCGCAATTGACGACCGCCCCAGTCCCACCGCACATCGACGATCTGATGGAGAAGTTTTGCGGGTGTCAGTCCGCGCAGCAGCCCCCGGCACGCAATGAGCTTGAGGCGCGGCGTACCCCGGCGAGGCTTGGTGACGACGAAGTCGCCGGACGCGATCTGCGGCAATTCCATCGAGTCGCGCCTCTGTGGATCAAAGGTGCGCGCGATGATCTCGATCATCTGCGCCTTGAGTTCCTCGGTCTGCGCGATGGTGAACACGTGCGGCTGTTTGGCGTTGATGAAGAATTGCAGCGATCGGTTAACGCCCAGTTCATGATAGGAATTCAGCCATTGGGTGAGATAGGCGTAGATCGGGCGCGGGCGATTCGGCTCGCGGCGGTTTGGGATGAAGATCGCGCCGCCAAGATAAGGACGCACAACAAATTCTGGGCAGCGTTCGTGAAGCACACGAAGCAACGCGTGTTCGTTCGACGCGACGCGGCTGAAGTCGCCTTCTTTCTTCGCGACAACAAACGCGAAGGTCGCTACGTTCCGATGAACGTTGATGGCGCGCAGACGGAAAATTAGCTGAAACTGGCCCTCCTGAAAAAGCTCGAAGGTGAGCGACGTCAGCGGGGCAGGGCCGAGCACTTCGTGGACACTGGGCAGAATGAACGTGTCGCGTTCGTGAACGTACTTTCCAACCGCGTTGACCAGCGTCTCAAGCTGGTAGAACCGGCGTATCTCGGCTCCCCAGAAATCGTACATCGGCCGGAGTTCGGTCCACAGCAGGCGCGGGATTGCCTCGCTCCCGTGCGCGGCGCCGTCTCTGGCTCCTGGTTTCGCCGGACGGCTTGGCCGGGGCGGCCCCATGTAGTGTCGCGCCTCGTCAGGACGAACGGGCGCGGCTCCTGGGCGGGTTCCGCGCGAACGGCCTGCGGTGGCGGCTTTTTTCTTGAAACGGGACGGACTCTTCTTCAGCATGTGGCGCTCCTTCCAGCAGGAAGAGATTAACGGCTTCGCAGAGATGCCGTCAAGAAAGGTTTGCGCCGGGTCGCGCGTCACGCTAAGATAGGCCAGATGCAACCCACGAAAAGGAGCGATCTCATGATGCATATTCGGGGTATTTCGAGACAGCCGCAGATGGCGCAGAGCGGTCTGCTCGATAGCGGTATGACGCCACTCGAAACGTTGATTATCTTCGTCTTGACGGCGGCCTTCCAGGATTGGGACAACTTTCCTTCGGTCATTCAGAACCTGCAGAAGTTCTATCAAAAGACCTGAGAACTCCCCAAAAATCCAAACGGGGAGCCACGCTCAGCGGCGCGGCTCCCGTCTCTATTGAACCGGTCTACACCTCTGCTTTGCCCACCAAAGCCTCCGCCTCGGCGCGGCGGGCGAATTCGAGGCCAAGCTGCTCCGAGTAAATAAGCGCCAGCCGTGCCATCTGTTTGCCGTCTGCTTCCCTGCCTTGCGCCACAAGCAATTGACCAAAATCCAGCAGCAACGTCGGATCCGCTGGGCGCATTTCCAGCGCGGTTTGCAGACTCTTCTGTCCTTCCTCCAGTTTTCCCGCCCGCAACTGCGCAAGTCCGAGAGTATGGAGGATGTTGGGGTTGTCGGGTATCCTAGACTGTGCCGCAGACGCCAGGCTCAGCGCCTCTTCAACACTGCCCTTGTTCGTTAGAATCATGTAGGCGAGGTTGTTCTGCACCGCCGGGTCGTTGGGATTCAGCGACAGCAACTTCCGATACCCTTCCTCAGCCTTCTTCATGTCTCCCGTGCGTTCATAGTAATCGCATGCTTGCTTAAGCACGGCCGGGCTATCGGGCGCTAACGAGAGCGCCTTCGAGAGCGCTTCAAATTCATTCTGATTGTCTTTTTTCTTCTTGTAGACCTCCGCCAATCCCAACCAGGCGCTGGGCTCGTTCGGGTATTGCTCCAGCAGGGCCTTTGCATCGCCAGCGGGGTCCGTACGGGCAGTATCGCTCGCAATTGTGTCGAGCGAAGCCCGGATCAAAATACCGTCTGGGCCAACGGCCTCTATCACGCCCGTCAACTTCTTGAATGCCTGGGGAAACAGTCTCTGATCGCGATATGCAAGAGCGCATAGCAAGTCAGCCAACCCGGCGGGCGCAGCGGTCAGTTTTCCGGCCAAGGTCTGTTGGTCCGCAGTTACGGGCTGCTCGTATCCGAGCGCACGCAGCACGACACGTAACCCCGAATCCGCCGCGGCGCGTTGGCCCTGCGGCGCGAGTACGGCCGCCGCTTCTTTGACATTATCCGTCTTCAGGAATGCCGCGGCACGAAGCATGCGGGCGTTTTCGAGCTGTCCTCCGGTCGAGAGATCGGAAGTGCGCCGCAACACATCGGCCCAGTCCCCCTTCAGACTGGCCGCCGTCGCTTTCGCGTTGAGCACGGGGCCCGCAGTCTCAGGCAACGCGGGCGCCTTGTCCAACAGCGCGAGCGCATCGTCATACTGTTCTTTCCGAATTAGCACCGCCGCCATCGGAACCGATAGCAAAGGCTCGTTGGGAAGCGTCTGTATTCCTCGCTCCGCCACCTGCTGGGCCAAATCCACTTCGGAGGCCGCCAGATAGGCCTGCACCAGATTCAGGATCGATTCCTTGTCGCTCGGGAAAGCCGCGTAAGAGGACTCCGCCAAACTCCGTGCTTCCTCAAGTTGTCCGGAGCGAAGCAGCAGAGAGAACAGACGACGCCGCACTTCCGCGTTGTTCGGATGTTGAACGAGAATCTTCTGGAAACAGCGCTGAGCGAATTCAGGCATTTGCGCGGCGGTGTAGATTCCGCCCAAGGCGTATAGCGGTACTACGTTTTCGGGAACGGTACGCATGCACTCAGAGAAGATCGACAGCGCCTGCATGCGTGCGCCGAGCGTGGCCATCGCATGCGCGCGGGCAATGTCTCGCAGGTAGGCTTTAGCCGGATCGGTCTCTTGCCAAGCATTGATGGACTGAACAATTGCGGCAGGCTCGCGCTTCTTGAGCGCTTCGAGATACGCATGAAGCGGCGATGCCGCGGGAAGCGCGGCGGCCAGTTGCTCCGCCAGCGGCATATTGCCCACCAAAACGGCGGACAACAGAATTGTCTCCGCGAAATTATCGCCGCCTTCCGCTTTGAAGGCATCTCGTTCCGCAACAAGTTTCTCGAGAGCAGCCATTTCCCACAGGCCCCTCCACCCCGTTGCGGGCGTGTGGTCCACAGAGCCCTCCGGGCGTCCGCTTTCCGGCAAAGTAGGCGCTTGCGCGGTGGCGGAATCCCCCGATGGCATCTGTGCGGTCGGCGTTTTCCTGCCGCCGCTTCGAGCGTTGGCCAACTGATTCTGCACAGCAGAATACTCTGGAAGAATTCGAGCCGCGGTCTGCAAGTACGGAAGGGCCTCGGCATACCGCTTCGACTCCAGCAGACAGGACCCCACAACGAAGTTCGCCCAGCCGGAATCAGGACGATCCTGTAAAATGGGCCGAGCAATCTCTTCAGCCTCGGGAATCCGCCCGCTACTGAGGAGGCTACGCGCCAACGTTAGACGCAACTCGTCATAGGCCTGCAACTGCGCAGGGGTGGAGCTCTCTTTAATCTTTGCGCCTTCCAGGTTCACTAAGTCCTGAAGCTCGGCCACCATTTCCGAAAGCTTCTTCTCGCTCTCATAGACATCGACAAGCGCCATTCGTGCGAGCGTCGAGCCATCGGGAATTTCCGTGAGCGCCGTTTTGAGCTCTTCCTCGGCACGAGAGGGTTGTCCGTCGGCCAAATACGCCATGGCCATCGCCACGCGGACTTTGATCGAATTAGGAGATTTCGCGCGAAGCTGGGAAAGCGTTTCGATTGCCTTCGCCGTGTTGCCTGCCTGCAGTTGCACGCTTGCCAGCAAGAGCCCGCCTTCGTCCTGATTCCGGGAGGCGAGTTCGTTGGCCAGCGCTTCCGCATCCTCCGCTTTGCCTAACCGAAGGTACGCTACCGCGCCTTCTGAGTACGCTTCGCGCAACGTCGAATCGAGAGCGATCGCTTCACGGTAAAGCGTCGCCGCTTCTTCCGGCTTCTGCTGCAACTGCGCGATGCGCGCAAGCCCCAGCTTGGCCCGGGCATTCTTGGGATCGGATGATAGGGCCGCCTGGTAACGGGCAACGGCATCATCCAGCTTGTCAATGCTCAGGTAGGTGTCCCCTTGCTGACGATACTGCTCGGCGCGCTGAGCGCCGCACCCGGACAGGAGAAGAAGGGAAATAGTCAGGGTTACGATCGCGGCAAGATGCCACAGCGGGACGCCAGAGGGCGTAGAATACTTCTTCATGACAATTCTCCTCATAGGACCGGTACTGCATCACGGAATTTCCGGCCCGATAGCTTCTACCTGCGCGGCGCGTCAAGACCCACCAAGGGGCGGACGGCAGCAGTCTTATGGAACACTCTCCAGCAACACCGGGGCGAATTTCATCGCGAAATCGTCAAGCACGGCAAAGGTGGCCTCCTCGCCCCGAACGCTAATGGGCGCGGCGACCTTGATCATCGCGGAAGTGGATTGGCCAAAAGTAATTTGATTCTTGGCCCAATACCAAGCATTCAGAAAATAGTTGCCGGTCAGTTCTTCGCCGGTCTTGAAGAAATAGAGCACTGCCTGCCGTCGCTCTCCACGTACAAGCACGAGTTGGCGCGCCGAAAACGTGAAGCCGACGTTGATGCTTTTCTGGTCACGAATCTCCCAGCCTGCGCCGACGAGGCAGACCTCGGGAAAGTGAAGACTGCGCCGGGTCGTTCCCGCGTAGACGATGGTCAACTGCACCATGCTCGAGGTCGAAGCGTAGTTGCGTACAAGAATATCGCTGGTCTCCAATACGTCTTTTACGTGTTGCTCGATCTCAATGTCCTCGCCGACCTGGTGGTATTGGGCAATCTGCGACGGAATCTTGAGAACCGACTCCGACGATTCCCGCTTCTCCACTGCACGGGCGCGTTGCGCCTCAATCCCGAGCGTTATCGCGACGGTGGCCGCCAAGGCGACAGTACAGAGCAAATAACGCTTCGGGCGGAAAACGAGAAAGGGCGTATTCGACGTTACCGTGGAAGAAGCGACAGGAACAGGAGCGGCCGGAAATAGACGCCGAAAAAGCGTTTCCAACAAGAAGAAACAGGCAAACGCCACAACGTAGATGAAGATGCCCGAAACATCATGGAACGTTCCCGCGGCAATACGGCTTCCCCAGAAATACCCCACCGCGCACAGCAGAAAAATGCGAAGAACGTTGGAAATGATCGCAACGGGCGCCGCCAGAATGAACAAGGCGATGCGCGCCCAGGCGCGCGCCTTACTGAGATACGCCATTAACGCGCCAAGCGCCAACAGCGCAATGAGAGAGCGCAAGCCTCCGCACACTTCGCCGACGAGCAGCTTGTCGTCGCCGAAATGAACATACGACCCCTCGCGCACCATGGGCAGCATTACGAGATTGGCCAACTGGACGGCGGACTCTGTCGCCAGCAACTTCACCTTGAGGGAAATGCTCTGCGTGAGTGACGGGGGGATGGGGACCATGAACAGCAAGAAAGCGATCGGGAACCACAGCAGACGCGTTCTGGCTTTGCCGAGCAAGAGCAGGCTCAGGCCCGTCAGCATAACGACCATCGAGATTTGCGTGAACACCCGAAATCCTAGAAAGGTGCCAAACGTCTGCAACCCCAACGCGCCCAAAACCCAGAGCACGCCCTGCAACGACGATCCGCCCGGGGCCGCACGCAAGGCATTGCGCTGGCGCCATACAAAATAGAGACTGATAAACGGTACCAGGAACCCGTGGGTGTAGTACGAATCCACCAGCGTCCAATTAATGTACAGATCGTAGGCCGCCCGCGCATAGGCCACGACGTAAAGCACAGCAATTACGGCAATGAAACCGTAAAGCGCGCGCGGCGCAGGTTCGGTGGGAACATTGCTTGTCGTTTCCGCGCGATCGCTCACCCTTTTCCTCCTGCGTTGCTCAACAACTGAGCCACTGCCTCGACAAACCGCGGATCCAGGCGTTGGCCTGCTTTTGCCTTTTCCTGAGCCGACTTGAAGTATCTCTCCGCCAATTTCGCGTCGCCGGTTGCGGCGAGCGCCTGGGCCAGCGCCAAGTCCACGTTCGCCGGGCTCTTGCTCAAGTCCTGCGTGAGCGGTTGCAGATCCCGAATCGCCTGACCGTAATCCTGCAAGCGTGCGCTGAGAATGCCACGCACCGCCAGGTATTCCGGACGCGAGTCCACCTCGAGCGCTTTCTGAATAACGGCCAATGCCTCGCGCGGCCGATCGCCCAACTCAGCCATCGACGCGGCCTTCCGGTAGAGTACGGTGGCGTCGTCCGGCCGCTTCGCCAAATACCGATCGCACAGAGCGATGGCCTCAATAAGCGAACCGCGCCGGATTTGCACGTCGATGGACAGCCGGAGCGCCGACAGATTGTCCGGATCGATCAACATGGCCCGGGTCAAGTGGGTCGAGGCTTTCGTCAAACCTTCCTGAGTCCCTTGATCAAAATAGTACTGCGCAAGAAGGAGCCAGCCGATGGGCCTGTCTTTATTTTGCTCCGCATACCGCGTAAGAAGTTCCTGGGCCTCCTGCGTACGACCTTGTTTGTCCAAGACGGACGCCAGATTCGCCAACGTATCCGTATCGTCCGGATTGTCTTCAAGCCGCTTACGTAAAGCCTCCTCCGCCTGGCCAGCATCGCCCGAGGCCATGAGCATGCGTCCCTCCAGTCGAGTCAATGCCGGTCCCTTCGCTTGAATCTCGTCCGGAAGGGCCTTGAGACGCGCATAGACCCGCTGTGCGTCGTCCTTGCGATTCAGGTCCAGGAGCACGTTCACCTGCATCTCGAGCGCCGGAACACTCCGCGGAGCAAGTATCGTGGTTGCACGCAGCAACTCAGCCGCTTCCGGCCTGCGATCAAGGCGCATCAGCGCCTCCGACTTGAGTAGACAGGCAGGCAACAGATCGGGCGAGAGGACCAAAACCTTATCCGCGAATTCAAGTGCCCGTTGGTAATCGCCCGTCCCAAGGGCCAGACCGCCCAATCCTACGAGCGCAGTGGAATTCACCGGATCCGTCTTCACCACCTCCTCATAGAGCTGCTGTGCGGCGGGCATATCCGGCGGAGTGGATTGCAGCTTGAGCTGCGCATCCAACAGCAGGGCCTGCGTATTGTTGGGCGCTTGAAGCCGCACGTTGGTCAGAATGGCGCCGGCTTTGGCGCGCGCCTCTTCCGAACCCTCCTGCAACAACAATTGCGCGACGGTCACTTTGGCTTCATATCCCGGGTCTATTGACGAGGTCTCAAGAGCCTTCAGCGCCGTATCGGTGTCGCCAATCTGACAGAGCAAAAGTATTTGCTCCGCAGTCAACTTCTGTTGCCCCTTTTCATCGAACTTCGGCAAGGACTTGGCAAAAACGGTTCCCACATCGGTTATCATCGAGCGCGACGCGAAGAGACGCGCCCACGCCAGGGCATCCATCGTAGTGTAGTCGGATCGCTGAAGATCGGCCTCGAATTCCGACTGGGCGTCAGCAACGCGTTCCTGACCAAGAGCGTGCTGAGCGCGAAGGACATGCAGCGGCCCTTCTCCAATCGACTCCTTCTCGGCTTGGGCGATCACCGCATCGGCCTCGGACATATTTCCCTCTGAGAGCGTGAGGTCGAGCAACACGCGATATGCCCGGGACAGTTTCGGGTCGTGCGCCAGCGCCGCCTTGAGCAATGAACGCAGGGGCTCAGCGGCATCCGAAAGACGCCCCTCCCGCCGTGCGACGTCATAGAGCGAAGCCGCAACCGAAGCCAAGGTAGCGGCGTCGCTGCCCTGATTGTCCAATACCTGCGCGGCGACCGGCAGCAGTTCATCCGTCGTTCTCGGCGGCTTGCGCACACGCTCAAGCAGGGCACGTGCATTTTCATCGTCCGGCGTGCGCTTGAGATACGCCTCTAGAATATTCCGCGCCTCGCCACTACGCCCCGCTTCCACACAGGCCAAGGCAAGATGGATCTGCGCGGGCGCGAAAGCAGGGTTGCGGGCCACAACCGAATTCAATGTGGCGATCGCCTTTTCCGTATCATCCTGCGCGAGGTATTGACGTCCCGCAAAATAATCGCGAACGACATCGTTGTTGGGATGCATCTTCTCGAATTCGTCGGCCACCGCCTTGGCCTCTTCGAAACGA
The DNA here is from genome assembly GCA_041859045.1 of Candidatus Hydrogenedentales bacterium. Lineage (GTDB taxonomy): Bacteria > Hydrogenedentota > Hydrogenedentia > Hydrogenedentales > SLHB01 > JBHELB01. The sequence continues at coordinate 280,808 of JBHELB010000057.1, read as the reverse complement.
CGCAACGACATGAGCAAATCCGCCAACGAAATGGCCGTTTGAGGATTGTCGGCCTTCAACTCGGCGGAAAGCTCCTTGAGAATCGCAATCGCGCGATCCATCTGCCCTATGCGCGAAAAGGCATGGGAAGCCATCACGTAGTCTTCGCCTTCGTCGGTTTTGAGTGCGGTGAGGCGTTCTGCGAGGCCTGCCGCTTCCGTCCACTGCCCCTTGTCAAGCGCAATCTGGAGACTCGTGCGCAGGACTTCCACGTGATCCGGGGCAAGAGCCTGTGCTTTGGCCAAAGTCGCCTGCGCCTTGTCCATCTCGTGGAACGCGGCATAGTAACGGGCAAGACAGGCGAGCACTTCGCCGTTGCCCTGATTCTTTTCGCTGGCTTCACGGATGACATCCTGCGCCTGGGTCTTTAGTCCGCGATCCTGCAACAACAGCGCCAGCGCCCCGTAGACCCGCGGTTCGGCAATGCCTTTCGCCACCAGCGCCTGATAGGCGTCGATGGCATCGTCGCGACGTCCCATGCGGTCGAGCGCCTTGGCTCTCAGATTCAACAGTTCGGGGTCCTCAGGACGGCTCCGCGCGAAAAAGTCCGCGTAATACTCGACTTCGTTCCACGCGCCTAGAAGCTCCTTAACGCGCAGCAGCTTGCGTTGAATCTCCAGATCATTTGGACGCTCCTGCGATAGACGGACATACGCCTTCGATGCATCCGTAAGCATCCGCTCACGATCGTCCGGAATGCGCGAACATGCGTCCGCGTATTTGGCCAGGATAGCCGTATCCGAAGGGTGACGGTTAAGATAACTTGCGTAATTGCGTCGCGCTACCGGCCACTGCGCGGAGGCGTAAGCCTCCTCGCCCTTCTTGAGAAATTGCCCTTGGGTGTATTGGATGTAGAACCACGCAGCCCCTCCGGCGAGTCCGCCCAGCACCACCAGCGCGAACACGCCCAACGCGAGCCAAATCATCCAGCGCTTTGCCGCCATGCAACCGTACCCTTCCCTACTGCGTTTCGCCGTGCCTGCTAAGCGTCGGCGTTGTTACATTGGGCCCATTCTCAGCCTGCCGCGCTCTTGCGCGTCGTCCAGTATTCACGCCACATCATCACCAGGAAATACGCATCTTCCACCAGATAACGCCGCCACAATCGGCGCGGCTCCTGGCATAATCGCCAAAACCACTCCAAGCCGGCGCGTTGAAAAACCACGGGAGCCCGGCGCGTGCGGCCCGCCTCGAAATCCAACGTGCCCCCGATCCCGAGGGCAAGCGGAATACCCAGTTCGTTGCACCAGCGCTGCATCCAGAATTCCTGTTTGGGTGCTCCCAACGCGACAAAACAGATGTCCGGCGACGCCTGGCGCACTTTCGCCGCGATCTGCGCGCTCAATTCCGAATTGCGTTCAAACCCCAGCGGGGGACTGCATGTGCCCGCCACCACCAGGCCCGGGTAGCGTGTCCGCAGCTTTTCCGCCGCTTCTTCGGCTACTCCTGGCGCGGCGCCGAGAAAGTAAACACGAAATCCCTTGAGTGCCGCGCGCTCGCAGAGCAGCGGGACCATGTCCGATCCGCTCAGTTTCGCCTTTAAGGAACGTCCAACCACTTTTGAAAACCACATGAGCGGCACACCGTCGGGCAGCGCTGCGAAGGCATCCGCGTAGGCCGCGCGAAACGCCGCGTCCTTGGCGTGTCTGCACAGGTGATCCACATTCGGCGTAACCACATACCCAGACGCGCGGCGCGCAATTCGCTGCTCCACGTGATCGAGAAATTCTTCCTGCGTCAGATTCAGCATGGGAATGCCAAACAACTCAACTGTGGGAAGTGAGCTGGCGTGGAGACAATCCGTGTCCTTTCGTCGGACAACGTTGTCTGTAATGCCACTTTCGTGGGCGTCACTCAGCATGGGAAACAACCTCGAAGGCCTCGTCACAACGTTTCAACCTCGGCAAAAGCCGAGGTTGAAACGAAGACGGAGAGCCTAGTTCTTGGGTTCGTCGTCGTCGACCAACATAATCGTTGGGGCATCCTCGTCATCGTCGGGAGCGGCCGGACGCACGGAAGCGGTAGAGCGACGAGCAGCGCCCGCCGACGAAAATCCTGACGGCACGCCCGAAGCGCTCCGAGCGCCTTCACCGTGCGACGAACGAACACCGTTCACGGTTATGCCTACGATGTTCGCGCCCACGAGGTGCAGCTCCTGAAGGCAGCGGCGCAATGTGCCCAGCGTCGAACTGTCCACACCCGCCACCACCAGGACGCCGTCCACCACCGGCGCCAACAGCTTAGCGTCCGAAGTGAGAAGGCTTGCCGGAGTGTCGATGATCACATGCTCATACGTTTGTTCGGCGCGCTCAAGAAATTCCACGGTCTCTCGGGAAGGCAGTTTTCCCGTCAATTCGTCTGTGAGAAAACCAGGTCCCAGCACCCAGAGATTCGTGAAGGACGAGGGACGCACCAACGCCGCCGGATCCATCCCCTCGCACAACACTTCACTGAGCCCTTCGCCGGGCGCCATATCAAACACCTCTTCGACACGAGGCGATTGGGCATTGATATCGAGCAACAACACCCGGCGATTGGCCTGCGCCAGCGCGATGGCAATGTTGCACGCCACCGACGTCCGGCCATCCCGCGCCGCGGCGCTGGTGATTAGACAGGTGTTGAGTTCGGCAGACCCCTCTGGCGGGTAGACAATACGCGTCAAAATACGCCGGTATTCATCCGCAATAGCGCTATTGGGGTAATCGACCGCGAGCAAGGGCGCTCCAGTGCGCTCCGCCATATTGGAGATGGACGCCAATACCGGCAGATTCGTTACCGCACTCACATCTTGGTCCGTGCGGATCTTCTCGTCCAACAATTCGCGCACCACACCGACACCGGCGCCCACGAGCATAGAGCCGAATAGCGCGAGCAGCACGAATTGGAGCAGATTGCCACTGTCCGGTTCGGGAGGCGCATAGGCTTGCGCCTTCACCTTGATACTGGCCGGAGCGTTGCTCTCCACGTCGATCGAGTAAATCTCATCCTGAGTGGCCTTCAAACGAGCCTTCTGATCCTCGATGCTGCGCTTGAGGTCCTCCACTTCATTGAGCTTGCGACTATTTTCAAGCATCTCCTGCTTGTTCTTCGAGATATACTCCTGGAATTCGGTCTCACGATTCTTGGCGTCTTTCAGGGCTTGCTGCGCGACCAAGAGGTCCTGCTGATTCTGCTCCAGCAAAGCGCGAATCGCCTCGCCTCGTGCACGCTGCTCTTCTTTGCCCAATTGCTGCTTGACCGAATCGCGGGCTTCATTAAGCGCCTTGAGCTGCGGCGCATCGTTCTGATAGCGCTCGCTCATCATATTCCGGTTCTGCTCTGTCTTCGCCAACTCGCCGCGCAATCCCACCACCACCGGATCTTGCGAAACCCTCAGTTCAACGTTGAAGCTCGATAAAGGACGATCTGGATTCTTTTTGAATGTCTCTTCAACCTGACGCACTTCGGTAAGGATTGTCTCCAGACGCCCCACAACGGATTCCGCCGTGCTGCGGTCCGCCTTGGCCTTCGTCAGGTTCTCGTGATAGGACTGCATCTCTTGCGCGCCGGTGTCTGTCACCGGATTGCCCACCACCGTGCCCGCTTCGTGATAAAGCTCGCTTAACCGCGCCTGCTGCTTGTCCAACTCGGTCTGCGTCGTATCGCGAATGCGCGTCAGACTCGTCAGCCGTTCGTTCCCGGAAGTGCGCACTTCGCCCGTCGCTTCACGCATATATTCGTTCACCAAAATGGTGACGACAATCAACGCTTCCGCGCGATCCTTCGCACGGCAGCGAATCACAACGTCTTCGCTATTCCGGATCGGGCGCACTTCGATAATCGATCGCAGGTAACCCACTTTGTCCACAATCCCGCTCAACATCTTCAGATCGCGGATTTTCTCATCGTTCAATAAGCGGGACAGCAAGTCATTGCTCGTTAGGTAGTTCACCTGCGTGTTGAGATACTTGTCGTAGTTCGCGCTGGTGATTCGCGTCTCTTGTCCTGAAAACAGCGGAACCTGCCGCGCGGAAAAGCTCAACATAGCTTCGGCCTGATACTCGAGCGGCGTGAGAAGATACACGGCGATGACGCTTGGCACCGCCAACACGGCGAATACCGCCAACATCAGCGGAGTGCGGAGCCGGAACAAACGCCGTAGATTGAACGTCGTTTCCTGCGGCTTCACACCGGCCGGGCCGCGCATCTCCGGCAGTAACATGGAGAGGTCGGTCGAGTAATCCGTCGTCATGGCTGCTCCCGTCTATCCGAGCGGACGCTACATCCGCCTTCTGTGAGGCCCGTTCTCATGGCGTAACCGTTGCCGTTGGAATAGATCCCACAAGGCCGCCGAAGTCTCTCAGGTTCTGCAAAATGGAAAGGGTGTTATTGGTCGACCCCTGCGAACTGAACAATTGGTCGTAGCGTTGATCCGTGTAGTAGGCATCGAACGCCTGCGAATAGAGACTCAGCAGCGGCGAGACGGTGCCAACGATGCGATTGACGGCCTCGTTAAGCTCCACGCTTCGCTTGCGCGGGATATAGATGACGTCTCCCGCCTGCAACGGGACATCATGTCCCGTCTTGAGAATGATGCGCGCATCCACCAGGAGAATTTCCGTGTTCTCAGAGTCCTTCTGACGCATCAACACCACATGCCCCAGTCGCGCCGAACTCGGCACGACTCCGCCCGCGCGCGCCAGGAGCTTGAGCAGCGTCATGCCTTCTGACAACTGGAACACGTCGGCGCGTCGCACTTCGCCGATAAGGTACACCAGATTGACGCCCTCTGGCACGTACACCACATCGCCGGGGTAGATGATCGTATCGCCCGCATGCGTCCCCGGCTTGCCTAGGTTACGCATATCCAACGTCGTCACCGTACGTTGACCGTTCTCATGCCGAATAATCAACGCTTTGGTCAATTGTCCCTGCGCGCCCACATAACTGTCGCCGCCGCGCGTCGAGATTCGCAATCCCCCCGCCCCGTTGATCGCCTCAAGCACCGTCATTTGGCGACGGTAGGGAAACTCATTCGGTTGATTCACCTCTCCCATAACGTAGAACGTCTTGCTGACCGCATCGCGAACGGCGAGGCTCAACTTCGGATCGCGGAAAACCGATTCGTACGCTTTTTTCACCGCCGCTTCCGCCTCGGTCCGGGTCAAGTCCTTGACGTTGATATCGGGAATGAGGGGCAGCGAGAGCATACCGTCATATCGGACCAGCACCGCTTCCCGACTCAGCGTCGGATCGTCGTAGTTCATAAACTCCAGTTGATCGCCAGGGCCAATCCGGTATTCCGTATCCCGCGGCGCTTGCGAGGTTGGCGCGGGCGCTGCGGCTTCAGCCGCCGGGGCAGAGGAGTCCGCTGGAGCGGGCGCGCCTTCGGGGAAATGATGCAACGCTGCCGTCTTGTACAGTGTCCGATCGATGATCGGGTTCGGAGCGATCTTTTCTTTTGGAGTATCAATGGCTTTGCCTGCCCAAGCCGGGACTGCGCACACAATCCCAACAAGGACCATCCATGTCCCGGCCTTTCGGAATGCACCCGCAAATTTTCCTGCGGCGCTGCTCTCTCTCATGGCGACTCCATTCTCACGGCGTGTTGCTCTTGCCAATGTTGTATGCGTCGATGCGGCGCAACAACGAACTATAACTGATATCGAGCATCTGAGCCGCCTTTCGGCGGTTCCACAGCGTCAGCCTCAGCGCGTCCTCTATCAATTGACGCTCGGTCTCCTCGACCGCGCGCCGCGTGGCCTCCTTCAACGAAGGCAGTTTGCGCTCTTCGCTACGCCCTCGGCTTGGCGCCTCGGGCTCCCGCACCGTCTCCCGCTCCAGATTCACAGGCAACGGGATAGGCGCAGACTGAAGCGCGGCAGCCGACGAAGCCGAATCACTGTTCAGAGCCGCCGGATCCCCTGTGGCCGCATACTCCTTAATGCGCGCCCCGAGTTCCCGGACATTCCCCGGCCAGGACATTTCGCGAATCCGCGTCAATACGTCCGCGGGAAGCGGCGTGTACGGACGCCCCATGCGCGTCAAATAGTTGTAGTTAAAATGTTCGGCGAGCAGCGGAATATCCTCCGGCCGCTCTCTCAACGGTGGCATACGAAGCACCACCTCGCTTAGTCTGAAAAAGATGTCTTCCCTGAACCTGCCGCTTCGGACCGATTCTTCAAGCGACACATTGGTCGCCGCGATGATGCGCACATCCGTCAGTACCGGCGTAACCCCGCCGATCCGCATGAAGGGCTCCCCCTCCAACACCTGCAGCAGTTTGCTTTGGACATTGTATGAGGTTTCCGCAATTTCGTCAAGAAATATCGTACCCTTGTTCGCAAGTTCGAAACGGCCCGGCTTGCTTGTCCGCGCCCCGGTAAATGCACCTCGTTCGTACCCGAACAACTCGCTCTCCAAAATGCTCTCAGGAATTGCCGGGCAATTCACCTTGATAAACGGCTTGCCGTAGCGCGGGGAAAGCTTATGCAGCATCCGCGCCGCAATGTCCTTGCCGGTTCCGCTTTCTCCCGTGACCAGCACGGTAAGATTCGCCTTACCCAGGCGCTGAACCAGTTGGAGAGTTTCCTGAATCGCCGCACTTACCCCCAATAGAGTTTCGTTAAGAGGGGTACGGACCAGCGACATCATATTTTCAGTTACGACGGCCTGAGAGGGCACGATACACTCCTGTCAAACGGGACTCGGAAACATAAGTCCTCGGTTACCCTGCGCACTCGCGACTATCCGCTGTATGGATAATCACTGTAAAGCAAGATGTATTCCACTTGCCTACAACACGTTCAACCCGTCAAAAGTATAGCAAGACTCGCCATTTTCCGCAAGATAGCATTTTACACATTTACCCATTCGCAAATCGCTCTCGTTCCTGAGAGCATATTTATCATGAATGCCATATTCTTATCCACTCACTCTCTTCTTCTTGGCGACCTAGACACCGAATTTGTCGCCCGGAGAATCACAGAGCGAATGCAATATTTCAATAAAACACAACAATATCGCGTAAAGAGGATCTTCTTGAGCCAGGGGTGAGAGGAGGTGCTACGGACTGAGAGACGCACGAGTTGACATCCGATTCATTCTTGTGGTATCTTCTTTGTGAATTTGTTCACGATGCGAACGCTTTCACAAGGTTCCGCAACAGGAGCAACGGGGGAAAGATGGCGAGTTCTGAGAAAACGATCACCCGGCTGATCCAATATCGTCGCATTCTCCTTCAGATGATGAAGGAGGGTAACGAGCGCATTTACTCGCATGAACTCGCGGCGTTGGCCGGGGGCACGGCTCCCCAAGTCCGACGGGACTTGATGGCGATAGGATACAACGGAGGCCCCCGGGGTTATTCCATCATCGCGTTGATCGACGGCATCAGCGCTGTCCTCGACAGCCAAGCGACGATGGGGGTCGCGCTGGCGGGGGTGGGGAATCTGGGCCGAGCGCTTTTGGCCTACTTCGTGGGGCGTCACCCAAAGCTGGAGGTCCGTGCTGCTTTTGATCAGGATCCGGCCAAGATTGGCCGCGTGATCCACGGGTGCCGCTGCTACGCGATCACCGAACTTTCAGAAATCGCCGAGCGCCTTGAGATTCGCCTTGGAATTATCACGGTTCCGGCGGAAGCGGCCCAGCGCACAGCGACGCTGATGGTGCAAGCCGGCGTGCGCGGCATTCTCAACTTTGCGCCTGTACGGGTGTGGACCCCGCCGAATGTCCACGTAGATCAGATCGATGTAACAACTTCTCTCGAGAAGGTTGCATTTTACGCACGTCAAGGTGAAACGGAGAAGGAACCGGCAAAATGGCAAATGCAGTAAGCGAACCTGTCGCGGACATCGCCCCGATCCTCGAGAAGTATCCCGAGGCCAAGCGAGACGCGCTGATCCCCATCATGCAGGAGGTGCAAGACACCCACGGCTATCTATCGCGCAGCGCGATCGTGCAGATCGGGGAACATCTGAGCCTGCCCGCGAGCAAGATTTACGGTGTGGCAACGTTCTACAACCAATTCCGTTTTCAGCCGCTCGGGCGGAACCACGTGCAGGTGTGTCGCGGTACGGCCTGTCACGTCAAGGGATCGCTCGCGGTGTTCGACGCGCTGCGTCAGGAACTGAACGTTGCCGCGGGTGAGACGACCCGCGACGGGATGTTCAGTCTCGAAGTGGTGGCGTGCATCGGGGCGTGCGGTTTGGCGCCGGTGATCTGTATCAATGGGGAGTTCTTCGCCAACCTGACCCCGGCGAAGGTTCGTGAAATCATCAACACCTACCGTGAAGAGGCGGAGAACGATGAGCAGTAGTTTTGTGGACGCACAGTGTTGCACTGAATGTTGGCACGGAATGGAAAAGGCTTGTCCGGATCTCATTCACTGCCTGGTGGAAGGCCCCATTTGCCACAGCAACGATGCCTGCCGTGAGGCGCGTCAGCAGCGGATGGCCGAGCTGCGGCGCGAGCAGGTTACTAAGACGGCGATCTTTGTCGGCGCGGGGACCTGCGGACTGGGCGCGGGCGCGGGAAAGACGCTGCGCGTCGTGCGCGAGTACCTGGCGAAAAAAGACATCGACGCGGACCTCATCGAGGTCGGCTGCATAGGCTTATGCTCGGCCGAGCCGCTGGTGGATATCCAGCTTCCGGGGCGCACGCGCGTCTCGTTCCAGGGCGTGACTGCGGACGTTGTTACAGGGTTGCTTGACGCCGTGCTTGACGGGAAGATTCCCAGCGATCGTTTGCTGGGACAGATGCGTAGCAAGACACTGAAACCGTGGCCCAGCGTGCCGTTTTTGGATGAACACCCCTTCTTCGCCCCGCAGACCCGCTTCGTGCTCGCCAACTGCGGTATCATTGACCCGTCGAGCATCGACGAGTATCTGGCGTTCGGCGGTTACAAGGCCTTGGCGAACGTCCTGCGCGGCATGACGCCGAAAGAAGTCTGCGAGTCGGTTGAGAAAAGCGGCTTGCGGGGACGTGGGGGCGGCGGTTTCCCCACCGGCACGAAGTGGAAGTTCGCGCAACAGACCGAGAGCCATCAGAAATACCTGGTGTGCAACGCGGACGAAGGCGATCCGGGCGCGTTCATGGATCGCGCGGTGATCGAAGGCTCGCCGCACCAGTTGATCGAAGGCATGGCGATCGGCGCGTACGCGATCGGCGCGAGCAAGGCGTATGTCTACATTCGCGCCGAGTATCCGCTGGCGATTCGCCGTCTGCACGATGCCATCGCACAGGCCAAAGAATACGGGCTGCTGGGCGAGAACATTCTCGACAGCGGGTTTACGCTCGACATCATCATCAAACAGGGCGCAGGCGCATTCGTCTGCGGCGAAGAAACCGCCCTGCTCAACTCCATCGAGGGCAAACGCGGCATGCCGCGTCCGCGTCCGCCATTCCCTGCGGTGAAGGGGCTTTTCGAGAAGCCAACCGTGCTCAACAACGTTGAGACCTTCGCCAACGTGCCGTCGATCCTCCTGCGCGGCGCGGACTGGTTCGCTTCGATTGGCACCGAGACCAGCAAGGGCACCAAAGTGTTTGCGCTGAGCGGCAAAGTCAGCCGGACGGGACTCGTCGAAGTCGCGATGGGCACCACGATTCGCCAAGTCGTGTTCGATATCGGCGGCGGCATTCCCGATGGACGTCAGTACAAGGCGGTTCAAATCGGCGGTCCGTCGGGCGGCTGTATTCCGACGCAGCACCTCGACATTAAAGTGGACTATGAGACCCTTAAGACCGTGGGCGCGATGATGGGCTCCGGCGGTCTGGTGGTGATGGACGACACGAACTGCATGGTCGACGTGGCCAAGTACTTCATGGAGTTCATCCAGCGCGAGAGTTGCGGCAAGTGCATTCCCTGTCGCGAGGGGACGCGCCGCATGCTCGAGATTCTTCAGCGAATCGTGCGGGGCCGCCGTGGCGAGACAGGCAATGAAGCGCTGGAGCGTTTCCAGGGCGTGCTGTACCTCGAACGCTTAGCGCGGGTAATCAAAGACACGAGCCTGTGCGGGTTGGGGCAGACGGCTCCCAATCCCATCTTGAGCACGTTGCGTTGGTTCCGTGACGAATACGAGGCGCATATTTACGAGCGGCGTTGTCCTTCCGGCGTGTGCCAGGAACTGCGCACGTTCCAGATCGACCCCGAGATCTGCGACGGCTGCGGTCTGTGCGCGTCGCGTTGTCCGGCCGAAGGGGCCATCGTGGGCATGGCGCGGCGTACGCACTACATCGTTGCGGACCGTTGCATTGGTTGCGCCACCTGTGTCGATGCGTGTCCGACGAAGGCGATTTCGTTGGCGGTTCCTGCTTCGGAGACGCAAGCGGAAGAAGGCGGCTCGGTACAGGGCGTGTTCGCTGCCAGTGTGTTCAACGGCTGGAACCGTGGCCGCACGTTGTTCCGCAGTAAGTAACCATAACCGCGCCGGACAACGCGCAGTGAAGGATAAATGAAGATGATCACGATTGAAGTCAACAAACGGCCGGTCAAAGCGAAGCCCGGGGAAACCCTGCTGACAGTGATGCGTCGGGCCGGTATCGACGTGCCGACCTTGTGCCATATGGAAGGCCTGCTGCCCAGCGGCGCGTGCCGTATGTGCGTCGTGGAAGTGGAGGGACGCCCCGGTCTCGTGCCGAGTTGCTCGTGCCCGGTGAGCGACGGAATGAAAGTCGAGAGCCACTCGCCCCGCGCGATTCTGGCCCGGAAGACCATCATCGAGCTGCTGCTGTCGAATCACCCCGATGACTGCTTGTACTGCGTGCGCAACAATCAGTGCGACCTGCAATCGCTGGCGTCGGAACTCGGCGTGCGCCAGCGCCGCTATGCCGGCACAAAGACGGCGGTCAAAGAAGACCTTTCCAGCCCGTCGATCGTCCGCGATCCCGCGAAGTGCGTGCTCTGCGGCAAGTGCGTGCGCGTCTGCGAAGAGGTTCAAGGCGTTTCCGCGATCGACTTCGTGGGCCGCGGCAGCCAGACGCATATTGGTACGGCGTTTGACGAGGGCTTGAACGTTTCGAGCTGCATCAACTGCGGTCAGTGCATTGTCGCGTGCCCCACGGGCGCGCTACGCGAACAGAGCGCCCTCAAAGCGGTTGTCAATGCGTTGAAAGACCCGAAAAAGATCGTGGTGGTTCAGCATGCTCCGGCCGTTTCCGTGACGATCGGCGAGGAATTCGGCTTGAAACCGGGCTTGGATACGAACGGACTTCTCAATGCCGCCTTGCGCCAGTTGGGATTCGATAAAGTATTCGATACCAGCTTCAGCGCTGACCTGACCATCATGGAAGAAGCGTCGGAGTTCGTGCACCGCGTGAAGAACGGCGGGGCGTTGCCGATGATGACGAGTTGTTCGCCCGGCTGGATCAAGTACGTGGAAGAATTCCACCCCGATTTCATGCCGAACCTGAGCACCTGCAAGAGCCCGCAGCAGATGCTGGGCGCGATCATCAAGAGTTACTTCGCCGAGCGCGAGGGAATCGATCCGGAGAACATCTTCTGCGTGTCGATCATGCCCTGCACGGCCAAGAAGTTCGAGGCGCGCCGCCCGGAAATGCTGCATGAAAATGTCGCGGACGTGGATGCGGTGTTGACGACGCGCGAATTGGCTCGCTTCATCCGCATGCGCGGGATTCAGTTCGCGTCGTTGCAGCCGGAAGGGGCGGATACGCCCTTCGGCGAGCGCAGCACCGCGGGCAAGATTTTCGGCGCCTCGGGCGGCGTGATGGAAGCCGCCATTCGCACCGCGCATCACATGATCACCGGCCGCGAACTCGAGAACCTCAAGGTTGAGGCCGTTCGCGGGCTCACCGGCGTGAAAGAGGCGGCGGTGAACGTGGATGGACTCGAGGTGAAAGTCGCCGTGGTGAGCGGACTCGGAAACGCCAACGCGCTCTTGAAGGAAGTGCGCGAAGGCCGCCGCGAGGTCCACTTCATCGAAGTGATGACCTGCCCGGGCGGGTGCATCAACGGCGGCGGACAGCCGTATTCGACCGACATGGACGCCGTCCGCGAGCGCATGCAGGCGCTGTACGCGATCGACCGCGACGAGCCTGTGCGCACTTCGCACTCGAACACCTCCATTCAGCGGCTCTACAAGGAGTTCTTGGGCGAACCCTTGGGCGAGAAGAGCCACCACCTTCTGCACACGCATTACGCGAAGCGGGAAGTGTTGCTATAGTCTGACGGCATGCGGCGGGATCGAGCTGTTCGTTCCCGCCGCGGCCAATGCTCCGTACGCGCACCATGCGCCGAGGAACGATGGGTGAAGGCCGAGAAGCACATAGAGCTGGTCACGACGAGCAAGGAGTGCCGGGTATGCTATACCTGCGTGCGCGATTGCCCGGCGAAGGCCATCCGCATCGCCGAAGGCCAGGCGCTAATCCTCGCGGACCGTTGCATCGCCTGCGGTAACTGCGTGCGCGTGTGCAGTCAACATGCCAAAGAAGTGCATAGTTCCATTGAGGATGTGCTGGCCCTGCTTCAGAGCGGAACGCCGGTGGCGGCATGCCTTGCGCCGAGTTTCCCCGCGGAATTTTCGTCGTATGAATATGGACGTCTCGTGGGGCTGTTGCGCACGATTGGATTCGCTTATGTGCACGAGGTTTCGTTTGGCGCGGACTTGGTCGCGGCGCGCTATCGCCGATTACTTGAGACAGACTCCAAGGCCCGCTATATCGCCACGACATGCCCGGCGATTGTGGGCTATGTCGAGCGATATCACCCTGGGCTTATTCCATCGCTTGCACCGATGGTGTCGCCGATGGTGGCGACCGCACGTGTGATTCACGCGGTTCATGGTCCCGATACCAAAGTCGTCTTTATTGGACCGTGCATTGCCAAGAAAGCCGAAGCGCTTCATCCTGCCCTGCCGCGCGAGGTCGATGCCGCGTTGACGTTTGTAGAACTACGCCGCATGTTCGCCGAGCGTGGTTTGACCTCGGACCAAGCCGCCCCGAGCGAGTTTGACCCGCCCCACGGCAGCTATGGCGCATTGTTTCCGCTGACGCGTGGACTGCTTCAGGCTTCTTCCATTGAGGAAGACCTGTTGTCCGCCGAGGTCGTGGCGATTGAAGGGCACACAGCCTTCGTGCAGGCAATCGAGGAATTCGAAGACGAGTCGCTGCCCGTGCGCCTTCTAGAGGTCCTGTGCTGCAACGGCTGCATCATGGGCGCGGGCATGACCACGCAGGCTTCGCTGTTCGTGCGGCGTGGCCGCGTGAGTCAATACGCTCGTCGCCGGGTAGCTGCGCTGGACAAGGTGAAGTGGTGGGACCACATGGAGACCTACTCGAACCTTGACCTGAATCGCGGGTTCACGTCGCTGGATCGACGCATCCCGGTTCCGTCGTTCGGCGACTTGGCGAAGATTATGGCCCGGATGAACAAGCTGCGTCCCGAGGATGAACTCAATTGCGGCGCATGCGGTTACGATACGTGCCGCGAGCACGCTATCGCGATTTACAAGGAACTTGCCGAGCCGGAAATGTGCCTGCCGTTTACTATTGAAAAGCTGCGCAGCACGGTGCAAGACCTGGCGGTATCCAATGGGCGTTTGGCCGAAACGCAAGAGGCGCTGTTGCACTCCGAGAAGCTCGCGAGCATGGGGCAACTCGCCGCGGGCATTGCGCACGAGCTGAACAATCCGCTCGGCGTCGTGCTGATGTATGCGCATCTGTTGCTCGAAGAGTCCCAACGACGCGGCGATAGTGGTCTGAACGAAGACCTCAACATGATCAGCGAGCAGGCGGAGCGCTGCAAGCGAATCGTTTCCGATCTGCTCCACTTTGCGCGTCAAAACAAAGTGGACCTCGAGCCTGCGGACGTGCGTGAGCTGTTGGCGAACGCCGTGCGCTTGAACCCGGCGCCGTCAAACATCACACTCGCCATCCAGCACGAGATTCAGGACGGCCATGCGGACCTTGATTGCGATCAGATATTGCAGGTGCTCACCAATCTCATGAGCAACGCGTATGCCGCGATGCCGAACGGGGGGCAACTCACCCTTCGCACCCGGGAAACGGACCATGAGATCGTGTTGATCGTGAGCGACACCGGCACCGGAGTGCCGAAAGAGTTTGCGTCCAAGGTTTTCGATCCCTTTTTCACGACCAAAGAAGTGGGAAAGGGGACGGGGCTTGGTTTGGCAATCACCTATGGCATTGTGAAGATGCATCGTGGCACGATTCAGTTGACCACAAACACGGACCCGGAACAGGGCCCAACAGGCACGACCTTTACCGTCACCCTGCCCAAATCCGGGGTGCAGGCGGGCGTGTCCGAATAGTGCGTTACCCAACGGCCCGTGCGGGCCGACGTAATAAAGGAGCGGAATGCAGACGAAGGAAGTAGAGCAGATGCAACGAACGGTACTCGTGGTGGACGACGACAGCGACTTTCTCTATCAGCAGCGTCTTCAGCTTGAGGCCTCCGGCTTCAAGGTCATTGAGGCGGCGACTGCAGAGCAGGCGAAGGCGTTGATGAACAAAGGGCGGCCGGATATCGCGATCGTGGATCTCATGATCGAATATGTCGACGCCGGGTTTTCACTCTGCTATTTTCTGAAGAAGAAATGGCCGGATCTGCCGGTGATTATGGTGACCGGCGTCGCGAGTGAAACGGGGATCGACTTTGACGCTTCGACCGAGGAAGAGCGTGCCTGGGTCAAAGCGGACGTCTTGCTGTCGAAGCCGATTCGATTCGAGCAACTGAAGCGCGAAATCGATCGGCTGCTCCAAGACTAACGACTGCCTGGCGTGAGGGCCGCGGCGCGGCCCCTCAAGGGGGACGGGAAGCATGGAACGGCTCACGGTACTCGTGTGCGACGACGAACTGGGCATGCGCGCGGGCGTGGCGCGCGCATTGCGGGATTTCGTCGTGGTCGTACGCGAGGCCGGGTGTGAAGCCGGCTTTGACGTCTCGCAAGCGGAGACCGGAGAGCAGGCCCTCTCGATGATCGAGGGGGCCGCTCCCGATATCTTGTTGCTCGATCACAAACTCCCCGGCATCAGTGGGCTCGAGGTGCTCGATCGCGTCGCGGCAATGAAGCTCGACACGCTCGTCATCATGATCACTGCCTATGCCACGATTGAAACCGCCGTCCGCGTCACCAAGATGGGCTCATACGACTACTTGCCGAAACCGTTCACTCCGGCGGAGTTGAAGAGCGTTATCCAGAAAGCGGCGGAGCACCTCCTCCTGGCGCGTCACGCCCGCAAACTTGCGCAGGAGAAGCACCAAGTCCGCTTTCAGTTCCTCTCCGTGCTTGCGCATGAACTCAAGGCGCCTCTTAACGCCGTCGAAGGCTACCTGAATGTCTTGGCCGACCGCAGCATCCCGCAAGACCCGGTCACGGAAGAGGACATCATTCGGCGCTGCATCACGCGTACGAACTATATGCGCAAAATGATCAATGACCTCCTAGACCTCACGCGTATCGAGTCCGGCTTGAAGAAACGAGAGATCGCCGAAGTCGATCTCCGCGAAGCCGCGCAGACCGCCATCGAATCCGTCCTTCCGGAAGCCGATCCAAGGGGTATCACGTTGGAGCTTCACGCAGCCGCCCCCATTGTGCTTGCCTGTGATCGCGGTGAAATCGACATCATCTTCAACAATCTCGTCACCAACGCGGTCAAATACAATCGAGACGGCGGACGGGTCGACGTGCGCCTTGAAGACACCGGGAGCGAAGTGCGTATCGCCGTTTCCGATACCGGCATCGGCATGACCTCCGATGAATCCTCGCGTCTCTTCTCCGATTTCTATCGAGTGAAGAACGAGAAGACCCGAAACATTCTCGGCAGTGGCCTGGGCCTCTCCACCGTCAAGAAAGTCGCTGCGCTATACCAAGGTGACGTGGATACTCACAGCGAGCCCGGCATCGGTACCACGTTCACCGTCCATCTGATGCGCCCCACCCGAAAAGCATAGTCGCTTAACTCATTTTACAAGAATAAGTTACACGACAGATTTGCGTTATTGCCGTTTTCGTGGTACAACCCAGGATGCCGCTCGTTCGCGCGAGCAACGAGTGACGGGAAAATGGTCCGATGCCTTCGCCGGATGGCTGGCGAAGCAAGGAGTCGGCGGCCCTGCCCCTCGCCCTGCGGCGATACCCGGCCGGCTGCCAAAGTTCGAGGCGCGTCCCACTGCATAGTGGCGACGCGCCTTGCTTGTACTCACCGATTGTCTCATTTCCTCACCGCGTTCTTGGAACTCCCTCGTTCACCCGCTATACTCTGCCTATTCATCCGGGAACCAGATAGAAAGGACTGTAAACACGTGGAAGTCATTATCCGCAAAACCGCGGCGGACGCGGCGGAACTGACCGCATCGTTAATCGCTCAGGCGTTGCGCCAGAAGCCGCGCTTGGTGCTGGGGCTGGCCACGGGGCGAACGATGGAGATGGTCTACTCGGACCTCGCCCGGCTGCACAAGGAGAAAAATCTGGATTTCTCGTTGGCCTCGACGTTCAATCTCGACGAATACATCGGTCTTCCGGGAGCGAACCCCAATTCCTACCGCCACTACATGCGACATCACCTCTTTGACCGCGTGAACATCGATCCGCGCAACACCCACTTGCCCGATGGCGCAGCCGAAGACATCGATGCGGAATGTGAACGATACGAGGCCAAGATCGCCGAATGCGGCGGCATCGACCTTCAACTGCTCGGGATTGGCGTGACCGGACACATCGGCTTCAACGAACCGCTTTCCGCAATGCGCTCGCGCACCCGGGCCAAAGCGTTGACCCCTCAGACCGTTGCGCAGAACGCCCCGCTATTTGATGATCCCGCCCAAATGCCCAAGCGCGCGATCACGATGGGCGTCGGGACAATTCTCGACTCCCGCCGCTGCATTCTCCTCGCGACAGGTCAGGAAAAGGCCGCCATCATTGCCAAGGCGGTCGAAGGCCCGGTTACCAGCATGATCTCCGCCACCGCACTGCAACTGCATCCACGTTGCACGATTATCGTGGATGAAGCGGCGGCTTCCGAACTGCAGAATCAAGAGTATTACCGCTGGATCTTCGCCAACGAACCGGAGTGGGAGCCGTACCGGTGAGCGCCCCCGGTCCGCGCGCGCTTCGTCCCGCGAATGGCATTGCGGGACTGGCGATCCTATTCGGTTTTCTGGCGCTCGGAGAAGGACTTTCGCGCATGCTGCCGTTGCCCATGCCCGGAAGTATCTTGGCCATGCTTCTTCTCACCGGGGCCTTGCTCACAGGACTCGTCAAGCTCCAGTGGGTCGAGGCCGCCGCGGACGCATTGCTCGACAAAATGGCTCTTTTCTTTGTCCCGCCCGGCGTCGGTGTCATGCTCTACTACGATCTCATCGCCCGGGAATGGTTGCCGCTTTTGGTGAGCTTTGTGGGCAGCACGTTTATCGTGCTGGGCGTTACGGCGCACACCGCCCAAGGCGTCGAACGCCTCTGGCGTCTACGCCACCCGAAGGACACGCCCCATGTCCGGTAATCTCATGGCCAATCCCGTCATCGGAGTCTTCTTAACCCTCGCCGCCTGGGCCGTGGCCGTCAAGATTCGCCAAGCGTTACGCCGTCCACTATTTCACCCCGGCGTGGTGTCGATCGCCCTGTTGCTCTTGCTTCTTCCCCTCGCGCGCATCCCCTACGAGGATTACAATCGCGGCGGTCAGTTCATCAGTTTCTTTCTAGGGCCCGCAGTGGTCGCACTGGCGATTCCGCTCTACCGCCAGCGGGCCGTGCTGCGTCGCCACGCGGCTCCCGTACTCGCAGCCCTGTGCTGCGGCTGCGTGGCGGGCATCGTGTCCGCCTACGGCATCGCGGTTTTGCTTCATGCCAGCCGCGAACTCGCGCTATCGCTTGCCCCAAAGTCCGTCACGACCCCCTTCGCCATCGAGATCGTCAAGGCCAACGGCGGCATCGCCCCGCTTACGGCCGCCATCGTGATCTTCACCGGCATGATCGGCGCCGCAGTCGGCCCCGAGTTTTTGCGCGGCATCGGCATTCGCGACCGCGCGGCGCTGGGACTCGGCATTGGAACCGCCACGCACGCGATGGGCACCTCACGACTCATCGAGGAGAATGAAGTCGAAGCCTCGTTCAGCAGCGTCGCCATGGCCCTTAACGGTCCACTCACCGCGTTAGTCCTTCCTTACCTTCTCAGACTGATCTCGTCGCAGTAGCACACGCTTGAACTGAAGCATCTCAAAAAAATGGCGTGGCCGTTTTCCGCGGTCTATCCCGCGCCGCGCATAGAGATGGCCTTCAAGCGCACCTTGGTGTATCCTGGAGTCGACTTGGCACCAAGAGTGCTGTGAAGCTTGGCCGCAAAAATACGGAAGGGGAAATTTCGTGACGCCTGCGACTGCCTATGGCCCGGGCCGCTTTGGCCTTTCTATTGAGCTGTATCCCCCCAAGACGGACGAGGGGATGAAAGACCTCTTCAACAACCTGACCGAGCTTGTGAACTTTGGTCCCGCGTTCGTGACCTGCACCTACGGCGCGGGCGGTTCCACACGAGACCGCACGCTCGAGATCGTAGGCCGCGTCAAGCGCGACTTCGGCCTGCCCGTCGCCGCGCATCTAACCTGCGTTGGCGCGACGGCCGACGACTTGCGCGCCTACCTGTGCGACGCGGCAAGACTCGGTGTGGACGGCATCGTCGCGTTGCGCGGCGATCCGCCGCAGGGCGAGACCTCATTCCGAGCAGTCGAGGGCGGATTTGCCTACGCGGCGGATCTTGTGCGGCTGATCCGCACTGAATTCCCGAACTTTCAGGTTGCTGTCGCCGGGTACCCCGAAAAACACATCGAGGCCACGTCGTTCGAAGCCGACCTCGAGCATCTCAAGGCCAAGGTCGACGCGGGCGCTGACTTCATTGTCACCCAGTTGTTCTACAAGAACGACGACTATTTCCACTTTCGAGACCGCTGCATTGCCTCAGGAATTGAGATTCCCGTCGTGCCGGGTATCCTCCCGGTTACAAACCTCGCGCAAATCAAACGCATCAGCGCGATGTGCGGTGCAATGTTGCCGCGCGAATTCCTGGCGCGTCTTGAGGCCCAGGCCAGCGATCCCAAAGGACAGTTTGACGTGGGCGTTTACTACGCCACGCGCCAGGTCGAGGAATTGGTCGACGCTCAAGTCCCGGGCATCCATTTCTATGCCCTGAACAAGTCGCAGGCCACCGCCACGATCCTGCGCGCGTTGACCTTGCCGCCGAAGTACTGCACGTTACCCTGAGGAGAACGGAGAGGAAACGCGGATGAAAATTCTCATCACCGGCGCGGGGGGAAGTCTAGGCTCGGGCTTGGTCGAGGCACTGGAAGACCGCCACGAACTCGTTCTGTCGGACTGTTTCCCCTGTCATTCCCACCATGAATTCCGGCAGGCGGACCTCCGCGTCCTCGATCAAGTGCTTCCGCTCGCACGCGGCTGCGACTTCATCATTCACACCCCGGCGTGGCACGGCATGCACTGCGGCGTGAAGAGCGAGATCGACTATTGGCAACTGAACGTCGACGGCTCGTTCCATGTCTTTCAGTCGGCTCTCCAGCATGCCGTGCGCCGCATGATCTGGACGTCGAGTGTCGCTATCGCGGGGTGGGAGCGGGACAAGTATGGATTCAGCAAATTCGTCGGCGAGCATCTCTGCGGCTACTATCACCGCGTGCATGGGTTCCGCATCGGCATCATTCGTCCCTGGGACTTCACCCCCTACGGCAGCGATTTTATTCGCTACGGCGAGCGCTTGTTGACCGGCGGCGTCGACCGCCGCGACGTCATTGCAGCCACGGTCGCTGCGATGGAGCGCGTTCTGGACGACCGTCTCGCATGCGACTGGTTTGAAGTCGGCAAAGATCATCCCTTCACCCAGGAAGACTGCGAGCACTTCAAGGACAGCCCGCAAAGCGTAATCGAGAAGTATTGGCCGGGCTACGGCGATCTCATCGAGAAATACGGCATCCGCTTCCCAGAGAAACCGCTGGTTGTCGATCTCGCCAAGACAAAGGATATCCTCGGCTTTCATCCCCAGTACCACTTCGGCACCTTCCTCGCTGAGTTGCGCGAACGCGACCGGCGCGGCGAGCCGGTACGCTAAAGGCAGACACTATGTGGACGAACACGGCGGCTATTCTTGCGGCGCAATCCGTAGGCGCGCTCACCTGGACGCCCCAAATTGGGGACCCGACGCCCATCGGCTGGTTCACCGTCGCAGCCTATGTACTCGTTGCAGTTCTCTGCGCCTTCACCGGCTGGCGGGTGCGTGGAAATCCGCCGCGCGCGAACCTTCACACCCGCTTTTGGTTCGCCCTGACGCCGCTATTTGTCCTTTTGGCCATAAATAAGCAGCTCGATCTGCAAACGCTGCTCACTGTGCTGGGACGCGACATCGCGCAGGCCGACGGATGGTACGCCGATCGGCGTTTTGTGCAGGTGTTCTTCATTTTTCTGCTCGGGGTTGGCGGTCTCGCCGCGCTGGGAGGGTTATGCTACGCATTGCGCAGGGTGCTCGCGCTATACGCGCTCACGCTGCTGGGACTTGTGTTCCTCATCTGTTTTATCGTCGTGCGCGCCGCATCGTTTCACCACATCGATGCGATGTTACGCCTCTCCGTTGCGGGACTGCGCGTGAACGCCCTGTTCGAACTGGGCGGAATCGCTTGCGTCGCCGCAGGAGCACTCTTGGTTGCAGCCCGCGGCCCGCACACGCCGGTCAAGATCAAGATTCGGCAAGCTACCGTTGCCGCGCCACATGTGCCACGCCGTCATTCGAAGGAGTATCATCGAAATCTCCGGCGAGGTACGTCGCCTCGTCCGGATGGAGAGCCGCGTTAGCTACGGGAGGAAGCAACATGAAGACAGGCATGATCTGTGCTCTTGCAATCGCCGCGCTACTGACAGGGGGGGCCTGGGCGGAAACGCCTCGCGCCGGACTCGAAGGACTGGCCACGCCTCAGGATGGACGCACAATGCGCGCGTCCTCCAGCGATCTTCAGGACTGGCGCAATGGCAACGGCGATGCGCGCCCCATCAAGCCCGGTGAGACCCTCGTGCTCGCTGAACTCAAAGGTCCGGGCGAAATTCGCCACATATGGAACACCATCGCTTCGTCTGAACCCGGCTATTCGCGCCTGCTGCTCCTGCGCATTTACTGGGACGACGAAACCACGCCTTCCGTCGAGTGCCCCGTGGGCGACTTCTTCGGCATCGGACACGGCGTGGATGTCCCCTACGACAGCCTGCCGATCCGCGTCAGCTCCGACGGCCGCGGACGCAACTGTTACTGGCCCATGCCGTTCGCGAAATCGGCCAAACTCACCGTCACCAATGAAGGTCGTAAGCGCTGCGACGCGTTCTATTATTACATCGACTGGCAACAACTGCCTAAGCTCGGCAAGAAGGCAGGCTACTTTCATGCCCAGTATCGCCAGGAGCACCCGGCCGTCATGGGGCGTAACTACCTCATCGCGGATATCCAGGGAAAAGGCCAGTACGTCGGCACGGTCCTGAACTGGCGTTCGCGCATGGCCAGTTGGCCTGGCGAAGGCGACGATTTCTTCTACATCGACGGTGAAGCTGAGCCCAGTCTGCGCGGCACGGGCACGGAAGACTACTTCTGCGACGGCTGGGGCTTCCGCAAACAAGCCGGCGTTTACTACGGCGCGCCGCTCTCCGACTGGAATTTGCCCAACGGCTTCAATTCAGTCTATCGCTGGCATATCGCCGATCCGGTGACGTTTTCGAAGTCGCTCAAGCTCGAGATCGAGCACAAGGGGCCGGTCATTGACGCCTATGGCAAGACGCTCGAAGGCTATGGCGAGCGACCCGACGATTTCTCCTCTGTCGCGTTCTGGTATCAGAAGGAGCCGCATAGGCCCTTCGAGCCGATCCCTGTGGGGTATGCTCGTCTGTATGTGGACCCAGAGAAAGCCCAGCAAGCCGAAACGCTTGTGGAAAAAGGCGTCGCAAGTGAAGGCAAAGCGCTCGAACAAAAGCTCGACGGTATGAACGGTGGCGCGCAACTCTTCTGGATGCCATCGAAAGCCGAACAGAAACTGAGCCTACCGCTCGCCATCACGCAAAAAGGAAGCTACGACCTCTACGTCAAGTTCACGGCGGCGCCCGACTACGGAATTTACCAGCTTGAGGTGGACGGTAAGCCGGTCGGCGTCGTCAACGACCTGTACAGCGCCAATGTCACTGGGCGCGAGACCGCGTTCTGCAACCTTATCCTCGAACCGGGCGAACATACCCTCACGTTCGTCAACAAAGGCAAGAACAAGAACTCGAAGGGATTCGGCTTCGGAATGGACACGTTCAATCTCGTTTCGAGATAGCAGCGGTCGTCACATTGCGCGGGGAAGCGCCTCGGCGTTTCCCCGCTTTTCATTTCCAGGGCGTTTTACGCTTTTTGCCCACGGTCTCCGCATTAGAGCATTTTCACCGAAAATGCTCTAGGGGGCGTGCTTCTCAAAACACCCTGCCAGCATCTCTATCCACGGTCGCTCCGAAAAGTCGCGTTCCACCGCCGCCCGCGCGGCATCGGCTATCCGCCGCGCCCGAGATTCGTCGCGCCATACTTCGCCAATCGCGCCAGCCAGCGCGTTCGCATCACCCGCCGTCACGAGCCATCCCGTCTCGCCGTCACGCACGGCCTCTGGAATGGCTCCCACACGGCTCGCCACCACCGGCAGCCCCGCCGCCATCGCCTCGATCACGATGTTCGGCACGCCGTCGCGGTCGCCATCACGCGCCTCAACGGAAGGAACCACGAGCACGTCGCTGCTCTCAAGCAACTTCTTCAATCCAATGTCGTCCTTCCACCCCAGAAAGGTCACGCAGTGTTCCACGCCGTGTCGTCTGCATGCCGCCTTGAGCCTCTCCCCTTCTGGTCCAGTCCCCGCGATATGGCATGTCGCGGGAATTCCCTGCATCTTCAATTGCGCACACGCCTCTATGAGTATTGCGAATCCTTTTTTGGGCACAAATCGCCCCGCGGCAACTATACGACAAGTCTCTCCGCGCTTTCGCGGCACGCGTGGAACAAATGCCTCTACATTGATTCCGTGGCGAACCAGTTTGAAGAGACTTCCGACATATTTCTCCTCAAGATACTGCTGAACGGTCTGTGTACAAGCCGTTCGGAATGCCGCACCCGAGACCACGCTGGGCGGCGTCGGCTCGACGTACGCATCGCGCGCGTGACCCGACAGGCTGTAACTCACTTCGAAGCGGCGCGCCGTTGCGGCGGCCACTATCGCGGGAATGCCCATGAACGCCGCGTGAATGTGTGAGGGACGCGGTCGCATCCCACTCAACGCGGCCACTTTCATCGCCACGGACAAGAGTACCCGCCAAGGAACGTCAGCGGCGTATTCCTGAAGGCATGTCCATGCAGTAAAGGAACACATTTTCGAAACAGAACGTACCGTCCCAAGGGGAAGTACATCGATCACGAGACCTCTGGCGCGCAACGCCTCCACCTCGCGCC
Organism: Candidatus Hydrogenedentales bacterium; assembly: GCA_041859045.1. Lineage (GTDB taxonomy): Bacteria > Hydrogenedentota > Hydrogenedentia > Hydrogenedentales > SLHB01 > JBHELB01. Next base: position 257,312 of record JBHELB010000057.1, on the reverse strand, counting down.
GAATGAAGGTCTCCGACGGCGAAGGATGCCTCCCTGTCAAATAGAGGATAGGCCTCCTCTGTTTCACGCCGCGTTCCCCATAGCGTTCGAGCCTATCGAGGCGCGCTCTTTGTCGCGCGATGCAGTATCGGCAGCGGGACATCCGCCTCGTCTCTCCCCTCCCACAACGCCTTTGCCTTGCGGGCGGCCCACTGCCCCAGCGTCACCTTGTCCATCACTAGCGCCGTTGCACACCCTTTTCCGATTAAGGATTCCGTCGCCATCACCGGCACCCCTTGTTTCGCCGCAGCCTCACAGATCACGCGCCCAAACCGCCCCGAGTTGGCGTCCTCGGGTACGAACAGGACTTCTGTCGGAGGCTCTGTCTTTAGCTCCCTAAGCGCTTTTTCATAGTCCGAGTCATCCCGGCACGCTCCTGCGGGAACGGTAATCGTCTTCAGCGATCCTCCGACTGGTTTGAGCGCATCCAGCGCCGCCGCCAGATGCTCGTTGGGCGCATAGCCGGCGGTGAATAGAATCGCCATGTGCCGCGCGCCGGGCCTCAATTCCTCGGCGGCGCGCCACACCAAGTCCGGCGGCGGGTCTGATATAACCACATCCCCTCGCGCTGGGCGCTGAACCGAAGTATCTCGGCAAAAGAAACCGAGAATAGGAACTTCTGGAAGTTCCACGCTGACTTCTTTGAAAACACGATCGCCCATGGCCAAGAGAAGATCCGGCGGATGAGTCTTCATCTGTCCGAGAACACCTTTGAGTTCCGCTTCATCGCCCAGCGCGCTGATTTGTTGCACTGCAATCGGTATTCCGTAGGCGGCCGTCGCTCTTTGGAACGCCGCAAGGACATCCTCGTGTGCCTTGAGCGGCACCCACTCCAGTGCCACCACTCGCCTTGGCGCCTCGGCTCCGGATGCGACTACGGCGAACAGCACCAGCGCAGCAAAGCTACTTCCGAAAATCGATCTCGACGTTATCAAAATAGGCGCCTCCTCCTTCTGAAAACAGGCCAAACCGCCCTTCGGCGACGACGGGACATGCCAACTCAAACATCGGAGTCCCGTCCAACACCGCCACAATCTTTTCTCCATCGCGGCGAGCCCCCAGAGTAAACCAGCGGTCGAACACGTTCCCCGGTCGCTCCGCCTCTGCGAGGACTTCAGCCGTTCCATCGCTCAAATTTTCGAGGCGCACTGTTGTGCGCTCCGGCGCGGCATTGACACTCAATCGCAAACCCTCCGCGCCGGACAGGGTGTAAAAAAGAATGCCTGCCCGCCCCGGACGCGCGAGCATCAACGACACTTGCGCGTCGTAGTCCTTCCAGATCGAATACCCAGCCAGAGCCAGGCCGCCCTCCAAGGCCCATTGCGCCAAGCAGTCGCTGACCGCCGCCTCGTCGTTCCCGGGTTGCACAATGCGCCACTTCCCCGAGATCCCCTCCCAACTCCCCGTGTTGTCGGCATCACACCCCGCGAAGCCGTCGTAGAATCGTGTGATTTCGCCGCCCAATCCTTCGGGGAGATGCTGGAGATCGTTGGTAATTTCGAGCTTATCCAAGGCTACGCCATCGCTGTGGTTGGAAAAAGTCAGGTAGTTAATCCCCTCACTCAAATCCAGGGTCTGCCCCTTCACCCAATGCCAGCGCCCATATACGGCGTCATTGCCGAATACCAGACGTGCCCCCTTATTAGCGGTCAAGAAAAGGGCATTCGTGCAGCCGTCCTGCCAGAACGTCCGTGCCCACACCCGGTAGTGGCCCGCCGCTGGCACATCGAGGCGGTAGACGACGTGGCCACCTCCCTTGCCGCGCCACCCCTGGCCCGAACCCCACGGCAACTCGACATATCCCAATCCACTCGCCCCGGCCAACGACGCTGTCGCGCTGGCTGTTGGGCGGCCCCCTTTCGGCTCAATAACGCCCGTCTTGACCTTACGCATCGGCGGAACTATCTCTGCGCAGTTCTCGGCCTCGATCACTAAAGTCGTCGGACGCGCGGAAATCGTCTCGACCGCAAACGCAATCAACAGCGCCGCGAAAAGAAACGCCGCAAATCTACGATGCATATGCGTCTTCCCTCTGCCCCGCCATCACGGCATGAAGCAACGCAAGTGGCAGAAAAACCGGCGCAATCAGCATGGGGCTCAGACACGCCGCCACGAGGACCATCGTCAACGCTCCGCGCATGCGCCACGCTCCCGCCGCGCCCCACAGCCCCATGAACCACCAAGCGGCCGTGGCAAACCCAGAAATCCCAAGCGTCGCAAGCAACACCGCCGCCCCTACCTGCGAGCCATGCTCCATGGTGTTGGCCTTGGGCAACCCCTGGTAGTAGGGGCCTATTGCCGCTTGGTAATTCCCCGGCCCCACGCCCCAAAGGGGGCGATCCGCGAGTACGCCAAGTGCGGCATACGCTTCGATATACCGCTGGGGGACGTCGCTGGAACCGACGACGGCTTTGCTCTGGCGCGACGGGAAAGTGAACAGCAAACTCGTCGCCAGCAGCAGAACCACAATTGCCACGGTAAGAGCCGCCCTGCGACGCGACACGACAATCAGTGCAGCGCTCAACATCAAGAGCGATGCGAGCAGACCGTAGCGCGCCCCGAACAGGAATTCGAACTGCTCGGGAGACACTGTGCGCCCCCACACTGCGCCAGCCCCCCCCAGCGCCAGCGCCATGCCTGCCGCAACAACCAAAGCCTCTCGGCCACGCGTCTCCTTCGCCATCGCCGGAACTGCCCACGCCGCCGCATACACATACAGCAGCACCTGTACGGTTTCCGGCGCGCTAGCGCGGATTGATGGCGAGGCCAGTGCGCTGAGGACTACCGCCACACCGAACGGAATAGGCAACCACTGAGTCCTCCCCCATTCCCAAGGCGCACTCACCTGCCTCCATACCGACGGAATAGACAGCATGATTGCGATTGAGAGACATAGATCCGGAAGCGACAATGGAACACCCGGAATCCGCGCGGTGACAGGACTCAACGCAAGCCCTGCGCAGTATGCCCATGAGCCAAACGCTCTCCACCTCGTTGCCGGTACGTTCATACGGTGCCCGCCCACGCGCGCCAGGCCATCGCCATAGCAGCCCCTGCAACCGTGACCAATCCAAGAGGTTTGCGATACCGCTCCGGCGCCTCGATCTGCACTGCCGCGCCAACAAGAAAGAGGTGCAACAGGCTGGTCTTGAGAACAGAGGGATCAAGTCTGCCCTCTCGCTGAAAGACTAGAAATCCAACGACTGTCACCACCGCCAACGACGCGCAAAGCAACGTTGTGAACGCTCCAAGCGTGCTCCAACGCCGTTGAGCGGTCAAGACCGCCAGCCCAGCGAAAAGAATCACCCCGGGGCGTACAACGGCAAGACGTTCCGTCGAAAACACCCAAGGTATCGTCCGCGTCGCTTCCGCGGCGGGAAGCGCCCAGACGAGAATCAAAAGAATCCATACGGCCTCGCGTCCCGCATGCAACGGCTTCCATTCGACGGCACAGGCCAGAAATCCCACGGCAAGCGCCGCAAGCGAGTGGGGTTCGCTTCCCCCGTGCACTGCCGTCCCAGCGCAAATACCCAACCCCGCCAACGCGCTCATGGCAAGACACGCTCTCGCTGAAATCCGTTTCATCGCGTGGCCAAGACGTCCGCATAGACGGCACGGACGCGCTCCAGTTGGTCCTCGATTCGAAACATCGTCCGGACACGCGCTTGAGCCTGAGCGCCCAGACGAGCAGCCCATTCCGGCGCATCGAGTAAACGCGCCACCGCTTCGGCCGCCGCCACGGGATCTCCCGGTGCAACCAACAGCCCCGACTCGCCATCGACAATCGCCTCTTTGTTACCCGGCACACGCGTGGCCACAATAGGCTTACCTTGTTCCATCGCCTCCAGCAGCGAATAGGATAGTCCCTCGTAGCGAGAGGTTGAGACATACACGGAGAGCCCGCTCAAATACGCGGGTGCGTCGTCACCGAAGTACGCGATGGAAAAACTCTTCTCGAACCCACGCGCTATGGCACGCGCACGCGTCTTTCTCTCAAGCGGACCGCGACCACAGATAGCGAATCGCGTATTGGGATGCGACTTGACCAGTCGTGAGCACATATCTACAAAACAGAGCGGGTCTTTTTGTGGATGCAGGCGACTTAGTGTTCCGACCCACACCGCATCTTTGGATAAAACGCAATTGGACTTCTGCATCGTGCGTTCAGGGGCGTTTCGCGCCACGGTCACCTGCGCCGGGGAATAGCCGACGTCGTATGCGGCATCCGCTTCCGCCTCGGAAACAGCAAGCAATTTGGAGGTCAGCGGCGACAGCATGCGTTCTCCCCAGCGTGCCACGCCTCCTCGCCAACCACCGCGCAAAAAAGCGAAAGCGTGAGGCGTGTAAACCACAGGGATCGGCGTCGCCAGAAGTCGCACGGCCAACCGCGCCAGGATGCCCGCCTTGGAACTATGCGCATGCACAAGCCCGGGACGCAGACGTCTGAGCAGCGCGTGCAACTGCGCCAACGCCCGTGCATCGCTCCAAGGCGCGATACGCCGCGCCATGCCAACTTCCGCCACTTCGATCCCTTCACGACGTAGCGTGTCAACTCCGGCGCGAAAGGCTGGATCTCGGCGTACCGAACACGCCAACGCCTGGCGGCAGTCGTCGCTGTGGAGCAACGGAAGCATCCGCTCAATCCAACGGCGTGTACCGCCCTCCGTCGCCTCCAACACATGCAAGACCGTTGGCGCTCGCTTCATGCCCACTTCCCCCGAAGGCGAGCATAAAGCACGCGGGATTCAGAGGAGCCCAGCGCGTATGTCGCCGCAAAGTATATGGAGAGGGAGATAAACGCCGCTCCTGCGACCAGACTTGCCCGCCCCGCAAATGTTCCTGTATGAAAAAACTCGGGCGCCATGCTCACGCATAGGCGTCCCGCCGCACCCGCCAAAACCGCCGAAGGCAAAAGCTTGGCCAGCTCGAGAAACTCAAGTTCGCGCAAGCGAATACAGGCACGACGGCACACGACTCCTGCTAGAAGCAACACCTTCGCGGCGCGCGTCGCCACGATCAGCGCAGCGATCATGGGAAGTCCGAAATGAGGAGCCAGCGCAAGAATAAGTATGACCTTGAGCGCGCCGCAGCCCATTCCGATCAAAAACGGCGGCCACAAATCTTCGCGTGAAAAAAAGTGTTGGAGCAACAACATGGATAACGCATCGAAGCACATGCCAGGCGCAAGCCAAAATAACACCGTCGCCACCAGACGCGTCGAATCCGCATCGAAACGCCCGCGCTCGTACACAAGCGCCACCAATGGCTCGGCCAACAGCGCCGTCAATACCGCCAGCGGCACAAAAACGTAGAGCATTCCCCGCAGCCCTTGCCCGAGCAACTGCGTCATTCCCTTTTTGTCGCGATGCGTATGCAATTCGGTCAGAAAGGTGAATAAAACCGTGGAGTACGCCACGGGGATGATCAGAATGGGGAGGTTGGTGAGTTTACGTGCAAAGTTGAGTGCGGAAACTGCGCCGGGTCCTGCACTCGAGCAGGCGGCGTTTTCCACAAGCGCCCCGACCTGCCCTACGAGAGCCGCCAATGCTGGAGCCGCCATCAACGCGAGGAGTGTCCGAAACTCAGGACTGGAGAACTGCAAAACCCATCGTGGATGCGGCCAGAGGACTTTTAGCGCCCCGGCATGCAATAATAATGCGGTGAAAGCCGCAGCGATTAGCGCGATGCAAAGCGCCCCCGCCCCCAGAGAGCGCGCGAAAAATATGATCGCACCGGCTGAGACGACTTTCATGGCCAATTCGGCCAAAGGCGAGAACACGAACCAGCGACGCGCGTTGAGCGCACACACAGACAGTGGCAAGACGCCGAAAATCACCGCGCATGGCGACATCCAGCGAAGCAAACTTGTACACAACGCGTGTGTCGGCCCATCGAACCCGGGCCCAAGCAAGCGCACGATCGGTTCGGGGAAAAAGAACATTGCAAAAGCACACGCCACTGCGGGAACGGTGAAGAATGCGGTCCATGTAAGAAACTGCGAAGACGCCTCTACCCATGCGCCCTCTTGGTGTTTTCTTACAAACAACGGACGGATAGTCGGAGCCACCAACCCAGTAACGGTGAAAAACACCAGCATCGCGGCGTTGAACGCCACAAGATATGCATCGTACTCGTGTCCCGCGCCGAAGAAAGCCGCGATGACGACTTTCTCCCCAAAGCCGGCCACGCGCGTCAGCATCGTGATTCCCGCAACCGACAGGATTGAGCCGAAAAAGAGGCGCGAGCTAAAAGTTGTCCCTACACTACTCATGCGACGGTCTCCGCAAGAGCCGCATCAGGGCCTAGTTCGCTGTACAGCGCACACAATCGCTCCGCATGTCGTTCCCACGTAAACTCTTGGACTCTTTTATGCCCTGCCTCCACACAATGACGGCGTATTTCAGGACAAAACAGCGCCTGATCAATCCGATGCACCCATGCCCCTACATCCGTAGGAGACGCATAAAGCGCCGCGTGTTCCGCCGTTTCCTCCAGTGCGGGGATTGCGGAGACAATGGCGACGGTCCCGCAGGCCATCGCTTCAAGAGGGGGAAGCCCAAAACCTTCGTTGAAGGAGGGATATACCAAGGCCGCCGCGCCGCGATACAACTCCGCCAAGACCTGGTCGCTCACATATCCCGTTTCGATAATTGCATGCTCCACCCCCAAACGACGGGCTTCTGCTCGAAGGCGTGAGGTGTCGTTTCCATCGTCCCCCACCATGACAAGTTTCAGGGCAGGGCATTCCTTCGCGCGAACACATGCCAACGCCTCGAGTAACACGCGCAGATTCTTTTTCCGTTCCTTCCGTCCTACGCTCAGGATGTATTTTTCGCCGGGTCCCAGACCGATGTTTCTGGCAAAGGCCAAGTTTCCATCGTGTTCACAAAGAAACCGCTTCGATATGCCAAGCGGAATAACCTCCACCTTTTCCGAAGCGACGCCTGTGCACGCGATTAGCCGTCGACGCACGTGATGTGTGGGAACGACTACCCGCGCTGCCGCACGTATCCCACGAGGCACCGCCCAGCGGTAATACACACGGTTCGGATAGGTAGTGAGCCCCGGGGCGTCGAGCGCAATCGTGTCGTAGACGGTCACCACGCCCGCCAGGAAACGATTGGGCCGCAGAATGTACCCTGGAGCATGATAGAGGTCTACAGGATGCTCAGTGAGAGAATGGCATGCTCCGTGTTGCTGCCAAAGAATGCGCCCGCCACGATACCATCCCGCCATCCGTGAGCAGACCACGCCATGAACATCCACTCCCTCCGGCAAATCGCGAAGCCCCGCCTCGTTCGTAAACACAGTCAGCGTTCCGGGCGGCAGACGACGCGCTAAGGCCTCAAGCGTCTGTCGAATCGTGCGTTGGACCCCTGTGGGGACGGGGTTGCTGAGCATGTATTCGAATCCGATCTTCATGCCAATAACTCGCGATACAAGTCACACACTGCGGCGGCATGGCGTTCGGGCGTATAGCGCGCCGCCATTGCAAATCCGCCTTCCGTCAGACGCGCGCACAATCGGGAATCGTCCAGCACGTGTGTCAGTGCGTTTGCCAACGCTTCCGCATTCCCTGCGGGAAAAGTAAGCCCCGCCGTCCCCGCCGCCACTAACTCCGCCGCCCCGCCGCAGTCCGATACCACAACCGGACATCGAGCGCGCCAAGCCTCTACCACAACCCGCCCAAAAATCTCATGCCTGGACGGCAACACCACGACGTCGGCAGCGGCGTAGATCTCTTCCATGGATTCGATGTGACCCAGAAAATGTACACGCCCGCGCAAAGGCGACTGCGCAGCGCGCGCACGGAGCGATGCGACGTAGGCCGCCGCCGTGCCCCACCAATCGCCTCCCGCAAAAAGGACTCGCACGTTACGGCCGTTCTCGCATAGCCGCGCAACGGCATCGAGAAGCAGATCGTGCCGTTTCCACGGAACGAACTGGGCCGCCATCGCCACCACGGAGGCGTCCGGTTCAATCCGGTGCGCGCGACGAAGGCGCTGACGCGTTTCTCCCGGGCTGAGAATTCTCGAACGCGCCGCGACTCCGTTGGGAAGCACATGTATTCGCTCGCTCGCGACACCCCAGTGCTGGATTGCGGCGTTGGCGGCAAATAGCGATGGCGCGATCAATGCCGTGGCGCGTTGCGCAACCCATCGCTCGGCCGCATGCCCTTGCGGATAATCGCGCACATGCACCACGCACGGACCGCGTCGACGTCCACAGGCGGGAATCGCCGCGAGCGCCGCCTTCATCCCATTGACATGCACAAGCGCTCCGAAATGATCCGATAGTGCAGAACGCAGACTTCGTCTTTGACGAAACGCGGATACTGCAAGGCGGAACGCGCGCGGCAAGGGAAGGTTTGGAGATAGCGGCGCGTGGAATGCGCCAGTCGTTACCCCCTCGCGCAGCGCGGTCTCACACAAAGCGCCATCAGACGGACAAAGAAGAAGGGGCTCAAACTCTCCCTTGTCCGCCAACGCAACCGCCAACTCCACGAGACTGCGCTCTGCCCCGCCTCGATGCGGCGATGATGCGATCATGAGCACGACGGACATCACCCGTTCCCTCGCATCCTTAATCCGCTCCTACTGTCGTGACTAGCATGCGCGCCGATGAGATGCGCTTTCCCTGTGCGTCAAAAACCTCCACCAAGGGACTCGCGCTCCCTTCGGTGGCGTCTGCGGTGAACGTTGCGCTGAGCGCATATGCCCCGTTAGCGGATTCCTCGGCAAGACTCACCTCTACTCGCGGATCCGTACAGCGCGCGTGTGCGGGACGCGGAGCGGTTGCATCGTTTAGGACCAATCTCACGGTCTTGCTGCGCCGTTCTCCAGGCTTAACCAAACCCATGAGAAAAGCCTTGGGCTGCGACTCGAGTGCGGAAGGGGTCTTGGCGGAGATCCGAGCCTCGACCACTGGAAACTGGTCGCTATCCGTTGTCGCAGAGACCGTCGCCTCCAGCACGTCGGGCATTTGTGACTCAACAAGCGATACGGAGTAGCGCCGAACAATACAGCCGTCCTTTTTCTCTTCGCCGATGAGGAGAATCTCCACGGCCGGAGTATCGGAAGTCACCGAGAGTATGCGCGGGAATTTGTCCGCCGTCGAGTAGCGCCGGATTTCCAGGGTTCTAGGAGGCGACTCGCCTGGTCCCACTACGCCGAAATCGATCGAATCGGGCTCAATCTCCACGGAATGCACCATGACGGCGGATACCGAAAGCGAAGTCCGCGGTATGGCGGGATCGTTTGTCAGCACTTCAACAGAAAACGATGTTCTCCCGTGCTTTTCCTTGCCCGTCTTCGGACTGTACCCAATATTCATCACCCTCTCCTCGCCGGGAGCAATTGGGCGTTCATCTGAGAGCGCAGCGACGCAACTGCAACTACGCCTACCCAGAGTTAAGAGCAGAGGCGCGGCGCCTCCATTCTTTACGACAAACGGATGAGTGAACTCTTTGTTATAGAGTTTCGGCGGCAACTCAACGTCCTTCTCGCTAAATACCGCTCGAGGCGCAGCAGAGGTCTCCTGTGCATAGGCAAAGATCGCTTCACTAATCCAAAGCGACAGGACCAGCGGAAAAACGCTCTTGGCGAGCAGATGAAGCGTTCTTGCGCGCATCTTCATTCCTTCTTCCCTTTACTGTCCAAAGCCCCCGGCGCTTCAGGCAACAGCGAGAAAATTGGCTTTACGCAGATCCGGCTTATGTACACGGCCCCCACGTTCGAATCGAGATTGGTTCCAGCAATCGACAACGTAAGCGGGACATCTTTAAGCAGTTCGGGAAAACTGAAATGCACTGCTTCCCCCTCGTGATTCGCGCCGCTAACCGTGTTCCCGCAAATTTCAAAATACAGCGCGCGATCGCGGCGCTCCCGAGGCTTCTTCAACTTCTCCGCCCGCGCCACCTCAATCCCATTGCGACAAAGCACTGGCGCTTCAAGCGCGATCAGGTCGCTGGAGAGTTCGTACACCACCGGCGGATCGGTCTGCGCCGTCAAGCGAATGCAGACACGAGGATCGCTCGGCAACACCACTTCCGGAGCGCTCGGCAGGATGTCTTGGCCCGCCTGACTACCCAAGACGGCGGCGATGTCTCCACCGGCTTCTCTTAGCGTCAGTTCAACGCCCACATTGCGAGGAATCGAACGCTTGTATTCAATCACCGCATCCTTTCCCGCGTCCCCTTTAAGCAGCAAATAGGCGGGATGCCTCTGGAATTCAATTGCTCCGCTCCGCACTTGCCAATAACTCGCGTTCCGACGTTCGCACTCAGGTTCAAATAGAAAATCTCCGTCCCGAAGATCGCGCGCCTGCCACGCCTCTGCATTGAGGAAGCAAGCCGTTCCTTTCTGTACAGCCAAGCCGATGCCTCCTGCACTTGCAGACGCCGGACTCTTCACGTGAATCGCGCGCTCGCCATCGATATCGAGCGCCGTATCGCGAGGCGAGACGGCGATACGAAGACGCCGCCACTGCTCACCCTTCGGGCTCGCCACCGGCACGGTCATTCGCACCGTGGACACGCCGTCGCGCACATCCACCCAGCGCGCCTCTAGCTTTTCTTCCACACCTGATGCCGCGCGATACACCCCCAGGACGCTATACGCGCTTTTGTTCACTCCAAAGGCGAGTCCAGCCAACCCCGTCGTAGACAAGTGGACGTCCGTGGAGAAGAAGAAGGAATCTCCCATCTTCCAAGGCGCGACGAGAAGGCCCGCCTCCTCCGCGCGCCCCCAACACGGTGCCTGCTCTTCCGTGTCAAGCGCCGCATTGCGCCAGGCCCCGCCGGCAACGTTCCACCCGGAGACCGTGGGGCTCAGCAGGTCGCGATAGTTCCGGATCCCACACAACTCCACATCTTCACAATGAGTGAAATCCGAAGCGTTAGAGACGAAATGGAGCGACCCTTCCGACAGAACACGATCTGTGCAGGCGAGAAGAGGAAAGCCATCTCGCTGCACTTCAATCCCCTCTCCACGCCGGACGAGGCGATAGGCATGCCACGCCTGCTTCTCCGCAGGAAGTGAGATCTCCGCGAGGGAAATTGCCGCGCCCTCCTTCGTAACACGGCAAAGCGCCGCGCGCGACGGACCTTCCGGAAGCGTCTCCAGGCTCAAGCGATAACAGCTCCCATCGTCCTTCCGGCAGAATTCCACGGCGCTCATTCCTTGCGCTTCGGGCATCTTATGCGCGAAATCCAACTGAAAATCGCTCCATACGCCTTCGTCAATCGCCGCATCCAACATGCCGTCTGGGCGAGTCACTGTGGATTCGGGAAGCTTCTCGAGAACAATCGTCCTTTCTTGCGCATCGTGCCCTGCAGGAACGTACGTCGGCGACTCGGATAGCACCAATGCATCGAGCGCGGCAGCGTGACCGCTTTGAGTGAAGGAAAAGCTTTGCTTTCCGGCTGAATAGCGAAATACGCCAAGCCGCACCCAACACCACACGCCCGGACGATTCGTATCCGTGTAAATTCCGCCGGGCGCGGCATCTCCCAACGAAGTGCCTGTCGTCGAAACCTTCACGCCACGCCCGCAATAGCAGTGCCACTGCACGCGCAGCCACGCGACAAGTTGAATCTCCCTGGGAACGTCAAAGAAAACGGTCGCCTCTCCAAGAATAGTTGCTCTTTTGTTGATATCCGAGAACACAATATCGCTTGCGCTCCCCAGCACCAGAGCGCCACGCCCTTGCGCATATTCCATCGGAACTGCCGTCGCTCCTGGCAAAATTTCCGCTGCATCCTCCAGTTCAAACGCTGCAAAGAGCACGCTCTCCGACGCTCCCGCCGCATAAGCCGAAGCAAAAACCGTAGCGGCAAGAACAACAAGTCCGGCATGTCTCACTCGGCTCACGATGCACCCCCTGACACCTTTGCGAGACGGGTGAGCAGGGAATCGGCCTGTTTGCGTTGCTCTGTTTCCGGATACCGCTGGACCAGTTCTTCAAGCACTGCGCGGGCCGCGTCGTACTGTTGCGCCGCGAGACGGTTATTGGCGATCCAATACAGCGCCCGAGGCGCGATGGCATGCTGCGCGTAGTCTTCGACTACCTCGCGCATGTGCTCGACGGCATCCTGCTCCGCCCCAAGCGCGGCCTCGCACGCCGCCATCAAGAACGCCGCCGCCGGCGCGTCGGGGTTCTGCTCAAGACTGATTCCTCGCTTCACCACTTGCTCACTGGCCAAGTACGCCTCCTCAAAGCGACCGACCTCATACTGAAGCAACGCGAGTTTCAGCGTGCCCCGTCCCGTCTGTGGCGCTTCCGGATACTCTCGAGCGAGTTGGGTGTATGTCTCTATGGCTTTTGTCGGCGAATTCAGCGGCCCCGCGTAGTACTCGCCAAGCTCAAGAAGCAGCTCAGGCGTCAATAGCCTTGCGGCCGGCAAAGCAAGCATTTCCTCATACGCTTCCACCACTTCCCGGCGTTTGTTTCGATCCGCCAAGACCGCAATTTTCCTGTTAAATGCGCCCAACAACGTGTCGGCAATATCCGCTTGGTATTGCATGGCCGCAGCGGCAATCTGGCAATTCGCAGCCGTTACGCGGAATAACGCTTGCTCATAGGCGTCGAGTTGAGACAGATCGGCCTTGGCCGTTACAGGCCCGCCATTGGCCGTCGCTAACTCGGCGCCGCCTTCCCCCAGGATCTTCAAACATTGCTCCGTTGCCTCGTGACTTGCATACGCGGCCCAGACCAGCGCCTCGCCCAGTTCCGGCGGACTCGAGCCGACAGCGCGCTGCGCATCCCCCAAACACTGAAGCGACTCGATGAGTGTTTCGAGCGGGGTCGTGCGAATGCAAAGAAAAGGCAGACGCACCGCCAACGCTAAGCGCGTCATTGGAGAAATCTGTGTCGGCTCCGCCAAAAAAGCGCCCAGCCGTTTCAGGTCCGGCGCGTACTGAACATACGCTGCCGCGATCGCAGCGGTATCCGGCGCGTTTGCGCCCTGGTCAAGAAACCGGTAACTTTCCTTCAATAGCTCTGAACGCGCTCCTTTTCCGATGGCAGAGGTGGAGCGCGTCAGGAACGACTCGTACATGAACCCGGCCTCGCCCAACGCACCGTCGATTTGCGGCTCGATACCAGCAGACTGCACGTAGTCCCCGAAAAACGCACGCAGCATGAGGTAGTCGACTGAGGCCCTCTTCGAATCGCCGGCTTCGATCTGCCAATATTCAGCGCGCCGAAGAAACGCTATCCTTTTCACGCGATCAGACGCAGCTTCCGTCAGTATCCGTGCATTGCACGCTTGTAAGAACGCCGCGCCGCCGCGCCCGCGGTCAAGCGACAGCGTGGCGTCCAGCACCGCGCCCGCCAATCGCGAGTCTCCAGCAACGCATCCTATTTCCTCGAGAAACGCGCGCTCCGCCTCAGCACCCGCCGCACGCGCCTCCTCAAGCAGCTTTCCGAACAAATAGAGTCCGAGATTGTCGTCCTTGGCCAACAACATGACTTCTTTCCTAGCGTCGCCTGAGGAGGTCAGCCCGGAACGCGTGGCCAACGCGACAAGTTCCGCGACAGTCTGCTCGCTTGCCGAATTCTCCAACAAGGAGTCAATCGCGCTCGATGCGAGTTGCCGCAGTTCGTCGTATGAACGCACCTTGTCCGGCAGCGTTTGCTCGGATTGAGAAACGGCTTCTCCACAGCCGCCCACGCCCCAGACGATGAATGGGACTAACAGGAACAGCCACGTGCAGCATTTCGATCTACTCATTGCCCCTCCCTTGCTTCTGAAAGCGACACTAATAGATTCGCGTCTGATGCGCGGGGACATTGGGCAGTTCCAACACGCGTACAAATGAATTCGCCTCGGCCGCGCTGCGCTCCAGCGCGGCCTCCAATGAAATCCGCCCTGTAAGGGCCGTTGCGTAGTAGTTGAGGAAGCGCGCCGCCGCAAATTCGCGCCCCACCAAGTTCTGCGGCCCCACATCCGTCATCTGCTCATAGAACTTGAAGACGTACTCCCATCCCGAGCAGTACTCTTTCTCCAGTTTTTTCCATTCCGGCCACTCAAGAACGTCGCGACGGCAGGGATATCCCACTGGGGCCTCCGCAAGCGGCGCATTGGCGCGTGTGAACCACTTCACGAACAGCCAGGAGGCCTTTTCTTTCTCGGGAGTGCTGCGGCGGATAGCGAGGTAGCGAGTATCGCCGTCAACGTCGACCGGTTTCCCGTCGGAAGGCAGGGGCGCCAACCCATAGCGTTTGTCTTTCTGAATCCTTTTCAGGTCCCGTTCCGCTGCAAATGTCATCGCGGTATGTTCGTCGGGTTGCACGTTTGACGGAACCATCCAGAGCTTGAGAAAGAAAGGCTCCGCACAGATCTCTTGCCATGATTTCAACGAAGAGCGAAACGCGGTATTCGATAGATCGAGCCCCTGTTCATTGAAGACGTGGCCCACATCCTGCATGAGCCGTGTCCAGACAGTTCGACCAAGCGCCTGGGCGTCCGGTTGACGAAAACCAAATTGCTCCGGCACTCCGTCTCCGTTCGTATCTTTCGTCAACTTGGTCCCGACCTCCACAAACTCGGCCCACGTTGCAGGGGGATGCTTGAGCCCCTCTGCCTCGAACAAATCAATGCGATACGCCAACAGCAACGGCGTCGAAAGAAGAGGCGCCCCCCACGTCTTGCCCCGGTACTGCGCGGACGCGAACAGCGCAGGATAAAAGTCTTCCTTCTTGAACTCCGGATCTGGAAGAAACTTGTCGATCGGCACAATAAGATTGCGCGACGCCAAATACTGCGTTTCGTATCCCGCCCAAGAGCTGATGCCGATCACGTTGGCCGCCAGATTTGGCGTATCCATCAGCAACGTCTTGCCTCGATCGGGCTGATTGAACTCGCGAACGGTCACCTCAATCCCGGGATGCGCCTGCATAAACGCAGCCACCTCCCGCATAAACCACGGCTGCACCGTCTTGGATGACAGCATGAAATGCCCCACCTCGATCGATACCGGCGCTTCCTGGGCCAGTGCGGGCAAGGCGACTCCCCCCGCCCAACACAGCGCGACCGTCAACAGACACACTCGCCATCCCCCACCCAAGCTGTTCATTGGACGCCTCCTTCTTTAAATACCCCTACAAATATTTCTACTATCTGTACGATATACATCATACGTTAGAAAATTGCAAGCCTATTCATTCGCGACCGCGCACGCCCCGCTCCTCATCGCCGCCTTTTGCCCACCCCGGTTTCTTGTGTACAATAAGGACTCAACGCGCCTCCGATGCTGAGGCCTTGATTCGAGGAAAGGTTGCGGAATGTTGAATGTAATTCAGGTCATTCAGACGTCGATCGACCGCGCCCGCCAGGTCGACGACGTCCGAACCGTGAATAAGCTTTATTTGCAGCGGCTCGATCGCGACGCATGGGGAATTCACATCGAGGGGCTCACGCGCCAAGGAGCCGCAACCACGGTCCGGCTCCGGATTGAGGCGGACGGGACCTTCTGTCCTTCCTAACCCCGCCTGCAGGAAATATGCCCTTATGACGCATTGCCTTCGGTCTTTATCCGTCTGCGCCAGTGCCGCTTTCGTGAGCGTCCTGCTAGCCTGCGCTCATGCTCCGGCGGCACTGCCGAAGAGCTCCGTGCTTGCAGGCAAGGACGGCGCGCCCGCCATCGTCATCGACGGGCGTTCCCATCTCCCCGTCTTCTACAGCGCGGCCGCGCCGACGGAATCCGCGCTGGCAGGACTTCGGACCGCCCGCGGCGCAGGCGTACCTTTTTGCTCGTTTTCATTGCCTCTTGACGGCTTTGCCAGCGAAGCTGAGGCCGCGCGTATACTCGACGATTTCCTGCAGGCAGCCCCGACGGGCTACTACTATCTGCGCGTCTCCCTTGAGCCGCCTCCGGGCTGGCTCGACACACACCCCACCGAGGCGATCACCTTAGCCAATGGCGAGCGTCTGCCTATCCCCTCGCCCGTAAGCGAGGCCTGGCGCGAGGAAGCCACGACGCGGCTGCGTGCGCGGCTGCGTGAAATCATCCGCGGTCCGCACGCGCAACAATTGCTTGGCGTCTGTCTAGTCGCGCTTCAAGAAGGGGCGTGGTCATATCCACCGCAGGACAACTTCGCGGATTACAGTCCGGCGGCCCAGGCCGCTTTCCAGCGATGGTTGCGCCGGCAACACCCAACAGACGCAAGGCTCCAGAAGGCCTGGAATCGCCCGGAGATTTCCTTCGACACCGTCCCCATTCCTAGCCAAGAGGCTCTGCAAGCCACCGGATGGGGATTGTTTCGCGACCCTGTACGCGACCGGCCCGTGTTGGACTACGTCCGTTTCCTAAACGAATCCATTGCGGAAACGGTGGCCCACTTCGCGCGCGTGGTAAAGCAGGAAACGCAAGGCCGCGCACTTGTAGGCATCCCCTACGGCCACACCTTTGAACTCGACGCAGGTCACCACGCCTTGGCTTCACTTCTTAAGTGTCCGGATATCGACCTCCTTCACCTTTCCTTTTCCCGCTTCGAATACAACATAGGCCAACCCGCGCACTTTCCCGGCCCTGTGGACTCCGTGGCCCTTCATGGCAAACTGGCGATCTTGGAAGATGAAGCGCAGCCAGGCATTGATCGTCGCCCCCTCACGGAATGCGCCAGACGCAACGCCGCACTCGCCGCTACGCATCGCTGCGGTTTTTCCTTCCTGGACCCGCAGGGCGATGGCCGTTGGAACGTCCCCGATTTTTGGGGTACCGCGCCGCTCCTGCTTCGACTTGAAGCCGAATCGCGCGGAGAGCCGCGCCTCTCGCCTGAAATAGCAGTCCTTGTCGATGAAGGTGCGATCGACGCCCTCGGGAATCCCGCCTCGCCATTTCTCCGCACAGCATTTTCGGAATGGCGATCCGCGCTAGACCGCCTCGGCGCGCCGGTGGGCTGGTATCTTCAGGAAGACGCGGAGCGTCTGCCCAGATCGGTGAAGTTGGCTATCTTTCTCAATCCCTTCTCTCTCACGGGCCCCCAGCGTCGAACAGTCGATCGCCTTCTATCGCGCGGCGGCACCGTGGTATGGACCTACGCCCCGGGAATACTCCAGCCGGATGGTCTCTCCTGGGATGCGGTGCGCGACGTGACCGGGATTGCCCTTGAACCGCGTGCGGAGCAAACTCTTGAATCCGCAGCGCTCGCCCCCATTCCCGGCGAGATCCTACTCGGCGAAGCAGCATGGCCGCCCGCGGTTGTCGTGACAGACTCCGACGCTCACGTCCTTGCGCGCTACAAAAGCACCGGCGAAACATGCGTCGCAGCGAAGCCCCATGGCCGCGGCGTGGTCGTCTACACCGCTCTCCCTGCCCTGCCGCGTCCACTACTCCGCTGGATCTGCGAGCGCACCGGTGTCCACCTATACCACGATCAACCCGCCATGACAGGACTCATTGGCAATATGCTCGTCGTTCATACAGACACCGGCGGCCCTGTCCATTTCCAATGGCCCCAAGAGGCCGCAGTGGCGGCCCGGATCGTCCCATCACGCCCCATCCCGCACTCGCTCACCAAAGGCGCTTGGATTGATAGCCTCCCCCCTCAAACCACCGTCGTCTATCGTCTCCAGGACGCCGCAATAACGGATTCGCCTTCTTCTGATCGCTGAACATTTTTGACGCATTGCACTCGTCCGATACGCAGAAGTAGAATAAGGGATCGGATGGCACGCGGTATTCAGGGGGATAGCGCAGGCAATTCCGGGCGCGGGAAATTTCATCTTGGGACGAACGCCGAAAAAAGACGGTGGACGCAGAGTCGTCTACGCGATCAACGACGACCGTACACAGTTGCTCTCCATCGAACTGATGTTGACCAAGGAAGGCCACGAGGTCCACGCTTTTCGAGACGTGGCCGAGGCGATGCGCGCGATGGAGGCCGCGGCGGCCCCCCCCGACCTCGTCGTCACCGACCTATACATGCCCGGAATCGACGGTTGGCGTTTCTGCCGGCTTCTACGTTCGCCGGAATATGTCCGCTACAACAAAGTGCCCATTCTTGTCGTCTCGGCCACCTTCGCGGGAGAACATCCCCATCACATCACGACGGAACTGGGCGCCAACGCCTTTCTCCCAGCCCCGCTGAGACTGAACGATTTCAGAACCTATGTGAATGCCCTTCTGATGGGAAAGAATCCCGATGAACGCCCATCGGCGCTCGTCGTCGAGGAAGACGAGACTCTTCGCTTGAGCCTTGTCACCGCGTTTGAAGATCGGGGATACGCCGTATCGCAGGCCAACACGCTGGCGGCCGCGCGAGACCTGCTCTCTCTGCACGCGCCGAGCGCCGCCATTTTGAGCAACCGGCTATCCGATGGAGAGAGCGCTCCCCTGATGGAGACCATCAGGCAATCCTCTCCGCAGGCGGTAATCATCATTACCACCAACGACCCGGATCCCGCGTTGGCCCTCCAGTTCTACCGGGCCGGCGCGTATGGATACGTGCGTACCCCTTTTGACCCCGCGTATGTCGCCGAACTGTGTGAGCGCGGTCAGCAGGAGCAATCTCTTCTCTACGTCAAAGAGCGGCTTGAGGAACGCACCCGAGAGCTGCGAGAAAGCGAGCACCGCTACCACACGCTTTTTGAGCATTCCGTCGATGGCGTTCTTCTTCTCCAGGATGGCGCCTATATCGACTGCAACGAGCAAGCCTGTAATATCTGGGGCTACACACGGCAGGAAATCATTGGGAAAGGCCCCCTGGACTTCTCGCCGGAAGGACAGCCGGAAGGCGGACGCTCCGCCGATCTCGTGCAAAAACACCTCGACGTAGCCCGTAACGAGGGCACCGTCTGTTTCGAGTGGAACTACCTCCACAAGAACCAGACCCCCCTCGCCACCGAAGTCACTCTGAAGGCGCTGTCCCTCTCGGGAAACGTCGTCATCCAGGAAATTGTCCACGACATCTCCGAACACCGACGCACCCAGGAACTCCTGCGCCGCCGCCTTGCCACGGAGGAACTGCTCGCGGCGCTGTCCGCCCGCTTCGCGGCCTCATCCCTGGACGACACCAACGACACGCTTCAACACGCAATCGAGGCGGTGGGGGACCATATCGAGGCGTCCCGAAGCGCCATCATTCTTTTTTCCCCCGACCACACCAAGGTTCAGCGCGTCTTCGAACATAGTCCCGGTGGACGCCCGGAACGCGCAGGACAAGTCATGGGCCTCCCCCTCGAACCATTTTCGTGGGCGCTACCGCGTCTAAAATGGCTAGACGCCCTGATGGTTGAGTCCACGAATGCTCTTCCCCCGGAGGCCGCGGGGGAACGAGCCTTCTGCCAAGAACTCGGCATCCGCTCTTTCGCCCTCGCACCGTTGCGCGTCAACAACCAACTTCTCGGCGTCCTCTGCTTCAGCGCGGAGGAAAATGAACGGCACTGGGAAGATGTGAGCGTGAGGCTGCTCCGCATCACCGGCGAGATGATCGGCACGGCCCTGGCCCGCCAGCGTGCGGAGCAAGAACGCCGCCGCCTGGACGAAAAACTCCTGCAGACGCAAAAACTCGAGAGTCTGGGCGTGTTGGCAGGCGGTATAGCCCATGACTTCAACAACCTTTTGGTCGGCGTACTGGGATACACCGAACTCGCCAAGACGGAGATTCCCCCCGGATCGCTTGCGCATGAATTTCTAGGCCAAGTCGAAACCGCCGCACATCGCGCCGCTGAGCTCGCCCGCCAAATGCTCGCCTATTCCGGACGCGGCCAGTTTGTGGTGGAACCCGTGCGCCTGCAGACCCTCGTGCAGGAAATAGGCCAACTGCTTCATGCCACAGTCCCCAAAAAAGCCAGTCTGACCTATATATTCTCCCCGGAAACGCCCGCAATCGACGCCGACACCACCCAATTGCGTCAGGTCGTCATGAATCTCATCATCAATGCCGCCGAAGCCATTGGCGATCGTGAGGGCATCATCTGCCTCAAGACGGGACGAACCGAATGCGACCTCCCCTTCCTGCAAGGGCTCCCCCACGCAGAGGATTGCGTCCCCGGCACGTACGCCTATCTTGAAGTCACCGATACCGGCTGTGGTATGTCCGCCGAAACCGTGGCCCGCGTCTTCGATCCGTTCTTTACCACCAAATTTACGGGGCGCGGACTCGGCCTGGCTGGTGTTCTCGGCATTGTGCGCGGACACAGGGGAACCATCCAGGTCGAAAGCGTCCCCGGGAAAGGCTCTCGGTTCACCATCTACCTGCCCGCCAGTGCACACGCGCTCGCAGACCCCGCTCCGAGGACCTCCCCACCGGCGCTGTCATTTATTGGAAATGGCGCCATCCTCCTTGCGGACGACGAACCGACCATCCTTCGATTGGCGCGCACAATGCTTCAGCGTTTTGGATTCGAGGTGCTCGTCGCACGCGATGGACTCGAGGCAATCCAACTCTTTGACGCCCATGCCTCTGAATTGCGCGCCGCGATCTTGGACCTAACCATGCCGCGCGTCGGGGGCGCCGAGGTCTTCGAGCATATCCACCGCAATCGCCCCGATCTTCCCGTCCTGATGTCGAGCGGCTACAGCGAACAAGATGTCATTCAGGTGCTGCAAGAACAAGGCATCACCGGATTTCTGCAGAAACCCTACAACACCGCCGACCTCGCCTCGGCACTCCGCGCCATCCTTGCTCACGATGCCCCCCCAGACCCACCGGACACCCCCTTCGCGACACCTCCCGCCAAAGGCTTGTAGCCAGGGAAACCACTCGCATATAATCGTGTGACCCTGGAACCAACCAAGAATCGAAAACAGAGCGAGGGAGACCCCATGCGTCGAGTGCTATGCATCGGTCTGATGGTGTTGATGGTGGTGTGTATGCTAACCGCGTGCGAGGAAAAGGCTCCCCCCGCGCCTCCGACTCCTCCGCCCCCTCCGCCCCCCTCACCAGAACAGATCGCGGGGGAAATTAACGGCAAGATCACGCCGCTGCTGATGCAAATACCAACGCCAATGCTCAAACAACAATTGGTGTCGACAATCTCGGCGTTAAAAAATCAACATAACGCCACCGAAAACGGGAAAAAGGCCCTGTCGATGGTCCGCGGACAACTGGAAGGCCAGATCAAGCCGACGTTCGACGCCGCTCAGTTCGACCGAACGCTCGTGCTGTGCGACGCGGTTGACGCCTTCCAAGCCGGCGCCCCCACCGCGCAACGCTACCGCGAACGCGCGCTGATCGAGTTCAATAAACCCAAGGTCGCGATCCAAGCATGGGCCACGGACGAGAATGCCAAGAAGACTTTTGTATTCCTGCGCATCGTTCTCCCCGAAACCGCGCAGGCCGATGTGAACAGCGATGGGCTGGTGACGTACGACGAGCTTCATGCGATTCTCAAGGACCTCGAGCCCAGTGAATTCCGCCGCATGGACCTCAATGGCGATGGTTCGCTCTCCGCGAACGAGGTCCAATTCCCTATGGTAAAGGACATTCGCGTGCAGGAAGGCGAGGAGTTCTACGGTCTTAAGCTCGTTGAAATCATCGGAAAACAGCTTGGCATTACCCTCGAATACGGGAAAACGGGCGAGCGTTTCGATGTCATGTACTCGCAACAATAGGCGATGAACAAGCGCCCAAAGGCTCTCGTCGCGGGGATATGGGCGGCCGTGGCCATCGCCGCGCTGCTCTCGTATGCGAACAGCTTCGAAAACGGGTTCGTCTGGGATGACGCGTCGTCGGTGCTAATACACCGCCACGTCCAGGATCCCGCGATGTTCACCCAGCTCTTTCGCGAAGATCAGCACGCTTTTGGCCGTGGTCAAGGAAACTTCTACCGCCCCTTGACCGCGGCCTCTTTTATGCTGGACTTCGCGCTATCCCATCCCGAACCGGTCGCCAAAGACGAGAAACTCATCGACTCTTTGTCTCCGTTCGTGTTCCACCTCGACAGCCTCTTGTGGCATACAGCGGCGGCCATTCTCCTCGGAATGCTCGCGCGACGCCTCGGGGCAACCGCCTATGTGCAGGCTGCATTGCCCATTCTCTGGCTGCTCCACCCTCTCCACACCGAAGCGGTGACGTACATCAGTGGCCGGGCGGATTCCATGGCAGCGGCGTTTATCTTCCTCGGGCTGTACTGCGCGGTATCGCCTGCGAGAGGCCTCCGGGGAGTCGCCGCCGCGTTAGCGATGGGGGCCTCCTTTGTCGCAGGACTTCTCAGTAAGGAATCGGCCACTATTTTCCCGGTGTTGCTTGCTCTGGTTCTCCTCGTACGCCCCACCGCCTCCGACACGCCACAGACGTCCGACCGCCTGCGAAGTGCAACACTCCTCGCCATTTCTGTAGCGCTTCTCGCCGCATATGTCTGGCTGCGCATGACCGTACTCAAGTTCGCTATGGGCACCTCCAGTGCCGCCGCACCACTCAGCACCCGTGCCACTGAAGCCATGCAGGCCCTGGCGTTTTATCTGAAGCTTGTTGCCGTCCCCACCGGCCTGCATATGGAGCGGACGCTTGATGGCGTTCCTGGGTTCGTCGCACTTCTTGGCGTGTTGGCGCTTGCCGTTCTGCTCTTTCTCGCGTGGCAAGCAAAACGGAGCGGCTTGAACCGCGCAACCCTGGGCATCCTCTGGTTTCTCGCCGCCTGGCTACCCATCTCCGGCCTGTTTCCCCTCAACGCCCCGATGGCCGAACACTGGCTGTATGTCCCCCTAGCGGGGCTGCTCTGGGCCACTCTGGAATTCGTCGACCGCGCCGCGCGTTCGCCGCGAGTACGACTGGCCGTCTTGGCGGGAACGGGACTCGCTGGACTGTGGTTCCTGGCGCTTACGGTCGAGCGCAACCGTGACTGGAGCGATAACGAGACGCTTTATCTCGCCACCCTGCGCGAAAACCCAAAATCCATTCGCGTGCAGTACAATCTTGCCGTTACCTATGAGGATCTCATGGGAAACATGCCGGCCGCGCGGCGTCACTATAGCGAAGTGCTGCGGCTTCGGGCAGAGGAAAAACAAAGGGCGGGCACTGCGCTCAACAGCTATGGGGACGACGAATTGGAGGCGCACCTCTCGTTGGGCCGCATTGCCTTGAAAGACCGGGCTTACGACGAGGCCGCGCCCCATTTTGCGTTGCTCACGCGCCTACAACCTACCGAACGCAACGCCGCACTTGTGATACGCGCCCACTATGGCCTGGGCGAATGCCTCTACT
This sequence comes from Candidatus Hydrogenedentales bacterium, assembly GCA_041859045.1. Taxonomy (GTDB): domain Bacteria; phylum Hydrogenedentota; class Hydrogenedentia; order Hydrogenedentales; family SLHB01; genus JBHELB01. The sequence continues at coordinate 234,122 of JBHELB010000057.1, read as the reverse complement.
ATGGCGGCGATCCCGAGCAGGCGCTACGCTACTTTCAACGCGCCGGACGCGCCGACCCCACCCTCGCGTCCGAGATTCAACGCCGCTTCGGGGTAACCCTCTGACGTCTTAGACCTGTTCGCTGTGTTTGCTGACGCATCTCAAAAATGGCGTGACGCCAAACGGCTACACTCTTAATTAGAACGCTCTGCCGTCGTTGTCTGAGCGCCGTCTTTCCCGGACGTCACGGTCGCAAGCGTGGAGGTAAACACGGGGTCGTTGCGCACTTTGTCGAAGTCTGTGTCGCCCGGCACACTCTCAAGCACCTTTGGATCAAGCCGCGCTGCCTCGGCAAGCATCCGTGCTGAATCCCGTGCTCGCCCCTGCAACGCGTAGAGACAGGCGAGGTTATACTTCGGAGGAACCGCGGCGGGATCCGCGGTGATGGCCGCACGGTACGCTGTTTCGGCCTCCTCGTACCGCCCGACACTCGCCAACATAAAGCCGTAATCGTTGTTTACAATGACGCCGCGAGGATTAAGTAGCGCTGCTTTGCCCAACGCCTCCAGCGCTTCCTGCTTCATCCCCAACGCTGCGTAAATCTGCGCGATACGATGCTGCGCGCTCGCGTAAGATGGGTCGAGACGAAGCGCCGTCTCATATTCTTTGCGCGCCGCATCGAAATCCCGCGCTTCAAGATAAAGTTGCCCCGACAGCCCATGCACTTCAGGATTGTTGGGAGCTAGACGCAACGCGTCGTCAATCACATTACGGGCTTCGCTCATTCGCTGCGCCGCGATCAGACTTTTCGCAAGATTGACATACGCTGCGGGGTTATTCGGCGCAATTTCCCGGTATTTCTGAAACCAGCGAACGCTCTCATCGAGTAACTTCGCATCGCCATAGCGCGCGCCGAGATAGGCATACATGTCCCCCTTCTGAAGCTCTCGCGCTACCGCTTCGTCCGCGCGCCGCCTGGCCTCGTCGACACGCCCCGCGGCAAACAGCGCAACGCTGAGATCCGCCAGCGTGTAACTGGATTTCGGATTGGACTCGAAGGCCTTCTCGTAGAAAGTCACCGCCTCTTCATACTGTTTCTTGGCCATCGCCAACATCGCATACGCGTAGTCAAGTTTTCCTTTGTCCGTGTAGGTTGGCTCCACCTCTTTAAGAATCGGCTCCGCCTTCTCCGGCATTCCCCGCTTCAGGTAATACTTGGCGAGCGTGCTCTTCGCAATTTCCGAATTAGGATCCAGGCGCAGAGCAATCTCGATATGCTCGTACGCCTCGGCAAAACGGCTTTCTTCCAGTAGCGAAACAGCCATATTGTTGTGGAGCGACGCGCTGGGCGCGACCGCCAGCGAATGCTCAAACAGGACTTGGTTATTTGCCCAAAGCGCAGTCTGCTTGTGCGCCTGCGCCGTGAACCCACCCACCGCCACAACGCCCAGCCCCGCAATCGCCCATCGCAATCCCGGTCGCCAACGGCATAGCGCCGCCAGCCCCCAGGCCACCATCACAAACACCCCTATTAACGGCACATACGTGTAACGATCGGCATGCGATTGAACGCCCACTTGAACCAGGCCAATCACCGGAACCAACGTACCGAGGTACCAAAGCCAACCGACCGCCAGAAACGGCAAGCGACGATAGGTTAGCGCAACCAACGCCGTCACGCCGATAAGCACTCCCCCGGCGATCGCCACCGAACTCCACGGAATCCCCCCCGAAGGCCACGGGTACATGAGTGAAAGCCGCGCGGGCCACGCCATTTGACCAAGATATGTGGCGTACGACGTCACAACGTTCATGAGCCGTTCGGGTAACGAGTACGCCGTGAGACCTTTGACCGCCCCCCCCTCGCGCTGCACAATAAAAGTGACCACGCATGATCCCACCGCGAGCAAAAACAGCGGAGCCTTCTCAATTAGCGCCGACCGAAGACTCAGTTGCGCCATCTCTCCTTGTTGCGCGCTTTCCCTATTGCGCAATGGAAGCCTGAGACGCCCCAAAGGCCAGTAGTCAAACAACAAGAGCGTAAACGGCAACGTCACCAGCATAGGCTTCGCCATTAACCCGAGGGCATACAGGCCAGCGACCAACGTCATCCGCTCAACCGAGGTTTTGCGCGAGTAATGGAAGTACGCGCCCGTGGTGAGGATCCAGAACAGAGTACTGAGCACATCCTTGCGCTCCGCCACCCACGCGACGGACTCCACATGCAAAGGATGAACCGCAAATAGCGCCGCCACAAACGCGCTGGGCCAGATGGCCTTGGTCATAGATACGAACAGCCAAAACAAGAGGATGCTATTCAGCGTATGCAGCACGAGATTCGTAATATGAAAGGGGCCAGGCTTCATTCCGAAAAGCTCGATATCCAACATCAGGCTCAGCCACGTCAGCGGGTGCCAGTTTGCTGCATGCCCCGTGGTGAATGCCCACAGCACAGAGTCCAACGTAAACCCGCGCTGAATCGTATAGTTGGCGGTTACATAGACATCATCATCGAACAAGGTGAATGGATGGTTCGCGGTCTGCGCGTAAATCACCAGACACAACGCCACCAGCACTCCCGAAACCACCCATTTCAGCCAAGCCGACATAATCTCACCCTTACTTGTTCCGACATGCGCGCTTTAGCATGGCGTAGCTACGAAACTGTGTAGCTATTCCTGAGCCGTCCAGAAAGCAGGAGTCTATCGCAATCAGCCAGAAATGGCTCAGGATCGCCACAAGACCATCGTATTCTAGCCCAAACGCGGGAGCGTTTGGAATGCGCCCCTCCTATCGGAAGACAGCGTTCGGGGGAAGGCTCAATGGATCGATGAACAAATGCGACGTCTGCGCAACGTTGTCCCCCAAAGACTCCTGCACGGACTGTGAGCCTACCCCGACTCTGCTTATGACACTCGGGTCCAGATCGCGGTGTCGCGAACGCCATCCGAGGTCCACTCGAGTGGCCATCCGGCCACGCGCGCGCGAAACTCGGCCCATGCCTCGGTCAATGGCGAAGCGTTCGGCTTCAGCGCCAGTGGCGCACGCGACGGGGACGGAAGATAGCGATGGACATCGTCGATAGCCAGCAGACCGCCAACCCTGAGAAGGGGTAATGCCGCTAGCGCGCAGACATCCCGCAACTCGGACACGCCATCCACCAGCACAAAGTCGAGGCTCTTCGACGCGGCGACGTTGATGCTCCCCACGTAAGCCTCATGTTCCGGCGCGGCGAAGACGACACGCACATGAGCATACCTACGGTGTGCGAGTTCGGCCGCGACCTTGTCGCGCCAAACCTCCGCGTGTTCAACCGAGGTCAGTTCCGCAAGCCGCTCCGCAAGCCACAACGTACTGCGGCCCGCGCCCCATTCAAAACCACGTCCCTCATGCGCAAGGCGTTGTTCGATAATATGTATGCTTTGGCGTGTCAACCACGGCGCGCGCGGATGTGTCGCGGCATACCCCGCCGCAAGAGTGCGATCGGCAATATAGCGAAGCGACCAGTGCGAAGGCACACGCATAATCAGGCCCTCATTCTCTTTCCAAGACGTGGGTGTATCTTAGCAGGATCGATACTTGAACACGACCGTTGCTCTTTTCTTCTTCTGCGGGTAGGATAGGTCACTCAATTGGGAACGTCTCATCACAGGAGAATTCGATGCGAGAACATGGATTCATGTTAGCCTTCATAACCTTGGCCACATGCGCTGCGGGACCTTCCGCAAACGCAAAGCCGCCCTCCCCCACGATTGTCGTCAGCGCGCGGGCGAACGCACTGACCTCGTTTGCCGCGAAGGAAGTGCGCCACTACCTCTATCTTCTCACTGGCGAACTGCCGCCCATCCGCCAGCACATTGGCAAAAAGGACGCCATTGTCATCGCCGTCAATGGCGATCCCGGCACGGAATTCTTAGGTGAAGGCCTCGGTCCGCAGGCGTATCGCCTCAAGACCGTGACGCGTGACGACGGACACAAGACACTCTACCTGGTAGGCGGGAGCGAGTCGGCCACCCTCTACGCCGCGTACCGCTTCGCGGAACACCTCGGGGCTCGATTCTACCTTCACGGCGACGTATTGCCGGATACACAGACGCCGTTCGCTATGCCCGATCTTGATGAGACCCGTACTCCACTATTCGAACTGCGCGGCATTCAGCCGTTTCACGATTTCGCCGAAGGGCCGGACTGGTGGAATCGCGACGAGTACAAAACGGTCATTGCCCAACTCCCTAAACTGGGGATGAACTTCATCGGCCTCCACACCTACCCCCTCTCGGAACCCACCGTCTGGACGGGCCTCGCCGAAGATGTTGAGCCGGACGGTCGCGTGCGTGAGAGTTACCCCACCGCCTACCTCAACACCGCCCGTACGGTGAATTGGGGATATGAGGCAAGACCAACGAGCGAATATGCCTGCGGCGCGTCCATTTTTTACGATCGCGACGATTACTCGGGCGATGTGATGCGAGACCTAACCCCGCTCCCCGATACCCCTGAGAAGTGCAATGAGTTGTTTAACCGCACGGGCGCACTGCTCAACGATGCATTCTCGTTTGCTCGCCAACTCGGCGTAAAAACCTGCGTGGGCACAGAAACGCCCGTATCCATCCCGCCGAATGTCGGCAAGCGGCTCGGCAACACCCCCAACGCCGCGATGAAAGTGTATGAGGGCATTTTCTCGCGTATCATGCGCGCGTACCCAATCGACTATTACTGGCTCTGGACTCCTGAAGCCTGGACCTGGGAAGGCACGACGCATGAGCAAGTCGACCAGACGCTTCGCGACATCGAATACGCTCGCCAAGCCCTTGGAAATATCTCTGCGCCATTCAGCCTGGCCACATGCGGGTGGGTACTAGGTCCACAATACGACCGCGCACTGCTGGGCAAGGCTTTGAGTGCTGACATCTCGCTTAGCTGCATCAGTCGCGCCGTGGGATTCGACCCCGTTGAGCCTGGATTCGCGGAAGTCAGCGGTCGAGGGAAATGGGCCATTCCGTGGCTCGAAGACGACCCCGCGATGTGTTCACCACAGCTCTGGGCAGGCCGCATGCGCCGCGATGCCCACGACGCGCTGCGCTATGGCTGCACGGGGCTGATGGGTATCCACTGGCGCACGCGGGTGATCGCGCCAAACGTCGCCGCACTAGCCCAAGCCGCATGGCAACAAGGAAGCGACTGGGGCATGCCGTCGCAGGGCTCGGTCGCGATGGCTGGCAATTCGGTGCAGTTTCCAGGGGCTGATATAGAAGGCACAGAGGATCCGGAGATCTATCGCTACCACCGTTGGGGAATGACCGCATACCGCCTACAGGTGCCCAATGGCGTCTATCGCGTGACGTTGAAGATGGCGGAACCTGGGTTTACCGAACCCGGCAAACGGATTTTTGAGGTCAGCGTCGCGGGGAAGAAAGTCATTGAGAATCTGGACCTGTTCCAGAAAGTGGGCCGTAACAAAGCCATTGATTTCACCTTCGAGAACGTTCAAGTCAGCGATGGCTACCTGGTCATCGATTTCTTGCCTGTTGTCGAATTTCCGATCGTTGCGGGCATCGTGGTGCAGGGCGAGGGTATCGAGCTCAAAATCAATTGTGGTGGCGCAGCGCACGGCGACTACCAGGCCGACCTGCCCGCGTTCCATGGCCACGTGCCTACCGAAGATTTCTACACGGATTGGGCACGGCACGAATTTGGCCCAGCCGTGGCGGACGACGCCGGGCGCATTCTCGCGAGTGTCGATGGAAAACTCCCACGTCCGTCGGAATGGGCGAAAGGACCTGGCGGCTTCCTGCCCGATCTACGCCCGTGGAATGCTGTGTCAAAAGAGTTCACCTTTGTTGACGCCTTCGCCGCACTCCGGCCGCGCGTGCAAGGGGCGGGCAACACCGAGCGATTCCTTTACTGGCTAAACACGCTGGAGTACCTGCGCGCGTCGGCGCGAATGCGTTGCGTCTGGGGCGAGTACAGCAACGCCCTTGTCACTGTGAACAGCATGACGGACGCTTCCGAACGCACCGCAAAGGCCCGCGAGATCCTCTTGCCCGCGCGTAAAGCCCTGATCGCGTCCGTCGAAGAAGCCTATCGCTATCTCATGGATACCGTCAGCACCACAGGCGAGATGGGTAATATCACCAACATCGAGGCGCACACGTTCCCCAGCATGCTCGACGCGCCCGGCAAGGAACTCGAGGAACTCCTGGGCGCTCCGTTGCCCGCCGACGCGCAGATTAGCCGCGAGTACACCAACGCCGCACGCCTGATCGTCACCGCCCCGCGTAGCGTAATCGAAAACGGCGAATCCCTCTCGGCTCGGGTCGTTGTGGCCTCCAAGGCCGCACCAGAATCCGTGACACTTCGTTGGAGGCCCCTGGGCAAGCGCGCTTTCCGTTCGCTGCCGCTCACCTGCTCCGGTCGCGGCACCTACGAGGGGATGCTTCCTGCGCACGCAATGAAGGGGAAAGACATCGAGTACCACATTGAGGCACGCTTCGGCGAAGGGGAACCGACTCTCGTCTGGCCGGTGACCGCGCCCAAACAACACTATGTGGTGACTCAATTCGACGTACTCCGGCACCCTGCAAATAGCCCGGCAACGTAGACACAGGAGCGACTGAATCTCCGCCAAGGCCCTTGAAAACGCCCTAAAACTGCATGGACCACTCGGTGAGTTCGGCGCGGCTTGCGCGGAAGCGGAACGTGCATAGGGGCGCGTTGAACTCTACCGTGGGCGTGCCATTGCTGACGGTGACCGAACTGGGTTTGTACGGCTCGGGGCAAAGCAAAGTCACCGTGATCTCGGCGTCGGGTAAAGTGGCGAAAGCGCCGGACAGGGTTCGCGCATTTTCGTTCCAGTCCACGCGGGCGCGGTCACCGTCGCCGAGCGACAATGATCGATTCACCGCCAACAGAGTTGGGCAATTCTCCGTGCGACGCAAACCGAAAACCTTCACGCATCCCGGATTCACCTGAACATCGAGTGCGTTTTGCACAGTGCCCAGGTATTTCTCGGGCCAGAAATCGTACACGGCGTAATAGCGGCTCGGATCGAGTCCGGCCTCGCGCAAATCGAGGTGCAACGTCTCGGTCGCGTTCAGCCCCCAGTTGAAGAACGCCACTACCGCCGCCGCTCCTCTCTGGGAAACCGACGGCAACACCCATACTTTAGGCACAGGACTCGACATCAGATCGAGCGGACGCGCCGGACGGCTCGGCAAAGGCAGCAGCCGCTCCAAAGCGGCGCGTGATGTGGCATCGAGGCGGGCGGGCGACTGCGTGAAGCGCAACGTCTGCCCCGTCAATGCGAGCGCGGTTAGATGCGACAGTTGCTGCTCGGCCGACAACGCCCCACCCAGAAATAGGCGGTCGTCATCGGACGGGCTCACAAACGGCGCGTAGTAATACCGTCGCGCGGCGTTCTCTGCCGACTCGACGATGCCCCACCCCGTCCCTGCGACAGTCCACTCCGGCGTGCTGACCGGCCCCGGCCTCAACCCTCGCGCCAGACTTAGTGTCGTAGGAAGAGGCTCCAGTCCCGCTGCGTATTTCCCCGGCCCAAGCCCTTCACGCACGGTCCGTAGCGCGAGTTGAATCACTTCCATCCGCGTCAGCGACGTGTTGCGGTAGCGGGCCGCTACCCCACAGTGGTACAAGGCCCCCGCGCGCGCTAACGCGTCAAAATTCCATTCGACTGCCACCTTGCGGCAGAGCCCTCGCACATACTCCGCCGCCCCCGGCGCCGTGACATCAACAATGCGCGCGCCCGCAGGAAGCCCCGCCGCCGCGTCCGCAACCGGTTCAACCAGCCAGTCCGGATGTTCCCGCGCCACCGGCGAATCGGGCATGGCCAAGAATGGCGCGAGGTAGAGTCCGGCGGTTAACCCCAGCTCATGCAACGCGTCCGTTAGATGGCGCAGACCTTGCGGGAAACGCGCGGGATCCGGTTCCCAGTCTCCGTTCGCCCGCTGCCAACCGTCTCCCAAAGCGATGTGTTTCCACCCGGACAGCCGCACGCCGCGCGACATGACCTCGGCCTCGGACAGTATCTGGGTTTCGGTCGCCGCAGGACCGTACTCCGATCCGGATACGTCCCAACCATGCGGCAGGACCTCCTGGCGCGCCGCAACACCGCTCCAGACGCCCACCGCATGGCCGTAGCGCTCCAGACCTTCGTGAATGCTGGTTTCCGCGATAGACAGGTAAAGCGTCTCGGACTCCAGACGTCCGCCTGGCTGCACCTCGATCGGAGGGTCGTACACACACGACGCGGTGAACGTGCTCAGTCCGATAGTGCCAGGGGTAACATTCGGCGCGATCGCCATGCGAGGCACGCCCCGTTGGGCTGACAGAAACCCGGCGATCAAGGAACGGCCCGTGCCGGGAGCATATGCGGCGACCATCCAGGCGCTATCGGCAATGCCTTGGGTCAGGGAAGGGCGTCCCCCATCCCCGGCATACGGAGAACCTCCCCCTCCCAAGAGCTGGAGTTGCTCGGCAGGAACTCCCAGACTGATCCCCGTCTTTTTCCCAGGTCCAACGGTCCACGGCAGCAACGCCCGGACACGTACCGGAGAACGTCCCGTGTTGGTGTAAATCACCCTGACAGTGAGAAAGGGTTTTGAAGGGTAAACATGCAGTTGCCACTCACATTCTTTGCGAATGAGGGCCATCCCGTTGCCTTCGCCGAGTTGGTCTTTGAACGAGAACCGGGTGCTGGCTCGCCCGGAAAGGCTCATGGGTTTGGGAGCGTCTTCGCCATCCATCCAAACCATCGGACGAGCGTCCTCGAACACCGGAAGTCCGGCCGTCAGCCGCACGTCCACAGCCCCATTCTTGTTGATGCTGATGTCGCAATCGTCCGTGCTCATCGTCCGCAAGGTTTGGCCCGGCCGGTACAGAACCATTCCTAGCCCCCCTGCGGCCACGGTGAGAAAACCCACCATCAACAGCACTCCACGGGACACAATGGATATCCTGGCGCTCATTTCATCTTCCGTTGTTGGTCAAGACACATCACGTCCCTCGAATCACGAGTTCGGGCTCTATCACCTGCCACGTCGCAGCCTCTGGTTCTGGGGTTTCTTCGCTCCCACGCAGGATCATGCACAACGCCGCAGCGATTTCCCCGTACTTCGGGTCGACAACCGTCAGCGGCGGCTCCAGCCCTTGCGCAATCGCGCTGTCACCATAGGCAACAAGATTATAGTCGTCGTGTGGGCGAAGCCCGGCCTCACCCAATCGCCCAATCACCTCGATGGCGGCAAGACCGTCCGAACACACCAAGCTCGCGATTCCGCGCTCACGCAGCATCGCGCCATCAATGTCGGACGTCGAATTGAACACCAAAACCTCTGACGCGGCTCCAGAGCCCGCCAACGCCACAGCCAGAGGGTCGTCTTCACCCCGCTCGCCAGGCCATGCATTTCCCAGAACGAGTCCCGCCATCCCCCCACGCACCCAGCCCAAGTAGCTCAACGCCGCCCCCAAGCCGGCCCCCATCGCCTCGACAACCCCCAGAAGCCCGGGAATGGGTTCCGTGGCCAATACAGCGATGCGTGTACCAAAACGCCCCAGCTTCTCGGCAAACTTCGCCACCCCTTGGGGATCTTTGGGATGAATCAGAAAGACGCCCTCGTAGCGCTCATGGGTAAGAAGCGCCAGTAAACGCGCTTCCTCCGAAACGTCCCCGCCGCTGCAATGGACCGAAAACGTCCGGTCCGCCTGCGCCGCTTCCTGCGCCAGCGCCGCCAACAAAGAACGGTTCGCCGGGGTCGGGGTGGACACCAGAGCCGCCCACCGAGCACTCAGGGGACTCAGGTCGGTTACAAACGACCCTTTCCCGGCCTTCTGGACGATAAGCCCCTCGGACTCCAACATATTCAGGACACGCTTTGCCGTTTCGCGGGCGATGCCATGCTTACGCTGAAGTTCATTGATGGAATCAATCCGCTGTCCGGGGTCGATCCGGCAGGCACGGATGTCCTCACGGATTTCCTGTACGATTTTGAGATAGAGTGGGATGACACCCTTGGGCGGCCTTGCCATTTAGCACATCCAATCACGGTTAAGATAAGTGGTTGCCACAAAAGCTATTGTATTCGAGAGTACACAAAAACACAAGTCTAGTCCATCCTCAACCAAAACCAACTCATCCCGGAAAAGCACTCACACAATATGTGATGTGATTTGATTGTAAAAGCGCCGCGTCCGCTCAAAAAAAGATGTGGCGTACCGCATATTTTCCCCCTATAATAGCCGCCGCACCCCAAAAATTGCGTCCTTTTGAAAGAGGGAATCAGGAAGGAGTTGACCATGACGTTCGACGCAACCCGGCGACTGACAAGGGAGAATTTCCGCCAATTGCCCCCCTTGTGTACCGATGGAGCCTGGGGAACTGAGCTGCAGAAACTGGGTGCCCAACCCGGCCAGATGTGCGACGTGTGGAATGTGGAGCACCCCGACCGAGTGCTTTCCGTCGCGCGCGGCTACGTCGAGGCAGGCTCCCAGGTCATTCTGACGAACACCTTCAATAGCAATCGTCTCATCCTCGAACGGCATGGCATCGCCGCACGCGCGGCGGAACTCTCGAAGGCTGGCGCGGCGCTCTCCAAGGAAGCCGCCCTGGGCAAGGCCTACGTGTTTGCCTCGATCGGTCCCTGCGGCAAAATGGTGATGATGGGCGAGGTTGAGCCGGAGGTTGTGGCGGTCAGCGCGGCTGAGCAGGCGATAGCCCTGGCCGAAGGCGGAGCCGACGCCATCGTCATTGAAACGCAAAGCGACTTGGTCGAGGCGGAAGCGGCCCTGCGAGGCGTGCTTTCCGCAGTGGACCTTCCGGTCGGCCTGTCGTTCACGTTCGACTGCGGCGAGTGCAACGACCGCACGATGATGGGAGTCTCCGTACCTGAAGCCTACGCCCTGGCCAAGGACGGCGGCGCGCAATTCGTCGGGGCCAACTGCGGCGCGGGCATCGACACCTTTGTGAATATCGCCCGCGAGTTCGCCGCGTGCGGCGTCGATCTGCCTATCTGGGTGAAAGGAAACGTCGGGCTGCCGGAACTGCTGGAGGACGGCCGAACCGTCTACCGCGCCAAGCCCGAAGCGTATGCCGCGGTTGTTCCCGACCTGCTCGCGGCCGGGGCGCGTTTCATCGGCGGCTGCTGCGGGTCCGCCCCCGCGCACATTCGGGCAGTGGCCGACGCGATGGCCGCGACGGGACGATAACGCGAGTCTTTCCGGGAAGTAGTGGGGACCTTTACCCCCGCTTCTCGTGGGCGCGCAGGCGTCGGTCGCGCAAGGTCAGGACACCGTGGTGGACGACGCCGAGGAAGACCAGGCATGCCGCGACGAGCGACCAGAAGCAACCGCGTTTGAACGAGGCGGGTTCATAGAGGAACTCGACTTTGTGTGCGCCCTTCTGGAGGGCAACGCCGCGAAATGCGCCGTCCACGGGGAACATCGGCGCTTCGGCATCCCCCACGCGCGCGTGCCAGCCGGGATACCACGCGTCCGCCAATACCAACACGCCTGGGCGCGTCTCACCGACGTGCACGATCACCCGCGTATTGGTCGATGCGGGGTCTATAGTCACCTGCGCCTCTCCCCCTGATTCGGATTTGGGAGGCTCTGCGATCTCAACCAACGGCGGTTGTGCGGGGTCAAGTTGTTTGGGGTCGAACTTCTCGAAAGGACGCCCCTCGTAGGCCATCCATGCACGCGGGCGCGACCCCAGCGCGTCGAAAAGCACCGCCCCTGACGGGAACACGTCCTGCACGTGCAAACGGCTGCGCAAGTCCGCAAAACGCCCCTGAATGTCTTCCTTGGTCAGCAAGAAAGACGGCGCGCCCATGTTGCGAAGGAGCATGGGCTTCTCGGCGGTCTGCGCGACGAATGCGGCGTAGCGTTTGGCCGAAACGCCCCCCGTGCCAAACGCCTGGGGTACGAGATTCGCCGCCAGCGGCCAACTCTTCAGCGCTTCGCTCCCCCCTACACGCGCGCCGCTGGCCTTCAGTGCGCGGACGAACGGGGTCTCGGGAAAAACGCGATCCAGCGGAGTGAAGGAAATCGCCCCCGAAAGAGACGTCCAAAGATCGAGCAACATCAACGCCGCCAACGAATACCCCATGAGGCGATGTGAGGGCCGCAAAAGGGTTAGTCCCAGTGTCAGCAAAAACGCCACGAGCAATCCCAAGGGCATAAGCCAATCCGAGACTTCCCCGCCCACTCCAGGCATCGACGCGCGCAGCGTCAGGTAGCGTCCCAACGCGAGAATGAGCGCCAATAGAACCAACACGGGAAGCAGAATGAGATAGCGCAGCACGGCGGCATGGGTCGCATCGGGATCGAGCGTGATCCACTCCTCCGCGGCGGAAGCCCCCACGAGCATCAGCGCAAGGGCATTCAGGAGGAAGAGGTGCTCTGGGCGGACCCATTGCAGCATCTCCACTTGGGGAAACACGTTGGCGGCCAACATGGCCAAGGCGAAACTCAGGATTGCGGCGGTAAGCAACGATTCAACGCGTTGCCGCTGCAGAGGCACCACAAAACGGCGCAACGCAAACCAAAGCGGCAGCAGGAACAAAGGCGCGAGTCCGGCGTAAAGCAATTCAAGTACGCGGGCGTTTCGCAATGCCCCCTCGACAGCCGCTGGTCCTGTAGTTCCCCCTAGCAAATGCGGGAAAAATGCCAAGGAAAGATCCCACATACTAAGAAAACTTGTTCCTTGTGTTTGGGTAGTCTGCACCGCCTCGCGCAGAAACTCGCGGTATGGCCATATTTGAAGCGCGGTCAGCCCTACCGCGACCGCCCCGCTTCCCGCCAGGGTGATGTAGCCATAAAAAGCGTCCTTGAACCCGCTGCGCTCGGTAACAAAACGGGCAAGCAGATAGAACACGACGAACGCCCCCGCACCCGCGACTGCCTCTGGCTCGCCGCCGAGCAGCATGACGCCTAGGATCAGTGAGCCATAGGGCCAGAATCGCCGCTGACGCAGCGCAAGGCGTTCGGCGTAGAGCAGCAATAGCGGCGCCCACGGTGCGGTGTCTGATAGAGGCCATCCCCACCAAAGCAACAAGGAGCCGCTGAACTCATAAGCGAGACCAATGGCCAAGGCATAGGGCCGCAGGTATCCAAAGCGTCGCGCCGCGTAGTAGGCGCATAGCCCTGCAATGAGCAGCTTCAGAAATAACGAGATAGGCAGCGCGAACTTTACTGGAAGCAGATAAAAAGGGGCGGAAAACGGCGACAATGCCCTGGTTTGCCACACGGCCAGGAACGGAAACCCTCCGTTCTCAAGCGGATTCCACAGCACAGAATCGCCGCGCGCGGCGGCATCGGCGATGAAGGCATACCAGGGGTAGAAACGATTCGCGTGGTCGGCGGCCTGCGGGTCGCCAGGGGCATTGAGCCCCAAGGGGCGCGCGTCTTCCCACGGCGCTAGAAAGAGGGCCGTGTCTGTGGAGATCGGAATGCGGCCTGCAGACAACGCGGGAAACACCAACGCCGCCGCCGCGCCGACCAAGAGCAATAAGCACAGACCGCTTTCAAGCAGCTTGCTCATCCGCCGCGGTCGTTCCTGCACAGTGTTCTCCTCCGGCGTACGTCGACCGAATTACGCGCGCTTTGCGGGCGGCGTGTGAATGCCCTTGCCGAGAAAATCCTCCGCCGCTTCCATCACCGTTTCCGACAATGTCGGGTGGGTGTGAATGGTGTGGGCGATTTCCTCAACGGTCGCCTCCATGGTCATCGCCACGGCGGCTGAGGCGATCAATTCGCCCGCCTCCGCGCCCATAATGTGCACGCCCAACACCTCGTGCGTGCGCGCGTCGCCGACAATTTTGACCATGCCTTCCGTCTCGCCCATCGCGTGGGCACGTCCGCTGGCGAGGAAGTTGAACCGCCCCACCTGCACAGGCACGCCAGTCTCGCGCGCCTGCGCCTCGGTCAATCCAACGCTCGCCACTTCCGGCGACGTGAAGTTGCACGATGGCACAACGCGATAGTTCATACGCGCATTGCCGCCGGTCGCGTTCGCGGCAGCCACAAGCCCTTCCGATGAAGCGCCATGCGCCAGCAAGGTCTTGCCAACCACGTCGCCGATCGCGTAAATCCCCGGCACAGAGGTCTCCATTCGATCATCAACGAGAATCTCGCCGCGTGGACCGACCTGAACCCCTAACTCTGGCGTCGCCGTGACCACTTCGGAATGGTATTTCCGGCCAATGCCGACGAGTACAAGATCGACATTCAGCGTTCCGGGCGCATCGCCCTCCAGCGTCAGAGCAACGCCTGATTTCCCGCGCTCCAGTTTGGCGACTTTTGTCCCGGTGCGCAGGTCAATGCCTTTCTTCTTGAGACTATCCCCAAGCCGCTTGGAGAGTTCCTCGTCCTCGCGCGGCAAGGCGCGGGACAACAACTCAATGAGCGTAACCTCAACGCCGAACGCGCTCCAGATGCAGGCAAACTCAGCCCCTAACGCGCCCGCGCCGATGATCGCAGCCTTTGCGGGCAGCGCGGTGAGTTCGAGCGCCTCGGTACTCGTGATCACCTGCTTGCCGTCCGTCTCGAGCCCCGGCAGTTGAGCAGGCCCGCTGCCGGTAGCGATGATGATCGACTTTGCATCAATGCGGCTTCCATCCACATCGACCATTCCGCGCGCCACCACGCGGGCCTCGCCCTTGATCAACTCGATCCCATGCGCCTTGAACAGCGCGGCGATCCCTGACTTGTTCTTTCGCACCACCTCGCGCTTGCGCTTGAGTATGGCGGCCATATCGAACCCGACGTTGTCCGCGCGCAAACCGTAGTCCGAAGCGTGCTTGAGCTTGCGGAACAACTCCGCGCTGTGGATGAGCGTCTTGGTGGGGATGCATCCCCAGTTCAGGCACACGCCCCCAAGTTCCTCGCGCTCAATGCAGGCGACCTTCGCCCCTTGCTGAGCGGCCCGTATCGCCGCAACATACCCCCCAGGCCCAGTCCCAATCACTACGACGTCGTACGCTGACATGCCAAACCCCTATCGCTTCGGAAATAATTGGTTAACTCCTTGACACCTGACCTTTTGCAGGGCTCGAGGCGCAAGCACGCCATGCTACCGCGTCCGTTAGGAGGGGGTCAACTTGGGCGGACCACTGACGGCGGCGCGGCGGTACTGCCGGTGCGGTATCCGGCGAGATCGAGGGTCACGTGACGATATCCTGCGGCGCGCAGTTCGCGCAGGAGATGGGCGCGGACCTCAGGTTCGAGCAGGCGCGCGAAATCGGTCTCGTCGACCTCGATTCGGCATAGCTCTCCGTGGTGCCGCGCGCGGTACTGTCGAAATCCCATCGCCCTCAGAATTTCCTCCGCCTGTTCCACTTTGGACAATACCTGCACGGAAACCGCCGTGCCCACGGGTACGCGCGACGCCAGGCAGGCAAATGATGCTTTGTTCCAGGTCGGCAGGCCACGACGGCGGCTGAGTTGACGGATCTCATCCTTGTGCAGACCGGCCTGTTGCAGCGGAGCAACGGCCCGGCGCTCTTTCGCTGCGATGTGGCCGACGCGGGTCGCGTCGGCAAGGTCATCGGCGATCGCGCCGTACGCGATGACCGGCACGCCGTGCTCCTGCGCATAGGCCTGCATACGGTCAAACAACTCCGATTTGCAGTAATAGCAGCGGTTGGTGTCGTTGCGCAGGTAAGCCTCGTTCTCAAACTCAGTGGTCTGAATAATCTCGAGGTTCCACCCACGCGCCCTTGCAAGGTCGACCGCGGCCGCCATCTCGGAGCGCGGAATACTGGGCGAGTCGGCGAGAATCATCGTCGCTTTCGCACCGAGCGCTTCGTGCGCGGCATCGGCGAGGTAAGTGGAATCGACCCCGCCTGAGTAGGCAATGGCGATCGCGCCGTAATCGCGCAGTCGCTGAAGCAAATCGGCTTCCTTGGCCAGGATTTCGTCGGAAATGGCGGCGAGTGTGCTCATCGCGGTGAATCATCCTCTTGAACCGGTTCTCCTGCCACAGCATCGCCCAAGACGACACTCAAGCGGATCGGCAGAATGCGGTTTGACCAGTCTTCTTCGGAACGCGCCGCCACACGGACGTAATTCCCCGTGTAGCCAAACCAGTAACCGTCCCGATGCTCTTCAAACAGGACGGGGACAACCCTTCCCACGTGCGCCTCGTAAAACAGACGCCGCTTTCGCTCGGCGACGCGGCGCGCGGACGCCGCGCGGCGATTGATGGTCCGCGCATCCAGCTTGCCTGGCAACCGCGCGGACGCCGTGCCGGGGCGTTCGGAATACTTGAACACATGCGCATAATCGACGGGGCCCTCGCGCAGAAAGTCAAGGGTCTCTGCAAAATCGTCGTCCGTTTCGCCAGGAAACCCGGCCATCACGTCGGTGCCAATACATATCCCGGGCACACGGGCGCGAGCCAATTCCACGAATTGCGCGAACTCTTCGCGGGTGTAACGGCGTTTCATCAGGTCGAGGATGCGGTTTGAAGCGGACTGCAACGGAATGTGCAGATAGGGCACCAGTCGATGGGCGGGACTGGCCATTCTGTCGAGAAGTTCCGCGGGAATCGTCGTGGGTTCGAGGCTGCCGAAGCGGATGCGCGCGAGACCTTCGATGTCATTCAGCGCGTCTACGACCTCCACGATGCTTCTGTCTACGCCCGTGTATGCGTCTGTGTATACACCGATGTTCACGCCGGTAAGCACAATCTCGCGCATTCCGCCCGCGACGAGGGCCCGCGCCTCTTCAAGGATGTTTTCGAAGTGCCTGCTACGGGCGCGCCCACGGGCGAAGGCGATAATGCAGAAGCTGCACATGAAATCGCAGCCGTCTTGTATCTTAAGATTCGCGCGGTGCACCGCCGCCGCACCACGCACAGCCGGCGCGACAAATCCGCGCTCGCGCACACGCTCCTTGCGCACTTCCGGCACGGGCCGCTTCGCATGGTCGATGTAGTCGAGTACGCGAAGCTTCTCGTCGCTTCCCACGATAAGATCGATGCCTTCGATCTTGGCGAGTTCCCTATGGCCGGTCTGCGAATAGCAGCCGATCACCGCCGTAAATGCGCTGGGATTGCGCCGAATAAACGCGCGGATGAGTTTGCGTGATTTCGCGTCGGCCTCGCCGGTCACGGTGCAGGTATTGATGATCCCGAGGTCGGCTTCTTCGCCAAAGGGCACGATCTCGTAGCCCCGCTCGCGCAATTGATCTTCGAGCAGAGCCGTCTCGGCATGGTTCAAACGGCAGCCCAGCGTGTGCAGGGAAGCCCTTCTTGTTCCATGCGAGACCGTGTCGCGAGCGGCCATATGCTACTGCGCCTGGTCCAGCACCCAGCGCGCCATTAACCGCACGCCGTAGCCCGTAGGCAAGCTATCGTTCAGATACGGAATAGCCGGTACGCCGTACGCCGTCCCCGCGATGTCGATATGCGCCCAGGGCACGCCGCCGGTGAATTCCTTAAGAAACGCCGCCCCCATGATTGTGCCCGCCTGCTTGGGAGGTCCGATGTTGCACAAATCGGTATAGCTGCCTTCGGTTTGCTTCGCGTAGTCATCCCACAGCGGCAGGCGCCACACGCGCTCACCGGTCGCCTCGGCCGCGCGTTCAATCGCCGCGGCAACGGCATCGTCGGTTGCCAGAAGCCCGGCTGCATAATGCCCGAGGGCGATCACGACTGCGCCCGTCAGCGTCGCGAGATCAACCATCGCGTCGGGCTTATAGTGTTCGGCGGCATAGGCCATGGCGTCCGCGAGAATGAGCCGTCCTTCGGCGTCGGTATTGCGGATTTCGATGGTCTTTCCGTTGCAGGCGCGCACGATGTCGCCCGGACGCTGCGCGTTGCCGCCGGGCATGTTCTCAACCGCAGGGATAACGCCCACGACGTTCACGCACGGGGCGAGTTCGGCGATGCTTTTCATCGCGCCGAGCACGGCTGCCGCGCCGCACATGTCGTACTTCATCTCATGCATGTGATCGGCCGGCTTGATGCTGATGCCGCCCGTATCGAAGGTAATCCCCTTTCCGACCAACGCCAATGTGCGTGTGGCCTTGGGGTGTTTGTACTGGAGTACGATCAGGTTTGCCCGCTGTTCGCTTCCCTGCGCAACGCCCAACAAGGCGTTCATGCCCAAACGGCGCATGTGATCCTCGTCGAGCACTTCACATGCGAGTCCGCTGTCTTTCGCCATCGCGCGCGCCTTATCCGCCAAGGCCTTCGGGGTCAGTTCATTCGGCGGCAAGCACGCCAGGTCGCGCGCCCAGTTCGCGTTTCCACACGTGACGTCGGAAAAACGCAGCGCCGTCTCGAGCGCCTTCGCGCATGCCGTGTCCTCAACCACAAAGCGCAGACGTTCAACCCACGCGCGCGGCGGGGCGTCGGGCGACGGCGTCTTGTAGGTGTCAAAATGGAACTGTGCGAGCACGATGCCTTCTGCGAGCGCTTCAACGGGCAAGGGGTCCAATCCGGCGGCGTCGATGACGATGTCGGTGGCGCGCAGACGGGCCAACGCTGCACAGGCTTTTCCCGCAGCGCGGCGAAGCGTCTCGGCCGTGGCCTTGCTGCGTGCGCCAAGACCGAGGGCGAGTACGGACGGAGACTGCCCATCCGTCAGTGAGAGCGGAAGCACCTCTCCCGACTTGGCTTGAAACACGTTCCGTTGCATCAACACGTCAAGCTTCTCGGTAAGGGCTACGGGGGCAACGTGCCAGGCCGACATGGCGTCGTTCTCGCATACAGGCAAAATAATGAACGATTCCGACGAGGCGCCCTTAAACTCGGCGCAGGGTACTACGCTGATTTCCACAGTGTTTCGCTCCTTCTCTCAGTGTGCAAGCGCGGTCCGTTCCGCGACTTCGCCTTCCAACCAATGGTTCCGCGCGCTAAGAATGCGCACCGGCACGCAGTCGCCGATCTCGAGCCCCGCGTGCTGCACCGTCACGGGCCTGAATCCGGGCGTGCGGCCATTCATCGCCCCACGAACGCGCGTATGCGCGCCGTCAATCAGCACTTCCTGCATGGTTCCCACATAGGCGGCCAACTGCGCGGCGTCGATCCGCTCCTGCAACGCGAGTACGCGCTGTAACCGCTCTTCCTTCACCGCCTGCGGCACACTGTCTTCCATACGCGCGGCGGCGGTGCCGGGGCGCGGCGAGTACATGAAGGCGAAAATTTGGCCGAATCTAACTTCCTCCAGCACGCGCAAGGTGCCCTCGAAATCCTCGTCGGTCTCGGAGGGAAAACCGACGATGAGGTCGGTGGATATCTCGACGCCGGGAACGGCCTGTTTGAGGTAGTGAATCTTCTCCAGGTATTCGTCAATGCGATGGCGACGGCCCATGAGTTTCAGAATGCGATCGCCGCCTGCCTGGAAAGGCAGGTGTAACTGCGGACAGATCGTCGGACGCGCGGCCATGAGGTCCGACAGCGCATTGTTCCAATCCTTGGGATGCGGTGAGGTGAATCGCACCCGCAACAGCCCTTCGACCTGCGACACGGCATCGAGCAAGTCATGGAATCTTGCCTCGCCCGCGTGGTACGAATTCACGTTCTGCCCCAGCAACCACAGCTCCTTCGCGCCTCGTGACACCAAGTCGCGCGCCTCACGTAGGATGTTCTCCAGCGACCGGCTTACCTCGCGACCGCGTGTCTTGGGCACGATGCAGAAGGTGCAGTGGTTATCGCACCCCTTCGTGATCGCAATATAGGCCTTGCAGCCCTCGACGTGCCCCGCCTCCACGTACTCCTCGGGAATGAAATTCACGACGTGGTCTTCGGGGCGCTCTTGCCAGTCGGTCATGAGCACGCGCCGCCCGGCCCGCACCTCACCCAACATCTCCGGCACGTGGAATAGGTTGTCTGGACCGAATACAAAATCGACGGCTTTCTCGCGGCGCAGGATGGCTTCGCCTTCTTGTTGCGCCACGCACCCGCCCACGCCGATCACCAATCCGGGAGTGCGTTGCTTGAGTTGGCGTAACCGGCCCAGGACGCTATAGACCTTGTTCTCGGGGTTGTGGCGAACGGAACACGTATTGAGCAGAACAAGGCCGGCGGCCTCGGGCGTGCCAACGGCCTCATAGCCCTCGCGGGCGAGCAGTTCCATGAGCCGCTGGCTGTCGTGCTCGTTCATCTGACAACCGAAGGTTTGGATAAAGACTTTCTTGTTCACCGGACGCTTCCAGGAGGTGGTTCCCGCGCAGCCGCAAACGCCGCCGCTGGGCCAAAAAAATTGGTCCCTCACTATACCATTGCCCGCTCAAAGGGGTCAAAAAGGCGACGCTTTCCTCTTCTTGTTGTTCGCCATCGCCTTGCGCAGGCCCACGGGTGTTTAGCCCCCTACTTGCGGGCGATCCAGTAGATGTCGTTCGGGCGCGTCGTGTTAGCAGGTTTTCCGAAACCCCAGTGGGCGCCGTCCAGATGATACGGGTGGAGGAAGTCGGCCACAGCGGATATGCGGAACCCGTCTTCCACCCGTTCGTAGCGGAATTGTCCCACTATCGGATTGTCGACATCGGTCATTCGCGGAGGATTCGCGCCAAACACTTCCCCCCAATCCTGTGGGTAATCGCCGTGAGCCGCCTTCCAACGTTTGAGTTCCAGTGCAGCCGGAAAGAGATGCGCCGCCGCCGCCCATTGGATCCGCCCAAGCAGCTCGGCGCGTAACGCTCTCAGCAATCTGATGGTGATGTTCTCCGCGCGCGAGTACACTGCCCCCTCAAACTCGCTGTCCACGCTCTCCACCTTGTCCGCCCCCCACACCATGATCCGAAGTCCGCGCACCGTCTCGTTCCGGGTACGCAATCGGTCCATCCACCCGGGCGCCACCGCATGCGCCTCAGCCGTCACGGAGAAGAGACTCGCCTCACGGAGCACTTCAGCGTATCCGCGCTTGGCGACAATGCCCAAATTCTCCATCGCCTGAACAGGCAGTAGTTCCGGCTCGGTCTGCTTCCGCCAACGCTCGCCGAAACGCTCCAACGGCTCCTGCTCCAGCCAAGCAGCATGCTGTCGGTAGAGTGCTAGCAGCGGCTCCGGGGAAAGCCGGTGGTTAAGTATTTCCTGAATAGCCGCCTGTTGCTCCTTCGTAGGCAATCCCGCATCCAGCATGCTCCACAGCGCGCAGTCCAACGAGAATTGAGCGTTATTCGAAGGATAAATTCCCCTGCGCATAAGCGCCTCGCTCAGAGCGGGCGTCTCGCCGGCATCGCGCAGTTTGAGCGCCGCGACCAGATGGCGGTATCCCTCGTCGACCTCGCCCGCGCGCGCTTTGGCAATGCCTACCGCGCACAAAAACATAGTGGCGTTGGTCGGGAAATAACCAAGGCCTGCGAAAGCAATCTCCGGCTTCATCGCCATCAGGTCGCGGGTAAGCTCCACACTGTCCGGCGTCGTAAGAATGTAGTGCTCGAAATTGTGCACTATCTCCTCCGGCGAGTAACGGTCGGGATTGAGTACCGCCAGCGCAGGGTTCTTTTCGCTTGCACTCATTTCGCGCAACACGCCTATAGTGACCTTATCTAAGAGTTCATCAGGAGAATAGAGATAACGTTCCAACACCAAGGAGTGGCCATAGCGAGTCGGCAACACGCGTTCAAGACGAGCGCTCAGGTTGTCCAACGCGTCGGCGGCGGGGGAAGAAGTCCGTTGCGTCTCCTCCGAGGACTCGGCGGATTCCGTTGGCGTCGCGGCTTCCTGGCGCGGCTGAGAAGCAACGGCAACCGACGGCGGGGATACGGGGACCGTTTTCTGGCGATATATCACGTATGTAAATAAACCGCCAAGAAACAGAACAAACACAACGACGGTGAAGAGCAATCTTCTTGTACGTGGATGCACAAACTTGCCAGGCATGCAGTATCTCCCCAAACGAACGCCCCCAGTCCGCCGACGCGCGTATCTTAACAAAGTTCAGTCACACGTGCATTTTATCCACGCGTCGCCCCATCAGGAAAGCCCTTACACCTAGTTTTCACTTTCCCAATCGAACATCCAGAACGTTTCTCCGCCGCCAGAGGAATGGATTATTCTAGAATCACCGCAATGTAATGACTTATAACTTTTCCATCACATCGAAAAATAAATCGTTCTAGACAAATCTACCACACAGGCCCTCCAAAATCCTTCCTTCCCCAAAATCACCCTAGGACGCCCCCTTACTCGCATCACGGGAAACATCTGAATAAGCGCAGAAACATGACCGCCTTGTGTTACCCTGGAGCGGTAAGAAGTCAAAAAACGTAATTTTTCTTGCGGTTTTTGACTAGATCTGGCACTATACAGAGCGAATGGGTGACGTTGCGTCAGAATGGATGCTTGGGGGCAGGGGATTCATGCGCGAGCCCTTGGGGCGCAAGCCGGGGCCGCACCTTGGATTTACGATGACTCAACACCTGTATGTTTATAAGCTATATAGTATCAGTATCAAGAGACATTAGGAATGAGCACACAATTTCCCAAAGAAGCCACAGATACCCCCGCCCAGTTCGAAGGCTTCTTCAGCGTCAGCCTTGTCTCGCTACCTGCGGATACCGTTGCGGAGTTCGAGCTGTATGTAGCGTCGCCCGAAAGAAAACTGGTTCTCTATCGCTGCGCGAATATCCGTTTCACTCAAGAAGACATTGACCGAATCACCGAGATGGGCGTACGCCATCTTTACATTCCCAGCGAGCAGGCGCACGCATATAACTTGTATGTGGAGCGCAATCTCTCGCGAATCGTCAGCGACTCTTCGCTTCCGCCCAATGCGCTCTCCGAGATCGTGTACACCTCGGCAAAGACCCTAGTAAAGGACATCTTCGCCGAGCCGCGCGCCAAAAACATCTTGGAACGTTCGAGCAGCCTCGTGGACGGCACGGTAACCATGATGTTTCGAGAGAGCAGGGCGTTTCACCATCTGCTTTCGGTCATGTCGTTCGATTACTACACCTACACGCACAGCGTGAACGTTATGGTATTTTCCAGCGCGTTGGCCCAGCGGCTGGGCTACTCGCAACAAGACATCACCATCTACGGTCAGGGCGCATTACTGCACGATATCGGCAAAAGCCTGATCGATCCGGCCATCGTCAACAGCCGAAGCAAACTAACCCCGGAACAGTGGGCGGAAATGCGGAAGCACCCCCTGTACGGATACGATCTGCTCGTGGAGCAAGGCGTCACGCATGAAGGGGTGCTGGACGTCATGCGCCATCACCATGAAAAACTGACCGGCACAGGGTACCCCGATGGGCTCAAAGGCGACGCCATCCACCCCTGGGTACGGATCTGTACCATCGCCGATATCTTCGACGCGCTCACGACACGGCGCTCTTACAAAACGGCAATGGACAGTTTCCCCGGCCTTAAACTGATGCACGACGAGATGCTGGACGAACTCGATCCGGAGTTTTTCCGCGCCTTTGTGCAGTTGATGGGCCAGCACGGCTAACCGACATCGTCTGTTGCGGCATCCTATCCTGGTTATTGAATTTCACCTCCCCAAACCCGCTATCCTTGCGCCACAGGGATTGAGGCCCACGGCATAGTAGCCATGATCGACGCCGTCGCGAATCGGGCGGCAATTTCTCAAGGGGGCAGAATGAAATACGGCGTTGCGGACTTTGGAATGAATGTGTGGTTTGGCGCGTCCCACGATATCGAGGAGCGCCTCACCCGCCTCAAATCAATCGGCTATCAAGGAATCGAGCGCGTCTACGCGGTCAGTCCCGACGACGCACTCATCCGCGCGGCGTACTACCGACGACTGGGGTGCGATTTCGCGACCTGCCTCGGGCCCAATCCGGAGAGCAGCCTCCGCTGGACGGCAGGGCTGGGCAAGGAATACGTCTGGGTTCCGGGCGAACCTCGTGACGTGCCGCTCGACGTCTACATCCGGCACGCGCAGTCGCTGGGCGACGCGTGCGCCCGTTGGGGGATCAAGGCGGCGCTGCATAACCATCTAGGGCAGCCCACCGAAAAGCCTGAGGAAATTGACGAGTTCCTCGCGGCCTGCCCGCAAGTGAACCTTCTGCTCGACACCGCGCACTACGCCGCGGCAGGCGGAGATCCCGTGGATGCGGTGCGCCGCTATGCATCACGGATCGCCGCCGTCCATCTCAAGGATTGGCTTGTCACCGATCCCACGAAAGGCCCGGAGCAATGGCCGCAATGGGGCCACTTCTGTCCTCTGGGCGAGGGAAACATCGGCCTCGATAACATCGCGGTGATGAAAGCGCTCGTCGCGGTGGGCTACGACGGCTGGGTTTTCGTCGAGCAGGACACGCACCTTCGCGATCCGTTCGAGGATCTCGCGCAGAGCATGGAGTATCTTCGCGTGGGCGGTTTCGGAACGAGGTAACGTCAGCAACGCATCATTGAAAGGACTCTCGATGGATACGCCGGTACGAGTGGGGATTCTGGGGTTGGGCCGCGCGGGATGGGGCATGCATTGCGGCGAGTTAGTGACGCACAAGGCACAATTTCAGATTGTGGCGGGCTGCGATCCGTACGCTCCACACCGTGAACGCTTCGCCGATCGGTTTCCCGAGAGTCATACATACGCACGCATTGAAGATCTGCTCGCGGATGATGCCGTGGAACTCATCGCGGTGGCGACGCGCTCGATGGACCATGTAGACCACGCTATCGCGGCGCTGAAATCGGGAAAGCATGTGTCGCTCGAGAAGCCGATCTCGCTCGACTACGCAGGCGCAAAGCGCCTTGAACACGCCGCCGCCAAGGCGAAAGGCAAACTGCTCATCCGGCACAATCGCCGCTTTGAACCTGGATTCCAGCATATTCGCGAGATCGTTGCCGAGGGACTGCTCGGCCAGGTCTTCGACATTCGACTCGCGCGCACGAGCTTCTCGCGCCGCAACGACTGGCAGACCCTTAAGAAACTCGGCGGAGGCCAACTGTTGAACTGGGGACCGCACATCGTCGACCACGCGTTGCAGTTTCTTGGTGCGCCGAAGAAGCCCCTGGCAAGCATTCACGGCTGGTTACGTCGCGCAGCGGCGGCGGGCGATGCGGAAGATCACCTGAAGATCGTGCTGACGGGCGCTTCCGGATGCGTCGTGGACATCACCATTAGCGGCGCAATGGCCCTGCCGCTGCCCGTCTACTACATTGCAGGCACGCGCGGCACGCTCACCTGTGACGATGTGTCAATTACGCTGAAGCACCTCGACCCCGCCGTGAAACTCGCGTCGCGCAAACCGGTGACCGCGGTCATCGACGGATTCGGCACGCCGGAAACGCTCCCTTGGACTGAGAAGACCTTCCCAATCTCCCCGAAAGAAACCGGCGATATCTGGGACGCGGTCTACAACACCTTGCGAAAAGGAAAGCCCTTCCCGATCCGCATCGAGGAAGCCGTCGAGGTCATGCGCGTCATCTCAAAGGTGAAATCCGCCTACCCGGAGTTCTGCTAGCGGCCGGTTGACATCGTCAGCCGGTCGTTCTATAACCATTTCATGTTTCCGCGATGGATGAAATGGGCGGCGTTGGCGCTGCTGTGTTTTTACGCGGCGGCGATGGCGCATCAGGTCTTGCCGCATCACCCCGGCCACGGGCGGGGCGAGGCCTGCTCGCTGTGCCAACTCCTGACCAGCGTGGCCGTCGCGGGTGCGAGCGTCGTAGCGGTCTTTATCGCCGCGCGGCTCGCTCCGATGCCGGTGTCCCCTTCTTTTCCGTACTGCCGCCCACTTCGGCAGCCCTTCTCGCTTCGCGGCCCGCCGCGTATCTGACTCTCCGACACATTCCATAGCCCTCTCTCTGCAATTGCGGAGGGAAACATCACTTATTTGCACGCGATCCGTGCATACGGAGGAGTCATACCATGTCGAAACGTGGTTTTACCTTGATTGAACTACTCGTCGTAATCGCCATTATCGGGATTTTGGCGGCGATTCTGCTGCCCGCGCTGGCGCGCGCACGCGAGGCGGCCCGCCGCTCCAGTTGCGCCAACAACCTGAAACAGATGGGCATTACCTTCAAGATGTACGCGGGTGAAAACCGCCAGCAGTTCCCGCCGATGAAATCAGTCGACTGCAACGGAAATGTCGCGCCGGGGGCTACTATTTTCGCCTCCGAAACGATGTACCCCGAATACCTGACGGACTGGAACGTGCTGATCTGCCCGAGCGCGCCGTCCGGCGGGTCGGCGCTGGAGTTGTGGGACGAGGGGAAGACGCCTTCGACGCTTTGGGGTGGCGACGGGGCGATCACACAGCCGTTTGCGAACAATGGGATCGTGGAGCCGTGCGAAGTCTACGAACATCCTTATGTCTATCTCGGCTGGGTGATTGAGGACGACTTAACGCGAGGCGAGGAGAAGATCGCCGCGCTCGATACGAACGTGGAAGGTCTCTTCGACGCGCTTAACACTACTCCCGAGGAGGCTTCTCTCGTCGTGAATCGCGAGTGGCAGGTCACTCCGGGAACGGGCAATGCGGGAGGCAGCGTCATCTACCGCCTTCGTGAGGGCATCGAACGCTACATGATCACGGACATCAATAACCCGGCGGCATCGGCCAAGGCACAGTCGGCCATCGCCGTAATGTGGGACGAGATTTCGGCGGATGAAACGACGCACTTCAACCATGTCCCGGGCGGGTGCAACGTGCTGTTCATGGACGGGCATGTGGAATTCCTCCGGTACATGGGCGAAGACGGCAACGTCTTCCCGGTGAATCAGGGCGGACTCGCGTTTCACGAGTTGAGCCACCTGCTCTACCCGTAGAACACGACGAAAAGGTAAAACGCCCGGTGTCCTTTACGGATGCCGGGCGTTTCTTATCTGCTAGACCGAACTCTTACGCCGAAGCGGAGCGCTCCTTGGTGATCGGCTTCTCGGTGGCCTCGTGCTCGTAGACGAGCAGCGGGTCTTCCTTCTTGCGGATAACGCCGGGGGTAATCACGCACTCGCGCACGTCGCGGCGCGAGGGGATGTCGTACATCACGTCGAGCATGACCTCCTCGAGAATGCTGCGCAAACCGCGCGCACCGGTGTCTTTCTCACACGCGAGGTCCGCCACCGCCTCGATGGTCTCATCCTGAAAATGCAGTTTCACGCCCTCAAGCTCGAACAACTTTTGGTACTGTTTCACGAGCGAGTTCTTGGGTTCCACCAGCACGCGGATCATGTCGTCGCGGCGCAGTTCGTGCAACGTCGCCACGACCGGCACACGCCCCGTGAATTCCGGAATCATCCCAAACTTCACGAGGTCTTCCGGGGTGACCAATTCGAGCAGTTCGCCGATCTTGCGATCTTTCTTCGACTGAATCTCGGAGTTGAACCCAATCACGGTCTTGCGCGTGCGCCGCTCAATGATGCGGTCGAGACTATTAAACGCGCCGCCGCAGATAAATAGAATGTTCGTCGTGTTGACCTGGATGCACTCCTGCTGCGGGTGCTTGCGGCCGCCCTGCGGCGGAACCGCGGCAACCGTGCCCTCAAGGATCTTCAACAACGCCTGTTGCACGCCCTCGCCGGACACGTCGCGCGTGATCGACGGACTGTCGCTCTTGCGGGCGATCTTGTCAATCTCGTCGATGTACACAATCCCCATTTCCGCGCGCGAAGCGTCGAAGTCGGCCGCCTGCAACAGTTTCAGAATCACGTTTTCAACGTCATCGCCGACGTAACCGGCTTCCGTCAACGTCGTCGCGTCCACCACGGCAAACGGCACGTCGAGCATCTTCGCCAGGGTCTGCGCGAGGTACGTCTTACCGCAGCCCGACGGCCCGATCAGCAGGACGTTCGACTTCTGCAGTTCGACACCGTCGATCTCGCCGCCCGCCGCGATGCGCTTGTAGTGGTTGTGCACGGCCACGGACAGAATGCGCTTGGCGCGGGTCTGGCCGATGACGTACTGGTCCAGGAACTGGTGGATCTCCGCCGGACGCGGCACTTTCAGGCTGCGCGACACGCCTTTTCGGGCACGGTCCTCCGCCACGATCTCGGCGCAGAGTTGCACGCACTCGTCGCAGATATTGACATCCGGACCCGCGATGAGTTTGTTCACCTCATCGTGCCGTTTGCCACAGAAGGAACACGTATGAATATCTCTCGGCGTTCGGTGAGAAGCCATTCAAGCCTCCTGCCTTCAGGTTGCCGTCCGTTCCATCCCCTTCGCCCAGGCGAAAGGGCCTCGGGAAGTGCCCAAGCCACGAACACCTCCTACTTAGTATGCCCTAAAATGCCTATTCGGCTGCATACGAAGGCGGATATCCCGCAGCTTTGTCACTTTATAGCACTAAAAAGCGCGTTTTGTCAACAATTTTATCGCGCCGCAAGCCACGACCTTCTATTCCATTGTGCCAAATTCACCCCACTTCCCGCAAGTCGCGCCCCGATGGCTTCAACCCGATGGACAGAATAAGGATAAGCTGATAGAGTGCGGGCACTGGGGGCAACGGAGAGTCGTATGTACCTGCACCAAAACGTCTTCTCGCTGTTTCTCGCCATCTGCGGCCTGGCGCTGTTGCTTCCATTCTTCGCCGAGGCCCAAGAACCGCCGACAAGCACCGCGCCTCTCCCCGCTGAGCAGTCGGCAACCCTCCAACATGCCGCGCCGACCAAGCTGCTCCTCGATGTGAAGCCGCTCGCGGGTCGGAGGATGTTCTTGCTCTACTGCACTCGAACAAGCGCAAAAGACGGGCAGGCCATTGACTACAGGGACTCTATAGACGGAGTCTCCAAGCTGCCTAAGCCTTACTTCGTGCTCTTTTCCGGTGGCAAAAAAATCGGTGAAGGGAAGTTCCCTATATTCTCGAAATTCGAACAAGACGCGGCCTGGACACTGCCTGTGTTTTCAGGCTGGGGCGATCTGCATTTCGTTGCCGTCGCCGACGGGCCGAATGCCCCGCTCCAGAGCGATCCAGTCGTGTTCCACCGTGGTTTCGTGGCGTCCATGGCGTGGCTAATACCGTGGCTGCTTGTGCTCGGCGCGGTCGCGTTCTCCCGCGGACGTGGCGGCTGGTTAAGGCTACTGCCCGGCGGCCTTTTTCAGTTCCTCATCATGTGGATTCAATATCCAAACGCCGACATACGGCCGTTTGAGCGGGAATTCCCTTATCTGCTGGTCGTCCTGTTGTCGCTTCACATGGGCATCGCGTTTGGCCTGGCCGTCTGCAGCATCCTCCCCACTCGGGGGTATCGGCCTGGGTTCATTCTCGCTGCGGTGTGTCCCGCCGCAATGAGCGCGCTCACCCACGTCTGCAACGATGGCGTGTCCTCCGCCTCTACTCAGGGTATTTTCTGCGGTGCGTATCTGGCGCTGTTTGCAGTCGGCTTGGCCGTTCTTTACGCGTCCGCCCGGGGAGTCCGTAAACGCCCCAGCCTTTGGCGATTCCTACTCGTCACCAGCGTACGCTTTGTACTGCTCTTTCTCCTCTCCGGCGTCGCGCTACTCTTGCTGGCACTGTTTTCGCACGGAATGCCCACCCAGCTCACACCATGGGTTCTCGGCGTCCTGAGATACGGCGTCCCCACCATAGCGGCTGCGGCTGTTGTCTGCTTCGTGGCCGGTCCATTACATCCACTGGTCATGATTGGGCTGAATGAGAACGTTCGCACGGGGGTATTCAGGTTGCTGAGACTGGGCGAAGAAAAGGTGGAGTAACACCCCCGTCGAAAGGGGAGCTACAGAGTCTACCGGCGCTTCTTAGCGTTTTGGGGCGCTGACGTCGCGGCGAAGGACTTCGTCGATGAGGCCGTAGGCCTTGGCTTCGTCGGCACCCATGAAGAAGTCGCGGTCGCTGTCGCGGCGGATGACTTCAAGGGGCTGGCCGGTATGTTTGACGAGGATCTCGTCGATCATCTCGCCGATACGCACGATCTCGCGGGCCTGGATTTCGATGTCCGAGGCTTGACCGCGTACGCCGCCCATGGGCTGGTGAATGAGGAAGCGGGTGTAGGGCAGGGCAAAGCGTTTGCCGGGGGCGCCTGCGCACATCAGCAGTGCGCCCATGCTGGCCGCTTGGCCCAAACAGATGGTCGACACCGGGGACTTGATGAACTGCATGGTGTCGTAGATGGCCAAACCCGCCGTGACGCTGCCGCCCGGCGAGTTGATGTACAGGCTGATGTCTTTGTCGGGGTCTTCGGCTTCGAGGAACAGCAACTGGGCGATGATATAGTTCGCCACGTAGTCGTCGATGGGCATGCCGAGGAAAATGATGCGGTCGGCCAGCAGGCGCGAATAGATGTCATACGGGCGCTCGCCGCGCGCCGTCTGTTCATAGATCGTTACGGCCTGTAGGTCTAGCATCGGTCCTCCTCAGCAGCCTTGACGCCTAGAGCATCTTAAACCACTTGGCATTACGCATTTTCAAGAACGGCGTGCGTTAGCCAGCAAGAAGTGGCCACGCCATTTCTTAAAATGCTCTAGCTTTCGTGAGCCAGCTCGTGCAGTTCTTCGTGCGTGACCGCTTTATCGGTAATCTTGGCGTTTTCGATGATCAACGCCAGCGCCTTGCGGCGGGCGATGCGGTCTTCGAACGAGTTGCGATTGCCTTCTTCGCTCAGGTACGCGCCAACGGCCTCGACCGACGCGCCGGTGCGGCGAGACAAGGTCTCGACTTCCTGCTCGAAGTCGTCTTCGGTCACTTCGATGCCTTCGGCCTCGACGATCTCGTTCAGCACAACCATGCGCTTGATGCTGGAGACGGCGTCCTTCTCGGCGGCTTCGCGAATGTCGGCCTCGCGCGCCTCGACATCGCCGCGCGGAATGCGCATCGTCATCAACTGGCGCACGCGCTCGCGAACGTTGTCTTCCGTGATCGACGCGATGAGCGTCTTGGGCATCTGGAAGGTGCTCTTCTCGATGATCGCATCGAGCGCGCGGGCTTCCACGATGCTCCGGCTGTCTTCTTCGCTATGCGCGCGCAGACTTTCGGTCATCTTGGTCTTCAGGTCTTCGAGGCTCTCGAAACCGGCCTGCTTGGCGAACTCATCGGTCAATTCCGGCTTGACGCGGCGCTTGACTTCGCTCACGGTGATGCTGAACGTGGCCTTCTTGCCCTTCAGTTCTTCGCGCGGCATATCGTCGCCGAAATCGACTTCGCAGCTCAGGGTGTCGTTCGGGGAAGCGCCCAACAACGCCGCTTCGAATTCGGGGTAGAAACGCTTCGACCCAAGCACATACGGGTAGTTCTGCGCGCTGCCGCCCTGGAACGGCTCGCCGTCGACCTTGCCCTCGAACGAAATAATAACCTGGTCGCCGTCGGCCGCGACGCCGCCCTCGAGCTTCTCGAAGATGGAATAGCGGGTGCGCAGGTTGTCGATGGATTCTTCGATGTCTTTGTCGGTGACTTCGTAGACCGGGCGTTCAACCGCGACGCCGCGATAGGTGCCCAACTCCACCTTCGGGGAGACTTCGAACTTGAAGGTCACCACGAGGGGCTCGTCGTCTTTGCGATTCTCGAGGTCTTCGATCCCGTCGATATCCGGCGTGCCGAGCGGATTGAGTTCGTGTTCCTTGACGAGTTTTTGGAACGACGCCGCGAGGAGATTGCTCTCGACTTCGCCCTTCACCGCTTTGGCAAACTTACGCTCGACCAGCTTGCGCGGGGCCTTGCCCTTGCGAAAACCGGGCACCTCGGCCTCGTTCGTGAGTTCGCTGAGGACTTCCTCGGCCTTCTTCGCGAGATTGGCCGGCGCGATAGTGGTCTTCACCTCGTACGCGCACTCGCCCTTGTCTTGAATTTCGAAGACCGGCTCTTCGACGAATTCAAAAACGTCCTCTTCGTCGTGCTCATGGGTCTCGTCGTGCTCGTGGGTGTCTTTGTCAGCCATTGGTTCCGCTTCCAGTTTAGGTTTGGTGGGCGAGGCGGGACTTGAACCCGCACATCGTTAAGATACTGGATCCTAAGTCCAGCGCGTCTGCCAATTCCGCCACTCGCCCACGCTGTTGCACTTGACGGCGGCCGACTACGCAAAAAAAGCCAGGCCTGGGCTCCCCGCCCAACGCCCGGTCCTCCAGAGCCTAGAAAATGGTGGGCCGCGAGGGAATCGAACCCACGACCTTGTGATTAAGAGTCACCTGCTCTACCAACTGAGCTAGCGGCCCACACTTCCAGACAAACGCCGCTCGCGCGGCCCTTGCAAAAACAAAATGGAGCGGGAGACGGGATTCGAACCCGCGACGTCAACCATGGCAAGGTTGCACTCTACCACTGAGTTACTCCCGCTCAGGCCGGGCGATGTTAGCACATGAAAATCGGCGATGTCAACATGCTCGACACGTTGAATCAAGTGCGGTAGATATCGGGCAAAACTACCCTGAAATTGATTTACTCGGCCTCAGGGACTATGATTCTTTCCCACTCTTCATTGCGATGTTTGGCAAGGAAGAATACAGCCGGGCAAGGATGCTCCGCGGGGGTGAATTCCCAGGATATATGCATGGGCGTGTGCTCAGTAGCGCGGAATTCGAACCTGCCGCGGAGGAATGGAGCAAGTATGCGACGGAACATTGTGCATGCAGGCGCGGGTAGTCTTAGTTATGAAATCCGCGAGATCGTTGGCGTGGCGCGGCAGATTCGCAGCATGGGGCGCGATATCACCTGGGAAAACATCGGCGACCCCATCGAAAAAGGCGAATGCGTTCCGGACTGGATCCGCGGCGTCGTCCGGGACCTCGTCGAGCAGCCCAAGTCGTGGGGGTATTGCGATACGGCTGGTGTACTAGAAACGCGAGAGTTTCTTGCCAACCACGTCAACGAACGTCCCGGCGGCGTCCAGATTTCGATGGACGACATCATGTTCTTCAACGGCCTGGGCGATGCCGTCGCGAAGGTATACGGCTTCCTGCGGCGTGAGGCGCGCGTGCTCGGCCCCTCCCCCGCATACAGCACGCATTCATCCGCCGAAGCGGCCCACTCCGGCTACAATCATCTCACCTATTCGCTCGATCCCTACAACGGCTGGATGCCCGATGTCGAAGATATCCGCCTGAAGGTGAAATACAACGACTCTATCGCGGGCATCTTGCTGCTCTCGCCGGACAACCCGACCGGCGCCGTGTACCCGCGCGAGATCTTGGAGGAAATCGCCGAGATCGCCCGACAGTACAATCTGTTCGTGATCGCGGACGAAATCTACGTTCATATTGTCTACAACGGCAGCCCCCGCCTGCACATGAGCCAATGGATCGGCGACGTGCCGGGCCTGGCGATGCGCGGCATCAGCAAAGAATACCCCTGGCCCGGTTCGCGCTGCGGCTGGCTCGAGGTGCTCAACCGCCGCAAGGATCCCAACTTCGCCGCCTACGTCGATAGTCTGCTGGCCGCAAAGCGGCTCGAAGTCTCCTCGACTACACTCCCGCAGATGTCCATCCCGAAGGTCATGGGCGACCCGCGCTACCCCGGTCACTTGGCTCGTCGCGAAAAGCTGTTCGCAGACCGCGCGCTCGAGGCGGAAGCGGTGTTCAAAGGCTGTGAGCACGTCATTTTCAACAAGCCGAGCGGCGCGTTCTACTGCACGGTAATGTTCAAGCCCGGCGTACTCAATAACCGCCAAACACTGCCGATCGACGATCCGGCGATCCGCGCCAAGATCGAGGAACTGGTGGTCAACGTTGCGCCAGACAAGCGCTTTGTCTACTACCTCATGGGCGCGACGGGCATCGTGGTGGTTCCGCTTACGGGCTTCCAGTGCACGCATGATGGTTTCCGATTCACTCTGCTCGAGTCGGACGACAGTAAGCGTGCAGGGATCCTAAAAACGCTTCGAGACTCCATCGAAACGTATATTGCGAGCGCTTCCTAAATATGGCATGTGGATTGCTTCTTTCCAGGGAACCGGCCGAATCATAGAGACCGGGAGCGGATGCGCCCTAAGGCGCTGTCCGGGCAGAAGTTAGCTGGAAATGGAGCCTAAGGGAGCAGGCAATCAAGCTGCCAGAATACTACATATTGGTGTTTCCCGCCAAAATGTAGGAACATTTCTGTAGCAAACGATACTCTCTCCTTCTTAAGGCGTTCGCCTTGAGAATGTACTTGCGCCGTCTCAGACGAAGCTTCGGACACGACGCGAAGAACAGAGCCTCCGACCCAACTATTTTTGCCGAAACAGGTTATGACTAGTATTTTATTCGTGCTTTCCTGCGGGGCTGGCAGGGAATATAATAGAAGGATCGAGGCGTAGCCTCGTAAGGAGCCGCCGGGACCTCCGGGCTTGGACGGCAAAGGATCGCGCCGGGCGCAGGCCCACAGCGCGAACGATAGAGAAGGAAGTGGTGGAGAGATGGACGACGCAAGACGCGAGGGGATGTACGATCCCAACTTTGAGCACGATGCGTGCGGGGTAGGGTTCGTCGCAAACATCGACGGAACGACGAGTCACCGGATCATCCAGCAGGGCATCCAGGTGCTGGAAAACCTGGTGCACCGCGGCGCGTGCGGCTGCGACCCGGAAACGGGCGACGGCGCGGGCATACTGATGCAGCTTCCGCACACGTTTTTTGCCCAGGAGGCCGAACGCCTGAAGTTTGCGCTGCCTGAGCCGGGCGCGTACGGGGTGGGCATGGTGTTCCTGCCGACGGATGCGCGCGATCGCGACGCCTGCCGCAGTATGTTGGAACAGGCCGTCGTCGACGAGGGCCTAAAGGTCCTGGGGTGGCGCGATGTTCCGCGGGATTCGGGAGCCTTGGGCTGGCTGGCGCGCTCGAACGAGCCGGTCATCATGCAGATTTTCATCGCCCGCCAGGGCGCGCTGGACACTGACGCATTTGAGCGAAAACTCTACGTCATCCGCAAACGCGCCGAACACGCCGCGCGCACGTCTGATATCGCCTCGAAAGAGATGTTCTACCTGCCGAGCCTGTCGGCGAGAACGATTGTTTACAAAGGCCTGATGCTGGCCGACCAGATGTCGAAGTATTACCACGACCTCTCGGAAACGTCCTTCGAAAGCGCGCTGGCGCTCGTGCATCAGCGGTATAGCACGAATACGTTCCCGACGTGGCCGCTGGCGCACCCGTTCCGATTCCTGGCGCACAACGGCGAGATCAACACGCTGCGCGGCAACATCAACATGATGCGTTCGCGCGAACCGCACATCGCGAGTCCACTCCTGGGCGGCGATGCGCGCAAGCTCCCTCCCATTCACACCGTCGGCGCGAGCGACTCGGCGCATCTCGATCAGACCTTTGAGTTGCTGCTGCGCGGCGGACGTTCGGCGGCGCATTCGATGATGATGCTCATTCCCGAGCCATGGAGCGGACACCGCACCATGCCGGACTGGAAGAAAGCGTTCTATGAGTATCATGCCTGCATGATGGAGCCGTGGGACGGTCCGGCGTCGGTCGCATTCACGGACGGCATCCGGATCGGCGCGGTGCTCGACCGCAACGGCCTGCGCCCTTCGCGCTACTGGGTCACGAGCGACAACTTCGTGGTCATGGCGTCGGAAGTGGGCGTGCTGGATATCCCGCAGGACAAGATTATTCGCAAGGGACGCCTCGAATCCGGCCGCATGTTCCTCATCGACACAGAAGAGAAGAGGATCGTCGAGGACCAAGAGCTCAAGGATACGCTGTGCAAGCGTCGGCCGTATCGGACGTGGCTCGACGAACACCGCACGACGTTGCCCTTGGAGTGCAAGCCTGTCAATGGGGCCGCGCCGCAGGAACCGGCGTCGTTGCTCGAGCGCCAACAGATCTTCGGCTACACGCAGGAAGACGTCGATATCCTCCTCAAGCCGATGGCGGAAGAGGCGCATGAACCCATCGGTTCGATGGGCAATGACACGCCCCTGGCGGTGCTGTCGAAGCGGCCGCAACTGCTGTTCAATTACTTCAAGCAACTGTTTGCGCAGGTGACAAACCCGCCGATCGATCCGTTGCGCGAAGAGATCGTGATGTCGCTCGAGACCGACATCGGCCGCGAACGCAACCTGCTTGACGAAACCCCTGAGCATTGCCAGCAACTGCACCTGATGACGCCAATCATCACGAACGAGCAGTTGCAGTACATCAAGAACCTCGACCAGCCCGGACTGAAGGCGCGCGTTATTTCCACACGCTTTCCGGTGGCCGAAGGGCCGGCGGGGATGGACCGCGCGCTTAATCGCGTGTGCGCGGAGGCCTCGCGTGCGGTCGAGGAAGGCGTGACGCTGCTGATTCTCTCGGATCGTGGCGCGGACAAAGACCATGCGCCAATCCCGAGTCTGCTGGCGATGGGCGGCGTGCATCATCATCTCGTGCGCGAGCAAAAGCGCACGGAATGTGGCATCATTCTCGAGTCGGGCGAACCCCGCGAAGTCATGCACTTCTGCCTGCTCACCGGCTACGGCGCGGGCGCGGTGAACCCCTACCTGGTGTTCGACACGATTGACGACTTGGCGAATCGCGGACTTCTTATCGAAGCAGGAACGGCGGAAAAGGCCAAGCGCAACTTCATCAAGTCCATCGAAAAAGGTCTGCTGAAGACGATGTCGAAGATCGGCATCTCGACGCAGCACAGCTACCGAAGCGCGCAAATCTTCGAAGCGGTCGGCCTGTGCACGACCTTGATCGAACGCTGCTTCACCGGCACGCCTTCGCGGGTGGAAGGCATAGACATTCAAGATATCGCGGCGGAAAGCCTGGCGCGTCACGCGATCGCGTTTCCGGAAATTCACTCGCGGACATCGATGCTCGATCCGGGCGGTCAGTACCGCTGGCGCAAGCGCGGCGAGTTCCATCAATACAACCCCGACGTGATCGCGCGGCTCCAGCATTCGACGCGCTCGAACAGTTGGGAAAAGTACTGCGAATACGCCGATCTGATCAATGACCGCACGCGGACGTTAGCGGCCCTGCGCGGGCTGATGCGCTTCAAGGAAGCGGCGCAGCCGATTCCGCTCGAGGAAGTCGAACCCGCCAAGGAAATCGTGAAGCGTTTCTGCACGGGCGCGATGTCGTACGGCTCGATCAGCAAGGAAGCGCACGAGAACCTCGCGGCGGCGATGAACCGCATCGGCGGGCGCAGTAACACCGGCGAAGGCGGCGAAGACCCGCGCCGTTTCGTGCCGAATGAAGACGGCGAACTCCTGCGCAGCGCCATCAAGCAGGTGGCCTCGGGCCGCTTCGGCGTGACGAGCGAATACCTGGTGAACGCGGACGAACTCCAGATTAAGATGGCCCAGGGCGCGAAGCCGGGTGAAGGCGGTCAGTTGCCCGGTCACAAGGTCTTTGCGGAGATTGCCAAGGTGCGCTATTCGACGCCGGGCGTGGAACTCATCTCGCCGCCGCCGCACCACGACATCTACTCTATCGAGGACCTGGCCCAGCTCATTCACGACCTGAAAAACGCGAACGTACATGCCGCGATCTCGGTCAAGCTCGTGTCTGAGGTCGGCGTGGGCACGATTGCCGCGGGTGTGGCCAAGGGCAAGGCGGACCTGATTCTCATCAGCGGCGACACGGGCGGCACAGGCGCCTCGCCGCTGAGCAGCATCAAGCACGCGGGCCTGCCGTGGGAACTCGGCCTGGCCGAGACGCACCAGGTACTGGTACGCAACAAACTCCGCAACCGCGTGCGTGTGCAGACCGATGGTCAGATCAAAACAGGCCGCGACGTGGCGATTGCGTTCTTGCTGGGCGCGGACGAAGTGGGCATGTCCACCGCGCCGCTCATCGCCTCGGGCTGCATCATGATGCGAAAGTGCCACTTGAACACGTGTCCGGTGGGCGTGGCCACGCAGGACCCTGAACTGCGCAAAAAGTTCACGGGCAAACCCGAGCACGTCGTGAATTTCTTCTTCTTCGTCGCCGAAGAACTGCGGCAAATCATGGCGCGTCTCGGATTCCGTACGGTAAACGAGATGATCGGACGGACCGACTTCCTCGAATACAATCCGTTGCCCGATCATCCGAAGGCATCCAAGCTCGACTTGTCGCGAGTGCTGAGATATGAGGAACCGCTCGATGGCGAGACCCTGTATTGCAGCGCGAAACAAGACCACGGCATCGAGGATGCGCTCGACCATGAATTGATGGAAAAGGCGAAGCCCGCATTGGAGCGCAAAGAGCCGGTGCGCTTCTCTGTGCACATCCGGAACGTCAACCGCACGGTCGGCACGATGCTCTCGAGTGAACTGACTCGCCGTCACAAGGTGGGCATGTACACGGGCCAATTGCAGGAAGATCTCGTGTGGATCGACTGCGACGGCCAGGCCGGTCAGAGTTTTGGCGCGTTCGCAATCCGCGGTGTGACGCTCAGCGTCTCTGGTGAGGCGAACGACTACATCGGCAAGGGCCTTTCCGGCGGTAAGATCATCGTCCGGCCGCCGAAGAACTGCCCGATCATCCCCGAAGAACACATGATCATCGGTAACGTGGCGCTGTACGGCGCGACCTCGGGCGAGGCGTACTTCCGGGGCAGGGCCGGCGAGCGCTTCTGCGTGCGCAACAGCGGCGCGTGGACGGTGGTCGAAGGTTGCGGCGACAACGGCTGCGAATACATGACGGGCGGGCGGGCGGTCATTCTCGGACCGACGGGCCGCAATTTCGCGGCGGGTATGAGCGGCGGCATCGCGTTTGTCTACGACGAAGACGGCACGTTCGGCAGCCGCTGTAACACGGGCATGGTCAGCTTGCGCGGGTTGCACGAGAAGAGCCTGCCGGAACTGCGGCTTTTGCTCGAGAATCATTACCGCTACACGGAAAGCGCGGTGGCCAAACGCCTGCTCGGCTCGTGGGAATCGTGCCTGGATCGTTTCGTGCGCGTAATGCCACTCGACTACGCGCGCGTTCTGAAGGAACAACGCCTGGCGAAGGCCAAGGAGAAAGCCAATGCGGCCGAATAAATCCAAAGGGTTCATGACCTATAAGCGGGAACTGCCCGAAAACCAGGCTCCCGAGGAACGCGTGCGCCACTGGGAGGAATTCTCGGGCGAGTTTACCAACGCAAAGATGCGCGATCAGGGGTTCCGTTGCATGAACTGCGGCGTGCCGTTCTGTATGAGCGGCTGCCCGCTCGGCAACCAGATCCCCGATTTCAACGATCTGGTGAAGGACAACCTGTGGGAAACCGCGCTGGATGTTCTGCATTCCACCAATAACTTCCCAGAATTCACCGGTCGCGTCTGTCCAGCACCGTGCGAGGCCTCTTGCGTGCTGGGACTCATCGAGCCGCCGGTAACCATCAAGCTCATCGAGCACGCGATTGTCGACCGTGGTTGGCGCGAGGGCTGGATTCGCCCCCAACCGCCGGAGACCCGCACCGGCAAGCGCATCGCGGTGGTGGGTAGTGGCCCCTCGGGCCTGGCCGCCGCCCAGCAGCTCAACCGCGCCGGGCACACGGTAGTAGTGTATGAACGCGCAGACGAACCGGGCGGTCTCTTGGCTTATGGCATCCCGGACTTCAAGCTTGAGAAACACCATATCCGTCGGCGCGTCGAACAGATGAAGGCCGAAGGCATCGAATTCCGTTGCGGCGTGGCGGTGGGCAAAGACGTGGACGCGGCGGCGTTGGCGAAGGAATACGACGTTGTCCTCCTCACGATCGGCTCGACCAAGCCCCGCGACCTCGACGTCCCTGGCCGCGAACTTGACGGCGTCCACTTCGCGATGGAGTTCCTCACCCAGCAGAACCGGCGCCTGGCGGGAAAACTGGTTCAAGGCAAAGAACTTACGGCTCGCGGCAAGCGCGTCGTGGTGCTGGGTGGCGGCGATACAGGGTCGGACTGTATCGGTACAAGTCTGCGCCAGGGCGCAAAGAGCGTGACTTCGCTCGAGTTGCTGCCCAAGCCGCCGGAGGGGGTCAACCCAGCAACTCCGTGGCCCCTCTGGCCGCTGATTTTGCGGACCTCCACGAGCCACCAGGAAGGCGGCGATCGAGACTGGTCGGTGCTGACGAAAAGCTTCTCAGGTGCAGACGGCCAAGTGACTCAGCTCAACGGGGTGCGCCTTGAATGGTCGGAGCCGGATGCCCAAGGCCGCCGCAGCATGCGCGAGATTCCCGGAAGCGAGTTCACCCTGGAATGCGACTTGGTGCTGTTGGCGCTCGGATTCCTCCATCCGGAGCATAACATCGCGGAACAGCTTGGTTTAGAGATTGATGGCCGCGGCAATGTCAAAGCGGAGTATGGAACCTACCGCACCAACGTGTCCAACGTGTTTGCCGCAGGCGACGCCCGGCGAGGTCAGTCGCTGGTGGTTTGGGCCATCCATGAAGGTCGGGAAGCCGCCCGCGCCATCGACATCGCCCTGATGGGCCGCTCGGATCTGCCCAGTGCGACATCGTACGGCTACGACGCGGTTCCGACTCAGGGCGCGTAGCGCACAGTGTTTGTACGCATTCCCGCCGCCTCGTGTAACAAACTCGGGGCGGCGGGGTATCCTACAGCAGATAAGGCCCATTGCGGCCATTTTCCGTAGTAACCCACAACATCTCGTGGTTGCCTCAAGAAGATGTTGACAATATGGGGGCGGGCGTGGTATAAGCGAAGCGTTGCCTGCTCTGTAGGGGGGAGAGATTCTTTCTAGAGAAACCTCTCCGGGACAAAAGTAGGGAGATGGAACCAGATGAAGCATCTGAGCATGGTGAGCCGTAAGCCGGCTTATGCGAAAGACGATCCGCCGATCGATGTACAGTTCCTAATCGACCTTATGAAGGCACTTGTGCTGAAAAAGAGTGGATTGCTGAGCTGACGACTTGGGCAGGGACGGGCTATGGGATTTCCCCCAGACAAGAGGGGTAAAATCCCGGCAAAGTTGAAATCCCGCAAGGGATGGTGTAAGACTTAAGGCATTCACTTTACTGCAGCCATGGGGGCGGCAGTGGAGATGCGCGGTTCAGGGGTCAGCCGTTTAGGGGCGCATAGCGCAGACGGGAAGGCTCCATGCCGGAAGCGGACAAAACAAGGAGAAAGAAACATGAAGCACATCAAGCACGTGACCGTGGCGAAGGCTAACGTCATCGAAGACGCTCAGGGCCTGTTCGAAGACTTCGTGGCGGCGATCGAAGAGGCGTTCAACGCCCTCGTGAACGGCCTGAAGGGCCTTCTGTCGCTGTAAGAGTCCTTTCGGACTAGCTTGAGAAGGGGACTGTAATGAAGCATATTCGTACCGTATCGTGCATCCGCCAGGCCGACGCGTTGTCGGACTTCTTCAACGCCATCCTGCGGGCATGGTCGGACTTCGTATACGCGAAGAAAAACGAAACCAGCATCTAGCATCTCCTGTCTAGCGACACTGAAATACCGGGACTTCACTTGAAGTCCCGGTATCGCATTTTATATGCTGCGAACGTATTTTTCTCGCCCTTTACTCCGGGAACTTCAACAGGCAGGGTCTTCATGATCGTTGGCGTCCACTGTACCATTCGAACCGCCGAACCCGATGACGTAAATGAGCTTCGGCGGCTGTACGATCCCGCTTGTCCTCGCGCCGTTTTCATTGATCGAACGTATGAACTGCACTTCCCGAGCCGCGATGAGCTGACCGAAATGCTGCGCCGCCGCGACTTGGCTCAGCATGGCATTGGTTTTCTCGCCATTGAAGACCAAGAGGGCTTCGTCCGGGGGTTCTGTATGCTGCGCGCGGTGAATAACGAAGCGCGTTACGCTGAACTCTTCCTAGGGCTTATCGATCCCGCCGATTTCACTCAGCCGCTGGCGGACGAGGCCTACGACTACCTCTACCGCCGGGCGTTCAAGGATCTGCGCCTGCGCAAAATGGTGGCCCATTGCCTCGATACGGAACAGGATTTCCGCGCTTTTCTACAGCGCAAGGGCTTTTCGTGTGACGGCGTGCAACGTCAGATGGTATATACCTTGGGCGCACATCACGACTTGGAAACGTACACGTTGTCGCGCCCAACGGAAAACTGAGCGCCCCGCGCCCGGAGTCGGGAACAAAGGAAGCAGACATGGCCCTCAAGACAAGCGTATTTCTACGGCGAGCGGACCGTGAAGACATGGACACGGTCGTGTCGTGGATGGACGACCCCGACTTCGTACACTTTCTCTATGGCGATCCGGCGCGCTCGCCCAAACAGATCCGCGAGAGCATCGCGTCTCTCCTCGGCAGAACCGCCGGCGCCTCTGTCCCCGTGGGTATGTACCTCATCATCGACTCGCCCGAGTATGGTCCCATTGGCCTGGTTTCACTGATGAACCTAAGCTGGCGCAATCGCACGTGCAGTATGGACGCCTACATCGGCCGCAAGGACCTGCGCGCCGGATTCGTCGCAGGCGTGTCGCTGTTCCGCGCGCTCGAATACTGCTTCGACGAGCTCAACCTTCATCGCGTCTCGATGTACATCTACAGCTTCAACTCGCCGTCGTGGCGCTTGGTCGAAGGTTCGGGCATCCGCCGCGAACTCGTACTGCGCCAGCATGTGCCGCGCGACGGCGAACTGCATGACATGTTCGGCTACGGTATTCTGCGCGACGAGTTCGAGGAGATGCGCAGCAAGTACGCGGGCCGTTTCCGGGGCATGTCGCTCGCTGACATGATCGCCGCGCACAAGGCCGGTGTTGAGGCCTTCGCGGAGGCCGATCGGTGACTCCCGCCGTTCGACATTGGATCGAGGTCGCGTACTTCGTGCTGCTGGTTGCGCACGTTGTGCATGCCGTTGCCACCAATCGCATGAAGCGCACCACGCCCGCTCGCATACCCATTGGGGCTGTGGCCACGCAGACGCCGCTGTTTCTGCTGTCTTGCGTGATTGCGGCGGACCTGGGGGCATTCTCTCGGCAGTTGATCTCGCCCGTCTATATCGCGCTCGGCGTCATTGCGGGTCACTTGATTTTCTGTCTATCGTTGCTCATCACACACCGAAATCTGCGCGACGTGGCCGGACACCTGCTCGATCTTAGCCCGTTGTGGGACTTTCTTAGCCGGAGTCCGCTTGTTCTGATGCGGTTTATGACGGTAGCGGTCGGCGAGGAACTGATCTGGCGCGTGGGCGCGCAGACCCTGCTCATTTCCAGAATGGACAGCGCATTTTGGGGCATCGTCATCGTTGCCGTTGCGTTCTCCATTGTTCACAAACACTTTTTTGTGAATAGCCTGAGCATCTCGCTCGAGTTCCTGGGGTTTGCCTTGCTGCTCGGCGGACTCTACTACTGGACCGGCAGTCTGATTCTGGCGATCGCCGTGCACGCCGCGCGCGACATCG
Organism: Candidatus Hydrogenedentales bacterium; assembly: GCA_041859045.1. Lineage (GTDB taxonomy): Bacteria > Hydrogenedentota > Hydrogenedentia > Hydrogenedentales > SLHB01 > JBHELB01. Next base: position 191,056 of record JBHELB010000057.1, on the reverse strand, counting down.
AGATCGCCTACTTGGAGTATCTGGCAAAGGTCGAGGAACTCGGCGACGAGGACAAGGCCTTGGAAGCGTTTGAACAGTCGCTCACGCGGCGGCACGCGGAGAAAGCATGAACGACGATTGGGTGGTGCGCGTCGAGAACGTCGATAAGATGTTCTACACGCGCCATTTCTTCAAAGTAAACCCCGACACGAATCAACGGCGCTGGTACGAACGCCGCGAGATTCACGCCGTGGACCACGTCGACTTTTCGGTACGTCGTGGAGAGATCTTCGGTCTACTCGGTCCCAACGGCGCAGGCAAGACGACGACCGTCAAAATGCTCTCGGGCCTGGTGCGCCCCACCTCGGGCAAGGTCTCCATCGCGGGCTTTGATGTGAACACACACCGCACCCAAGTGCTCCGCCGCATCGGTGTCGTGCTCGAGGGCACGCGCACGGTGGTCTGGCCACTGACGCCGCTTGAGAACCTCTCGTATTTCGGCAACCTGCGCGATGTAAGTGGGTCCGTACTGCGCAAGCGATCGCACGAACTGATCGACTTCATCGGTCTGCGCGACAAACGCGATGTACAAGTGAGGCGGCTGTCGCGTGGACAAAAGCAGAAGGTTGCCATCTGCATCGCGCTCATTACCGACCCGCAGGTCGTACTGCTCGATGAACCCACCACGGGGCTCGACGTGCAGAGCAGCCGGAGTATCAAAGACAAGATCATCGAAATGACTCGTGAACAGGGTAAATCGGTAATTGTGACCACGCACGACATGCATGTCGCGCAGGAACTTTGCGACCGGATCGGCATTATCAATCACGGAAAGCTCATCGCGTGCAAGACCACGGATGAATTGCTCAGACTGACTGAAGACCAGGCGTACGAGTTTCTCTCCGATCGCGAGATCCATCCGAACCTGTTGCGTGAGATTCCTGGCGTTAAGTCGATTAGTCCGTTGGAGAACGAATCCGCCGGTTTCGGCGCACTTGTACTGCTCGAACCGGACCCGGAACGCCGCTCGCACGCGTTGTACGAGACAATGGCGCGGCTGCGTGAGGCGGGCGTGGTGCTGCGTTCGGTATCCCAGCGGCAACAGACGCTCGAAGACGTGTTCCTGAAATTGACCAGCGAGAAGAAATAACGAAGCGGAAAGTCCGTCGAAAGGATAGTAGGAATGGGTTTCCTTCTGGTGCTCAAAGCGGAGCTTGTGCGGAGTCTGATCATCATGCGCCGCTACTGGTTCGCCGCGCTGACCGGCATCATCATGGGTTACGGCATGCTGACCATGATCATCTACGCGTTTATCAGCGGCAATGAGCAAGTCGTTGACAAGGTGCGCGACCAGTTCGTCGGTCCGCCAGAGACGACGGCTGCCCCAGCTCCTGCGGCTCCAACGTCGTCGGAAGAAACGGAGGCCCTCCCCGCAAAACCCGCGCGCTCGGCGGCGGATCGCGCAATCGACAAGCTCCTGGGCTTTCTGATCGGCGTGTTTGCGTTCGGCGTGGTGGGCATGTTCTCGCAAGGGCTATCGGGCATGGCGCAGAGCGGAGAGCTCGAGCAGCTTTGTATGAGCCCACATGGCCTGGTGGGCAATTTCCTCGCGCGGGCGATTGTCGCGGCGACATCCAACATCATCACATCGGCAATTCTTATCGCGCTCATCGCGGCAACCATCAAGGGAACGCTTCACTTCACCACTATCCCCGTGATCGTGTTGCTGGCGTTGACGTTCACCAACCTTCTCGGGTTCGGCTTCATGGTTGGGGGACTTACGCTGGTCTTCAAGCAGACCGGCCAGGTGGCCATGATTGTGCGTCTCGTCATGCTCGGCATTCCGCTCGTCGCCGAACGCATTCCCGACTGGCCAACGTTGCCGCGTATGCTGGCGCATCTTCTGCCTATCACCGACGCCTCGCTCAGTTTACGCGCGGTCCTGCTCGAAAACGTGGGGTATTCAATTTTCATTCAGCCCAGCTTTTTTGCACTGATTCTCAGCTGCATTATCTGGACCAGCATTGGCATCTTCTGTTTTAAGTACATGGAAAACTGGAGTCGCGACAAGGGCACCTTGGGAGCATATTGATGGCGGGGCGCATTGCGATTCATCGTTTTGAACTCGAAGGCCGACGCTATGCGATCGACCCCGAGTCGTGTTTTTGTTTCGAGTGCGACGCCATCTCCTGGGACGTGCTCGCGCACTATCCTGAAGCCACGGCGACACGCATTAACACGCTGTTGCGCGAGAAGCATTCCGAGCGAGAACTCAGCGAAGTGTTGGGCGAACTCGAATGGCTGCGCGCCACAAAATCCATCCTCGCGCTTCGTTCTCCCGAGGAACTACGCAAGCTCTTCACCGTCGAGCGCGGATTGAAACGTTTGACTGTACGGCTGCCGCGCGAAGCGGGCGCCGAACCGCGCGCCGCGCGGCGTTGGTTTGGACGCGGACAGGCGGAGACCTCGCTATCCGCGAAGGAACGCGGACGCGAGACGGCCTCGCTACTGCTCAACCGCAGTGGCGAGCAGAAAGAGCTTGAGCTGATCTTTGTCGAGTCGGAAGGCATCGCGAACTCGGCGCTACTGACAGACGTGTGCGGCGCGTCGCTGCGCGCGGCGCGTTTGGCGGGCAAAGACCTTACCGTGGCTGTGCGCATCGAAGATTTCCCGCTGAGTTCCGTTCCCGCCGCGCTTCAAGGACACCGCCTAGCAGCGCAACTCGAGTTCCGTGGAGAGGCAGACCCCGGCCCGGCGATAGAATCGCTAGGCAAAGCCTGCGGCGGGTCATTGGGGCGTCTCGCGAAACTTCTGCATTCTGACGCAAAAGACGTTACCGGGCGTGTGATCGTTTCTCCAAGCCGCCCGGAATTTGGCGACGTGGTGGAAGCGTTGCATAGCGAAGGCTTCAACGCGATCGACCTCGATGTGGATTCCTATTTTGAGTCGAAGCCTGACGCGGACCCGAGCACTGTGATTCCGGCGCTGCGGACGGCGGCGGTCTACTATGCCGAGCGATTGCAGAAAGGGGACTCCTTCCGCTTAGAGCCCATGGCGTCGCTGTTTTGGCGCATCTACAACGGCTCGCCGCTGCGCCGGTCCGATCCGATCGGCACCAATGAGCTTGCCGTAGCGGAAGACGGCGCGATCTATCCTTCCGCCCGTCTGTTGCACCGCGAGGAGTTTCGCGTGGGTAATGTGGACCGCGGCGAACTCGATGAAGATGCGCTGCGCAAATTCGACGACGTCGGTTCTTTCACGACGTCGACCTGCATCGGGTGCTGGGCGCGCAATCTATGCGGCGGCGGCAACGCGAGCCTGCATTACGCGCGCACAGGGTCCATTCGCACACCGGACGAGACCTGGTGCGCCATGCAGCGGGCCTGGTGTGAAACGGCGGTCTCCGCGTTCAACTTGCTTGCGTCGCAGGGCATCAACTTCACGCGCATTTACCAGGGCATTTCCCGTAGCGCCCGTCCCTCGTTGTTCACCATGCTGCGCGCGGCGCTGCGTATGACGGTGGTGGTGCGTCCCGTCGAGGAATCTGACGCGGAGTTGCTTACGCGCTGGGAGAATTGGAACGACGCAACCTATTTTGTCTATCAACCCAATGGCATGTTGCTTGCCACAAAGTATGACCGCGAGATGGACGCCCTTCATCCGCAGTCTATTGCCCAGGAAATGGTCATCGTGCGGCGCAATGGCGCGCCCATTGGCTTGGTGAAGTTCGCGCCCGACCGCCTTTCCGGCATCGCGCGTGCGCTCATCTACCTACACCGTGCGACAGATTACGCCGACGACAGCGTACGTAAAGGTTTCCGAACGTTGCTCAAGGAAGCCGCGTCGATGCAGACATTGCGCAAACTCGTCGTGCCCGCGGCGGAGTACGATGCGGATCTGTGTGCGTTTCTCGAGGCCGTAGGATTCCGCGCGGCGGGCGTCGAACGTGAAGCCATCTTCTTGCACAACCAGCGCCACGACGTGCGCATCTACGAGGCGCAGGCCGAGTCATTGGGGTAGTGCGGCCTAGAGCATTTTCACCGAGAATGCCTACCGTGCGTCCGCCAAAGCGGCGTGGTGAAAATGCTCTACTGTCGGAGACCGTAGGTATAAAAACGTAAAACGCCCTAGTTCTTGAGGCTCTGCAACGGCGCGGGAATGCGGCCGCCGAGCGAGACGAATTTGTTCGACGCCCCGCGGTTCCGCACGTCGAGCACCCATCCCTCGCCGAACAATCCGCCGAACACGGCCTTCTCTCCCACGCCCTTGCCCGGCGCGGGGATAATCCGAACCGCAGTCGTCTTGTGGTTGATGACACCGATCGCCATCTCGTCGGCAATGATCGCGGCGATGGTGTCCGCGTCCACGTCGCCCGGCACGACGACCATGTCAAGCCCCACGCTGCACACGCTGGTCATGGCTTCGAGTTTCTCGATAGTAAGCGAGCCTTCCCCCACTGCGCTGGACAACGCATGGTCCTCGCTAACGGGTATGAACGCCCCGGATAAGCCGCCAACGCTCGACGACGCAAACAATCCGCCCTTCTTGACGGCATCGTTGAGCAACGCAATCGCCGCCGTGCTGCCCGGCGCGCCAATCGCGGTGATGCCCATCGTCTGCAGGATTTCGCCGACGCTGTCCCCCACGCGCGGGGTCGGCGCAAGCGACAGGTCCACCACGCCAAACGGCGCGCCAATGCGTTCCGCCACTTCACGTCCAATAAGTTCGCCTACACGTGTCACGCGGAAGCTGGTCAGCTTAATCTCCTCGGCGACGCGGCCGAGATCTACCTTCTCTCCAGACCGCAGCAACCGCTCGAGCGCGGCCTTGATTACCCCAGGTCCGCTGACGCCGATGTTCACAACGGTCTCTGGCTCGCCCGCGCCGAGATAGGCCCCCGCCATGAAGGGGCTGTCCTCGGGAATGTTGGCAAACACGCAAAGTTTGGCGGCGGCAAAGCCGTCCTGCGCCGCGGTACGGTTCGCAAGTTCCTTCACTACACGCCCCAGGCAACGCACGGCATCCATATTGATCCCCGCGCGCGTACTCGCGACATTCACCCCCGAGCAGACTCGCTCCGTGCCGCACAACACATCCGGGAGGGAGTCAATCAACATGCGTCCGCCGTCCGTAAAGCCCTTCTGCACAAGCGCCCCGTAACCGCCGACGAGATCCACGCCGACATCACGTGCCGCCTCATCCAGCGCGCGCCCCAGCGGCAGACACAGACTCGCATCGTGTCCTTCCAGCAACTGGCTCGCGAGCGACAACGCCAGGCGTTTGTTCACAATCGGAATGCCATACTTCGCGGAGACGGCGTCGCAAGCCCGCACGAGTCCGCCTGCGGCGGCGTGGATACGCGATCGTACCTTGCGCAGCAGCTTTCCCGAATCGCCGTCCGCGCAACCGAGCAGATTGATGCCGAGCGTTACGGCTCGAACGTCCAGATTCTCGATCTGGATCATTTCAATGGTTTTTAGGATGTCTTCTGTCGGAATCATCGTGCGGCCGCCCCCCTCAAATCCCCAGCGCTCTGCCTGCTTCCTCAATCAACTGCGCAAGCTCGGCGCGCTTCTGCAGGAATACATTCGGATCGCGTGAAAACCCCGTGAGATTGGGCAAGATCGCGTTCAAATTTGCCGCGGCCTGGCATCGCGCAAGGAGTTCGGCGTGGCCCCCCATTTTCTCGAGTGCTTTGGTCCGCTCTGCAAACAACACGAGGTAATCATAGTCTTCGATTCCATCGCGCATGACTTCCCAGCGAATCGAGTTCACTGGACCGGCCATGCTCGGATAAACCAAGAAACCGTTTCCCTGCGCGGGGGTAATATCCAGCAACTGACGGTAGGGATCTCCCTCTGGATCCGCGCCGTTGATGACCGGATAGCGAAAGCCCTTGAAGCCCAGCGCCCAGAGTTGCCAAAACAACGCGCGATGCTCGATCGCGGCGAAGTCGATGAATAGGTTTGCGTATGGACGCGGCGGCGCGTGATTCACATAACCCCAAACCTCGCCCCCTTGCGCGACACGCTCCAAAATCGGGCGGTTGTTGGGCGTATCCATGACCGGCAGATGCACCACCCAGCGTCCCGCGCTCTCCGGAAGAAAGGGTTCCAACCCGAGTGCCGTGAGGGCGGCGGGGATATCGGGAGCGGCGGTGTTCCATTGTTGGATGCGTTCAAACACACGCGGCCACTCGGCGCGCTCCGGCTCGTCGGCCAGCATGCCAAACACGCGCCCTTTGAGCCCATTCTGCAGGACAAACGCGTTGGCTTGGGCGAGACGCTCGGGTTGCGCAAGAAGCGCCGGAGGAACGGAAATATTGCTTGCCCCTGCGTCGAGCAGTGCGCGGGCCTTGGGCAACCACGCCGCCAGCGCCGTAGGATAGTCGTCAACCGGTGCGGGCAACGTCACCAGTGTTGTGAGCGTAACGCGATGGCGCAGGGCATTGTCGAGATATGCCGCGAACAGTTCCTGCGCTCCACCGCTATACCCCAAGCGCGCACACGCCCGCTCGGCCTGCTCAGCATCGAAGCCGACATCGGTCTTAAGCGCGGGAATCTTGGGCAATGTGAAATCGGAAACCTTGACACGCAGACGTAATTGAACCGGCGCTGGCAGGTCCGGCGAGGTCAGTTCGATAGGGCCTTCGTAGACGCCCGGCGGCGTCGACATCGGCACTTGCACCGTCACCCAGAACGGTGTGTTCTGTCCGCCTTTTGCATTGACTGGAGAGAACGGCGGCAGCGCGTCCGGCCATTCGCCCGTTGGCCCCTCGTAATAGCTAGGAACACGCACGGGGTAGTACGCGACATTGCAGACTTCGATATTCGACGCGGCGATGCCCGAGCCGCCGTTGGCGAGCAGCAAGTCGCGCGCCGTCACGGTGAGCGCGCGCAGATCTTTTCCCTTGGGCGGACGCACGACAATCTGCAGCGACTCGGCCTCGTTACGAGCGGCGCTCATGCTGTATACCGGTTGCGCGGTTCCCTCGCACTGCACAGTATCTTCCCGAAAAACCTTCTCGCATCCGGACTCGAACCAGATCTGGGTATCCGCCGTCGTCGCGGCCGGAACACGTTTGACCGTGCGCGCGCCGCGGTCCAATGCGTATGGGGCGTTCGTCCAGGGCTCAAACCGGACACCCGCCGCAGGCCCCACAACGAACTGTGCGTCGATGCCGCCGTGGGGCGAACCGGTCTGTTGGCCAAGCAACAGCGGCTTCCCGTTCACTTCGAGACGTGCGAGGAATTCGTACGCGCCCTCGCCGGGGGCCGTCCATGGATACGTGCATCGCACCGGACGTTGTGGGTTTAGAGCGAATTTCTTCTTGGGCAGTGGCCATTTCTGACCATCTTCGCCACGAATCCCGGCGGAAATCTCGCACGCAGGAAGCGGTATGGCCGACGCCAGCACAACCTCGAGCCGGTCTCCCTTGAAGTCGATTTGCGCCGCGAGTTCCTCACTGGCGAAATCCACATGCGCCAACCCGCGCACGATGGTGAGATAGTAAACCGTTTGCCACGACTCGCCCGGCTTGAACACGCGCGGCAGCAGATTGCCCTGAAGGCCATACCATCCCAGCGAAGGGTCGCACTCGATCAAGAATGAGTGCAACAAGTCGGCATTAAATATGGTGCAAAATGTCTCGCCACTGGCCGCATCGGTCACGGCGGCCCAATTCCGTGCCGCAAGGTGATAGCCGCTCTCCGTCATCCGGCGAATGCCATTCACCGTCGGCACGTCCACTCGGTCTCCCCCCTCCGGGGTACCGCCGGGGCTAACGGTCTGGTGCACCCACGGGGCAACCCACTGTTCCTCCGTTCCCTTGTTCACTACGCTCCAAGAGACTCGGAGCTGCGCGCCATCGAGATGCGGCTCCACTACGCGCGTGATATTCAGCCCGTCGATGTTCGCGCCGTCGCACTCATAGGTTGTTGTGACGATGGGATGTCCCGCCGACTTCTCAGACGGAAGCGTCTTGGAATTCAGCCGACGGCTGGGGACATAGAAACTGCCCACGCCGAATCCCTCGTCGATAAGTCCCGGCCCGGCGGCGAAGTTGTGGTTGGTGGATTTGAGCGCAAACCGCGTGACAAGCCCATCGCGCGCGGAATCGAGGGAAACTACCGACCACCGGCCCTCCAGGTCGATTGACGGCGACTGCGCCCATGAAACGCCCGACGCACAAACCATCGCCCAACACAAAAGATATCCCCACCGCAGCATGCGCAATCGCTCCCCGCAAGGTTCGGGTACCTGCAAAGCACCCTTCACGTTTAATTGGCTGCATTGTTATACGGGAACCGCCCGGATAGGGCAAGGAGCGCGACGAGTACGCCTTTTGCCCTGACCCGCCCTTGATGCGCTGAAAAAGCCCGCGCAACGCTACTGGTTTGTCTCTGACATGGAAAATCGGGCACACTCTCTCTGCATACCGCCGGTTGTGCGGTGAAGTGGAGGACGACGTGCCGACAGGCAAGCATCGGGAAAGCAAGACGAAGGATGAGCCGCTTCATCCCTATCGCGAGGGGGACATCCGTACCCTAGTGGTGAAAATCGGCACGGCGCTGCTGAGCAACGCGCAGGGATTCGAGGGCGCGGTCATGGAGGGTATGGTCCGTGAACTGGCCGACCTCAAGAATGAGCACGGCCTCAATATCCTGATCGTCTCGTCGGGCGCGGTCGGCTGCGGCATGCGCCTCCTCGGCATGAAATCGCGCCCCAAGGCGCTCCCGCTCAAGCAAGCGGCGGCGGCGGTCGGTCAGTCTCGGCTCATGCATTATTACGAGACCCTCTTCGACACCTACGGCAACGGCCTGCGCGTTGCACAGGTCCTACTCTCCGCGCGCGAACTCGATAACCGCACAAGTTACCTCAATTTCCGCAATACGGTGAAGGCGATTTTTGATCTGGGCGGAGTAATCCCGATCGTGAACGAGAACGACACGGTCACGACGGACGAACTGCGCTTCGGCGATAACGACACGCTCGCCGCGCGAATTGCGGCGAAGATCGACGCGGACCTCTGCATCATTCTGAGCGACGTGGACGGACTGTTCGACAAGAATCCATCGCGCCATACGAACGCGACGCTGATTCCTCACGTCGACTCCGTCACTCCAGAGATCGAAGCCCTCGCCGGCGGCGCGGCGGGAGAACATAGCGTGGGCGGAATGCTCACCAAACTGGAAGCGGCCCGCATCACCTGCGCTGCGGGCGTACCGCTCGTCATCGCGAATGGCCGAAAACCGGGCGTCATCCACAGCGTACTGGCGGGCGAAGGCCAGATGACCAGCTTCGGCACGCCGCACCGCGGCATGTCGATGCGCAAGCGGTGGATCGCCTTCGGCCGCACGTCGCGCGGCCAACTCCAGATCGACGACGGCGCGTGCCGCGCGCTGTTGTCGCAGGGACGCAGCCTCCTCGCCGCGGGCATTACGGCGGTTTCGGGCTCGTTCGAAATGGGCGACTCGGTGCAGATTATGAACGCCGAGGGCCGCGCCCTCGCAAGAGGACTTGTGAACTACTCGAGCACGGACGTTGCCAAGATCATGGGCCGCAAGAGCCGGGAGATACATGAGATCCTCGGCCACCAGGATTTTGACGAGGTCGTGCATCGCGACAACCTCGTACTGCTCTAGCGGAAATTGTCCGCTGGCGCGGCGAGGAGTATACTCTCCGCTTACGCCAGTCACAGGAGGCGCATCGAAATGGATATTTCCGCCATCAAAGCAGAAATGGAGCGCATCGGGCAGCAGGCGCGCGCGGCCTCGGATGTCCTGCGTGGGCTGTCGTCGCAGACAAAAAACGCGGCGCTTACGGCGATTGCGCAACGCCTACGCGCCGAAACGGCTCTCCTCAAGGCCGCGAATGCGAAAGATATCGAAACGGGGCGTGCGAAGGGCCTTTCGTCGGCCATGCTCGACCGCCTGGAATTGACGGATAAGCGTATCGACGCGATGGCCGAAGGGCTCGAGGTCGTCGCCGCATTGCCGGATCCCGTCGGCGACATCGTTCACCAATATATCCACCCCAACGGCCTGCGCATCGCACAAATCCGCGTGCCGCTCGGCGTGATCGGCATTATCTATGAAAGCCGCCCGAACGTCACCGCCGACGCCGCGGCGTTATGCCTGAAGTCCGGCAACGCCTGCATTTTGCGTGGCGGCTCCGAGGCCATTCACTCGAACGTCGCCATCGCGCGCGTGTTTATCGATGCGATGACGGCGGTGGGCGTCCCCGAGCACGCGGTCCAGATCGTCGGCACCACGGACCGCGAGGCGGTGGGCGAACTCCTCAAGCTCGACCGTTACGTAGACGTGATCGTGCCGCGCGGCGGGAAAAGTCTCATCGCGCGTATCTATGAGGAATCGCGCATTCCCGTCGTTGCGCACTTGGACGGTGTGTGCCACACGTATGTGCATGACGACGCAAATCTCGACATGGCCGAGGCCATTTGCCTCAACGCAAAGCTTCAGCGCCCCGGCGTGTGCAACGCGATGGAGACGCTGCTTGTACACCAAAACGCCGCCGAGGCGTTCTTGCCGCGCGTGGCGGAGGCACTCCAGGCCGGTGGCTGCGAACTGCGCGGCTGCGAGCGTACGCAAAAGCTCATCGCGTGCGCACCCGCGAACGAAGACGACTGGTACGCGGAGTACCTGGACAAAATCCTGGCGATTCGTGTCGTGGATTCGGTGGAAGACGCCATCGCGCATGTGAACCACTACGGTTCGCACCACAGCGACGCGATTGTGACCGAGAGCTACTCGGCGGCGGAGCGTTTCCTCGATGCCGTCGACAGCGCCACGGTCTATGTCAACGCGTCAACGCGTTTCACCGACGGCTTCGAGTTCGGCCTGGGCGCCGAAATCGGCATCAGCACCAACAAACTCCACTGCCGCGGGCCGATGGCGCTCAAGGAGTTGACGACGCTGAAGTACGTCATCCGCGGGAACGGACAGTTGCGGGGATAATAGGTTGCGCATCGGCGTATACGGCGGCACTTTCGACCCCATCCACCGCGCGCATCTCGACATCGCGCAGGCCGCGCTTGAGCAGGCGCGCCTGGACCGCGTGTTGTTCGTTGTGGCGGGCCATCCCCCGCACAAGGCCCACGGCACACAAGCCTCTCCCGAGGATCGCTACGCCATGACCGTCGCGGCGCTCGAAGGACACGCGAGTATGGAGCCGTGCCGTATCGAACTCGATCGGCCCGGCCCGTCGTACACCATCGACACGCTAAAAACGCTGAGCGAACGGTATCCCGGAGCGGAGTTCTTTCTGATTATCGGGATGGATATGGCCGCGGATTTCCCGAAGTGGCGCAGCACGGCCGAAATTCTCGAGCGCGCCCGGCTGCTGGTTATTCCGAGGCCCGGGCCTCACGCCATCCCCGAAACGCTTCGCCCGCATTGCACAGTCCTCGAGTTCTCGCCTGTCGAGACGTCTTCGACGGACGTTCGGGAGCGGGTACAGACCGGCGCGTCGCTCGACGACATTCTACCGCCCGCTGTCGTCCGAATTATCGCTGAGCGCCGGTTATATCGCGGATAACTAAGCCGCCACCGCCTCACGAATACGGCGCAGGGCAATCTCGGCACTCTGCGAGAGACGCGCCATGTGGAATGCGCCGCTCTCACTTGCCTTGATCCGGCGCAGCAGCACGCCCTCAGGCGAAAGCACATGCAGTTCGCGCGGAAAAACGCGAAGCGTGGCGCGCCCCCCTTGCACGATGGCCATCGGCCCGGCATAGTCCGCGTGCGCCGTCGCCAGTACGATGGAGAAACCGGGATACTCCAGTGTAGCCATCACATAATCCGGCGCACCGAATTCATCCGAAGAGCCGCCGACCGCGGTCACGCGCGGGAGAGCATCCAACCTCAACGCTGCCGCAAGCGGCGCAACGCGCTCGTAAACAAGCGCAGTGATTGCGCATTGCGAAACGGCGTCCTCTTCAAAGCGCCTTGCATAAGGCAGACGCGCTCCGACATGCGTCACGTGGCCTGCTTCGCCCGCGTCCAACGCAGCACGCAGCGTCCTCCATACGCCGTAGCATTCGCCCACGTCCGCCGCGCTCGAAATCTGCTCCGCGTGCGCCGACGCGCCAATTGCTAATCCTGCCGCCGCCGAGACGCCCAGAAATGTACGGCGAGTCAATCCATCGGAGGTGGGTATGGTCATGGACGCGACTCCTTTTTCTCCGAGGAAGCCGATTCCCCCTTCAGCTCGCGTAGGCGAATGTTTCTGTATTCAACGCGATCGCCGTGATCCTGAAGACCGATGTGGCCCTCGCGCGGACGATCCGTGAGCGGCAACCGCCAGTCCTGTTTTTCCGGGTAGTCCGTGGTTTTGATGTCGTACAACTTCTTTCCGTTGAGCATCGTGCGAATGCGCGGCCCGTCGCACAGGATCTCGACTTCGTTCCACTCGCCGCGCGGGCGTTCGGCGGTCACCTCCGGCGCGACGCAATGGTACAGCGCCCCTGCGCGTTGCCACGGCACTTCCCACCCTGGACGGATCACCTGAATCTCCATCCCCGCGTATGCCGGATCGCCCTGCTCTGGCGTGCGAATGGCGATGCCGGAATTTCCCTCGTCGCCCGGCTTCGACGGCGACGGAATGCGGTACTCGAGCCTCAGCACGAAATTCGCGTAGCGCTCCTTCGTGAACAGCCAATCGCCCCCACCCGCACCCGTCACGGCCAGGACCCCGGCCTCCGCCTTGAAGGCCTCCGGATTGGCTCCACGAACGTACCACCCATCGAGATTCGCTCCGCTAAACAGCGGACGGAAACCTTGCATCCGTTCGCCGATGCGAATCCCCTCGCCCTGCGCTTCCGTCGCAGCGAAACAGAAAGACACCAGCGCGGCCATTGCGAATAGATATCGTCGCATTTGCATCCACTCCAACAAATATGTTCGGTATGCCCTCCTACTATAACTCAAAGCGCGAAGCTTCCTCGAAATTCGGTGAAAGAGCCGCGCGGCTACTCCTCCGCGAGCATCGTGACCACGCCGAGGTCGAAGGTCTGACCGGACTCGAGCGTCGCCTCGCCCGTCTCGGCGTAGACCGGAGGCTGTGTGACATCGGATGAGCGCGCCTCGATCCTGAACCTCAGGGGCGTAGAAGAGGGTAGGTTTTCAAACAGCACATTTCCTTCTGGCCCAACGCCGTTCAGAATCGGCATGATCTTGTCTCGCGATTCAACGGTTCGGAGTGTGGCTTGCCACCCCACCAGCGGATTGCCATCGCTGTCCACCAACGTGGCGCGAATCGATGTTGCATCGCGCATCACGACGGGCTCGGAGCGAAACGCCTCGCCCGGCTTGCCCACATGCGGCGCAACATAGGTGTCCGCGTACCCTGGCGGATAACTCAACCACAGCGACAACTCCGCGTTCGGCGGAAGCCCTGTCAGCACGTACTCGCTGCCTTGCAGAGTGTACTTGGGCTGATACCCATAGTTGCCAGAGTCGCCGATCTTCTCCGTTACGCTTATCGACACGTGGGGCACTGCGTTGCCCTCTGAGTCAATGACCGGGACGGTCCAGGTCCACGGCTCGGGGAGAGTCAACATAAGGGGCGGATTGGAGCCCTTGCGCAACGTCACCGCCGCCGCGCGGCTCGTGCTGTTCAGTGCGTCGGCGGACATACCGCCGCGACCGTACTTTGGAGAAAGGGAATACTCTCCCTCGCCGCGAGCAACAGATAGTGTGAAACGGCCGTCCGCGCCTGTTTCCACGCGCTGCATCGCGTCGGCAACCTTCTGTCCGCCCTCAACCGGCACACACTCGACGGTGATCCCGCCAAGCGGTGCTCCGGTCGTCTCCCCACGGACCATGCCGGTCACGACGACATTATCGGCAACGGTGAAGTTCCACTCCCGGTCTTCGCCGGGCGCAAGCGTCCCGATCTCGACACTGGTGAGAAGCTGGCCGTCGGATTGCTTTATCTCGGCTGAATAAGGCAGACCGGAAAGCAGTCCTTCAGCGCGCACTGCGCCATCAACCCCTGTCACAAACTCCTGGTAGTTGGATGTCGCGGAGAAGCCCGATGATACCTCCTCCGTATCCTCTCGCCAGGGCCCCATTGATATGCGACAATACAAAACGACTCGGTATCCCGCCGCAGGCTGGCCGTCCGTGCGTGAAAGACGTCCATGAATGCGCGCAGCCGCAGGCAATGTAAGCAGCAAGGACTTTCCATTTACCAGTTCGACGTCCGGGAATGCCGCGCGGGGAAAGGCGCGGGAGTCCACTCCGATAAGTCCCTTGCCTTCACACGGAACCGGCAGGGCAAAACCACCGTCCGCGCCGCTAATCGCCGCACAGGTCATCGGGGCGCGACCACCGCCCCCCACCCCGTTGGGAGTCACAAGCGCTTCAAGACTCACCACCGCTCCCGAGACGGGCTCTCCTTTGGGGCTCAGTAGAGTTCCGTCGATGGTCAACGCGGGCCGCAGCGTAACACTGTGTTCGACCCTCGCGCCGGTGTGCAATGTGGCGCTTTCAAGGGCAAATATGCTTGTGGCGCTCAGACAATTCCGCGCCGAAATCACGATGCAGTATCTGGCGGGAAAAGGGATGTTCGTGATCTCATAGTTCCCTTTCTCATCGCTCTCGGCGAAAGCGCAAATAGTTTCCCCGGCCATCGCCTTGATGGCAACCTCCGCGATCGGCGGTGCCCCCTTCCCTAACGCGAGCACCATCACATTCGACGCGGCAATGGGTTCTCCTTCGTCGTTACTCACTCGCCCGAACAGGGTAATCTCTCCCACAGGACCCTCTGCGCTTGTCTCAGGAGCTTGCACCGCCACCACGCCTCTCTCCGAACCCTCGGCCCCCTCAGGCGGCGCGGAAGTGACCTCGGCGATAGCCGTCGCCTCAAGAGACGCGTCTGAGCCCATCGCAGACATCGAAAACGAACTGGGCGTCGTCTCCGCGGACGCGGCTAGGGAAATACCGCCGTTGTTTGACGTTTCGACGGCAGGTACGGCACGAAGTGAGTCACGGAATACCCACAACGAAATGAGCAGCAACACTAAGATGAAGGCGAGCCCAAGTTTCTTGGCGGACATCACGACTCCTCCCACGGCGAGTGTTTGAAAGACGCCCCCCAGTCCTTGTGCTAGCGCCGCGGTCGCGGCGTGTAAGGCAAATTTCGCATCCACAGGCCCCAGCGCCACCAGAGCCATCACCCCGCGCGAGGGCGGCGCGCTGTCGGCAAGACGACGACGCTCGGCCTCCATTTCCGCCTGCCAGCGTTCCTCAAAGTGACGCCGCAACCGGCCGCGCGCCATCTGAAGGCGCTTCTTGATGGCGTTGGGCGTAACATCCAGGGCGCGGGCGGCTTCCTCCACCGAGCGGCCCTCTAGGTAGTACAACGTCACCGCTTCGCGCAGGACCGGCGAGAGGCCCTCCAGCGCGCTCCAAATCTCCGCGCGGGACTCTGCGTGTTCGGCGGCGGCTTCAGGCGAAACCGGTGCCGACGGCGTTGTACCGGGGATCGTGTCGCGGCGCTCTTCAAGCGCACGCCGGTACTTCGCCGAGCGCCGCCAGTTGAACGTCAGGTTCCGCGCGATGCGCCGCAGCCATCCCCCAAACGCAGCCGGGGTGTGCAGATGCTTGAGGTGCGTCCAGGCAACGACGAAAGTTTCCTGGGCGATGTCCTCGGCGGCGGCCCAATCGCCGAGATTGCTGTAGGCCAGACCGTAGACCACGCGGTAGTGCGCGTTGACCAGATCGGCGAACGCAGACTCATTGCCCGCCTGGGCGCTCCCGACTAACCGGGCATCCTGTAAGGCATCAATCATCATGGCGGCTTCAGTTCCTCCGCACTCCAAGACACACGGGCAGTCTATTTGGTGCTTTTGCCGGTGGCCATCGTACTGTGTTTTGTCGCCTCCCTAAAGTTTGCGACGCTCCTGACACTGTATGGGCGTGTTTCAAGTCTGTACCGGAGCGGTTATGCGCGCGAGCATTCCTACCAATTTGTAGCAACATCTTGTCTACTGCCACGCTCTTGTAGCGCCGCTGAGGACATCTCTTGAAGAAAATCAACGCCCCAAGGGGGAATTAAGCCATTTTTGATGGAATTCCTACTGTGACCATGCTCGGCACAGTTGTTGCTATCTCTGAGCCACTCGGCCACTGTGTGCCAGCCACGTGTCCGGGACCGGAATCGTACCCACAATTGCGGGGCTAAGATCGTTTCGATATACTCCGTTAATTACCTGATGCTTGGAGGATGGACCATGAAGAAAGTCGAAGCGATCATCAAGCCGTTTAAGTTGGAGGAAGTGAAAGAGGCCCTGGCGAACGTGGGTATCACGGGCATGACGGTAACCGAAGTGAAGGGTTTCGGCCGTCAGAAGGGACATAAAGAACTCTACCGCGGCGCTGAATACGTGGTGGAGTTCCTTCCCAAGGTGAAGCTGGAAGTGTTTGTAACGGATACGGTGTGCCCCCAAGTGGTGGAGGCCATCATCAAGGCGGCTTCGACCGGCCGGATCGGCGACGGAAAGATTTTCGTGTCGCCGGTGGATGAAGCGATCCGTATCCGAACTGGTGAGTCGGGCGATATTGCCATCTCGTAGTGAGATTGGCGTGAGAACTGGAGCTGGAGGAAACCATGAAGAGAGACTTGAGCCCTAAGGACGTTGTGGCCCTAGTAGAAAAGGAAGAAGTGAAGTTTATCGATTTCCGCTTCATGGACTTCCCTGGGCTGATGCAGCATTTTTCCATTCCCGCGGCGGAATTCGAGGCCGAACTGTTCGAAGACGGGCTCGGGTTTGACGGCTCGAGTATCCGCGGCTGGCAGGCGATCAACGAGTCCGACATGCTCGTGATGCCGGATCCCGCCACCGCGACGATGGATCCCTTCACGGAACACAAGACCCTGATTCTGTACTGCAACATCCTGGACCCGATCACGAAGGAGCGCTATTCGCGCTGCCCGCGTAACATCGCCCAGAAGGCCGAGAACTACCTGATCACGACCGGCCTCGGCGACACGATCTTCTTCGGGCCGGAAGCGGAGTTCTTCATTTTCGACGACATCCGCTACGACTCGAACGCGTACAGCAACTACTACTTCATCGACAGCGTGGAAGGCGTGTGGAACACGGGCCGCGAAGAGTACCCGAACCTGGGCTACAAGCTGCGTCACAAGGAAGGCTACTTCCCCACCGCGCCGGCCGACTCGCAGCAGGACCTGCGCAGCCGCATGGTCGAGAACATGCTGGCGTGCGGCTTGAACGTCGAATGCCACCACCACGAAGTCGCCACGGCCGGCCAGGCGGAAATCGACCTGCGCTTCTCGCCGCTGACGACGATGGCCGACGACCTGACGCTGTACAAGTACATCATCAAGAATACGGCGAAGCAGGCCGGCAAGACCGTTACCTTCATGCCGAAGCCGCTGTTCGGCGACAACGGTTCGGGCATGCACTGCCACATGAGCATCTGGAAGAACGGCAAGAACACCTTCGCGGGTGACAAGTACGCCGGTCTGAGCCAGGAAGCCCTGTGGTACATCGGCGGTCTGCTGAAGCACGCCCCGGCCCTGTGCGCCCTGACCAACCCGACGACGAACTCCTACAAGCGTCTGGTGCCGGGCTACGAAGCGCCGGTGAACCTGGCGTACTCGAGCCGCAACCGCAGCGCCTGCTGCCGTATCCCGATGTACTCGCCGAGCCCGAAGGCCAAGCGTGTCGAATACCGCGTGCCGGATCCCAGCTGCAACCCGTACCTCGCGTTTGCGGCAATGATGATGGCCGGTCTCGACGGTATCCAGAACAAGATCGACCCGGGTGTGGCGCTCGACAAAGACCTGTACGATCTGCCCGCGGCCGAGAAGGCAAAGGTGCCGCAGGCGCCGGGCAGCTTGGCCGAGTCGCTCAAGTACCTTGAGAACGATCACGACTTCCTGCTGAAGGGCGACGTGTTCACCAAGGACGTCGTGGAAACCTGGATCGACTACAAGTGGAATTCGGAAGTGATGCCGGTCAACCTACGCCCGCATCCGTATGAGTTCTTCCTGTACTACGACATCTAAACCGACCTCGCTCCCTACGCATCCTCTGAGGCCCGCCTCCCCTGGCGGGCCTCAGCTTTTTTCACCTCTAGAATCGAACAAATCAAAGTGCTAGGATAAAACTGGCAGCAGAGGAAGATCGTGTGAGTTCTGAACCAAGCGAGAAGATTTACTTTCCGGGGTCAGTAAACCACGACGAGACCTTTGCCACACGAATAATTGCACTCATCGTATTCACCCCGTTGCTCATAATCCTGGGCATACTGCTCCTCTCGGAACATATTCCGGCTTGGCCGATTCTGGGCGGCTTCGGCGTGTTGGCGCCGTGTATCATCCTTCTTCTCTGGATATGCGGACTCTTTGCGCCACACGGATATAGCGTCACCACACATGGCGTAGTCGTGGAGCGAAAAATCGGCGGCAAGACCATTGCCTGGAGCCGCATTCATGCCGTAGAGCATGGTCGTCCCGGGGATTTTGCCCTGGATGTCCGCATCTGCGGGGTGGATGGCCACAAGGGCTACTATGGACTGTACGCGAATCGGACTCTGGGCCTGTACCGTTGCTGCCTCACCCGCCGAGACCGCGTCGTTATTCTGCGTACGAATGGTCTTCCCTGGGTCCTTTCGCCTGATAATTCAGAAGCGTTTCTCGATGCCTGCGCACCGCATATCGGCAAGGAGGGCAATATGAATTCCCCCATCCATGATGGCCTCGCATTCTCCGCCACGATGGACCATGTAGCGGTCGTGGTGACGCGTCTTGTGTGGCTCGTTGTCGTTCTACCCCCCTTGGTGCTCTACTTCGGCGCGACGCGGCTTTCCGGCGCGGCCCCTCTGCCCATCGCCATCGCGGCTGGCGGCGTGACGCTTATCCTTGCGCTGTCGCTCATGATCTGCGGCCTCTACGCCCCGCGCGGCTATCGCGTCACGCCTACGGGAGTCGAGATCGTGCGCCGACTCGGCAATAAGCTTCTTCGCTGGGACGAAATCCGTTCGGTTGAACTCGGCAAACCCGAGGACTTCGCATGGGCAATGCGTGTGTGTGGCGTCGGGGGGTACCTGGGGTATTTCGGCTTATACTGGAGCAAGCCATTGGGACAACACCATGCCTGCCTGACCCGCCGCGACCGGCTGGTCATTCTCCGCACCAATGCTCTCCCTTGGGTCCTCTCTCCCGATGAGCCGGAGGCATTTCTTCAGGCTTGCGCGCAGCACACCCCGAAATGCGCATAAGTTCCTGTCTATTATTGCCATGACTGGTAGAAGGATGGTACCCCGAACGGGAATCGAACCCATGTCTAGTCCTTAGGAGGGACTTGTTCTATCCACTGAACTATCGGGGCACAGGCGAGAACAGGCGAAGAATACGTGAAACCGCCAACGGGGTCAACTTGAGCATCGGAGGGACGAGGGTTCGTGGGTGAACACGCTGTATCGTTACCGTACTTCGAGTACGTTCTGCTACCATATCCTTCCTATGAGTAGTCTGCGATTAGCTGCTGTATGCTTGATCGTCTATGTAGCGGGATGCGCTACGCCGGGTCCTCATACCGCCTCGACGTCTCCCGCGCCTAATCCGGTGACACAGGAGGCGCTTCCGGTAGTCGAGCCGCTGGAGAAGCGCGCAACGCCTCTTGCCATTCACACCGACGACGCGCCTTCCGAACCAGTCCCGCTGAGCCGTGACGGCGCGCTGTTGACGGCACTCTCCAACAACTTGAGCCTTGAAGTCGCGCGCCTGAACCCGCGTATCGCGGCGACCTATGTGCCCGAGGCGCGCGCGGCATTTGATCCGGTCTTGATGGCCACGGTATCGACCGGACAAGACACGCGACTGGGTGCGTTGCCCAAGCGCAGCACCAGCGGCGTGCTGACGCAGTCTGCGGGAAGTACTGTCGATCCCACGGCGAGTTTGGCGACGCAAACACTCCAACTTCTTTCGGTGCTCGAGCAATTGAACGCGGCGGCGCAGGCGCCCGAGCGCCCGGTCACCAAGACGGAGAGCACCGCTGGCACGATGGGTATTTCCGAAACGCTCCCGACGGGGACGCAGGTGTTCCTCTCGGGCGCGATCAGCTCAACAGAGATCAACGAAGCGGCAAACGACTACCAGGGCAGTTGGGCGGTCAGCGTACAGCAAGCACTGCTGAAGGGCGCGGGCCTTCCGGTGAATTTGGCGACCTTGCGTCAGGCGCGGAATCGCGAGGCCGCGAGCGTCCACGCGTTTCGCGCGTCGGTGTTGGCGACGGTACGTGAGGTCGAGACGACGTATTGGGAGTTCGTGCTGGCGAAGGAAACCCTCGCGATCCGCGAGTTTGGCCTGCAATTGGCGGAAGAGCAACTGCGCCGCAATCAGGATCTTTTTTCGGTGGGTAAGGCGATTGAGGGCGACGTAACGGCGGCACAGGCGGAGAAGGCCGCGCGTCACGCGGACTTGGCCACCGCGCGGGCCCAGGTTCGCCAGACGGAACTGACGCTCATTGAGCTTCTGAATCCTGCGGGGGGTAACCGCTGGAAACTGCATTTCACCGCGATCGATCCCCCTGAGCTTTCCCATGTTGCGCTGGATCCAGAATCGAGCGACCAACTGGCGCGGCAGTACCGTCCAGAACTAGCGCAAGCGCAGCTGCAGGTCGCCAATCTGGAGATCGATGCAGAGAAGACAAGAAACGACCTTTGGCCACGTCTCGACTTGACGGCTGCGTATGGCCGAACGAGCCGTGGTGCGACGAAGTCGGGCGCGACGCGCTATTTCGATAGCGGCGACTATGACAATGCCGAAGTGGGACTGAACTTCTCTATGCCCCTGTTGAACCGGGCGGAGCGCGCGCGCAATGAGCGTGCGCAACTGTCGCAGACGCAGGGCGAGCGTTCTTTGACGGCGCTGGAACTGACGATCTCTGCGCAGGCGCGCCAGGCGGCTGTGGCGACGGAAAGCCAGTGGCAACGTACGCAGGCCATGCAGGAGGCCTTGCGAAACCGCATCGAGCAGTTGCGCGTGGCGCAAGATCGCAATGCGGTGGGACGCACGACCAACTACGACGTGTTGCTCGTGCAGCGTGACGTGATTCAAGCGCGCCTGGACGAAACCGCTGCGCGTATTGGATATATCGAGGCCCTGACGGCCCTTTATGCGGCCGAGGGTACTTTACTCGAACGACGCGGTATCCGCTTCGAATCCTCGGCGACCGAAGGAGACTGACACGATGAGCATGCGCGTTACGCGTGGTGCGTTTTCCCTGGCGATTCTCTGCACGCTGCTTGTAACGGCCTGCGGCAAACCCGCCACCACCGCCTCCGGCACTGGGAAACCCGGCGGTCCGGGCGCGATGCCCGCCCCGGTGCGCGTAGTCCAAGCCGAGAGCAAGACAGTCCCGATATTGCTGAACGCGGTGGGCGCTGTGGAGGCTTATTCCACCGTCGTTGTGAAGTCACAAGTCAATGGCGTACTGCTCTCAGCCGGATTCAAAGAAGGAGATCTCGTCAGGAAAGATCAGGTCCTGTTCAATATCGATCCACGCCCGTATGAAGCCGCGTTGAAAGAAGCGGAAGCCAACCTTTCCAAGGCGCTGGCACAGGCGGAGCAGGCTCGCGCTGGCGCGCGTCGAACGGAGGCGCAGGCCGATAACGCCAACAAGGAATATGACCGCGACAAAGTGCTTGTCGAGCGCGGCACGATCTCGCAGCAGGAATTCGACGTGTCGCAGACCGCTCAGAAGTCGGCCCAGGCGGCGGCCCAGGCGGACGTTGCCGCGGCGAAATCCGCGGACGAGGCGGTGCGCAGTGCGCGGGCAGCCGTGGACGAGGCGCGGCTGCAATTGGACTATTGTACGATTCGCGCGCCAATGGATGGTCGCTCGGGCAGCCTGCTGGTGCATCCGGGGAATCTCGCAAAGGCCAACGACACGCAGGGGCTGGTGACGGTGACGCAAATTGAGCCGATTTACGTCACGTTCACCGTGCCGGAGTCCAGTTTGTCGGAGTTAAGAAAACGTTTCTCCGAAGGGACTGTGACGGTTGACGCGTTGTTACGGGGCGAAGAGGATAAGCCCGTGGCGGGCGCGCTGGCGTTCATCGACAACCAAGTGGGTACCGCGACCGGCACCATTCGCATGAAAGCCACGTACCCGAACCAGGATGGCCGCCTCTGGCCGGGCCAGTTCGTCAGTGTACGCATTGGGCTGTCGCAACGCGCTGACGCGGTGGTGGTGCCCTCGCGCGCGGTGAGTCCCGACCAAAACGGGGAGCACGTGTTCGTCGTCACGGCCGACATGAAGGCCGAGTTGCGGCCCGTCGTGGTGGATTTCGAATTCGGCGACGAGGTCGTGATCGCGAGCGGTCTTGCCGCAGGCGAAACCGTCGTCGTGGATGGTCAGGTGCGGGTGGTTCCCGGTGGCGCGTTGAGAATTCTCGACGACAAAGAAGCGACCGCGCCAGAAACTAGCGGTGGCGCGAGCGCATCATGAACGTCTCCGCACTGTTTATCCAACGGCCTGTCATGACCACCCTGGTCATGCTCGCCATCTTCGCCGCGGGGTGTGTGGGCTACCTCAATATGCCCGTAAACGACCTGCCGAATGTCGACTTCCCGACGATCAACGTGTCGGCGAGCTTGCCCGGCGCAAGCCCGGAAACGATGGCCTCTTCGGTGGCGACGCCACTTGAACGTCAATTTTCGACCATCGCCGGCATTACCTCCATGAACTCGAGCAGTTCGCTCGGCTCGACTTCCGTCACCCTCCAGTTCGATCTCAGCCGCGATATCGACGCCGCCGCGCAGGACGTACAATCTGCCATCGCGGCCGTCAGCCGCAGCCTGCCGCGCGACATGACATCGCCGCCGTCGTACCGCAAGGTGAACCCGGCCGACCAACCGATTCTCTACCTCGCACTCAGTTCGCCGGTACTACCCCTGTCGGATGTGGACGAATATGCGCAGACGTACCTTGTGCAACGCATCTCGATGGTCAGCGGCGTCGCGCAAGTAATGATATTTGGCTCGCAGAAGTACGCGGTCCGTGCGCAGCTCGATCCGCGCGCGCTGGTTTCGCGCAGGATTGGACTGGACGAAGTCTCCGCCGCGATTCAGAAAGGCAACGTCGAACTGCCCACGGGCGATCTTCAGGGTGAGCAGCAGACTTTCACGCTCCAGTCGACTGGGCAGCTCTACAAAGCGAAAGAATACGAGGATCTTATCGTGGCGTGGCGCGATGGCGCGCCGGTGCGGTTGCGCGAGTTGGGAAAAGTCTTCGATAGCGTCGAAAACGACCGAAATGCGAGTTGGTATGTGCGCCCCCAGAAGGCGGAGCGCGCCATTGTGCTCGCCATTCAGCGCCAGCCGGGCACCAACACCATCGAGGTCGTCGACGGCATTCGGCGTCTATTGCCCAGCATTCAAGAACGCCTTCCGGCCGCGCTCGAGTTGAATATTCTGTTCGATCGTTCCGATTCGATCCGCGCCTCCATCAACGATGTAATGCACACGTTCGCACTGACCGTTGTCCTGGTGGTGCTGGTGCTCTTCCTGTTCTTGCGCAATGTCCGTGCGACTATTATCCCCACACTGGCGCTTATTCTTTCGATCGTCGGCGCGTTCGCATTGATGCACCAGCTCAAATTCAGCATCGACAACTTGTCGCTCATGGCGCTGACGCTTTGCGTGGGGTTTGTGGTCGACGACGCGATCGTCATGCTTGAAAATATCGTGCGCCATATTGAGGCGGGCGAATCGCCGCGCGATGCCTCATTCAAAGGCTCAGGGGAAATCGGGTTTACCATCGTTTCGATGACCCTCTCGCTCGTGGCGGTCTTCATCCCGGTGCTGTTCATGGGCGGCATCGTCGGCCGTCTCCTGCATGAATTCGCACTAACCATTGCCGTGGCGATTCTGTTGTCGGGGTTCATCTCCCTAACGCAGACCCCCATGCTGTGCAGCCGCTTTCTAAAGCCGATTGGGGAAGAACGTCACGGAGCGCTCTACCGCACGCTCGAGGGCATGTTCAACGCTTGGCTCCGAGTGTATGAGTCCAGCCTGCGCGTTGTCATGCGTCATCACGTGCTCACCATGCTTTCTTTCCTACCGGTATTGCTCGTCGCATTCATGCTTTTCAAGGCATTGCCCAAAGGCTTCCTGCCCACGGAAGACACCGGCCAAATCATGGCGAACACGGAGGCCGTCCAAGGCATTTCGTCCCAGGAAATGCGGCGCTTGCAGCAAATCGCCGCCTCCATCATCGCGCAGGATCCTAACGTCGAAGCGTTCATGTCGAACGCCGGAGGCGGCAACACAGGCCGCATGTTCCTGCGCCTCAAGCCGCGTGACGAGCGCGTGCGGGCAAAACAGGTGATTGAAGGTCTGCGCCCGAAGCTGGCCCAACTCGCGGGGTTGCGGGTGTTCATGCAAGAGCCGCTTGCAATTAACATCGGTGGTCAATCGAGCAAGAGTCAGTATCAATACACCCTGCAATCCCCCGACATGAACGATCTCTATAGCGCCGCGCCCAAGCTGGAAGCCGCCTTGCGCCAGATTCCTGGCTTTCAGGACGTCACTTCTGACCTTCAGATCACCAATCCGGAAGTGGAGGTGGAGGTTTTTCGCGACAAAGCATCGGCGCTGGGACTTTCGCCGCAGCAAATCGAGGATGCCATGTACACGGCGTACGGCTCGCGACAGGTATCGACCATTTACGCGGCCAACAACCAGTACCGCGTAATCCTTGAGCTTCTTCCTGAATACCAAATGACGCCGGAATCGCTTTCGCTCCTTTATGTACGCTCCACGAACAGCGAGCTCGTTCCGCTGAGCACGGTTGCGTCGTTCAAACGCAGCGCCGGAGCGCTGGCCATCACCCACCTTGGCCAGCTTCCGTCGGTTACGCTGAGCTTCAACCTGGGCCCCGGCTACGCACTTGGGTATGCCGTGGAAAAAGTGACCGAAGCGGCCGCGGGGAGTCTGCCTCAAGGGGTAACGGGAAGCTTCCAGGGGACGGCCCAAGCATTCCAGTCCTCTACCGCAGGCATGGGTATCCTGCTGATTGCCTCGATTCTCGTGATCTACATCGTCCTTGGCATCCTGTACGAGAGTTTCATCCACCCCCTCACGATTTTGTCGGGCTTGCCCGCCGCCGGACTGGGTGCTCTGCTCACCTTGTATGTTGCAGGGATGGAGCTCAATCTGTACTCGATGGTCGGCGTGATCATGCTGATCGGGATCGTGAAGAAAAACGCCATCATGATGATCGATTTCGCCATCGAAGCGCGAAATCGGGGAGAAGCCCCGGCGGACGCCATGTTCAACGCCTGCATTATCCGGTTTCGACCGATTATGATGACGACAATGGCGGCGTTGATGGGAACACTCCCCATTGCCTTGGGAATGGGTGCCGGTTCCGAATCACGCCGACCGTTGGGCATGGCGGTTGTCGGCGGCCTGGTGGTCTCACAATTACTCACCCTTTACATCACGCCGGTCGTCTATCTCTACATGGAGAAGCTTCAGACCCTACGAAGTAAAAAGGCTTAAGTCGAGTCTTCACATATCGTTATCTACACCGCTTCGCAGGTCTATCGGTAAGGACCTTACATTTTTCGGCAACCGCCGCCAGTGACAGAAATTCGTCAATATGACAAATCCACCGCTTCCCCCGATCCCTCTTGCGTCATAACCCTTTTATTTTCAACATCGGCCTATTTGAGGGGGCATTGGCACGCGAGGTGCAATTTAGGAGGTGTTCCGCGAGTGAGCGGGACGATGAAGGGAGAAGACGATGGAGCAAATGAGTATACGAGGACCGACGTAGAGCCGCTTATCGCTCGGCCAGTTGGTGAGGGACCTGAGCCCGTGGCGTTCGTCAAGCAGGTTTGCTGTGATGTGTTTGACGGGAACGCCTGCGCAGGGGGCGCTCAGCAAAGCAAGGTTAGGAGAGTTCGGGATGCTATTGCTGAGCAGGGCGCGGCAACCAGACGTCCGCGCTCTCAGGTGGGAGCCGTTACAGGCGAACCCCGCGGAGCCCTTGGGTCGCTGACCAGCTGAACCGAGCGTCCACCAAAAACTGCCGGGGCTGGCCGCCTTCTCTTCCCCGCTACCTCCTCAAACGGCCGGCTCCGGCAGCCCGCTTTTGCAGGCGACTACGAGAGACATCGAGTAACCCCTTTCTCCGTAATCACCCAGTCAACGGGGATATCGTGCGCCTCCACAGGGAGACGTTCCGCGAGACAACACTCAAAAACAAGCCCAACTTTCACCCCGGAGTGCTGGGCCAAGAAGCGGTCGTAGTACCCCGCGCCGTAACCGAGGCGGTAGCCGTCGCGCGAAAACGCCACCCCCGGCACAAGCACAAGAGCGTCTGAGTTGGGCGTGATGAGATGTTTTGCATTTGATGCGGGTTCCAGAATGCCAAAGGAGGTCACTTCGAGCGGTGTATCTGCTTCCAGCAGGCACCAGTCCAAACGGCCATCCGGCCCTGCCACTGGCACAAGCACACGCCCGCCTTCGGCAACACGTCTCTTCAGTAAAGGAAGAGTGTCAACCTCGTTCGCCTTGGCTCCAATATAGGCAAGAAGTTCGGTGGACTCGTGAAAAAGCGGCAGTCCCTCGAGCGTGGCGCACATCTTCCGGCTTCCTGCCGCCCATTCAACCGGCGCAAGCGCCTTTCTCAGAGCAAGGTAATGACGCCGCAGTTCTTTCTTCTGGGTGGCGTCAAACGTGTCGCCGGGACGGCTCAAGTGACGTTGTTCCGCACGGCCCACTCGACCGCGACCTGAACCAGTTGATTGCCGTCGTCCAGGTGGAGTTTGTCCTTGATTCGGCTTCGGAAGGTTTCGACCGTCTTGATACCTACGTTCAAGGTTTCCGCGATGCGGCGCGTGCCCATCCCCCGGCCCAACATGCGGAACACTTCGAACTCACGGTCGCTGAGTTTCTCAATCAACGATTCCGACGACGCGGCGCGAGTTTCTCCGTCTCCACTGAGCAACTGCCGGCTCATGCCCTCGCTAAGGTAAATGCCGCCGTTCAGCACACAGCGCAACGCCCGCACCATTTCGGCATCGACCTCGTGCTTCATGATGTAGCCTTTAGCCCCGGCGCGTAACGCCCGCTCCGTGTACAGGCTCTCGTCGTGCATCGACACCACCAACACAGGCAACCGCGCCCCGCGTTTGCGAAATTCACGGATCAGGTCGATGCCGCTAGCGGAATCCCGCAGGGAGATGTCGACAATCGCCAGATCCGGGTCAAGTTCCTGCAACAAAGCAAGCGCTTCCTCCGGACCATCCGCCTCGCCGCAGACCACCATATCGGGCTGATGGTTGATCAGCATGGCGAAGCCCCGGCGCACTATCGGGTGATCGTCTATAATAAGAATCCGCTTGCGAACGCTTTCGGCTCCTGCCACAGAAACTTCTTCCATTTTCATCGGCCCGCCATTAGTAAGAACTCGGCACGGACGTTCCCTTCGCCACTTCAACGTCCGGGCCGTATACACACAATCGCCGTTCCACCACTGGGGTTACGCCTTATCTCCAGGGTGGCGCCTATCATTCTTGCACGGTATACCATGTTTCGCAACCCCATCCCCTTACTCTGCCAATCGCCCCCGGGAATCCCGATCCCGTCGTCCTTCACCGTAAGCACCGTGCCTGATTCATTGCTCTCCAGCGTCATCACGATCTGTTCGGCCTGGGAATGTTTCACTGCATTGCTCACGGCTTCCTGGGCAATGCGGTATAGCTCCTCGGAAACGCCCGCATCGCCCAATCCTCCATAGACCCTGCCTTCGAACACGCAAGAAATGCCGAAAATCTTGACCACATGCAGCGCCAACTCGCCTAGCGCCGCCTCCAATCCATTCGCTTCGAGCACAACCGGACTCAGCCCCTTCGCTAACGCTCGGGTCTGGTTGATCGCCTGCTTCACCATGCGGCCAATTTCGGCGGCATCCTCCGCCTCGGAAAGCCCCTTCTCAGACAGGGTGCACGCGATCCCCGAACTCAAGCAGAGGATACCGGTCAAGTGCTGCCCGAGCCCGTCGTGCAAATCTCTTCCGATGCGCCGCTGCTCGCGGCTGCTCGCGGCCAGGACCTCGCGCTCGAGCCGGTGGCGTTCGGTCGTATCGCGCACAATCACTAACGTTTCGGAATCGCCACTGGCCGCGAACCGTGCCTCCCAGTGCCGCTCCTCTTCCTCATTGCGCGAATCGAATTCC
Source organism: Candidatus Hydrogenedentales bacterium (assembly GCA_041859045.1). GTDB lineage: Bacteria > Hydrogenedentota > Hydrogenedentia > Hydrogenedentales > SLHB01 > JBHELB01. The sequence goes on along the minus strand of JBHELB010000057.1, from coordinate 162,834 downwards.
ATCACTTGAATCGTGGAGGAACGGAGCGCCTGCCTGTGGCACTCCTGTGCGGCCTTGCGGCGAAGCGCCATCGCCATCGCCTTGTCCTGAGGCGTTCGAGCGTCTTCGCCCGTTGTCGCCTCGTGCATGCGCAGATCGATGACTTCACCGTCGTCTCGGATTAAGTACATCCTATCTGGAACCGCCAGCAACAACGCCCTGCTCCGCGCCTCGCTTTCTCGAAGCGCTTGTTCGATGCGCTCCCGCTCCGCCGCTTCGGAGATCAGTTCGCTTCGCTCGCGGGCCAGTTCGATCTTGGTGCCGTGGGCATCGAACAGCGCCGCGTAAAACCCCTGTAGCGCGAATAGCGTGCCGAGGGTGGTAAACAGAATTTGGGTAACGAAGAATATCTCGCTCCTGAACAGTGGGGAGCCGAGCTGCGAGTCGCTCAGGGCATCCTGAAGCTGGGACACGGTGAGAAGAATCGCCGCCGCTACGAACCAGCCCTGGACGCTGCTCTCCCGAGCCACACGGTGCGCAATACACATTCCCGATATGCAAAGCACCAGAATCCCGACTACGGGGGCGAAATCCGCCATGAACCAGCCCAGACGGTAGTGAGTCGACAAAGTCCCCACGATATCGAGCAGCGCCCACGCTGCCGTCGACGCCAGTCCAAGCCACCGCATCCGGCACAGCGTCCGGTCGTCGTCGCCGCATCGAAGCATCAAACGCATTTCATGCCACCCTTCCGTTCTCGGATGCAGGCCGCAATCAGCGATCTTTCTTTAGAAAAGCCAGCAATATCTTCGAGAGAATCTGTTCGCCGTACTCGTTGGCATGGACCGGGTCTCTATAGAACAGGTGTGGGTGGAGCTTCGACGAGACAATGTACTCAGCCCAAGGAGTTGTCATATCAAGATAGGCGCAGTGTTCTTCGCGGGCCAGTTTCTCGAGCGATTGCCCGTAAGGCGACGTCCCGGAATGGGGAGCTTTTGCAAGCCCGCCTGCATCGCGCGGATCGGCCGTGCCAAAGGTACCCGTCGCCAGGAGGATTTCCACGTTGGGCAGTTGAGCGCGTAGCTGGTGGATTACTTCGCGAATGCTCTCGGTGTCGCGTTGGCTAATGCCGCCGATGAACACCAAATCCGGCTTGAGCGGAAGGACATATTTGGCGATTCGATCATTTTCCCGGTAATGGTGACACCCGCCCCCGCCTCGTACGTACACCGTCGCCTGAATCGTCGCTTTGGGGTATGCCTCCTGCAGCTTTGCCGTCCAGCCCGATCGCATGGTGTCATTGACGATACTGTCCCCCAAACCGACCACACGCAAGACGCCGCCTTTCGTCAAGGTCCGGCGCGTCCGGCTGAGATATTTCCAGTCGTGTGGCGGGGAGGTGAAATGTCCCTCGGGCATGTCGGCTTGGATTTTTGCGATCTGCGCCAATGAACGGCATGGAGAGTCAAACAGAAAATAGTCCTGCTCCACGGGATAGCTCTTGGCATTCACATCCGGCGGATACAGCGGAGGCAAAGGATCGCCCGTAGGAAATTTCACGGGAGAATCGGCCATCATATCGCCCGGCGATACGGCGGTGTTCACCGCATTGCGGTCTTCCGGCGCGGCATCCTGCCGTTGCGCGTGGGAAGTCTGGGTCACAGCAAAACCGACGGCAAGAACAAGAAGAAAGCGACTCATTTTCCACCCCCTAAGCTCCATATTTTGAACATACAACAGCGTTGTTTCTCAGCCGTTTGAGTAGGCCCGCGAAATGGTAGCATATTGCCCCCCGGTGTGCGGAGTATCGCGTACAGAAACCTTGGCCCCCGGCTCGACCCAATTCAATAAGTAGATAGGGAAATACCGGCCTCTTCCACAGCCCAACCGACTACACTATACCTGAACATGAACCCAGACACTTGCTTTGGGAGTGATGTTTCGTTATTATTAGACACGCAAACACACGAATAGTGTGATTTTGAGCAATCAAGTTATGTTTACTGTTTGTCTGAAGGAGCCTCTCGGCTCGCAATCCGCTGAAAAAGCGTCCAGGGACTACTCTTGCGGAAAGAGACAATCAGGCAGACGCCGCCATCATGCCAGCGGCCGTATCCATCTGAAGAATGAATCTGTGTTGTCGTCAGGGTATACGTTTAGTGACTCTTTCCTGAAAAGTAAGGGTTGCGATATGCTGGGGATCGAGGAGTACAGTGAATGACCCAAGATGCAAACAATCTGTCAGCTCCGGATAGAACACGGGCGTGTCCGACATGCCGTATGCTAATCAGTATACTGGCAACCAAATGCCGTTTTTGCGGCGCGGAGTTGGGACGTCCGCGTGAGGAAACGCGCAGTCTCTCTGCGAATGACCTCGGCGGCGAGACCATTCAGCACTATGTGCCCTCCACGAACGTGATGGAGGCGCTTGAGGCATTTCGCGCGGATGAGGCGGCGCCCATCGTGACGGCAAAAGGCAAGGCGACATCGGTGCGGCGCGACGCCTCAAAGGGCGCCGCGGCATTGCCGGAATTGGATGAGAAAAGTCGCGGACTTTCAACGTCTTCGCTTCCCCGCCGACCTCGGCGCATGGGGGAATCGAAGGCCAAATCACGCCGCGGCGGAATTTCGTCTTATGTGAAATACGTCGTCTATGTGGTTGTTCTGGCGGTAGTGGCGGGCGGACTCTACGCGGCGCGCGGCACGATTATGGATACGATCCATTCCTTCGGGAAGAAAGAAGAAGTCAAGAAGGAAATCGTGAATCCGGCCATTAACCTCCTGCGCAACAACGGCCCGCTCGATCAGGCCCTGCAGGGAGCGATTGACACCTACAATGCGACCCACTCGGACGCGGACAAGAAGGTACTCGATGAAGTGCGCGACCGCATTGCCGCGCGGACGAAAGAACTCCTGGACGCGCCAACCGGCCAGTGGAACAGCAAAACCCTGCGCGAGGCCAATCAGTTGGTCGATACCGCGCTAAGCATTGACCCTTGCGATCTGTTCCGTACCCTCAAGGACGAGGTCAGCGCGGACGTCAACGCATACGGGATCATTCTTTCAGAGGTCCAAAGTGGAGATGAACCCGTCGCGGTGTTTAAACTAAGCGGGCAGGAGCTTCGCGCAAAGAGCGGCGAAGTAGTGGCGGATCGGTTCAAGGTGGTCTCCATTGCTCGCGACTCGGCGAAGCTGGTGGATCAGAAAAGAGCAAATCGCGCGATCACGTGCGATACATTCGGTGGCTTGCAGTAAAAGCGGGCATCGCCCGCAAGGGAGCAAGAGACAACGTGCGGACAATTAGCGGCAAGTGGAACCTTGTGTTTTGCGCAGTGCTTTGCGTTGCGGCGGCCGGATGCCACACCTTTGGAAAGAAAGACAAGGCCCGTGCTGAGGGCGCGCCTGCCGCCGAATCGGCGGCTGCGGTCGCGCCGTCGGAGTCCGCACTCGAAGCAGAACTGAGGCAGGCAGTGGCGAACGATATCGCGGCGGCGGACAAGAACGCCAAGGACACCATTGAACGCCGCCGTCCATACTTCTTCAAGGAGTATGGCGAGTACCCCGCCCCGCAGGAGATTGATGTCACGATGGAGTCAAAGGAATCGCGCATCATCCCCTATGAAGCGGAGGTGACTGTTCCCAAATTGCGATACGCGACCAAGTTGCACCGTGAGCGCGAGACCGCAGCGGCCGACGACCACTTCTTCCGTGGCACAGGCAAGGAAACGCTGACCTACCAGTACCGGGGCGGACACTGGCTGCGCGCGGGAAGTCTCTTCGTCGCGGACAAGGTCGAGGAGAACGTCAACGGCGAGTGGCTGCCGGTGGTGGAAAACCTTGAAACCACCATCGCCGCGGAAGAACAGAAATCTGAGGGCTGGCTCGGCCGCGCATGGTCCTCCATCACCGGGCGGTAGAGCGACTCAGGCCTCCTGAAAGAAATTGCGGAATTCCCGTTCGAACCGCGCCGACACTTCATCAAATTCCGGCGCGGTTCCCAGCAACGCACGCAGCGACGTAACCGGCTTGTCCGAAATTCCGCACGGCACAATCACGCGAAAGTGCTCCATCTCGGGGTCTATATTCAGGGCGACGCCATGGTACGACACCCAATGGCGCAGGCCGATGCCGATTGCGGCCACCTTCGCGCCGTTCACCCAGACGCCCGTCAGCCCTTCAATGCGTTCGCCCTCAAGACCGTAACCCGCCAGTGTGCGAATGATGACTTCCTCGAGGCCGCGCAGATACCACCGTACCGACGGACGCCACGCCTGGAGATTGAGCACCGGGTACGCCACCAGTTGCCCCGGGCCGTGATAGGTCGCATCTCCCCCGCGATCCGCCCGAACGAGTTCAATCCCTCGCGCCGTCAATTCTGTCTCGGAAAGCAGTAAATGCTGCGCCTTGAAGTTGCGTCCCAGTGTGATCACCGGCGTATGTTCAACAACGAACAACGTATTCGGCGCCGTTCCTGCAATCACCGCATCGCGCCGCGCGCACATCGCGGCGTACGCCTGCGCATACCCGGTGGGCCGCGGCAAATGAATCGTCTCAATGCGTTGTGCGTGTATGCTCATGAAGTGGTGGAATTCTACCACGGACATACGCCAGGAGAAACTTCCCACGCCGTCATTGTTCTCAGTTTGGGCATTCGGTATTATCTGCGCGGTTTGACGCTCTGAACACACAACCAGAGGAAGGGATTCGCATGTTGACCTTGGCGTGTATGGTTTTAGCGGCACAGGCAGCCAGTCCAACGGGCTCCACGGCGTGGTGGAACAACGCGTGGACCGCACGCAACGAGCTCCTGATCGATGTCGCGTGGCTCGAAACCCCGCTGCACGATTTTCCGCTACGTCTTGTCATTCCAGGCGATCGACTCGCGCTGGATCGCGCAAAAGCCGATGCATCGGACATACGCGTGGTCTCCGAAAAGGGCGAAGTACTCGACACCCTGCTCTCTAACTGGAGCGATTCGGGCGCGGAACTCGTCGTGCGCATCCCGGAACTTGCGCCGAATACCGTCTACCGCCTCTTCGTTTACTACGGCAACGCGGACGCGCCTAGAGTCCAGGCAAACCCTTTTAGCGCGGGGTATGTAGCCGTTGCGAACTTCAGAAACGGGCCCAACAACATCTTGACTGGAAAACCGCTGGGAAAAACCCAAGGCGCCAAAGTGGACGCACAGGGCGCGCATTTTGCTGGGGAGCTTTCCTACCTAGAGATAGCCCCGGACATTGTGAAATCGCTGAGTAGGTGCGTATCCATCGCGACGCGCATGCGCCCCGCAGCACTCAATGGCATGCAGACGCTCGCAGCGGGTGCGGGAGCAGGCGGAGCAAACTGGTTCAACTTCGGCATGCGGCTCCCAGACACCCTACACACCAACACGGCCCTCCACGGGCAGGCGGGCACCGAACTAAACTCGCCCGGTCTCTCGCCCACGCAATGGCATGCGGTGAGCGCGCAGTACAACGGCGACGATCGCAGCCGGACGACCTGCCTCGATGGACGCCAGCTTCTGTCCGACCATTCCCTGGGCGGACCGCTTCAAATTGACGAATTCCGCATTGGCCGCGGTGTAAAACACTTCACGAGTTGGCAATTCCACGGCGATATCACCGAGTTTCGGTTGAGCAACGTGCCGCGTTCGCAGGACTGGATACGTCTGGAGACACTGTCGCTTTCGGACCACCTCACTTACCTGGCGGCGGGGTCCGCACACATCCTGGGGCAGCCGTCCCCTGGTCCGCTGTCGATTATCGCGCCAGAACTGCTCGGCCCGGCGCAGGGCTTTGAGAGTCACTCGCGCGGAGCAGTTGCTCTGAAATGGACCGCCTGCGCAGGCGCCACGGGATATCGGGTGGAATTCTATGACTCGCCGAACGCCACGTCACCGCGTTTCACGAAAGAAGTAGGCCGCATCACTACCGCTGAAATCGAGCGCACACAGTTCTCCAATAGTCAAGACCGATATTGGACGGTCGTGGCGTTGTCCGCGGGCGGAGAAACGCCCGCCACGGAGCGCCGGGCGATCCGTGCGTATGATTGGAACGCGGAACCGACGCCCGTCGCGCCGAAAGACGCAGTCGCGCCGCTGCTGCATACGGCGGTGGGTGCCGACTACGATCTGAGCGGTTACCTACGCGGGCGCATCGACCGGCTGGTACAGGAGTACTATGTGTCCACGCCGGCTACAAGCCCGGCGATGCTGCAAATCCTGCGTGACCGCGACAAGCGACCCGTCCGCGATCCGCTGATGCCGTGGGCGGGCGAGTTCGCGGGCAAGTACCTCACCGGCGCGGTGTTGCACTGGCGGCTCACGCGCGACGAAACGCTCAAGACCACGATCGACGCCTTCGCGCGCGACCTAATCGCGACACAGGCCCCGAACGGATACCTTGGGCCGTTCCCGGCGGAAACGCGACTGACCGGGCGCAACTGGGACATCTGGGGGCACTACCACTGTATGTTGGGGCTGATGTTCTACTACGAGGACACCGGCTATGAGCCCGCGCTCGATGCGTGCCGCCGCGCCGCGGACCTGTTGTTCGAGACCTTCGGTCCGGGCGGCCCGCTCCTGACCAATGACGACGGGGCCGGTTCTATGAACATGGCTGTATGCCACTCGCTCGTGCTGCTTTACAAGAAGACGGGAGTCCAGCGCTACCTCGACCTGGCCAAGTATATCGTGCATGAGGCGTGGAATTCGCCCGGCGCGGGGCGTTGGCTCGAGAGTGCGCTGGCCGGCAAGCCCGTGGTCGAGTTTCCGCAACACCGTTGGGAATGTATTCACTCCTGGCAGGCGCTGGCGGAATTATATTGGCTCACCGGCGACGACCAGTACCGGCGCGCGCTGATGGTCATATGGGAATCCGGCCTGCGCGGCGACCGTCACAACACGGGTGGCGTAACCGCGGGCGAGGGCTTCCAAGGCACGCCGTACCACACCGCGGCAATTGAAACGTGTTGCACGGTGGCGTGGGTGGCGATGGCGCTGGATGTGTTGCGAATGACCGGCGACTCGCGCATTGCGGATGAGCTCGAGTGGAGCACGTTGAACAGCGCCCTCGGCGCGATTCCTTATGGCGGGCGTGTGTGTGCATACAACGTGCCGATGGACGGCACGCGCCTGTTCGGCGTTGAGCTGCCCTGGCAATCGCCCAAGGCCGGGCCGGACCTGAATTGTTGTGCGGTCAACGCCGGCCGTCCGCTGGGGATGATCGCGCAGTGGGGGCTGATGAGTGGCAACGACAACAGTTTGAATCTGAACTACTACGGTCCAGGGAAAATGCATGCGGACGTGGCGGGCCAAACCGTGGAGTTGCTCCAGGAAACGAACTACCCCGTCGAAAACACGGTGCGTCTGACCGTGAAACCGAGGCACGCGGCGAATTTCACGCTGAATCTGCGTATCCCCTCGTGGTCGCAGCAGACGGTGGTCAAGATGAACGGCCAGGAGACGCCCGCCGTCGCGGGAACCTATCTGCCGATCTCGCGCAAGTGGAAGAAAGGCGATGTAGTTGAGCTGACATTCGATTTCAGCCTGCGGTTCTGGGCGGGAGAGCAGGAGTTCGCAAATAAGGTCAGCGTCTACCGCGGACCGCTCCTGTTGGCCTACGATGCCCGCTACACGGACCTCAATCCGGACCAGGTCCCGGCGCTAGACTGGAAGTCGACCACCTTGCAACTCCAAGACTGGCAAGGGCCTATCGCGCCGTGGCTGCTGGGAACGCTGCGTAGCGCCAATGGCGCGGAATTCCCGGTGTGCGATTTCTCCAGCGCGGGGCAAACGGGCAATCACTATCTGTCTTGGCTGCCTTCGCGCGATTGTCCGCCTTCGGCATTCCATCTTTTGTCGTCACAAAAAACGCCGGATGGGGTACAATTGTCGTGGGAAAAGCGCGCAGGCGCGGAGTCTTGGGTGGTGCGCACAGCCGCCAAGCGCGATTTTTCCGATGCGACAACGATCACGGTAAATGAGCCGAAGGTCACTGTTCCGTCGCCCGCGGGTCCAATGTATTGGACCGTCGACGCCCTCAACGCACACGGCGCGACTGCGGCCGGGAACGGCCCCATGGAGTTTGGCCCAGCTAAGGAATGACAACTCGTTTGCATGTGGCGCGCCCACGCGCCATGAAGTTTGTGCTGAAAGTTGCGGTTGTCCTGTCGTGTGGAGCAGTACTCTTATTCGGAATACTGCAGGGCAGCCGCTATTTTGATTCGCCCGTTGCCGACGCCGCGAGCCGTGTGGCCGCGCGCGCGGCATACGTGTTGTGCTTGCCCATGCGCACCGCTCTATGGCTCGCGCTTCCGCCGAATAACCACCAAACGTCGCTTGCAGTCCAGACCGCCGTATCCTTTTCGACCCCATTCTTGTATTGGGGACTCTACGCGGCCGCGGCAGCGGCGTTACGTGCCGACCGGCGTAGACAGCTTGCTGCGTCAGGCAAAACCCGCAAGTCGTCAATAACTCGGCGCGATTTTATGGCGCGGTCCACGGCTGGCGCGGGCATCATGGCGATGGGATATTCGACGTACGTGGAACCGGAGTTGATCGCGATTCGACCTACCGAGATCCGTCTGAAAAACCTTCCGCGCGATCTCGACGGTTTCCGGCTCTTGCATATCGCGGACACCCACTACGGCCCGTTTATCGGCCACCGTTATCTGCGGCGCGTTTTCGAACGCGCAAGCGCTCTGGAAGCGGATCTGTGCTTGTTCACCGGCGATTACGTTCACTTTTCGCCCGAATCGGTTGCACCGGGTATCGCCCTGCTCTCGGAAGTCAAAACGCGCCTGGGTTCAATTGCGGTTTTCGGGAACCACGAGGTCTGGGAAGGGATTTCCCTCGTGCGCGCCGCCTTTGCAAGAAGTTCCATCCGCGTACTCGAGAATTCGCGCGTGTTTCTCTCGTCCGCAGGGTTCCATGAACGCCCAGAAGAGGACGGCCTTTGCATTGGCGGCTTAACCGATCTCTGGATGCAGTTTCCCTCGCCAAAGCAGGCGTTGCGCGGTGTACCCGACACGATGCCGCGCTTGTTGTTGTCGCATAACCCCGACGTAGCCGAGCGTTTGCGCCCGGGACTCCGCGTGGACTGCATGTTGAGTGGACATACCCACGGCGGACAGGTCGCGTTCCCCGTCATCGGCGCGCCCATCTCGCCGAGCCGCTTCGGAAAAAAGTACATTGGCGGGTTGTGCCAAGGCCCTACATGCCCCGTGCTCGTGTCGCGCGGCGTGGGAATGGCGGGTCTTCCTTTCCGCTTCAACGTGCCCCCGGAGTTCGGCATCGTCACGTTGCGGCGCGACGAACAAACGGCGCTCTCGTAGCTCGCTCGCGCAACTTTTCCTTGCGCAAACAGCCTTGCCGGGGTATAATCAAAAACTGCCGCGTGTGAACGATTGCATTGCGGTCAAGACGTGGGGTGCGGCCTTCTACTGGGGTGGTTTTGCGCCGCATTTATGCCGGGGGAGACTGGCGCGTTGTCTAGTTCGGAATCTTCAACCACATCGTCACGCGCGAATTCCGCTCCTTCTCTTTCCCTGCAATCCGCTGTTGATCTCCAGCTTGCTGCGGCGGCGTTGGGTTTCGATTGGAGCGAAGTATCCGACGTGATCGCGAAGGTGCGCGAGGAGATCGAGGAAATCGAACTGGCCCTCGCGGAGCAGAATCCAGAACACGCGAAACGCGAGTTAGGCGATCTCCTTTTCTCTGTTGTGAATCTCGCGCGTTTTCTCAATGCAGTTCCCGACGACGAACTCGCGCTGGCGTGCGAGCGTTTTACGCGGCGATTCGAGCGTGTGAAGGAAGAGATCGCGAGTTCGGGCAAGGTAATGAAACATTGCAGTCTGGAGGAACTGGACGCGGTGTGGAATCGTGTGAAGCATGAATCGGCGTGAATGGGTGCGGTGTCAGAAGGGAATAACAGAGACCTTGACAAGCACGCTGTTCATTGGGCACACTCACGGTTCGCTTTTATTTGAAAAGCCCCTATTTACAGGGGTGTGGATAACTTGTGGATAACCTGTGAATAACGTGCGGAAGGGGTTGACCGCCCCGTGCGTGAGGCCAGTTTTATGTGTGCGTCAGGGAGGATCGGCGATATCGCCGATCGGCGCGCGCGAAAGCGAAAGACGGCTCGCGGACGTTCGGACAGCCCGTTATTCGTGAAAGGCCCGATGGCCTTTCAACGCGCGTGAGGAATTTTTCCGTCGGCGGAAATCCCGCTGGCGACAGTCTGGATCTCATGCCGGAGAGGAGAGCGGATGCCAACGGATAGGCTGAATCCTTGGGAAGCGACTCAAGCACGCCTGCAACAGACTCTCGACGAGCACAGCTACAAGAACTGGTTTTCGCAGACCCGTTTTGTCTCGTATGATGAGGGGTGTTTGGTCGTCGGCGTGCCGAGCGCCTTCTTCGCGGATTGGCTGCGGGATCATTACCTTGAACACGTCTCCACGTGCGTACGCGAACTCCTTCCTGATTTTCGCGAGGTGCAGTTCCGCTCTGGCTATGAGCCCGCCACTCCCGCTCCGAGCGCGGCGCAAGACCATGAGGCGACGCCTCGCCTCGCGCAGCGCGGCAACGGCTCGCAGATACACACTCCGAAGCGGCGCACGGCTGAAGAACCGGATCGTCGATTCGATGGTTTTAACCCGAGATACACCTTCGAACGCTTTGTGATCGGCGCGGGCAACCGTTTCGCGCACGCCGCCGCGCGCGCCGTGGCCGAATCGCCGGCCCGGGCATACAACCCGCTGTTTCTGTATGGTCCGACGGGATTGGGTAAGACCCATCTCATGCAGGCCGTTGGTCAAGAGATTTTGCGGCGCCGACCCGACGCGAACGTGGCGTTTGTGTCATCCGAACATTTCACGAACCAACTCATCGAAAGCATCGCGAAGAAATCCACACAAAAATTCCGCGCGCGCTATCGCAAAGTCGATGCGCTGTTGATCGACGATATCCACTTCATCGCTGGCAAGGAAGCGACCCAAGAGGAGTTCTTCCATACGTTTAATTCGCTGTTCGACATGCACAAACAAATCGTGCTGTCGAGCGATCGCCCGCCGAAGGAAATCTCCGGCCTCGAAGACCGTCTTGTTTCCCGCTTCGAGTGGGGTTTAGTGACGGATATCCAGCCGCCGGACCTCGAAACGCGCGTGGCGATTTTGCAGAACAAGGCCGCGGAAGAGCGCACGACCGTTCCCCAGGACGTCTTACGCTGCATTGCGACATACGTCGTCAATAACATCCGTGAACTTGAAGGCGCGTTGGTTACGGTGTTGGCGTATGCAAAACTGACGGGCCGCAAGATCGGCCTGCCGCTGGCGGAAGAAGTCTTGCGCGATCTCATTGGACGCGAGAAGCTGCGTCCGGTGACGATCGACGCGGTGCAACGCGCGGTGGCGGAGTTTTTCGACCTTCGCATTTCGGACCTGCGCGGTCGCAGCCGCCAACGGCAAGTCGCGTTTCCGCGACAGATCGCGATGTTCCTGTGCAAAGACCTAGTGCCGGGATTGTCGCTTTCGGAAATTGGCGAGGCGTTTGGCGGAAAGGACCATACTACGGTTCTGTATGCCTGCCAGAAAATCACGCAGGAAGCGCAAGCCAAGGCCGACACGCGTCATTTGCTGAATCAACTCCAAAAGACCATTCAAACCTGATCTCCGGCGGCCGCTAGCCGCGCCGAAACTTTCTTCTCTGAGCGGGGATGAATCCTCGCGTGGAACGTGATGCCGTTCCTGGAAGGGACGGTGGCCAACCGGCGGGGTCCCCTCGCCTAGAGGAGTGGGTTATGAAAACCGTCGTATCCCTGCTTGTCCTACTGCTTCTTGCGCCGATCGCCGTTGCCCAAGCCCCTGCTCCCCCCGCCCCCACTGCAGCGACGAGCACGCTGGCCGACCAAACGGACGTGTCGATTACCGTGTACAACGGCGATCTCGCGTTGGTACGCGACGTACGTAAGCTCACGCTCCCCACGGGCGAGCACGAACTGAGGTTTATGGATGTGGCGCAGCGCGTTCAGCCTGAGACCGTCAGCCTGCGTTCGATCTCCGCGCCGGGCTCAGTGGGGATTCTCGAGCAGAACTATGAATTTGACCTGATCAGCCCGCAGAAATTGATGGAGAAATACGTTGGAAAAGACGTGAAACTCATTAATTTCAGCAATCAGATCGGCTTTCAGGAAGTGAACGCGACGCTGCTGAGCAACAATGAGGGCCCGGTGTATCGTGTGGGCGATCAAATTTTCCTGGGGCATCCGGGCAACGTCGTGCTGCCGCAGATCCCCGAGAATCTGATCTCCAAGCCGACGCTGGTGTGGGCGCTGAACAACACCACCGCCGCGCAGACGATTGAGGCCAGTTACCTCACGGGAGGCATCAGTTGGCAGGCGGATTATGTGGTCACGCTGGACCGCAGCGAGACGAAGATGGACCTGGCCGGGTGGGTCACGCTCAACAACCAGTCGGGCGCGCAGTACGCGAACGCACGGCTTAAACTCGTCGCGGGCGAAGTCAACCGCGCGCCAAGGCCGCGTAAGATGGCTTTTACGGGGGGGAACAACGACGTTGCCGCCGCACCAGAGATGGCCAAGATGGCCGTTGAGGAAGCCTTCGGCGAGTACCACCTGTACACCGTGCCGCGGCGCACGACGATCAAGGAGAATCAGAGCAAACAGATCAGTCTGCTCGGGGCGTCAGAGATCGGTGTCGCGAAAGAATATGAATACACCGGCCAGCAGCATTTCTTCTTTGGCCCGATGCCGGAGCTGAAGAATGAAAAAGTCGCCGTCTTCCTGAAATTCGCCAATAAAGAGGCGAATCACCTCGGCATGCCGCTGCCCTCGGGCACAATGCGGGTGTATCAGGCGGATTCGAGCGGTGCGTTGCAGTTTAGCGGCGAGGACCGCATCCAGCACACGCCGAAAGATGAGGACGTGCGCCTGCGCCTGGGCACGGCGTTCGATCTGGTTGCCGAACGTGTGCAGACCGACTACAAGATCATCGCGCAGAACTTGCACGAGTCGGCGTTCAAGATCACGCTGCGCAACCACAAGGACTCGGACGTGGTGATCAGCGTTGTCGAGCCCATGAGCAGCGATTGGCGCATCATCGAGAAATCGCATGAGTTCACCAAGCGGGATGCGTTTACAGCGGTGTTTGCGATTCCCGTGCCCAAAGGCGGCGAGACCGTACTGACCTATCGCGCGCAGGTGAAATCGTAACGAAAAGACACGCGGGGGAAACTTCTTTTGGGAAGTCTCCCCCGCGTTTGTTCCTTCTATGCCTTCAGCCCCGCCTTGATCAGGTTCAGCGCGGCGCCGGCCTTGAACCAAGCAATCTGCCCCTCGTTGTAGGAGTGATTCACCGGGAACGACTCCGTCGTGCCGTCCGCGTGATGCAACGTCACGGTAAGCGGCTTGCCCGGCGTAAACGCGGTCAGGCCGGTGATGTCGAGCGAGTCGTCTTCGCGGATGCGATCGTAGTCGGCCTTGTCCGCGAAGGTCAGCGCGAGCATCCCCTGCTTCTTGAGGTTCGTCTCGTGAATGCGCGCGAACGACTTCACCAAAATCGCGCGTACGCCCAGGAAGCGCGGCTCCATCGCGGCGTGCTCGCGCGAAGAGCCCTCGCCGTAGTTCTCGTCGCCTACGACGACCGATCCCAGCCCTTGCGCCTTGTAAGCCCGCTGCACCTTGGGCACTTCGTCGTACGCGCCGGTGAGCTGATTCTTCACCTTGTTCGCTTCGCCGTTGAACGCGTTGATCGCGCCGATAAAGCAATTGTTGGAGATGTTGTCGAGATGCCCACGGAACCGCAGCCACGGCCCGGCCATAGAAATGTGGTCAGTGGTGCATTTGCCTTTCGCCTTCAGCAACAGGCGTAACCCAAGCAGGTCCTTCCCCTCCCATGCTGCAAACGGATCGAGAAGTTGCAGGCGCTGGGAATCGGGCTTGACGATGACTTGCACGGCGCTGCCGTCGGGCGCGGGCGCTTGGTAACCAGGGTCTTTCACGTCAAACCCTTCGACGGGAAGCTCCTCGCCGCGCGGCGGATCGAGCTTCACTTCGTTTCCTTCCTCATTCACGAGCGTGTCCGTCAAGGGATTGAACGCGAGGTCTCCCGCCAGCGCGAGCGCCGTCACGAGTTCGGGTGACGTGACAAACGCGTGCGTGTTCGGGTTTCCGTCGTTGCGTTTGGCGAAATTACGGTTGAACGAGGTCACGATGGAGTTCGGCACGCCGTCCTTCGCGCCGGGGCGCATCCACTGCCCGATACACGGACCGCAGGCGTTGGCCATGATGACGCCGTCAATCGCTTCGAACGCCGCGAGTTGACCATCGCGCTCGGTGGTGTAACGCACCATCTCCGAACCTGGAGTCACGATAAACTCCGCCTTGGCCTTCAGCTTCTTCTCCGCAGCCTGACGCGCAACTGAGGCCGCGCGATCAAGATCTTCGTAGGAGGAATTGGTGCAGGAGCCAATCAACCCGACCGACAGCGTACGCGGCCAGTTGTTGTCCGTCACCGCTTGGGCGAATTTCGAGATCGGCCACGCCAGATCGGGCGTAAAGGGACCGTTCACGTGCGGTTCGAGTGTCGAAAGGTCGATGTCGATGACCTGATCGTAGTACGCGCCCGGATCGGCATAGACTTCGGCGTCGCTGCGCAGATGCTCGCGCACGCCTTGGGCCAGATCGGCGATCTCGGCGCGCCCCGTCGCGTGAAGGTAACGCGCCATCGCGTCGTCGAAGGCGAACACGGAGGTCGTTGCGCCGATTTCCGCGCCCATGTTGCAGATGGTGCCCTTGCCCGTGCAGGACAGCGACTCCGCGCCCGGCCCGAAGTACTCGACGATCGCCCCGGTGCCGCCTTTGACAGTCAGGATACCGGCGACCTTGAGGATAACGTCTTTTGCCGACGCCCAGCCGTTGAGCGCGCCCGTCAGGCGCACACCGATCAGCCTGGGCCACTTCAATTCCCACGCCATTCCGGCCATCACGTCCACGGCGTCCGCGCCCCCCACGCCGATCGCGATCATGCCGAGTCCGCCCGCGTTGGGGGTGTGTGAATCGGTACCGACCATCATGCCGCCGGGAAACGCGTAGTTCTCGAGGATTACTTGGTGAATGATGCCCGCGCCGGGTTTCCAGAAGCCGATACCGTATTTGGTCGAAACCGACGCAAGGAAGTCATAGACCTCACGATTGAGATCGAGTGCTTTGGGCAAATCGCTCTTCGCGCCGGTCTCCGCAAGGATCAGGTGATCGCAGTGCACGGTCGACGGTACGGCCGTCTTGCTGCGACCGGCTTGCATGAACTGAAGCAGCGCCATCTGGGCGGTCGCGTCCTGCATCGCGACGCGATCCGGCGCGAAATCGACGTACGAGCCGCCGCGCTCAAAACGGTCCGGTGCCTGCGTCTCGAATAGATGCGCAAAGAGAATCTTCTCGGTCAACGTCATGGGACGGCCAAGAGTTTCCCGCGCCTTACCCACGCGCGCGCCCAAACTGCCATACACTTTTTTGATCATATCGAGATCGAATGGCATAGAAGCATCCTTCCACAGTTGTACTGAACAGTTCCCCACATTATGGCGTAGGCTGCGTTACTTCGCAAGACTAGCGTCGCATTTCCGCGCATCACGGTGCGCAATTGCGGTACTATGCAGCTTCCCGCGCAGTGCGCTAAGTCTTACCGCCCTGCCTCAAGGGAATAGAATGACGTCCACGGACGTGTTTCGTAGGTTAACGCCAGCAAACAATTAGTGGATTGGGAGAAGTTTTCAATGAACAAACGTCTAGTGCTTCGCGTCGTGGGGGCCGTGCTTGTTCTCGCGGCGGCCAGTGTGGCGGTTGCCCAGTTCAAGGGACTGGTCGTCAGTTGGTATGCGGACCGTTTTATCCCCCGGAGCACGGTAACGCCCGGAACCGAGCACCCCGACCAGATCTGCCTAACATGGAGCGACGATCCCCGTACCACCCAGACGGTGCAGTGGCGGACGAGTCCGACGGTCACGCAAGGGTGGCTGGAGTACGTCGAGGCGAATCAGCCCGATAGCAGTGCGCAAGGCGTCGCGGCAACGATGTCGGTGTGGAACGATCCCATGATCAAGAACGACCCCGTGAATCACCGGTTCCATGCGTCCATGCAGGGGCTGCGCCCCGGCACAGAGTATCGGTACCGGGTTGGAACGGGGCAGCAAGGTCCGTGGAGCGACTGGGCGACATTTACGACCGCCCCGGACGCCGCGCAGCCGTTTTCGTTCGTCTACATGGGCGACCCACAGCTCGGACTAGACCAATGGGGAATGTTGCTTCAGCAGGCCGGCCAGCGTCATCCCAATGCGGCGTTCTACGTCATTTCGGGTGACCTTGTGAATGACGGGGCCTACCGCAACGAGTTCGACGAGTTCTTCGCGGGGGGGCGCGGCGTTTTCGACCATCGCCCGCTGGTTCCCTGCTTGGGCAATCACGACTACGCCAGCGAACTCCACCCCCACCTATATCTGGAGACCTTCCAGTTGCCGCTCAACGGCCCCAAGGATTTCCCGCCGGAACGCGCCTACTGGTTCGAATATGCGAATGCCCTGTTTGTTGTGCTCGACTCCAACATCTCCCCGACGGACCAGGCCCCTTGGCTCGAGGAAAGACTCGCAAACACGAAGGCCACGTGGAAGTTTGTGGTCTACCATCACCCGCTTTATCCCTCCAAGAAGCATAGGGACAATGAGGATATCCGCGAGGCCTGGGAACCCCTGTTCGACAAGTACCACGTCGATCTGGCGCTGGAAGGCCATGACCACGCGTACCTGCGCACTTATCCCATGCGCGACGGAAAGCGCGTGGAATCAACCAAGGAAGGAACCGTCCACGTCGTTTCGGTGTCCGGAACTAAATATTACGAACAGGTTGAGCACGATTACGCGGAAAAAGCCTTCACGAACACCTCGACCTATCAGGTGATCGATATCTCCACCAACCCGGACCGACTGACCTATCGCTGCTACGACCTAAATGGAAAGATACTGGACGAATTCGCGATTGAGCGGTAGAGTCTGTACCGCATAAGTGATTTTTCAAACAGTGCAACTGGCACGCCGTGCCAAAAAAGCTGACACGCTGGCGTAAGATTAGGTAATTTTCAGTAGTTTTGAGTTGATATCCCGTATCAAATAAAAAACCTAAGTTCCTCTACTAAAAGAACTTAGGTATTTTATGGCAGCCCGTAGGGGATTCGAACCCCTGTGACGGGACTGAGAATCCCGCATCCTAACCCCTAGATGAACGGGCCGCAAAATAAACGCGGCGTTCCCGCCGCGCGTGCATGCTGGTTGCCGGACTAGGACTCGAACCTAGAATCCCCTGGTCCAGAGCCAGGTGCCTTACCATTTGGCCATCCGGCAAGAACGGGGATATCCTACTGAATCGCGAACCGTGTTGTCAAGCTGACTGCGCGCGGTTTGAGTGACCCTGCTTCTGGGAGTATTGCGCCATTAAATGGACATGTTTGCCTATTCCTGGACAAACTTGATAATGAAACTCCAGCGCGCTAGCATGAATACTTTCGCAAACTAAGTGGAGTCCCTATTGTGCAATTGCAGGTAAAGGACGCAGCGAAGCTGTTCAATGTCTCGGAAAAGACGATCTACCGATGGATCGCCGAGTCTGGGCTGCCTGCGATGCGCATCAACAAGCAGTACCGCTTCAACAAGACGGAACTGCTGGAATGGGCGACTTCGCATAAGGTGAACGTGCCGCCGGGAACCGGGCTTATCGAAGCCCCGGACGACGCGCCGCTGCCGGGCTTTTCCGAGGCGCTTCAAGCGGGCGGCGTTCACTATCGCGTGGGCGGAAACGACAAGGAAACGGTGCTGCGCGAAGTGGTCTCGCTGCTCCGAATTCCGGACACGATGGATCGGGAGTTTCTCCTGCGTATCCTGCTGGAACGCGAGGCGCTGGGATCGACGGCGATAGGCGACGGGATCGCGATTCCGCACGTGCGGAACCCAATTGTACTCCGTGTGGCACGCCCCATGATCACATTGTGCTTCCTTGAGCGACCTATCGATTTTCACGCGATTGACGGCAAACCGGTCGATATTCTGTTCACCCTGATCAGCCCGACCATCCGCGAGCACTTGCATGTGCTATCGAGCATCGCCTTCGCCGTGCACAATCCGCAGTTCAAGAGTGCTCTGAAACGTCAGGCGAGCCGCGAAGAAATCCTGGCAGCGGCGGATGCCGTTGAGAATGCATTGCCAACTCTGCGGGCGCGATCCGATGAGGCTGCCCAATGACGCTTCTACTTTCAGCGGTGGCCGTGCTCGCTGGCTCCGGGATTTTGGCGGGCTTGACCTCCCGCCGGGCAGGATGGCCCGCGGCATTTGGCATGGCGGGACTTTTCATCGCGACGTTGCTCGGCGTTCCCGCGTGTGTCATGGCGATGCTGCCGGGGCACGCTCCGGAAATGATGTCCGCCGCGTGGAAAGTGCCTGGCGGCGCATTCAGTGTTCGGTTGGATGCGCTCGCGGCGTTCTTTATTCTTCCTATCCTTATCGTTTCGCTGCTCTGCGGACTCTACGGTGCGGAATATCTTCGCGCCTACATGCCACGCAAAGCGATGGGCGGCGTGTGGTGTTTTTTCAATCTGCTTGTCGCAAGCATGATCACCGTGGTGCTGGCCCATAACGCCGTTCTGTTTCTCGTCGCGTGGGAAGTTATGGCCCTCGCGTCGTTCTTTCTCGTTGCGTTCGAAGACGAACACGGCGAGGTGCGCCGCGCCGCGTGGCTATACTTAGTGGCGACGCACCTTGGCACGGCTGCGCTTCTAGCCATGTTTGTTCTGCTCGGAGCGCCCGACGGTTCGTTCGAGTTCTCGGCCTTTGGGAAGAACCTTACGCCCAGCGCCGCCGCTGCGATCTTTCTGCTCGCTGTGGTGGGATTTGGCGCAAAGGCCGGTTTCGCGCCGTTTCACGTATGGCTACCCGAAGCGCACCCCGCCGCCCCTAGCCACGTGTCCGCCATCATGTCGGGCCTAATGATCAAAACCGGCATCTATGGCCTTCTACGCATTGTTCTGTGTCTTGGCACGCCCCCCCTGTGGTGGGGATATCTACTCATCGCGATTGGACTCGCGGGCGGCATCGGCGGGATATTGTTCGCGTTCGCGCAGAGCGATGCCAAACGCCTGCTTGCCTACAGCAGTGTTGAGAACATCGGTATCATCGCGCTCGGCCTTGGACTTGGCTTAGTGGGATGGACGACGGGAAACACGCTGGTTTCCCTGCTGGGATTTGCGGGCGCGCTGCTTCACGTGCTTAATCACAGCCTCTTTAAGAGCTTGCTGTTTCTCGGCGCAGGCACCGTCCTCCACGCTACCCACACGCGCAACATGGACTCTCTCGGCGGGTTACTTAAGCCAATGCCACATACCGGCTCAGCATTCCTTGCCGGTTCGATGGCGATCTCGGGTCTGCCACCGTTCAACGGATTCGTCGGTGAATTCCTGATCTTTCTCGGCGCTTTTGAAGGCATCACCCAAAAGGCGTCCCCCGAACTTGGGCCTTCCGCCGCGGTCATCGGCGGACTCGCGTTGATCAGTGGCCTTGCGGCCGCCTGTTTCACCAAGATTTTCGGCACCGTGTTTCTGGGCGAACCGCGTAGCGACCATACCGCCCACGCGCACGACCCCGGTTGGCGCATGCGGGCGCCAATGTGGTTACTCGCAGCGACATGCCTGGGCATTGGTCTAGGCGCGCCATACGTTATTCAAGCGCTGGGCGAACCGCTCCGTGTGCTGCGTCCCGAACTCTGGACGCCGGACGCCTCGAATCCTCTAGCGCGAGAGATTCACCTCCTCGGACGTATTGTAGCCATGTCCGTGTTCGTTGTAGCCGTCTTGGTGGCGTTGCTGACGTTTCGCGCGCTACTGTTGCGCGGGCGTGAAGTCACGCGGGCAGGCACGTGGGATTGCGGCTATGCACGCCCAACGCCGCGCATGCAGTATACGTCCTCCTCGTTTGCGCAACCGCTGACGGAGTTGCTCCGCGCGATCCTGCGCGGACGCCGCTACGGGGAGCCGGTACGTGGACTGTTTCCCAAACCCGCCTCGCTATCCACTGCGACGCCGGACGTATGCATGGAAGGAATCTACCATCCTTTTTTCGTCAGCGCGGAGTGGGCGATGGCGCGCTTGCGCCGGCTTCAGCATGGAAACATCCATCTCTATGTACTTTATGTTGCCGTGACACTGTTAATCCTGCTGTTATGGAAGATGAGTTAAAATGAACGACGCTGACGGTGGTTCAATTCTGCCCGCATTGCTGGGGCTCGTCCTTGCCCCACTGATGCTGGGCATCATCAATCAGACCAAGGCCAAGTTTGCAGGCCGAAACGGTACACCGCTAATTCAACTGTATCTCGACCTCTGGAAACTGCTCCATAAAGGCGCGGTATATAGCCACACCACAACCTGGGTGTTTCGCGCCGCGCCGAGTGCGGGGCTCGCCGCGGCTCTTGCCGCGTTGCTGCTGACTCCACTGGGAAGCGTGCCCGCAGCGTTCCATTTCCAGGGCGATTTGATCGCCGCAGCCCTCCTGTTGGGGCTCGTGCGCTTTGCGCTGATCCTTGGGGCGCTCGATACCGGTTCGGCTTTTGAAGGCATGGGCGCAAGCCGTGAGGCCGCCTTCTCGGCCCTGACGGAGCCCGCCTTCTTTCTCGCGTTGGCGGCGCTGGCGCATCACGCCGAGGCGTGGTCGCTGACCAGTCTGTATGGGCCCATCGCCGCCGCGGCGTGGGCGGAGGCGGGACCGGGCTTGGTTCTGGTGCTGCTCACTCTGCTTGCGGTGTTTCTCGTGGAGAATGCGCGCATCCCAATAGACGACCCGAACACCCATCTCGAGCTTACGATGATCCACGAGGTCATGGTGCTCGATCACAGCGGCCCAGACCTCGCTTTCCTGGAATACACGGCGGCGCTCAAGCACTGGATTCTCGGCTCCCTCGTCATCGGTGTCTTGTGGCCCATGCGAACAGGGACGCTCTGGATCGACGTCGTTTCCGGCCTGATAGGGATGGCGGCGCTGGCCTGCGTTATCGGCGCGATCGAATCAACACTCGCCCGCTGGCGGCTTCTGCGTATACCACAGCTCATCGTGGGAGCGGCGGCGCTTGCGGTCACCGCGCTCGTGGTCGTGGGAAGATAAATCAATGGATATTTGGCTTCATACGCTCATGGTTCTTCTGGTGCTCTCGGCGTTTATCATGCTCGGGGCGAGCCGCCTCGACATGTACATCCGCTGCGTCGCTTTCCAAGGAATGTTGTTAGGGGTTTTCACTGTCTTTGCGCATTTCCATGAACTCACCGTCCACGTTTGGCTACTCGCCGTTTCGGGAACGCTGCTGCGTGGCGTGGGATTTCCTGTGCTGCTGTCGCGCGTGCTGCGCGACACCGGCGCACGCCGCGAAGTTGAACCGTATGTCGGTTACACCTTGTCGCTCGTCATTGGTCTACTGATGCTGGGCGTCTCGGCCTGGTTAGGTCGCCGCCTGCCGATGCCTGCGGTGACCTTGCCGCCGCTCGTCGTGCCCGCAGCGCTGACGCTTATCCTTGTGGGCCTGTTTTTGATCGTCGCACGCCGCAAGGCCATCACCCAGGTGCTGGGATATTTGGTCATGGAAAACGGCGTGTACGTCTTCGGCGTGGCGCTTGTGCGTAAGACGCCGCTGTTGGTTGAAATGGGCGTGCTGCTGGACGTTTTTATGGCGGTATTGGTGATGGGAATTGCCATGTTCCACATTCACCGCGAATTTGACGATCTCGACACTGGCCGTTTATCGGCGCTGAAAGATTAGCCATGCTACTGCTTTCCCTGATTCTTTTGCCCGCACTTGCCGGTGCCGGCGCGTTTTTCCTACGCGCCGACACGCCGCGCCGAGGCGTGTTGTTGTTGACGGCCTGTGTTCACGCGGGCCTCACCGTCGCCACATGGCACATCCAACCCGGTTCGTTTCTCAACGGCTGGCTTGCGCTGGATGCCTCCGGCCGTGTGTTCTTGAGCATCACGAGCGCCCTGTTCCTCGCGGTCTCTGTGTATGCCGTGCAGTTTCTACGCGACGAAAAGCACAGCGCCTGGCGTCATGAAGAAGACACGGCGTTCCTCTTTCCAAATGCTCCGGAAGCCGCGTTTACAGCCTGTCTGCTCTTCTTCCTCGGCACGATGACGCTCGTTACAGTAAGTCAGCACTTCGGCCTGTTGTGGGTGGCCGTCGAATCGAGCACATTGGCAAGCGCACCGTTGATCTACTTCCATCGCAACCGCCGTTCGCTTGAGGCGACTTGGAAATACCTCATGATCTGCTCCGTCGGCGTGGCGCTGGCCCTGCTCGGCATCTTCTTTCTCGCGTTGGCGGCCGAGCGCAGCGGCCTGGAGGGAAATATGCGAGTTGCCGATTTCGTCGCGCAAGGCGCGCAACTCGATATCGGCTGGCTCAAAGCGGCGTTTATCTTCCTGCTGGTCGGATACGGCACCAAGATGGGGCTCGCCCCGTTGCACACCTGGCTTCCGGACGCCCACAGCGAAGCGCCGTCGCTCGTCTCAGCCCTTCTCTCCGGCGCGCTGCTCAACTGCGCGTTTCTGGGCATTCTCCGCATGGTGCAGGTCTTCGTGGGAGCAGGACAACAGGTCTTTGCGCAACAGTTGCTGGTGGCGTTCGGACTCTTCTCCATCGCTGTCGCCGCCGTCTTTATTCTCGAGCAGACCGACTACAAGCGCCTGCTGGCCTATTCGAGCGTGGAGCACATGGGGATTCTTGCCCTGGGCGTGGGACTTGGCGGCGTGGGCGTGTTCGGCGCAATGCTGCACACCGTCGGTCACTCATTATCCAAAGCGCTGCTTTTCCTTGTAGCGGGAAACATCCTGGCCGCCTATCGCAGCAAGTCCACGCTCGAAGTTCGCGGACTATCACGAGTCATGCCTGCATCCTCGTTTCTCTGGCTTGCAGGGTTCTTCGCGATTGCCGGATCGCCGCCTTTCAGCACGTTCCTGAGCGAATGGACCATCCTGCGCGCCGCGCTCGAGCAAGGCCGCTATGGCGTCGGATTACTCTACCTCGCGCTGTTGTCCCTCGTGTTCATCGGCCTTTCCCGAAGCGTTCTTTCGATGGCCCAGGGAGAACGGTCGGATACCATGCCGCAGACGAATGTGCGTGAGTCGTGGTGGGCTATCGGTCCTCCCACCGTCTTGGCACTGGGCGCGCTCACGCTGGGCGTTTACATCCCGCCTGCATTGGGCGACGCGCTACGCGAAGCGGCCCGTCTTTTGGGAGGTTCATGATGTTCGCATCGCTGCTATTCGCCAATGGAGACGTCGGCGCAATTCACGACGTTCCTGTGCTGCCGGTTCAGGCCTTTCGCGACACCGTGCTGCAAGCAGTCGATGAGGGCGCGCGCCTTTCCTCATTCTTTGGCTATCTTGAGGATGCGAATACACTCCGCCTGCACGCCGTCCTCGCCCGCAACGCGCACGGCGTGCTGGAGGTATTGGCTACGGAACCAGGAGAGGTCTATCCTGCACTTACCCCCGACTGTCCCCAGGCGCATTGGTTTGAGCGTGAAATCGCCGAACAATGGGGGATTCGCCCGGAAGGCCACCCTTGGCTCAAACCGGTGCGCTATCACCAATCCTACCGCCCCGAGTACGACGCATGGAATCGCGATACGACAGCCTCGATCGAGCCATGCGTAACGGATTTCTACCGCGTCGAGGGCGAAGAAGTGCACGAGGTCGCGGTAGGCCCCGTTCATGCGGGGATCATCGAGCCTGGCCACTTCCGCTTTCAGTGCCACGGGGAAGATGTGCTGCATCTCGAAATCGCCCTGGGGTATCAGCATCGCGGCGTCGAACGCGCGATGCGCGGCGGACCGCACCCGCGTTCCATTCACCACATGGAGACCCTTGCGGGCGATACGTCAATCGGCCATGCGACGGCCTATTGTGAACTGCTGGAATCGTTAGGCGATGTGCATGTGCCCGCGCGGGCCTACGCCATTCGAGGGATCGCGCTTGAACTCGAACGTCTCGCCAACCACACCGGCGATCTCGGCGCGCTGGCGGGCGACGTGGGATTTCTGCCCACGGCATCTTACTGCGGGCGCATCCGCGGCGATTTTCTGAACATGACCGCCCTCCTCTGCGGCAATCGCTTCGGGCGGGGACTTGTCCGCCCTGGCGGCGTCGCATGGGACCTTGAAGACGCGCGGGCCGAGGAGCTGGCGCGCCGTCTAGAGGCGACCTTTCGCGATGTAACCGGCGCGGTCGAGTTGCTGTTTGATTCCGCATCCTCCATGGCGCGCTTCGAAGGCACCGGGACGCTCACACGCGAAGACGCTCTCCGTCTAGGGTTAGTAGGGCCGGCTGCACGCGCCTGTGGAATCGACGCCGATGTACGGCGCGATTTTCCCTCCGGCATCTTTCGTTTCTCGCAGGTTCCTGTGATTTCGTGGGAAAATGGCGATGTCTTTGCGCGGGCCTTGGTCCGATGGCTCGAAATTCAGCGCTCCGTCATGTTTGTGCGAGAACAGTTACAAACCTTACCCGAAGGTCCCTTGTGTACGCCCCCCATGCTCCTGCCACCCAACCGCATAGCCGTGGCCATGGTGGAAGGCTGGCGTGGCGAAATCTGCCACACGGCCATCACCGATGGCGAGGGGCGCTTCACCGCGTATAAAGTGGTTGATCCGTCGTTCCATAACTGGATGGGACTGGCCATTGCGCTGCGCAATCAGCAAATTTCCGACTTTCCACTGTGCAACAAGAGCTTCAACCTGTCCTACTGCGGACATGATCTGTAGAGGCCGTCGATGATCAAGACGCTGCGTGAACGTTTCCGCCAAGGCCATCAGACCTTGGCCTTCCCCAAGACGCCCCCCAGCTTGCCCGACCGCTATCGAGGTCGACCGCAGATAGCGTCTGGAACATGCGCGGCGGAATGTGGCGCATGCGTGGAAGTGTGCCCAACCAGCGCGGTCGCGCTGAACGACACTCCATCGCTGGACCTCGGCCGCTGCGTCTTCTGCGGCGAGTGCGCGCAAGCCTGCGCGCCCGGAATCATCCAGTTCACCCAGGACTACCGCATGGCGACGCGCTCACGGGAGGCGCTACAGATAGACCAACGAACATATGCCTTGGCCGAAGCCCTCGACGCCAAGAGCCGTCGCCTCTTTGGCCGTTCATTAAAGCTGCGACAAGTCAGCGCGGGCGGCTGCAACGCGTGCGAGGCCGATCTCAACGTCCTTTCGACCGTCGTGTGGGACCTCAGCCGCTTCGGAATCCAGTTTGTCGCCTCGCCACGCCACGCCGACGGCATCGTGGTGACCGGCCCCGTCACGCAGAACATGCTCCAAGGTCTCCAGAAGACCCATCTGGCAATCCCTGCGCCCAAATTCATCGTCGCAGTGGGCGCCTGCGCCATCAGCGGTGGCGTCTTTCGTGGACACCCGGAATGCACCGACGGCGCAGCGCACCATCTCCCGGTCGATCTCTTTATCCCAGGCTGCCCGCCGCACCCCGCCACGATTCTCGATGGCCTGCTTCGCCTGCTGGGGCGTATTGGTTCTGAATAAGAAGACTCGCCAATGCCCTCCGTTTTGGCCCAAGCCTCCACTTCTGTCAAAATAACCTCAGGAGGCGGGTAATGCGGGTGATGTTTGGAAAAAGACCGAGGTGGAGCGGCTCATGCGGGCTGCTTTTTCTTATCGGGACTATCGCGCTAGGTACGGCGCTCTGGTGGCGTGAAGGACCGTGGGCCGTTCAACAGAACGCGTCGCGTCTAACCAATGGCTTCTACGTTTGGCAGCAACGCTGGACGCCCGCCGTTTCCTTCGCCGTTGAGGAAGCGGCGTCCAAAGCGGACGGGTTTCTGGTGCTCGTAGCGGTGTGCGACGCCAGCGCGGGGGCGAACTCTTTTCAGTCGGTGGAACCGGACTGGATGGTTCTGGCACGGGCGAATCGCCCTTTGACGCTGGTCATTCGCATGAATAGCGCGCTTCCGGTAGCTCTCGATGCTCAAGCACTATCCCAGTGGGGACACGCCCTGGCCGATGTGTTCCGGGAATCGCTTGCCGTCGCCAATGCGGCGGGAGCGCAGGTGGCGGGATTTCAGGTCGATTACGATTCACCCACATCTCAACTGTCCACGTATGCCCAGATGCTGGCTCTCGCAAAAGAGACAATGCCCGTAGAAGGGAAAAGCCTCTCGATAACCGCGTTGCCCGCCTGGCTGCGCGGCGATGCGTTCCGGACGATGAAAGGGACCATCGACTATTTCGTGCTGCAAGTACACGGCTTCGAGCGGCCTCGCCGCATCAGCGATCCGTTGTCGCTGTTCAGCGCGTGGTCGTTCCGGTTCTACGTACGCCGCGCGGTCCGAAGCGAAATTCCCTATGCGATTGCCTTGCCCACCTACGGATACACCGTTCTCTACGATGAACACGGCGATTTCGCCGGCCTGGCGGCCGAGGGGCCAACACAGGGAAGCGGCGCGGCGCGTTCGGTGCGGCGCGTGATGGCGGACCCGGCGGATATCGCGCCAATTGTCGCGCGCTTGCACAAGTGGCCACCGAAGGGCTGCATAGGACTTGTTTGGTTCCGCATGCCCGTCGGCACGGACACGCTCAATTGGTCGTGGCCTGTGCTCGACGCAGTGATGAAAGGCGAAAGACCTTAGGAACCTAGAGCGTCTCAAGTAGAAGCGTCGCCATTTGGCGTTGCGCATTTTCACAACGGCGTGCGTTGGCAAGAAAGGCGGGGCACGCCATTTTGGAATGCGTTAGTTAGATGAGGCCTAGATTCTCGAGGTGACTACGCAGCAGCGTGAAGCGCTCTTCCGCCGCCACAAGACATTCCATCAACTCGGACGAACCTCCACTCTTGGCCGCACTCTCAAGCCGCAAACAGGCTTCCCGCATGGCCTCCGCGCCGACGTTCGCGCTGGCTCCCTTCAGGCTGTGCGCGCAGAGATGAACTTCCTCGAAATTCTCTTGCTCAATCCCTTGCCGTATTCTCGTGAGTTGAAGCGGCGCGTCCTCCACATACAGTTTGAGAATCTCCGCCACCATGCTCTCCTCACCCCCCAAGCGCTCAAGTAAGGATTCACGCACGAAAACCGGATTCGATCCCGAGACGACGGCTTCCGGCGTGGGCGCGTCCTCCCGCTGTTCAACGGACACGTCCTGATTCTCGAGTTGCCGCTCGATTGCCGCGATCAACATCTCGGGAACGATGGGTTTTGCCACGTAGTCGTCCATACCGGCCTCGATACACCGCTGACGATCCCCCGCCATCGCATGCGCGGTCATCGCAATAATGCGCGTGTGTCGGACTGTCCCCATCTCAAGGGTGCGAATTGCGGCTGCGGCCGCATACCCGTCCATAACAGGCATCTGCACGTCCATCAGAACCACATGGAACGGCTCGCAGGAGATGGCCTCAACCGCAGCGGCGCCATTGGAAACCGTAGTCACTTGGTATCCATATTTCTTCAGAATCAGCGTGGCGACTTTTTGATTGGTTGGGTTGTCTTCCGCCAGCAGAATACGGACGCTGTGCCGACGAATCTCCTGAACCACATGCCGCGTGATGAGCGGCGCCTGCTTGACCGCTTGCCGATGAACTCCCAGCACCAACGAGAGCGTCTCGTAGAGTTGAGCGGAGCGAACCGGCTTGGTCAGATAGGCTTCAAACCCCGCCTGCTTGGCCTGCTTCGAATCGCCGCGCATCGCCCGCGAAGTCAACATGATCAACGCAACCGGCGCAAAGCGCGCATCCGCGGCAATACGACGGCCCAACTCCAGCCCATCTATGCCGGGCATCTGCATATCCACCAAGGCGACGTCAAACAACGTGCCCGCGGCGTGCGCTTTCTCCAAAGCCGCCAACGCGCTGGTCGCTTCAGACGTCTCCTCGGTCACGCACCCCCAGGAATGCAGTAGCTCGCGAAGGACATACCGGTTCACCGCGTTATCGTCTACAATCAGTACGCGCTTCCCGCGCACATCCTCCGACACGGCCCAGTCGGCGCGCACCTCGGGTTGCTTGGAAAATGGCAGCGTAAACCAGAAAGATGAACCGCTTCCCTCTGTGCTCTCCACGCCTATATCGCCGCCCATGAGCTGAACCAGACGCTTCGAGATCGCCAACCCCAAACCAGTCCCCCCGTACCGCCGCGTGGTTGAACTATCCACTTGCGAAAACGACTGAAACAGGTGTTCCATGGCCTGTTCGGGAATGCCGATGCCGGTATCCGTCACTGCGAAGCGGATCTCCACTTCGGTCTCGCTTTCCTCGATAAGGGAAGCCGACACCACCACCTCGCCCTTTTCCGTGAATTTGATCGCGTTGCCCGTCAGATTCAACAACACTTGGCGAAGCCGCCCCGGATCTCCCTGCAGACGTGAGGGAACGTCATGATGAATGAGGCACGCGAATTCCAGATTCTTCTCGTGCGCCCTGACCGCCAGAACCTCCATCATTTCTTCAATAGTCGTTCTCAAATCAAAATCGATGCGCTCAAGCTCCAGCTTGCCCGCCTCGATCTTCGAGAAATCCAAAATGTCGTTGATGATCGTCAGCAACGCGTTTGCGCTGGAGTTGACTGTCTGCGCGAAATCGCGTTGCTCGGACGAGAGCGGCGTATCGAGCAACAGCGTGGTCATCCCAAGCACCGCGTTCATCGGCGTGCGAATTTCGTGGCTCATGTTCGCCAAAAACTCGCTCTTCGCCATGCTCGCGATTTCCGCCTCCATCGCCATCTGATTGGCCTGAGCAATCGCGGCCTCGAGCTGCTGATTCATCGCCTCGGCCTGTTCCTTGGCCTGCTGCAAGCGAGCCAACGTCTGACGCCGATCCTCCTCGGTGGCGATAGCGGAAGCGATGATTCCAAGAAGCCGCAGTTCGGCCTCGTCCGGAGCGTAATCGCGCCGGTACAGAACCACAAGCGCGCCCGCGGTCCGCGCGGTGACGCGTATGCTCTTACCCAAAAGCGTATGCAGTTCCAGGCGCTGCATATCCGGAAATGCGGCGGCGTACTCCGTCTCCGGAAGGTGTCGAAGCAAAACGGGGAGGTCCGCATCGGACTCGACCATGCGGTAGCACATATCGCCCGAGGTCTCATCACACTCCGGAAGTCTGGGCGAATTCATCCACGCATGCAGCGCGCCGGCGCCCCCCCTCCCACGCGTATACAGCGCGTAGTCGGCATCCAGCACCTGGCCGCACAACGCAGTAAGTCTCTGGATATTCTCCTCGGGATTTGGCCCAAAGCGAAGGAAACATTCATTGATCCGCGCCAGGTTCTCCTCGCTCTTTTTCCGTTCGTCAATATCGCGCCAGCCCACGACAATGGCGGTGACTTCGCCCGATGCGTCGCGGGCGGCCTTGCCGGAAGCCTCCATCCAAAGATAGTGGCCATCGGCGTGGCGGCATCGGAATACTGATGTTGCCGATCCCATCGTCACGGCGCGGCGGAAATCCTCCTGTACCCGATCGAGATCGTCGGGGTGAACGAGGGTAAAGGCCACTTGTCCAATTAGTTTTTCGATCTGATACCCCAACGCATTTGTGACCGAAGGACTCAAATAATTGTAGCGTCCTTCCAAATCCAGCTCGGCGATGAGGTCGAGCATATTGTCGGTGATCCGCCTGATACGCGTTTCCGAAGCACGCAGCGCCTGTTCCGCTTTCTTGCGGTCTGAAATGTCGCGGCAGATTCCCACGGCATTCCAAACGCCCCCTATGCGCACCGACGAGAGCGACAACTCGATCTCCAGCCGCGCGCCGCCTTTGCGTACGGCGGGCAATTCCGTGACGCCGCCCACCGCGGCGCCCGTTCCGGTATTCCGCCACTGCGCAAATGCGGCCTGAAAGTCCGCAAACATCTCTGGAGGCGCGATAAGCGTGTGTAACAGTTTGCCGATCGCTTCGCTCGCCCGGTAGCCGAAGATGCGCTCCGCCGCCGGATTCCAAAGAGAAATGCAGCCCTCGTTATCCATCATGATGATGGCGTCCTGAGCCGCCTCGCTGATCGAGCGGAACCGCTCCTCGCTGTCGCGCAGCGCTTGTTCCGCGCGCCGCTGGAACGTCACATCGCGCATCGTTCCAAGCAAGAGCGTTTCTCCGCGCAGCACAAGACGCTTTAGCACGATCTCGCAGTCGATAAGGACGTTGTCTTTGCGGAGATGTTGCCAATAGAAGGATTGAGCCTGACCGGCCTTGGCCGCGTTGGCATAGGCCTCTCCCCTTTCCAGGGAGTTGGCGCCATCCGGCTGCTCAACGGGCGAAAGTTCGATGGGGGAACGGCCGATTAGTTCGTCGCGGCTATATCCGAGGATATTGCACAGCCGATCGTTGCACGTCTCCAACACGTCGCTCATGAGGAAGAAACCTTCGCCCGAACTGTCAAACAGCAGACGATATTTTTCCTCGCTCTCGCGCAGTATCTCCTCGGCTTGTAGACGCGCGCTGATATCCCGAATAATCGTCGAAAAGTAGCGAACCTCGCCACGCTCATCTCTGTGCGCGATGAGCACTTGGGATGCAGGAAGAGCGCCTTTCCCTGGAACGCGTACCGCGGAATCCCCTACCCAAACCCCATCGCGTATCGCGAAAGGAATCGCCTCTTTCACAATGCGCCGGAGCGACTCGCGCGGGAAAAAGTCGGAAAGACGAAGTCGCGGCAACTCCCCCTCCGCAGCGAGACCAAGCAGTTGCCGAGCCGCGCTGTTGAGATAGATCGCCTTGCCTTGATTGTCCACGATTCCGACAAAATCCGGCGTCGCGTCGAGAATACCAATCAGGCGTCGCTCCATCGCGCGCGCCTCTTTGCGATCGGTGACGTTCAACGCGATCCCCACGACTCCACGCCGCGTCTCTCCCTGTTCATCGACGGGGTTCAACACGATCTGCAGAGTCAGGCTTTGCCCATCGGGACGTATGAACTCCTCCTCCCATTCACTACGCTGGCCACCGTTCGCTTGCTCGAATAGAGCGCGTATACGCGCCTGCAACGGCACAGGCCAAATATCCCAGCAGGAACGTCCAACGACTTGGCTTTCCTCGAGCCCAAGCATGGCCAGCCCGGAACGATTCACCGCCCGGCAAATTCCCTTCGCATCGTAAAGCGTAATCGTGTTCGGCGACCCCTCGACCAAGGTGCGGTAGCGCTGCTCTGCTTGATGCAAACGCACCACCGTCTCCCGACGCCGGGCGCGAAACAAAAAGAGCGCAATAAGAAGCGCAACAACCACCATCAGCGTGGCAATGTGCTCCAACCGCTCGCGGTTCGCCTCCGCCGACGTGATCTGCGCGTCGCGGTGCGTGATGAGTTGCGCGAGAGCAGCCCCCGAGTCCGAATCCCGCACCACGGCGGAAAAGACGTCAAACCTGCGGCCATCACGCTCGATGCTGCCCAGAAACCGGCTGGTATCAACCCGCGCGGTCTCTTCGAGATATTCCGCTGGAAGTATTTTTGCGGCGCCGCGCGGGGCGTCTTGGTCCAAGGTATCGGGCGATGAATCGACAGCAACAATCTTATCCCGGTCTTGCACAAACACCAGCGCCACGTACGGACACGCCGTCAATGCCGTCTGGATGCGCCCGAGTTGCTCCTTGAGATCTTTGTAGGCAAATCCGCTTGTGTCGAGCGCGCCGCGCGCCAGCGATTCCTGCAGCGACTTCACTTCGCTGACCGGCATAAAGTGAACCAATGTGTTCGCTTCCGCCGCTAAGTGGGCCCGCGCCTCCAGCAAGGTCTCTTGACCTTCGTTGTCGACGTAATACCAGCCGACGCCAAACAGACCAACCAACCCCGCCGCAAACCAGCGTCCCCACGCGCGCTCGCCAAGGAGCGCCTGCGTCTCGACAGACATGGGACTCGAAGCCTGGCCAAGACTCCATACGGCAAACGCCGTCATCAATGCCAGCGCCCCACGCACGAGCTGGACGGGCACGCCCACGACCGCAAGAAACGTCTCGTGGTTCAGGAACGTGGCGGGAGGAAAGGCCATCCTTGGAACGACGAGCCCTGAGGCTAGTCCATAGAGCGCAAAAGCCGCCGCGCCCGCAAACAGGCCCGGGACCGTCGGTTTGAGACTCCGCGCGTAGAGCAACAGCACAAGCGCCGCCCAAAGCGCGCCAGGCAAACCCACCAGATAGCGCGAAAGCACGTTCGCCAGAGTAAGATCGTGGAAGAGCGCCGTCAGCGGAAGAACCATTGCCACGACCAGCACCCAGCGCCCAAGGGTTTTCCCCTCCAGGCCTTTGTGGCCCAGACGCGCAAACTCCAGGAGCGCCACAAAAGAGGCAACCAGATTGATCGTGCGCACGACCTTGAAGGCAAAGGGATCGCCGAGCGAGAAGGCCAGCATATCAAGCCATTCGTTCAGGCCATGCAGAAGCCCAAACAGCGCAAGCCATCCCCAGGGAAGAGGAGAATAGGGAAGTGTCCGAGTCAGCACCTGGCAACATGCCGCAAGAACGAGAAATGCCGCCCCATAGACAAAGAAGATATAATCAAGCTGCGAGGACAAATAATCCGACACGTGCACCCCCCGCCAACATAGCTCCTCGCCCGGCAACTGAGATTAGCCTACCAATTTTCCAGAATACCGTCAAGCTATTTGCGGGGTGTGCCAAAGAGGCGGAGCAAAATCCGGGAAATCTCCGTCTAAATCAGACCGTGGTATCGCGCCATATAGTAAGGAAGGAGAAAAAACGTCCCCTCGTGCTCCGCGTAGCCACTGTCCTCAGCCTGATCTAGGTCAAAACTGCTTCGATCTTGACGCACATGACCCAATTCCTCAATGGGCAAGGCACGCCCGTCGAAATGCCAGCCTGTCTTTTCCTCCGCGCCGGGAGTCGGGTCCAACACGACATCCAACCGATAGGTGTTGTCCATACGATAGCCGATGAGGTCAAGCGGAATTCCGCGTAGCATTTCCACCGCATCTCCCATGCGCGGGTCGCTATCCGCAAAGCGCTTGGCCGCGCGCTCTGCATAGCCGGGCAATTCCGGAAACGCCCCTGCGGTTGCGCCGTTCGCCGAACGCTCGCTGAAATCCTTGGCCAACGCGCCGTAGATCGTGTTCCAGAGGGCGTTCTTCTGCCGGCTCACATACAGCCAGAACACATCGACGCTTTCCCGATACATCAACAGCAGTTCTGGGTCCTTCTCATACTTCATCAACCCGTAGTAACTGAACAGCCCCAGATTGTTGTCCCACGGAACCGTCGCCGACGGCGGAAAGTAGAATTTCCCGGCCATCGCGTTGATGTGGTAGTGATGCTTGTCACGCAACTCCTTTGCCGCCCGCTCGTACTTCGCATCGCCGGTAACGTGCGCGGCAACATTCAGGAACGAGAGCATCATCAGACTGTTCAGCGGGCGAGCCTCCCAGCCATAGGGCGAGTTCAAATACTCTGGAGAGAAATTACCCCACCGCGTGGGTTCGCCGTCGTGATCACGCAATAGATAGCCGTTGCGAATTAAATGGTCCGTGATATCCCGCACCACCTCGCGCACCGGTTTCTTTTCTTCCTCCGTCTGCGCGACAAGATCGTAATAAACACCGTAGAAGAGGTAATGCCCAGCCAGTTCGTCCGAACTCGTGTCGCATTTCCACATGAATTTCCCATCGGAAGTCTTCACGTAACGCGGCAGAATCATCTTCCAGAACGGATCGCGCTTGCGCTTGCGCTCGTTATACGCCGCGCCGTACTCCTCATTCACGTTCTCCGGCCAATCGGCGGGAATCAGCACGCGCGCCGGAAAACCGCGCATCCCCGGGACCTCGGCCGTCACGTCCACCAGCGCCTTGCAGGCCTCGAATGTGCGCTTCGCCAGCGCCTTCGCCTCGGGATCGCCCGTCACCGCATAGCGAAACGACTGCGCCGCCCCGTACATCGAGGTATACATGCCATCGTTGTCGGTGAGCTTGGGCTGCCAGGAGTCAACGACGTATTGCTCGCGCAGACGGCAATCCGCGACGTAGCCCATGCGGACGTGGCGCTTTTCCACTTGGTCGACAAAATACGCGGCCTTGGCGTCCAGCGTCATCGGCTTGCGTTCGATACGCGAGACACCGCCATCCGTCGCGATCCATGCCGTGCCGTTGGGCTCGACAGCAATCGACGTCACCTTCTCCCCCGCCAACCACCGCCGGTTCGCGCGAAACGCAAATCGTTCACCGTCCGCACGGATCGCGCCCTTCTCCGTGCCGAACCACACCGCGCCGTCTTCGCCGGCGATAGCGCACGTGAAGCGGTTGTACGGCAGTCCTTCCTTTCCCGTGAACAGTTTCCAGGTACTGCCGTCCCACAGGCCAACGCCCTCGTCGCTGCCAAACCACAGGCGGCCTTTCGAATCATAAACCAGCACGCGGACGTTGCGTGGAGCCCAACTGTACTTGGCATCGGCAGGGTAAACTTTGGTCCATTTCTTCTCAGCCGCAGGACGCAGGTAAAGACCGTCCGCACAGCCTATCGCCGCGGAATCGGCGCGGTGAGCCTGCGCGGTGATCGCCTCAGGGCTTACGGGAAGTGTTCCTTGAACGCGGGCGATTTTCGGGGCGTTGGCGCTTGCCGAGACCCAGTTCTTTCCGTCATAGCGGAACGTCCCCTGCGGCAATTGCGCAACCGGAGCGCCGTCCGCGCCAAACCATATGGCCGACACAACGCCCTCGGGCAACCCCTGGGCCGTCGTGAACACCGTCGCGACTTCTTGCACAAAGGGCCGCTGCGCCTCGCTACTCTCTACTGCCGCAACCAGTCCCCACATCGTCACCATCACGCCCAGCATGTTCATGGAGAGACTCCTCCTGTTCGCGGCCCAAGAGTGACTAGCGCGCTATGCCGTCGGTTCGAGCACCTTATTCTCGACCTCGCTGGCAAGACGCGCCTGGAAATCGACCAGCGACATACTTCCCAGATCGGCAAGACGACGATGGCGAACAGAGACGGCGTCCGCCGCCTGTTCGCGATCGCCCACGATCAGCATATAGGGCACCTGCTGCGTCTGTGCGTTTCGAATTTTGTACTTCAGCGTGTCATTGCTGAAGTCCGCATCAACACGAAAGCCCGCCGCACGCAACGCGTCACGAACCTTCTGCGCGTAGTCCGCGTACGCATCCGCCACGGGAATGACCATTGCCTGCACCGGCGCAAGCCATGTTGGGAATGCCCCGGCGAAGTGCTCGATGAGAATACCAAAGAAACGTTCAATCGCGCCGTAAATCACGCGATGAATCATCACCGGCCGGTGCCGCTCACCATCCGCGCCCATATACTCAAGATCGAACTTCTCCGGCATCGCGAAATCGAGCTGGATCGTCGCACACTGCCACGACCGCTTCAGCGAATCGCGCACATGGAAATCGATCTTCGGCCCGTAGAACGCCCCGTCGCCTTCGTTCACCTTGAAATCCATCCCCTTCGCCTCAAGCGCCTGGCGCAGGGCGTTCGTGGCGCGCTCCCACATTTCATCGCTGCCGATCGAGTTCTCCGGCCGCGTGCTCAACTCCACCGTATACTCCAAGCCCAGCATCGAATAAACGTGGTTCACGAAATCAATCACGCCCAAGACCTCGTCCTGGATCTGATCCGGAGTCATGAAGATGTGCGCGTCGTCCTGGGTAAACATCCGCACTCGGGTGAGACCGTGCAGCACGCCGGATTTCTCATGGCGATGCACGGTGCCCAACTCCGCGAGACGCAACGGTAAGTCGCGATAGCTATGCAGCCCGGACTTGTAGACCAACATGCCGCCGGGGCAATTCATCGGCTTGACCGCGAAATCGCGCTCGTCGATCTTCGTGAAATACATATTCTCGCGATAGTGATCCCAGTGTCCCGACTGCTCCCACAACCCGCGATCGAGAATGAGCGGGGTGCGCAACTCGCCATAGCCGCGCCTGCGGTGTTCCGCACGCCAAAAATCAATCAGCGTGTTGAGCACGATCATGCCCTTGGGATGGAAGAAGGGGAATCCGGGACCGGCCTCATGGAAACTGAAAAGATTCAGTTGCTTACCCAACTTGCGGTGATCGCGCTTCTCCGCCTCCGCGCGAAGGTGCAGGTATTCGTCCAGTTCCTTCTGGCTCGGAAACGCGGTGCCGTAAATGCGTTGGAGCATCGGACGCTTCTCGTCCCCGCGCCAATACGCACCCGCCACGCTCAACAGCTTGAACGCCTTCACGCGACCGGTCGACGGCAAATGCGGTCCGCGGCAAAGGTCCGTGAAGTCGCCGTTCTCGTAGTAGGTGATGGTCCCATCCTCGAGTTCGTTAATCATCTCGAGCTTGTAGTCGTCGTTGCGCGACGTAAAGTACGCCAGCGCCTCGGCCTTCGAAACCTCTTTGCGCACGAACGCCGAGTCTTCCCCGACAATCTTGGCCATTTCCGCCTCAATCGCCGCGAAGTCTTCCTCGGTCAACGGACGATCCGAGTCAAGATCGTAGTAGAACCCGTCTTCAATGGACGGACCGATGGCCAACTTTGTTCCCGGACGCACCCGCAGCACCGCCGCCGCCATGATGTGCGCGGCGCTGTGACGAAACACGTCCTGCCCCTCGCGCGTCGAAAACGTCAGAATCTCGATGCGGTCTCCGTCCTGCAGTGGCGTCATCAGGTCACGCACTTCGCCGTTAATCTTTGCGCCCGTCGCGTCCTTCGCCAATCGGCGGCCAATCTGCTCGGCCAACGTTAGCGCGGTCGCCCCTTCCGCGACCTCGCGAATAGAACCATCGGGAAGCGAAATGCGAATGCTGCTCATAATCACTCCTTGCACGCGTCTTGTACGCGTCAACGCCCAAAAGAATAGGGGCTATAGTGCCACGCCCCCGAGGGAAAAGCAAAAGCTGGGGTTGTTTCGCACAGTTTATTTACATAT
Source organism: Candidatus Hydrogenedentales bacterium (assembly GCA_041859045.1). GTDB lineage: Bacteria > Hydrogenedentota > Hydrogenedentia > Hydrogenedentales > SLHB01 > JBHELB01. Next base: position 125,911 of record JBHELB010000057.1, on the reverse strand, counting down.
CCTGGATCGACTGGGGAAGGTCCGAAACGATTGGAACCGATCGCGAGGGGAAAAATGCCATGGGGCTTGTCGAGGAGTTGCAGCAGCTTGAGAAACTTCGAGAGTCAGGGGCGCTAACCGAGGATGAGTTCAGCGCGGCAAAAAGAAAACTCCTCTCCGACGCCCCGGCCGACAATGCCGTCTCGGGAGTTTCGTCGGGACAGCCCCAATCGCTTTTCGAGGAGAATCGGTCGCTTGGGGAAGCAGCAAACCGCTACGTAACGTTCCGGATCGTCATGACCATCGTCGGGCTGCTCCTCTTTCTTTTCTTCGCATCGAGGCTGTTCGGCGTTTTCCACGGGATTCGCAATTTCTAGATACGCCCGACAGCCTCCTCTCCTGCAAAAGAGGGCGAACAGGTTGACAATTCCCGCCGTTGTCTGCCTTAATATCCGCAAGCCTTTGCAGTCATACCGTTTCTGCAAACGCAGTGCCTTCCCGTAAGGCACGTGATATCTTCTCAATGTTCGGCAAAGAAACCTGGAGACCGGTGTGACGGAAATCCGACAAGAGGGGGACGGCTGGTCTCTGCCGACGTTCTTGCTCTGGCAGATTTTCTTAGCCGTTGGATTTGCGCCGCTCGAGTTCTTCTACCTGCTGCGTGAGTGGAGCGGCGTTGTCACCCAGGACGCCCTCGTAAATTCCTCGTTGTTTCTCTTTATCGCTTTAGTAATCTATTTCTCCCTGTTTGTCGGTCGGCAATGCCTGAAGAATGGCTTGGGCGCGCTCGCCACGCACGCACGCATGGCCCAGGCCGTCATTGTGGCGATTCTGGCTTTTATCCCGCTTCCACTAGAAATGACCGTGTCTTTCCTGAAACATTCCGTTCTTGGTCAGCCTTTGCCGATTATGGTTTCGGGACTAGCACTGGGATTTACCGGCGTCATCAAGGTTTTCTGCTGGTCCTATGTGTTTTCTCTCTTGTTCCGACACTACGTCTTGGGCGCTTCCGACGTTTTCGCGCGTATGTACACGCCGTTCTCGGATGAGCCGCCTGCAGCGGAGTCCGGCGATACGAAAAACGACGTATGACGCGGTCAACCCGCGTTCCCGGCTGTGCGTATTTACTTTGGAGATTCAGGTATATCCTGTCTGGGCTACTGAACCCCAGACGGCAACGCTTCGAGACAGCGAGGAGGTTCTATGCGCGCTTCGAGTCTGTGCTTGGGCATAGCGATTAGCTTGTTATGGGGAGGGATCGCGGCGGCGGCGACGCTGCGCGCGGGTCAACCCCAGTTCTCAGGCGACAAAGTAACGGTTCCGATCATCCTGGAAGGTGATGTGGCGGGGGGCGTTTCCGCGCTCAATTTCCGGCTCGAATACGACCCGAATGTCCTTGATCCCGTGGGAGCGAGCGTCGGTGCGGCGGCGCAGGCCGCGGATCGACAGGTGCAAGCCAACAAATCCACGGACGGTCAGTACAACGTCGTGATGATGGGCATGTCGCAAAACACGGTCACCAACGGCGAGGTCGCGAACATCGTGTTGCGGCGCGTCGCCAACCCGCAAGGCGGCACTTCGGCCCTTAACATTACCGAGACAACCCTCGCCAGCTTGGAGGGCGCCGAAATTCCATCGCAGGGCAGCAGTTCGTCCATCGATTTCCAGGTGGCGCCGCCTCAGGATTCGGCAGCGCCCAGCGAGGCCTCCCCGCAACCGCGGCAAAACGATGCAACGACAATCGATTCGAACGACGATTCGGTGAATACGGGCGCGCGGCCGGTGGGCGAAGCGGGCAACGCCGCCGAAAACGCACCGGCGCAAAACGCCGCCGACGCATCGGCCCGTGGATTGGCTGTTCCGGGAAGCATACCGCAAGCCAGCGCGGGAACCGCCGCCGCCGCGGAACAGTTGGCCGCCGCGCTTCAACGGGTAAACGCCCAGCGCGCAGGGTTGCCCACCCCGGCATCCGGAGCAGCAGGCAGCAACCCTGAGGCAGCAACAGGGGATGCCGAAGGTCCCGTCAGCACCACGTCGCCTGCCGCTGGCGCTGTGGAAGGTCAGGTTCCCGTTTCGCAAGCAGATGCCGCGCCACCGACAGCAAAGGGACAGACAGCCAATGGGGCGGTTCCCGCTACACCTGCGGAAACAGCGAGCGCCAATGGTGCTGCGTCGTCGGGCATTTCGGGTGTGGGTTTCGTACTGGTGTTGGGACTCATCGTGCTCATTGCCTTGATCGTGCTGGCGCGTCGCTTTTTCCTGAAATAACTTCCATCAACACGATTTCGCCGCGCCCTAACGATGCTTGAGGGTGCGGCGTTTTCTTTGCCGCACACACGAGGACGGCAGAGAGGCAAGGATGAAGAAAACCGGGCTCTCGCGGCGTGATTTCTTTTTGGGCATGACCGCCTGTGCAGCGGCATCGGCCCTTCATGCCGGTTGTGTTACCCGTGTCAATCGCGCGCGCGTAACGCCACGCAAGCGCTCCCCCAATGAGACGGTAAATGTAGGCCTTATCGGTTTTGGCGAAAAAGGTTTGCTCCATTTCGGCAATTTCAACAACCTTCCGAATGTAAAGGTCGTCTCCGTTGCGGACCCCGACCTGAAGCAGATGGAAAGAATCCCTGGCCATGTGGAAACGCGCCAGGACTTCCGCGTCCTCCTGGACCGAAAGGATCTCGATGCGGTAGTCATTGCAACCCCTGACCACTGGCATTGTCTTGCCGCGATCTGGGCCATGCAGGCCGGTAAACACGTCTATGTCGAGAAACCGGTCAGCCGTTGCATCTGGGAAGGTCGAAAGATGGTCGAGGCGGCGCGAACCTATCGTCGCATTGTTCAGGCAGGCACACAACACCGCTCATGCCCAGGAGTCCAGGAATGCGCCAGGGACATTCAATCCGGAATGTATGGAAAGGTGCTATGGGTTCACTGCAGCAAGCTGGAGGGACGCGCGCCGATCGGCAAGGTCTCTGGGCCACAGGCACCGCCCCCCTCGTTGGACTACAATCTCTGGGCGGGACCGGCTCCCAAAACTCCGATTATGCGCCGCCGGTTTCACTACGACTGGCATTGGCAATGGAACTGGGGCACGGGCGAGATGGGGAATTGGGGTGTGCACTATCTCGATGACCTGCGACATTTGCTTGGCTGGGACGATGTTCCGGGCAATGTGCTTGCCGCGGGCAATCGGTGGTGGGATGACGACGGTGAGACCCCGAACATTCATCTGGCGCTGATGGAACACCGGGGCGTCAGTGTCGTTGTCGATATTCGCAACATGCCCGACCCCTCATTGGGTGCCGCGGGAAAGGAAGGCGCCGTATACCTGGCGAGTCGCAGCGGCAACTACATCATGTGTGAAAATGGATATGTTCGCATCGCGAGAGGAGGTGGAAAAGGATTTGACGCGTCCGGCAGGGTAATCAAGCAATACCGCGGCGACGGCGGCTCGGGCCATGCGGCGAATTTCATCGATGCCATTCGCGCCGGAAGCAAAGAGACGCTCAATGCGGAAATCGAAGTCGGGCACTTGAGTACAGTGATGGCTCACCTCGCGAATATCAGCTATCGCCTGGGAGGGACGATGCCGATTGAGGAGTTGCGCGAAACGACCGGACACAGCCAGGACGCGCAAAACACCCTGGCCAGCATTCTGCGACAACTGGATGCGAACGGGGTCGATCTGAAGTCAAAACCGTTTTGGGTAGGCCCGAGGCTGACATACGACAACGTGGAAGAGGCCTTCACCGGTCGTCACGCCGCAGAAGCCAATGCGCTCGTGCGTCTTGCCTGCCGCGCCTCCTTCGAGGTCCCGGAAAGGCCCTGAGTCAGGGCTGCGCGTCCTACTGGAACGAGTTTCTAAAAGTAGGTACGCTAGGGACATACGTAACCGACGGCGTGCGGGGCAGTTCCGGCAGCAGGGGTACATACGGGAGTTGCGTGCATTCTCCGGAAATCTATGAGAAAATCAGGTCGAGGAGATATACGGATGCCGGTATGGTTGTATATGGTTGTCATGCTGGGCATTATAGCGGTGGTAGGGGCGGTTTCCGTGCCATCGCTATTGCGTCAGAAATGTCCCAAGTGCGGACAACGCAACCTCTTGGACGCCAAGGAGTGTACGGCCTGCAAAGCCTCTCTGGTGGATGCAGGCCAACCTTGATGTTTCATCGCGGGTAAGGAAAGGGTGTACGCGTGGCCAACATGATCAACTGCCCGTATTGCGGCAAACTGACCGATCCACGGCTTGATGCGTGCGTGCACTGCGGGGGTGTGCTGCGCAAAACGGCCCAACCCGCCGAAGGAAAAGCAGCCGCCAGCCAGACCTGCCCTAACTGCAAAGCATTGGTGCAGGAAGGCGACATTATCTGCGTCGTCTGCGGACGCAATCTGCTTACCGGCCAGCAAGTCGCCGCGCAGCAGCTTTCCACAGAGGTTCCAACGCCAAGCCGTATTCTGTTTGTTTCGATCATGGCGCTGGTCGGCATCGTTTTGCTGGTCGCTCTCGTCGTGGGCGGCTATTTCCTGCTGCAAGACCCGATTTCCCGCGCGCAGAAGCTGAGTTTGGAGGGACGCACCCCTGAGGCGGTGGCGATTCTCGAGCAATTTGTCGCCAAACGCCCTGAGCACGCGCGCGGTCAGTACGAGCTGGGCAAACTCTATTGGCGCGCCGAGCAGTACTCGCGGGCCGCGCAAAGCTTCGAGAAGGCGGCACGCGCAGGCGCAGGAGGCGATACGCTGCGCTATGCAGTGGCAAGTTTGGCGGCGCAGAATCTGCCCACGACGCGCCCGCAGGAGCGCGCGACGCTGGAGCGTCTGGCCGGAGAGAATCCGGATGACGCGACCGTTTGGTACCTTGTGGCGCTTGCACGTGGCGTGGACGGGGACAGCGAGGGGGAGCTTGAGGCCCTCAAGAAAGTAATCGCCATTGACCCGCAGCGCGGCGAGGCCCGGGCACTGCTGGCGGTGGCGTATGCGCGAAAGAACGACATCGAAGCGGCGGCGCGCGAACTCGAGGCCGTCGTGCGCGACTATCCCGATGCCGCGGACGCCAAAGCGCTGCTGGGGTTGTTGGACCTTAGCCGGGGCAAGACGGCGGAGGCGAGCGCCAATCTCACCGCAGCGTTGCAGTCGGGAACCGCCCTCAAGACTTCGGCGCAACTGCAGCTAGGGCTGTTACTGTTGAGCGATGGCAAGTATGACGTCGCGCGACAGGCGTTGGACGAAGCCCGCAACGCCCCGGATGCCGATCCCGCGGCGGCCTATTTCCACGCCGTGGCGGCGCAGGCGCAAGGCGCGACCAACGACGCCGTGCGCGAGTTCGAGAGCATTGTCCAAGGCAACGGTCCGTATGCCCGAGAGGCCGCGCTTCGTATTGTGGAAGCGGAGTTGACTAACGGCGAGGTGGAACGCGCCCGAAGCGCGATGGACAAAGCGACGGGACTCGGCGCGCAGGGGGCGTTGGTGGAAACGCTGCGCGGGCGGATTTTCGCGGTAACGGGCGACGTGGGCGCTGCGCAGAGTGCGTTCAAGCAGGCGATCATCTTGGATGAAACCTATCCCCCGCCCCATCTTGAGAACGGGCTGATTTATATCAAGCGCGAACTTTTTGCGGAGGGGATTCAGGAATTGAAGCGTTATCTCACGCTACTGAATGCCCCGCCCGATGATCCCCATGCGCAAAGTGTGAGCTATCTGGCCGAGGAACTTGAACGCGCCACAAGCGAACAAGCCCCGCCGCCTGCCGAGGCTCCCGCCGTCGCGCAAGCTCCCACGCCCGCGGCCTCGCCTGCGGAGACTGCTTTGCCCCCCATGCCGGCCGACGAGCCTGCGGCGAAGGAACAGCCATGAAACACGCATACACTACCCTGCTTGTGGCCCTTATCGTTGCACTGGCATTGCCGAGTTGGGCCTGGGGGCCTGAAGCGCAGAAAGCGGTGGTGGCCTCGGCGGCGCGTCTACTCAGTAAAGAAGGTGCCGTCTCTCTCAGCACACTCGAGAAGGACATTGTCCGCGGGGCGTCCGCGCCATTGACCGAAGTGGGCAAGGTAATACCTGGCGCGGAGACCGATCCGGTCAACGCCGTGCAATCGGAAATGTATCTGTTGCAGGCCGTGCGCGGCGAGAGTATCGATCCGTATCTTGCCTACCGGCTAGGGATGCTCGGAAACTTGGTGGCGCATGCCACCTCCCCGCTTATCGATGCCCCGCCGGCCGTGCGCGATCGGTACTATGCCGACGCCGATCAGCGATTCCGGCGTATCTATCTTCCGGCGGCTCCGCTCAAGCGTGTGGACGTGCCCACGTACTTCTCGCGGGTTATGAGCGAGGCGAACGCGCATAACCGAATCATCGAGAAGGAATATGAATCCAAGGTGGGATTTGAGGGCACGGCGAACAGTTGTTTTGCCGACGATGCCCGCCGGTCGGTAAACGCCGTGGCGGACGTTTGGCATACCGTATTTGCGGGATCCGTCTCGACGGCCAACATGCCCGAGGCGCGTCTGCGCGACTACATTGTGAGCGGGATGGCGTTTTACATCGCACGCGGCCGAATGGAAGAAACCGATGCGGCGTATGGCCGACTCACAAAGCTGGCGACCCTGTCGCTGGACTTGCGTAAACGGATTGGCGACCTGTTCTACGACGCGGGCCAGCTTGAGCGCGCCGTGCAAGAGTATAAGTACATCCTCAACGAGTCGCCGGGGCAGCGCGACGTGGCCCAGCGGATAGGCGAGTACTACATGCGCATGGGCGACGAGGCCCTCAAGCAAGGGGGCTATGAAGCCGCCAGCCGGGCCTTTGAGAGTGCGCTCGAGGCGGACCCGCTTAACCCGGATGCACGGGGAAAGCAAATCGAAGCGCGCAATCTGCTCGCGCAGCGTATATCGCGCCAGGAAACCGCACAGAAGGCCGTTCAGGCCGCGCGCGATCTGGAGAATCAAGCCGAACGCGAGGCGATGGAAGCGCGGTATGCCACCGCGATTTCCTTGCTGAATCAAGCGGACACCGAGTACAGGAAGGTCTCCGATGAGTTTGTGAACGAGGCTCGTGCCGCAACGGCGGGGCGTATGAGCGTAGAGTCAAAAATCCGTGAATACCGCGCCCAAGTGGTCGCCAACGCGGCCAAGTTGAGCGGCGGCGATCTTCGAACGGAGTTGCGCCTTCGTGCGCGTGGCGCCGCGAGCGAAGTGACCTCGCGGGCGTTGAGCGATTTTGTCTCGAAGGAATACGCGGCGGAAATGCAGACCCTTCAGGCGCAACTCGGCCGCAAATAGAACGATTTGTTTCGATACGCGCATTTTTTGACGCCTTTCACGCCGGACGCTATACTGTGCTCCGGCTTTGGAGTGTCTGACTGTGTCAATCAATCCCGCTGAAATTCTCATGCAGTACCTATGTCTGCTTTTTGCGCTGTGCATTCACGAAGCGGCGCATGGGTGGGTTGCGGAACGTTGCGGCGATCCGACGGCCCGCATGCTGGGCCGCGTGACGCTGAATCCCATTCCGCATATCGACGTGGTGGGCACGGTGATCATGCCGCTGGCCATGCTGCTTTCGTCGTCCATGGTGTCGGGCCGCGTCCCGTTGCTGGGGTGGGCCAAACCCGTGCCGTACAATCCCCGAAATCTGCACAACATGCGGCGCGACCCGGTGCTGGTGGCCTTGGCGGGACCTGCGGCCAATCTGCTTACCGCCGTCGTCACGCTGCTTGTGTTGAAGGGAATACTCGTCCTGGGACCGGAAGCGCCTTCAGACACCATGATCGGCCTGGCGAACGTGCTGATGACGCTGCTTTTCGTCAACATCGCGTTGATGGTGTTCAACCTCATTCCACTTCCGCCGCTCGACGGTTCGGCGGTCCTTGAGTTCTTGCTGCCGCCTCGCAAGCAGGAAATCCTCCATTCCATCGCGCCGTTCAGCATAATCCTACTGCTGCTCTTCGCGCCGTATGTCGTCGGCGGGCCACTGAGGTTCATCTATGGGCTGGTTCATGGATTCCTTTTCTAGCGAAAGCGGTTTGACCCGCCTGCGTACGCGCCGGTAGACTGCGCGCAATGCTTGAAACCACGCCCGATACGCAAAAAACGCCGCTTCTCGTCCGCGTTCGCCGACGCGTGCCCGTTCTCTACGACCTGATGATGGGGTTCGTATACTTCTGTTTCGTGCATGTGTGGGGTTTGTGGGTGCAGCCGCTGGGACGCGACTTCGAGCTCTTGAGTGCGCGCGCCGCCGCCGTGGTCGAGCCGCCGGTGGCGTGGTTGCTGCGCATGGAGTCGGAGTTTTTCGGCGCTAATGTCCTGCCATACCACCTTCTCAATGCAGCGCTGCTTTTCGCGTGCATCGTGTGCGTGTACTGGATTGTACAACTAGCAATTCAAGGCCCGTATTGGCTGGCGGCGCTCGGCGCGACGCTGTTTATGGCCCATCCCCTGCATGCGGAATCGACGCTGAATCTGGCGGGTGCAGCAGACCTTCTGCCGGCGCTTCCTGGACTCGCCGCGGTTGCACTTTACTTGGCTCACGCTCGAAAGGGCGGAAAGACGCTGCTCGTGCTGGCCCTCTTGATGATGGCGCTGGCCGTGGGGCTGTTTCGAGCAAATACCGGACTTTTTGTGGCGCTATTGGCGGCGGAGTTGTTCCTGTTTCGTTCAGCGCGCTGCCATGCGCGCATCGTGCCTACCGTCGCGATCGGCGCGGCCGGACTGTGGCTTCACCACAAAGCGCTGATCACTGCCTCCTTTTCGCTGCAACAAACCGTAGAGCCGCTGTATTTTGCCGTCTACCCCCTGGGATTCCTGCCCGAGACCGTCGAACGCGCACTTGCGTACCCCGTGCTATCCTGGATGGGCGTGGCCGCAGCATTGGCGGTACTGGCGTTCATCCTGCGTAAAGCGAAACGACCGGAACTTCCCTTTGCGATTGTAGCGATGTTTGGATGCCGCGCGCTGGTGCCGGGCCGGGAGATCGACCTTGTGCATCTCACCGGCGGCGGGCAATTGATATTGCCCCTAGCGATGGGCGCGGTGGGCGTGGTGGCGCTCGCGCACGAAATCGCCAAGCACCCGAAATGGCGCGCCACGGCGATCTACGGCACGACGTTTCTCTGCCTGTTGCTTTTCACGCTGCACATTCGCGAAAGCCGTGCATGGCAACGTGCGGGAGATGCCGCCTCTGGTCTTCGCGCCGAAGCAAGTGCTGTTGCGGCTCGCGGAGAGCGCGTCGTGATTATTCCGGATTATCAGCACTATAGCGGCGCGCCGCTTTGCCTATCGGCAGGACTCAAGGACACGACCGTATTTGGCCCGGCCATCGATTGCATTGCGCTTCTCAAACTCAATCACCCGACACGGCGTGAGTTCAGAAGTCAGGTCGAGGTCTGGGATTCCGAGAACATTCGCCTACGCTTTGAAGCGGCCACACCGCTTGAAGTCCTGCCGCTCGCATATACTCTCGATGACTGGCGTAAGGGGGTGCCGTATCAGTACGCCACCTCTCAAGAGGAAGGAACCCTCCGCGTCCGCCTTGAGTCTGAGGAAAAGAACGGGTTTGTCCTTGCGCTAAAGGCGATGGAAGGCCCCCTTCCGCCGCCGCCTGCCACGCCTATCGCGCCGAACTTGTAGTGGCTCCGCTTTTGCCTGAAACAACGTCCTGAGGCCTGCATCGCGAACGTAATGTGTGTGTGCGCACAGCGACGGCGGACGGGCCGTTTGTATCTCCCGGGCGCTTGCGCTACACTCCACCATCCCCGCTACGCACGCCGTGGTTGTCGTTTGCCGGGCGGGAAAAACGGGAAGCCCCGCGCGCCATGAACGCCTCGAATCGCAACCAGATGCCCGACGATCTCTCCGGACCGCCTCGCGAAGGCGTGTTCGACCAACAACTGTCATTTTCCGCCCCGTATTTTGCCGCCCCGCAGCCCTTACGCACCATTATTAAGCGGGATGGCCGCGAGGTTTCGTTCGATAAATCCAAGATCGCCGAGACGATCTTTCTCGCCGCGCAGAGCATTGGCGGGGCCGATCGCGACCGCGCCGACAGCCTTGCTTCGGGCGTGGCGATTTACCTAAGCAAAATGTTGAATGGCCAGCCGCCCACCGTGGAACAGGTCAGCGACGCGGTGGAAAAGGTCTTGATCGAGATGGGGCACGCCAAGACCGCCCTGGCCTATGCCCGTTACCGGGACAAGCGGGCGCGCATTCGCAAACTCCAAGAGGGCGATATTGGCGGACTGCTCAGCGAACTCGAGGAAGCGCGCCGCGCCGGCCGGGAAGTCCCCGATCCGGACGCCGCGCCGCGTTACGTCCGCACCAGCGACGATCGGCTAGACGGCTGGGACCGCGCGCGGATCAGCGACGCCCTGGTGCGCGAAACAAACATGGATGAGGGCCTTGCGCAGTTGATCGCGCTTGAGGTCGAACAACAGATCCTGCGCGCCGGGGTCAAGACCCTGACCGCCTCATTGGTGCGCGAACTGGTTGATACGCGCCTCATCGAGCATGGGCTCGAGGATTACCGCCGTCGCCACATGCGCCTGGGCGTTCCGCTCTACGACGCGGAGCGCATCATTTGCCAGCCTAATCAAGGCCAGACCGAGCACCCCCAAGACCCGCACACGACCAACCTGCTGCTGGCCGAGCGGGTCAAGCGCGAATTCGCCCTCAGCCAGGTGTTTTCCACAGAAGTGGCCGACGCGCACCTGGGGGGCGACATTCACCTGCACAATCTGGGCCAGGTGGACTGCCTGCACACGCTCGAAACTTCCCTGTTGTACGTATTGGCGTGGGGATTCGTCGAGCCGGACGGACGCGGAACCCCGTCAGCCCCAACCGAACTGGATCTACTCCTTGCGCAAACCGGCTGGTTCAACGCGGCGCTGCACCGCCACGCCGATGCGGGCGTGCGATGGGATGCTCTGAACATAGTGCTCGCGCCGTACCTGACCGATATCAGCGACGCAGGCCTGCGTCAGATTGCCCGCCTCGTCTTGGCGGAATTGGCCCACCCCGCCGAAGCCTCGGATTCTTCGAGCGCGGGCGTCCGATTTTCGCTGCACTGGGACATTCCCCCGGTATATTCCTCTGCCGAAGCTGTCGCTTCGGGCGGCGCAATCATGGAGAAGACCTATGGCGACTTCGCGCATGCCGCCCACCGCCTCGCGCAAGCTTTTTTGTCGATATGCCTTCAGCCCCCGCCAGGCGTCACCCTTACGCCGACAATTGTCGTCACGGAAGGCGCCCTGCACGATCGCGGTTTCGGCTCGTTCCTTCATCGCGCCGCGGAGTTAGCCGTTGCGCGGCGGCCACTCGAGTTTGCCTTGCTGCGCGAGGATCGCACGGAGGGGCCGGACGCGCTGCTCTGGACGCCACGCGAAGCCATCGCCCAATGTGTCGCCGTGAATCTGCCGCGCGCCGCCTTCCGGGGAGGCACCGAGCAGGGAACGCGCGAAGAACTCGAGCGCCTGGCGGGCATCGTCGTGCGCGCCCATGCCGACAAGGCCGCTTTCCTACGGCGTCTTATGTACGCGCGAAACAGCGGGCCGCTGGCCTTGTTCTCGATGGGGCCAGACGAAGACCCTTACCTTGACCCCTCGGATTTCCTTTTCGGCACATGTCCGGTGGGGCTCAATGAATGCGTCCAGCACCTGTGCGGACAGGAACTTCACGAGTCGGAGGAGGCGCAGGCCCTCGGCCGCCGCTTGCTGGCGTACTTTGATGAGGCCTGTCTGCATCTAGCGGAGCAGCAAGACCTTTCCACAGGTCTCGTGCATCACGAAACGCCTTCGCCTCTCGCCCGGTTTGCCGCGCTTGACCTAAGGCAGTTCCCTGAGGCCGCCCGCGCGGCGCTCAAAGTGGACCCGATGACCCAGGATCTTCACTACACCGCGGGCGCACGCCTCAGCGCCCAAAGCGGCTGCTCGCCCATGGATTTCGTCCGGGCTGAGGGCCGTTTCCACGACCTCTACGCCAGCGGCGCGTCAACCATCGTTATCGCGCCCGAAGGCGATCTGAGCGGAGATGCCGTCGCCGGGTTTATCTCGAAATCCTTCTACCGGACACGCGCGCAACGGATTACGTTCAAAGGGTAGCCCCACCATTCCCACGTTGCCCCGCTTTCTCGAAGTGACTATAATGCGCACGTCATTAACCTAGCGAGTAGGAAAAAACGTTGGAAAAACCTGGAGCAGAGGTCAAGGGGTCGTTCTTCACGACGATAAAACACGCTTTCGGTCCGCTACAGACCGAAGACGTAACGTGCAATCTCTGCGCCGCTTCTGAATACCACGAGCTTGGTCAGGAACTCTCCTTCCAAATTCGTGAGTGTGCCCGTTGCCACTTGGTGTATATCAATCCCCAGCCCACACGCGAGGAACTCCCGCGTTTTTATGAGGGGATGTATTCCGACGACAGCCCGCAGGAAGTAGCCTCTCGTTCGCTAGGACGCATTGAACCTCACCTTAGCCGCCTAATTGCACACCGTCGCCCGAAGGGCGGGCGACTGCTCGAGGTTGGATGTGGTTTTGGGCGACTGCTCAAGACGCTTTCCCAACAGCCGTGGCAGCTACACGCACTTGAGCTTAACCCGACCGCCGCCGCCTATGCCCGCAGACAGACTCCGACCGCCGACATCCAGATATCCGGAGTGGAAGACGCGGTTGTCGCTCCGTCGAGTATGGATTGCCTGGTGGCTATCGCAGTGCTCGAGCACGTGAAAGATCCGCGCGCCGTTCTTCAGCGCTTCACGAATTGGCTGGCCCCTGGTGGACTATTGATGGTCCAGGTTCCATATATTGCCGCGTATATTCGCCTGAAGCGCTGGATACCTTTCCTGCCCATCTGTTTTGAGGCTCCACGCCATCTTTTCGACTTTTCGCCGAAGACACTTACTCGCTACTTGACGGAACTGGGCTACAAAGATATCCGTCTTGAAGTGGCGCGTCCATACTCGGCCAAATCCGCTCTAGGCGCCTGGCTTATTCACGGGGTGAAGCTGCCGGGCTATCTGTTACACAGACTCTCGGGCGGCCGCTACATCTACCCCTTTGCGGGCGCCTTTGTAATCCACGCGGTTGCCGACAAAAAGTCTAGCGAAGCCACCTAACGAAGCACTACGCCTCGGGATCGGGTGGACGCATCAGGGCGCGGCCAACTATACCCACGGCAAAGCACACAACCCCAGCGGCCAAGGTCATTGTTCCTCCAACATAAGCCCCAACGGCCAGCGTCCCAAACCGAACATACAGCCCGGCCCCCAGGAGTATGCCCCCGGCCAGCAGCAGGCATGCGCCCACCACGCCGTAGCGAAGCGACTCCGCCTGCACGCCCGTCAGCCGCTTCCATTCTTCTTTTACCGACTCCACGCGAGGCAAATCGCTTTGCTCCAGCGCCTGAATCCATTGGACCCTGAGCCGGTGCGCCTGCACCGCGCGCCCAAGCGCCCGCCCCACGCCTCTGGCGAGGAGTAGCACGGTAATCAGGAATAATGCGGTATAAAATAGAACGTGCATAGCGCCTTTTCGACCCGCCCGAGGGACGGTTGGTTTCATTTTCGCACTCTTGCGAAACTTTTTTGATTCCACTAAGGTCCAAAAACATATGGCACGTTTCCTCCAAAGCATGGCCGTGTCGGCCCTTATCGTCCTTGCGTTCACCGCATTCAGCATCGCGGTGGTGGCCCCGCATTTGCCGCCCGTGGCGGGACGACCTGACCGTAGCGTCGTGAAACCACTCGAAGCCGACGCGGCAAAACTGCTGCGCATCCACCAAAGCGATGGATCTGTTCGAATTCGCACCCATTCCGGCCCGGGAATTCGCGGTTCGGTCACGCTACGCGCCTATGCCCGGCGCGGGACAGATCCCGCCGCCCTCGATCAGTATCTCTCCAAACTCGTCGCCGTCGAGCGACAGGACGATGCGCTGGACGTGACAACAGAGTCGCTGGACCGCCCCTACGGCTTCTTGCTCTATGCCGACTACTCCGTGCTCATTCCGGAGGGCGCCAGCGTCGGAGTTGAGAGTGCCAATGGCGATGTCGCGGTCTCGGGGAAAGTCGGCGGCGTCAGCATTCGTGGACTCAACGCAAGCATCGAGGTGGATCGCCCCGGCGGCGAAGTGCTGGCGGAGACCGTCAACGGCCGCATCCGCGTGATCGACGCCCCCGCCGGCGCGAACCTCACGGCGGTCAATGGCAACATCTACGCCCACATACTGGGCGGTACCCTGCGCGCCGAAACCATTAACGGGGTGATTGTCGCCCGTATGCTCGATCCCGCGGTTAAAGGCGCGGAGTTGAAGACGCGCAACGGCGGCATTACATTGGTCATGAAAGACGGCTGTGCGGGCCGGGTGGATGCGATTGCCGAGAACGGCAATGTGCGTTCGGATTTTCCCCTGGACACGGCGGGCATGCCTGAACTCAACGGCCAACTGCATGGCTTTATCGGCAAGGGCGATACGTCCATCAACATGGAATCCACCAATGGCAATCTTTGGATCGCGAGGGACTCGTCGTGAGCACAGCCGAGTTATCCCTTGGGTTGCCTGTCGAAAGCCGCGCCGTGCGCGATGACCCCGACGCGGCCCTCGTGGCCAAGGCCAAAACCGGCGATACCGACGCATTCTCCCAACTTGTTCTCCGCCATCAGCGAGTGGTCTATAACCTTGCTTACCGATTCATGCGCAATCCCGCCGCGGCAGACGACATGGCGCAGGAAGCCTTTCTCAAGGCCTTTCGCCTGCTTGGCGGATTTCGAGGCGCGTGCTCATTTTCAACGTGGCTGTACCGGGTAACGTGCAGCGTTTGTCTCTCCGAACTCGACCGCCGCAAACGTCGCGCCGAGGTCGAGTTGCAGCCCTGGCATGACAGCGCCGAAACCCAGGAAGCGCCTGGAGCGTCCAATGACGAGGCGGAAGCGATTCGGCGCGCCGTCACTCAGTTACCGCCGAATTACGCCAAGGCCGTCACGCTGTATTACTTGAACGAAATCCCCTACGAGCAAATCGCGGAAGTGATGGAAGTGCCGATGGGGACGCTGAAAACATGGCTGCACCGGGCCCGGCTGCAACTGCGCGCCCTTGTGGAAAAGGAGTTGGGTATAACATGACGTCTGAGCATGAACTCGATACGCGCATCGAACATCTGCTGCGCGATGAACCGTTCAGAGAGGTCCCTAGCGGGTTTGCCGTAAGGGTGCAACGCCGGGTGCGCGCCGCCGCGCTATTGCGGGAAGAGCAGAAGCGCTTTCGGCTTATCGTCGCCGCATCGGGACTCCTGACCGCGCTCTTACTCGCGGCGGTTGCGGGCGGCGCGTGGCTGGGCTCGCCCGAGACCTGGGCGCCGGGCAGATTCACGTCGCTGCCTTCCTATCTTCAGTCACTAACGGAAGGCGCAGGCGCGACAGGCTTGCTTTCAGCCAGTCTCACCCTGGGAATTGTTCTGCTGCTTGGCTCAGCGGCGGCCCTGCCCTCCTTTACCCGGCAGCACGCGCGCCGGTAACCCAGGGGAACGCTACGCATGACGGTATCCACGCCCAACGGGCGCTTGTGTCGGCATTTTGGCGCGTGTGGCGGCTGCCTGCGCCAGGATGTCCCTTACGCCGAGCAACTCACCCTCAAACAAGCGCACTTGGCCTCACTATTTGAACCCTATTGGACCGGCTCCATTCCGATCGATCCCTCTCCCGTACTTTGGAACTACCGGAACAAAGTCGACCTGTCTTTCGGCGGAAAGTATTACGACACGCCCCCGCCCAAAGGATTTCCGCGCGAAACGGTCCTGGGATTCAAGCAGAAAGGCCGCTGGTTTGCCCCGCTCGAGGTGCACGAGTGCCTCATCGCGCAGGAAGGTATCGGCCCACTGATCGACGCCGTGCGCGCGTGGGTCGCAGCCACAGGGTTGCCCGCGTTCGATTCGCGCCGTAAAACGGGCCTTCTCAAAGCGCTGCTTATCCGCAACGGTGAACGCACCGGTGAACGCATGGTTGTGCTGGCCACACGCGATGAAACATTCGACACCTCGGGTTTTGCCGAGGCGGTGCGCGGTGCGTGGCCCGGCGCAAGCATCCAGCACGCCGTATCGAACAGCGCGGCCGACGGAGCCTTTGCGGATTCCGTGACCGTACTCGAGGGCGCGCCCGTAATTCATGAGGCGCTCGAAATTCCCACGGAAACGACCGCGCGCCGCCTGGAATTCCGACTGTCACCGTTTAGTTTCTTTCAAACCAACACCTTGGGCGCGGAAGTGCTCTATGGCCGTCTGCGTGAATGGGTCACCGAACTGCGTCCGACGCGGCTCTACGATCTCTACGGCGGCGGCGGCGGAATCGCGCTGAGCGTCGCGGACCTTGCGGAAGAAATCATTTCGGTGGAGTGTGTGGCTTCGGCCACAGACGACGGGCGCTGCAATGCCGCCGCAAACGGCGTCGAGAACGTCTCGTTCTTCACGCAACCGGTGGAGGACTACCTGCGTGACGAACAAACGGCAGGCACGCCGTGGAAGGATGCCGCGGTGATCGTCGATCCGCCGCGCGCAGGACTTCACCCGAAAGCGTTGAAGCGCTTGATCGAATTGGCGCCACAGCACCTGCTTTACGTCGCGTGCAAGCCTGAGGTGCTGGCAAAACAGGAACTTCCGCTGCTGAACGAGCACTACGCGTTGCGCACGCTGAGTGCAGTTGATCTTTTTCCTCATACGCCGCACATCGAGGCCATCGCGGTGTTTGAGCGCCGCTAACGCATTTTTGAAAATGGCGTGGCCTCGTTCTCCTGGTCTATACCACGCCATTTTGAAAATGCGTAATTCCAGATGGCTACGCTCTTGCTTAAAACGCTCTAACGCCGCGCGATCATTTTGCGCAGCGCACGCCGGAACAGTGGAGACGCGGCATAGAGGACCAGGGCTCCGGTGGCGGCGACCACGGTCGCGGCCCCCAGGAGTATCCGCCGCACTTGATAGCTTCGGCCAACGCCGGTGATGCACCAGTGGGCGAAATGTTCGCAGTTGTTATGGAAGGGATCGTATCCCTGTTCGCCGAGGCGGCTCTCGGCCCGTCTCACCACCGCCTCGGGATCGAAGGGCTCGCTGTAGACTACCGTTTCGATCTCCCCGTCTCGCCGGAACTCTTCCATCGTCGCGCGGCACACCATCGCGTGCTCGAGGCGCTTGGGCTCGCCGCTGAAGTGCACGACCGTCCCGTCACCACAGTCGATTCCGTGGTGCCAGTAGCCTTGTCTGCGAACTCTGAGGTGATCGCCTCGTGCCATAGCGCCTCCGTCCCTAGTGTACGACGCCGCGCAAAGATCGCGCAACGGGACGTATTGCATCGCATCAGGCTGTGTGCGACAGGAGAATCTTAACGCCTATACCCACGAGCACAAGACCGCCGACAATCTCCATCCGCTGGCCAAAGCGGGCCCCGATACGGGCGCCAAAGACCATGCAAAGGGTGGTGAGCGCGCCAGTGACCACACCGATGACCGCGGCGGGATACCAGATGGAGACGTGGAGCATGGCGAAGCTGAGTCCAACGGCGCAAGCATCGATGCTTGTGGCGATGGACAGGGCGACCATCTTCATACCTTTTGTGGGATCGCTGCGCTCGTTGTTCGCGTCGTCATCGCCGCGCAACGCCTCGACGATCGCCTTGATGCCAATCCCGCTGAGCAGGAGAAAAGCGACCCAATGATCCCACTGAGCGATGTGGCTGGCCACCGTCTTACCGGCGAACCACCCCAGGACGGGCATCATGGCCTGAAAAAGGCCAAAATGCCAACCAAACCGAAACACCTGGCGCGGGGAAACCTCGCGCAACATAACGCTGGTTGCGATGGCCACCGCGCAGGCGTCCATGGCCAATCCCACGGCGATACCGAGAATATAGGTTGAATTGATGCTCATGAATATTTGCCTAAGTTTGGGGAAAGGCGGTATCGTACGCGAATGGAGAACCGTTGGCAAATACGATAAGTGACTCTCGGAAAAAAGGGAAACCCATGTTCGATACTCATGACCCAGAAGTGGCGTTCGCGCTAGCGGCGGTACGTGAAGCGGCGGGGTTGGCAGCCAGCATTCAACGCGACTGGGCGCCGTCCGCCTTGACCAAGGGCGACAACAGCCCGGTAACGGTGGCCGATTTCGCGGCACAGGCGGTCGTCGGGGCTCGGCTCGAAGCCGCCTTTCCCGACGCCGTTCTTGTGGCGGAAGAAGATTCGGGAGCCCTCGCGCTCGAGGACAACGGGGAACTGTTCGAGCGGGTGCGCGAATACGTGAACACTCGCATGGGCGACGCCGCTCCGGACACCGTCCGGAACTGGATCGACAGGGGCGCGGGCGAACCAGGCCTGCGGTTCTGGACCCTAGACCCCATCGATGGAACCAAGGGTTTTCTGCGTGGGGCTCAGTATGCCGTAGCGCTGGCGCTCATTCAGGACGGTCAGGTTGAGCTGGCTGTACTCGGATGTCCAAATCTCACCGGTGCACGCACGGCGGAGCCGGGCGGACCTGGCACCCTCGTGGTGGCGCGGCGTGGACAGGGCACGTGGTGGACTCCCCTGACAGCGGACACCTTCGAGCCGCTACGTGTCAGCTCGCGCAGAAATTGGACCGAAGCACGGTTGCTGCGCTCGGCGGAATCGGCCCACACCAACGTCGGGCGCATCGGGCGTTTGATTGAGCATCTGGGAATCGAAGCCCCGGCGATCGGCATGGACAGTCAAGCCAAGTACGCGCTGCTTGCCGCGGGAGAAGGCGATCTGCTGGTCCGTCTGCTGTCCGCCAGTCGCCCGGACTATGAAGAACGCATCTGGGACCAGGCGGCGGGCTCGCTGGTGCTTGAGGAAGCGGGCGGGCGCATCACGGACCTAAAGGGCCGCGCGCTCGATTTCACCGCCGGGCGGACTCTGGCGTACAACCGAGGCGTACTGGCTTCAAACCGCCTCCTCCACGAGGATGCCCTTGAGGCCCTACGCGCCTGCCAGATCGTGTAGGGCATTATCGGGCATGTTGTTGATGAGCCAGCGGACTTTTTTCTAACGCTTTGTTATACTGGTGCAGGGCATCTGGGCAGATCCGAACAGAGGAGAACCGCATGGCGGCGCCAAAGCGTATCTTGCTGGTCGACGACAACCCGGTGAATCTCAGTGTGCTGCGGGCGATGCTGGGACGCGAGGACTATGAACTCATCGCCGCGACGTCGGGACGGGCGGCGCAAGACTTGGCTGTATCGAATCCCAACTTTGACCTGATTCTACTGGATGTCTCAATGCCCGATGTGAACGGCATCGATGTGTGCCGCTTCCTGCGAAACCACCCTGAAACGGAGCACATCCCCATCGTTCTGCTCTCGGCGGTGTGCGTGGATGACGATAGTATTCAAGAAGGGCTTCGAGCGGGAGCGGATGGCTATCTCACAAAGCCGCTCGACGAAACCGCACTGCGAACGTGGGTAAGAGCGACGTTGCGGATCAGCGCGCTCGAGCATGAAGTGACGGCGTTGGCGCGGGCCGGGCTCAATTCCGATTCAGAAACGATCCTAGAGGAAATCGCGGGGCTGTCGCATCGAGTAAACAACGCGCTGCAAGCGCTCTATGCGTCCGCCGAGTTGCTGGGCTTGCAGGTGGACGGCAATGAGCGCGCCTTGCATCTCATCGCGGATATCCTCGAGCAAACGGAGAACGCCGCCACGATGGTCACGCAGGCGAGCATGGCCGCGCGCGAGTTTTTGCGAAGGCAGTCGGCCGCGGCCGCGCACGGTCAGCGGCGGTCATAACGCAAGCGCGGGATATCTAGACGAGATGACGGGCGTCGTTCACGGCGCGGCGGAAAGTATCCAGGGCTTGACTCGGCGATATCGCTCCGCCTTTGAAGATGCTCGCGGAACCTAACACGAAGTGCCTCGCCCCCATGTTGGCCAATGTCGCCGCATTAGGCACGTCGATATTGCCCTCCACTTCGATCGCCACAGACAGCTCGCGATGCAATAGATTCTGTCGAAGTATTCTCACCCGTTCGAATGCCGTCGAGATCAACGCCTGCCCCACGTATCCCGGATCGACCGTCATCACGAGCACCCGCTCCACCTGATCCAGAATATAGTCCAGCTTGGTCAACGGCGTGGCGGGATTCAACGCGATCCCCGCGGAGGCCCCCGTCGAACGCACTTGGTCCAATGCCCGCCGAACGTGTACGTTGCCTTCGAGATGAAGCGTGATCGTGTCTGCGCCCGCTGCGGCAAACCGATCGATATAGCGCTCCGGACGCTCGACCATGAGGTGTGCCGTGCAAGGCAAACCGCAGGCCTTCTTGGCCATCGTGATGAAGTCCGGACCAAGAGTCAGATTCGGCGAAAAATCGCCGTCCATGATGTCGAAGTGCAGTTCGTTGCAACCGGCCGCTTCGAGTTCCGCAAACTGCTCGGCCAAACGGCCAAGGTCCGCTCCCATCACCGCCGCTCCATAGCTCAACGTGCTCAAAAAAGACCTCCTATGCGTTCTCGAGAAAAACGTCGAGATCGGCTCGCGCGGGCATGCCACACTGCGCACCAGACCGACTCGCGGCCAAGGCCCCTGCGGCGTTCGCGAACCGTAACGCCTCCATCGGCGGCATTGACCGCCATACCATCGCCAACGCGGCGGTGAACGCGTCTCCCGCGCCGGTGGTATCCACAGGCTGAATCGGAAAGGCGGCAACGTGTCCGGCTGTGCCAGGCGCCGCAAAATAGGCCCCTAGAGCCCCTAACTTCAGCACGACGGTTTCGGAGCCGCGTTTGCGCAATTCTGCGGCGGCACGCGCCGCGTCATCAACATTCCGAATCTCAACGCCCGTCATGGCCCGGGCTTCACTCTCGTTTGGCGACACCACATCCACGCAGCGCAGCAGCGCATCACTCACGTCTTGCGCGACCCCAATATCGAGCACGGACAACGTCCCGACGGCACGGGCGAGTTCAAGCGCGCGCTGCACGGTGTCGAGCGGGCTCTCGAGTTGCAGCACCACGGCGTCCACTTGTTCAAAAAGCGCGCCGATCGCTTCAACATCCGCAGGTAGAAAACAGGCATTGGCGGCCGATGTAATGACGATCGCGTTTTGACCGTCGTCGGTCACGAAAATGGATGCCGTACCGGTCGGCTCGCTCGCGTGACGCTTGAGATATGTGAGGTCGATTCCCTCTTGCGCCAACGCCGCAGCCTGCATGCCGCCGAAGGTATCGCACCCCACGCATCCCGCAAACCACGTCTGCGCGCCCAGGCGCGCCGCCGCAACCGCCTGATTCGCCCCTTTCCCGCCCAGGATAGTCGCGAACGAACGCCCCGCCAACGTCTCGCCCGGCTGCGGAATGCGCGCGACCCGAGTCACCAGATCGATATTCGCGCTGCCTATCACCAGTACGCGCGGCGATGACATAAGAAAGGACCTCCGGAGTTACCGCGCGCAGAGCGTAACACACTGCGGGCGGGCGCTCAAAGAGGACAACAGCGACAAAACTCGCGCTGCGCCTGATCGAGCGCCTCGCCGAAAATCCGGGCGGCAAGGGCATCGTAGAATTGGCGGGGGAGACGCGTCTGTCGCCGATCACGGCCCATCGCGCACTGCCAACTCTACGCAAGACCGGATACGTGGCGCAGGAGAAGGCGAGTGGACGCTACCGGCTCACCACGAAGCTGCTCAGTCAGGCGGAGCTGACCCGTTTCACGCCCAAGACGATCTGCGCCGTGGGGAAATTGCGGGAAGACCTCGAGCGCTGTCGCTCCCGCGGGTACGCGCCCGACTGGGACGAGTTCGAGCAGGGCGTGCGCTGCGTGGCGGCGCCGTTCCGGAATGCACAGAGTAAGGTGATCGCCGCCGTCGGAATCTCGAGCCCGGGCGCACGCATCACCGAAGAGAACCCGTCTGAGTTTGTTTCGAAGATCGTCGCTGCGACAAACGCCGTGTTGCGGGACCTCGGCGCGTCTGTGTAAGGTATCCCGATGGGTTTTGCCCGTCCCGGGGCGAAAACCAGATTTCCACCTGGCGGAAATCATGCCTTATGCGCGGAAATTTTCTTGATGTCGCCCGCCCTCACTGGTATGCTCAGCCCTCGCAAAATACATTGTACTCCTCATGCCGTCAGTCCGAAATCGGGAGAAATTTCTGTGAAAAAGCGCGCCTTGTTTTGCGTTTTGTCCATCCTTTTGTCCAGCGTCGCTTGGGCCAATCCGTTGTTGCCGCAAGACGTGACGGTGGTGCGTCCGGAGTGTAAGGACTGGATGGCGCAGTACGCGGCAGAGGAATTCGCCAAGTACGCGAAGGCCATGGGGATTGTCCCGGTCACGCTGGCGGACCGTGCGCCGAAGGATGCTGCTGGAGTGGTGGTGACCTTCGCGGTCGGCGAAGTGAAGGCGCTCGAGTCGTTGCCCGGCGCGGACGATCCCGACCGCCTCGTGGACGGTTTCACGGTCACGGGCGAAGGGAAGAATCGCCTGCATTTCGCTTCGCCGTCTGCACGCGGCTTGATGTACGCGGTCTACCATTACCTGGAAAACCGCTGCGACGTGGGCTTCTTCTGGGAAGGCGATCACGTGTCGAAGTTGACGGAACTGCCGGTTGAGGGCGTCAATATCCGCGAAATACCTCGGTGGCCGGTTCGCAATTTCGCGTTGTCGAACACGTGGGGCCTGCGCAAGTTCAACCACCAGTTCCGCACCGTGGAGCACCGCCAGCAGATCATGGGCTGGATGGCGAAGCGCAAGATCAATTTGTCGAGCATGATGCTCACGGCCTCGACGGCGACCGCGGGCTTGCCCGCCAAGGAGGTCCTCGGCATTGACGACACCCAGCCGTCCAACACGGTGAGCGGCGGCTGGCCGGGCGATCGCGACTTTCTCGCGAAGGATCGGACGGCGATCAATCTCGCGCAGATGAAATACGGCGGGCAGCGCGGCATCGCGTATACGTACCTGCTGGACGCATTTTATCCGCGGACGCCGGAGAACCTGGCCCGCGAGGAGCGCCTTCTTCGCGCGTGTTTTGACGTATACGGCACCAGTCACTTCTACCAAGGCGGTATTCCCTTCGTCGAATCGACGATGGCGGACTCGCCGGCGGAGTCGGCGCGACTCAAGATCGACGTGCTCAAGCAGCTCTTCGCCTCGCTTCAGCGCATCGACCCGAAAACGGTCTATGTGTGGGACACGTGGGACATCACGGCGCTTTCGACGGTGTGGACACCGGAGCGCATCAAGGAATTGGCGCACGCCATTCCGAAGGACAATGTGCTGATATATGACCTGGTCGATTTCGTCGGGGAACACAAACCGGCTGTCTATGAGTGGACGAACTACCTGTACGGCGCGCCGTTCACGGTGGCTATTTTGCACTCGTTCCAGGGCGAAAGCTTTTTGCACGGCGATATGCCCGCGGTCTTGAAACGCCTGCAAACCGTCTCGCAAGACCCGGCTGCTTCGAACTGCCGCGGGATTTTCCATGCGCCGGAGACGAACGGGCACAACACGCTGTACTTCGATTTCACAACGCGGCTGGCCTGGAACCCGGACGATGTGACGCTCGAGGACTATCTTGATGCCTTTGCGAAACGCCGGTATGGACGCGAGGACGCGGCAGCCATGCGCGCGGCGTTAGGAACGTGGGTCTCGGCGATACACTCCGACTTCGTCCCCTATTATTACAATGCAAACTACGCGAAGATGGGCGAACCGCGTGTAGCGTACAACTGGCCGGTGTTTCCGACTCCGATAGGCGAGCCTGCCGCTCCGCATAGCATGAAGGACAAGACTCGCTTGGCCGAGATGGCCTCTGCCATCGAGGCCGGGCTGGCTTGCCGCGCAACGCAGCAGGACAATCCGTTCTATGTCGAGGACATGACGGAATGGACCAAGGGCTACGTCGAACTGACCTTCAACTGGGCACTATTGGAAGCCTATAAAGCGTTCAAAGCGGGCGATGTGAAGCGCACCCATGAGGCCGCCGCGGCAGCGCGGACCTGCATGAAGCAGATAAAGAACATTCTGTCCACGCGCCCCGATTATTACCTGCAGCCGCAGATCGACGAGGCGATGCGCGTGCCTGGCGCGAACCCGTACAACGCCTGGTACATCAAGCAGCATTGCGTGAACTGGCTCTACACGACGAACGACTGCTATGAGCAGATGCATTGGTACTACATGCCGCGCACGGAGCTCTATCTGTCGGAGTTGGAACAACGCGTAGCCAACGGCGTCAAGATCTTTGAATACACCGACGTGAAGGACCGCTTCGACGCCATCGAACAGCGTTGGCTCAATGAAGACATTAATGTGCCGATCGCCGATCGCTGCGCGGGCACTACGCTCGAGGCCCTGCAAGAAGCGATGCGGACGGTGAGTTCGATCCGGCCATTGGTGGACGCCTCCCTGCTGGCCGAGCTCAAGCCGTATGAAGTTCCCGCCAACGCCATTCTCATCGATCCGAACAGCGCGGCGACCATCCGCGAAGGAGAATGGATATGTCAATACATGCCGAGCGCGTACTTCAACATCATGTACTGGACCGCGAAGGGCGAGGGCAAATGTCTGTTTACATGGAAGCTTGCGAACGCCGCGCCGGGTACGTATGAGGTAAAAGTCTGGGTTCCCGAGAACCCAGGCAAGAACCACGCGTCCGACCAACGATACACCGTACACGCCGGCGACGGTGTTCACGAGGCGGTGGTCGATTTCAGCAAGAACCCACGCACATGGCAGTCGCTCGGCGCGTATCCCTTAGACGCCTCGAGCACGCTTGTCCTGAGCGACAGGGCTTCCGGGTTCGTCTCCGCCGACGCGGTCATGCTGTTGCCCGCGGCGCGATAGATTTCTTGGCGAGGTAAACGGTCACAGGAGGGGAGTTTTTCAGCCATGAGTCCT
The DNA here is from genome assembly GCA_041859045.1 of Candidatus Hydrogenedentales bacterium. Classification (GTDB taxonomy): domain Bacteria; phylum Hydrogenedentota; class Hydrogenedentia; order Hydrogenedentales; family SLHB01; genus JBHELB01. The sequence goes on along the minus strand of JBHELB010000057.1, from coordinate 101,054 downwards.
GTAGGAAGAACACTGTTCGCGATTGCTTTGTTAAGTTTCTCGGCGGCCTTCGCCAATCCACTGCTGCCGCAGAACGTGGCCGTCGTGCGACCGAAGTGCGAGGAATGGATGGCCCAGCGCGCCGCGGAGGAATTCGCCAAGTACGTGCAGGCCATGGGCATCGTCCCGGTCACGCTGACGGACCGCGCGCCGAAGAGTCCGGCGGGCGTTGTCGTGACCTTCGAAGTCGGCGAAGTGAAGGCGCTCGAGTCGTTGCCCGGCGCGGACGATCCCGACCGCCTCGTGGACGGTTTCACGGTCACGGGCGAAGGGAAGAATGGTCTGCATTTTGCCTCGCCCACCGCGCGCGGCTTGATGTACGCGGTCTACCATTACTTGGAAACCTGCTGCGACGTGGGCTTTTTCTGGGAAGGCGACCACGTGTCGAAGTTGCCGGAGTTGCCGGTCGAGGGCGTTAACATCCGCGAAATTCCCCGCTGGCCCATGCGCAGTTCGGGCAGGGCCGGAAGTTGGGGACTCGCCAAGTTCCATGGGCTGTTCAACACGATTGAATTCAACGAGCGGATCGCGGATTGGATGGCGAAGTCCAGACTCAATTGGACGATGCGCGGCTTGGGAGGACTTGTGGACCCGGCGAAGCCCGGCGACAAGAAAGAAGACAATTCCGCGCCGCCGAAGCCCGACAAGACGACCCTCGGGGGCTGGGTCGGGGCCTATGTCTACCCGTCGGACGTGATGACCGACCTTGCCCTGCATTCCCAAGCGTTGGCGCGTCAACGGGGCATTCAGCACATCACGGCTACGTGGCTGTACAACACGTCGAAAGAGTTCCGCGAGGCGCACCCGGAGTACAAGTTTATCGACGGGAAGAACGACTACGGCTCGACCACGCTCGATCCGCGCGACCCGCGGTCACTCGAACTCGCCGGGCCTTCCCTGAAAAGCCACCTCTCCGTTTATGGGCACAACGACCATGTCTGGTTCGGCGGCATCCCGTTTGTCGAGGCGAGAATGAGCGACGACCCGGAAGAGGACTTCCAGATCAAACTCGACGGGATGCGGAAACTGTTCGACGCGCATCAGAAGTTCGATCCGAAACTGAAGTACTACGTTTGGGACACGTGGGAGCTTTCGTTTTCTCCCACGGTGTGGACCCCAGAACGGGTCAAGGCGGTGGTCACGGCCCTGCCGAAAGAGAAGACGCTCATCTACGACTTGGTCGATTTCCTCGGCGCCGCCAAACCGCCGTTCTACAAGCGAACGGACTATTTCTACGGGTACCCGTGGGCCTTGGCGCTGCTTGAGTCGTTCCAGGGCGAAAACCATCCCCACGGCGAGCTTCCGGACTTGCTTGACCGATTCCAGGAATTGTCGAAAGACCCCGCCGCCCAAAACTGTCGCGGCGTGTTCCACGTCCCCGAGACGATGGGGCACAACCGGCTCTACTTCGATTTCGCCTCGCATCTCGCATGGAATCCCGAAGGCGTGACTCTGGCGAATTACCTCGACAAATACGCCGCGCGGCGCTACGGTCGGGACGACGCGAAGAAGATGCGGGGCGCGCTCGATAGCTGGGTCAAGGCGGTACATTCAGACTTCATGCCCTACTACCACATTCCGAACTACCTGCGCGTGGGCGAAGTGCATGCGCCGCAAGAGTGGCTGTTGTTTCCTGGCGCTCACGGTCAGCCGCTCCCGCCGCATTCGCCGCTGGAAAAGACCCGTCTCGCGACGATGGAAAACGCGCTGCGCGCGGCGTTGGCGTGCCGTTCCACGCAGCAAGACAATCCGCTATACATGGAAGACATGACCGAGTGGAGCAAGGCCTATGTGAGCCTCGTATTCAACTGGGCGACGCTCGATGCGTATCGCGCATACCAGGCGGGCGATCCCGCCCGTGCCCGCCGTTCTGGCGACATGGCCCGCGTGTGCATGCGCCAGATCGAGAACATCCTATCCACGCGCCCGGACTACTACCTGCAGCCGCAGATCGACGCGGCGCTGGCGGTTCCCGGGGCGAATCCCGCCATGGCCTGGTGCATGAAGCAGCACATGATCAATTGGCTCTACTCGTCCAACGACTGTTACGAGCAAATGCACTGGTTCTACGCGCCCCGCACGGAAGTGTACCTGAGCGAACTCGAGCGCCGGGCGAAAGAGGGGATCAAGACGTTCACGGCCGAAGATATCGCCCCGCAACTCGACGCCATCAAGACGCGCTGGCTCGAAGAAGACATCGCTATCCCCGCGGAACAGCGGTATTCCGGCACGACGATCGAGGCCGTGCGCGAGGCCGTCGATGCGGTCGCGGCCTTCCGGCCCTATATCGACCAGTTCGTGCTGAGTGAAATGCGTCCGTTCGAGGCGCCGGAAGGGGCGATCGTCATTGATCCCAACGGGAAGAACATCGAGCGCACCGGCGGCTGGTACTATGGCGCTATTCCGCACAGCTTCTGCGTCGCACAGTTCTTTAAACCGAAGGGCAATGGGAGCGAGACGTTCCGATGGAAGTTCACGGGGATTAAGCCAGGACGTTACGAAGTGAGCGTCTGGGTGTGCGACGACCCGAACAAAGATCACGCGACGGACCAGGCTTACACCGTGTACGCCAAGGATGGCATTCACCGGCCCGCCCCCGTCGATTTCACCAAGGACCTTCGCGCGTGGCGTAGTCTGGGGGTTTACGACATCGACGAGACCGGCTCCGTCGTGTTGACCGACGCGACCTCCGCGAACACAACCGCCGATGCCGTCATGCTTCTTGCGCGTCCGTAAACAAGGGATTCACTGCGTCTAGCGACATGGCCCCGGAGAGCAAATGTTCTCCGGGGCCGCGTCGTTGTCATGCACCGCGACGGGACGAAGCCTGGCCGAATGCGATCCGACTCAAGCCTAGAGACAACCCCTTGCAGACGATTTCCTGGATTGCTTTTCCGGTTCACGATTACTACAGTGTTGTCAGTACGTTTGAAGGAGGCGACATGAGTATTGCACAGCGAATTCAGGACGCAATGAAGGAAGCCATGAAGGCCAAGGCGCAGACGCGCCTGGAGTGTCTCCGGCTGGCCAAAGGGGCGCTGTTGGTAAAGGAAAAGGAAACCGGAAAGGAGCCTTCGGACGAGGAGAGCATCGCGGTGCTCCGGGCCGAGGTTAAGAAACGCCAGCAGAGCATGGAAGTCTACCGAGGTCTCGGACGCGACGCTGAGGTCGCGGCGGTCGAGAGTGAAATTGCCGTGCTCGAGGAATTCCTGCCGCAGCAACTGTCCGCGGAGGCGCTGGAGGCCCGGATTCGCGCCTTCCTGGGCGAGCATCCGGAACTGAATCACCCGGGTAAACTCACCGGGGCGCTCAAAAAAGAACTCGGCGATCTGGCCGATGGGAAAATGCTCAACGAGTTGTGCAAGAAAGTGATTGAGGGATGAATCGGTGGGGTACACCGCTGTTTTGGGCAGGATTACTGCTTGCTCTCGTCGTGTTGTACCTGTTTACCGGCTCCCCTCCCCCACCCCCTGACGGCAGGACCGCCATCACCGTCTGGCACCCCTGGGGCGGCGACGACGGGGAAGAATTCCGCCGCCTGACAAATGAGTTCAACAAGAGCCAAGACCGCATTTTCGTTCGGGCGCTTTTTGTGCCCAATAATCTGTCCTCGAACCAGAAACTGTTTCTCTCCATTTCCGCGGGCGTGCCGCCGGACGCGACGTTTGTGGATGGCCCGCAGGTGTGCGAATGGGCGGCGCGCGGTGCCCTCGAACCTCTCGATGATCTGATGGCGGAGTACGGCATCCGTGCGGAAGATTTCTGGGAGCCGTGCTATCGGCAGTGTCAGTTCGCGGATAAGAACTACGCCGTGACCTTCACCGCCGATCCGAATTTCGGGTTTGTCTGGCGGCGTGATCTCTTCGAAAAGCAAGGACTCGACCCAAACCGGCCGCCGCACACGATGACCGAGTTCGACGAATACATGCGAAAACTCACTCTAAACGACGAAAAGGGCCGTATCCGCCAGATGGGGTTCGTACCGTGGGGCGTCTTTGGGTTGGCCAACTCGCTGTTTACGTGGGGCTGGGCATTTGGCGGCGAGTTCTACGATCCGGTCACTCAGCGCGTCACCTGCGGCGAGGACCCCTACATTCTCGAGGCGGTTCAATGGATGCTGCGCTTCGCCGACGAATACGGCTTCGAGCGTGTTAACGCGTTCAACGAAGGCTTCGGCGAAAAATCCAGCAACCCCTTCGTGCGTGGCGGACTCGTCATGGCGCCTGCCCATGTCGGCCATATTCGCCTTTTCAAGAAGTACAGCCCGGAACTTGACTACGGCATCACGGCGTTCCCCTATCCCGAGCGTCTTGGGTCAGATCAAAGCGCGTGGATGGGAGGTTGGTCCATCGGGCTTCCCCGAGGCTCAAAGCATCCCCGTGAAGCCTTCGAGTTCATACGCTGGCTGTGCACCAGTGCCGAAGCTGGGCGCGCGATGCTACTGACGATGGGTACGTTCCCGGGATATAAGAACTCGCCTGGTTTCGAACTCGCCAAAGCGGATCCCAAACGAGCCGCTTTCTACGAAATTCTAAAGAATACGAAGCATCAGCGCCCGGTCATGCCCGCGCAAGCGTTCTACATGGGACAGTTGGAGCGCGCGATGAGCCTCATCCTCAATCGGGAAAGAACGCCGGAACAGGCGCTTGGCGAGGCGCAACACGCCACACAGCGCGAACTTGACCGGATCTTGAAGCGCACCGCTTCCGAATAAGGCAGGAATAGAGCAGTCTAAGCAAAGCCATAGTCACTTGGCGCTACGCATTTCAAAAAAATGGCGCGGGACAGACCTCGGAAAACGGCCACTCCATTTTTTGAAATGCTCTAGGGGGAAAACTGCGTGTTGGAGACCGGCTCAGGACCGGTTACGGAAGGTACTTGCTGAGCTGTTTGGCAACCGCCGCCAGCACTTCCGGCAGCTTGAAGGACTCCTGATCGAGCTGTTCACGCGCTTGACGCACGCGCTCCGCCCGGACGGTATCCATCTCTTTTGCCATCTTGGTCAAGCGACTGACGTTGGCCGCTTCCTGGGCTGCGGAACTGATGGCCACGCCATCTTGCTGGGCCGCCGCCTTGGCTTCCTCTTCGCGACGACGGCTCCGTACGTTGGACGGGCCGCTAGGCGCGGGCTCGGGAACGCCGCCTACTCCCTTGATTCCAACCATTTGCCGCCTCCTTTTCGGGCTCCTACGCCACCATGGACATCCGCCCGTCGATCTTATCATCGGCAGAATCGCGCCAAACTTTAGCGCTATTTTTCGCCCGGCGCATACTAACTAAAAGGGCTTATACCACAGGAACGACACCCCCTGCAACACAATGCTCCGCGCGCCCGTTCCAACCGCCGAAGAAAATCAATTGAAGCAATAAAAACTACAAAACATTCCCTTCGTAAGACTGTTCATATAACTTAAGAATAGCCTGCTCGGTGATATCACCGACCTGGTTGCGGTAGCGATAGGGATCGCGGGCGATTTCGGCGGCCCAGTGCGCCAAGTTCTCGCGACTGACGCCGAGCACCTTTGCGGCCGCAGGTACGCCGACCGAGCGGAGGATGGAATAAATCGCCTGCGCTATTGTGGAACAGGAATCAACGCCCCCGCTGGCGCAAGGATGCCCGAGGACGGCCGAAATCGCACAGACACGCTCGGGAATATATCGAGCGTTGAATGCAAAGATCGGTGCCAATAGTAAGGCATTTGCCCGGCCATGCGGAATACCGCATTCGAGGGTATACGTATAGCCCATTCCATGGACCAACGTGGTTCCGGTGTGCGCAATCACGCAACCGGACAAGCAGGCGGCATAGAGCAGGCGGCCGCGGGCCTCCAAATTCGAGCCGTCATAGACGGCGTCGGGTAGCCACTTTCGAACAAGGTCGCATACCTCGAGCGCCAGGGCATCGGTCCAAGGCGTCGCCTTCTTGGAGGCAATCCCCTCCATCGCTTGGCTTAGCACGTCGAGTCCCGTGTCCGCAGTGATGTCCGGGGGCAGGGTCAACGTAAGTTCAGGGTCAAGAATGGCAATTTTGGGGAACAGCGCTTTCCCGGAGATCGTTCGCTTGGTGCGGAGTTCGCTATCCGTAATCACGGCATAGGGCGTCACTTCGCTGCCGGTCCCCGCCGTAGTCGGCACGGCCAATATGGGCAATGGGGACTCCGAGTAGCGGTCCGCACCGAAGTAATCCCCGCAGCGCCCGGGATTGGTCGCTAATAACGCCACGACCTTCGCCGCGTCTATGGGGCTGCCCCCTCCCAGCGCCACCACGCAGTCGCACCCCGCGCGGCGGCAGGCTACAGCGGCCTCGTCGCACTGTCGATCGGTAGGGTTGGGATCGATCCGGTCAAAAACGACGGCGGTAGGCAACATATGGATGACGCGATCGAGAATCCCTGACTCCCGGGCCGATCGCCTGCCCGTCACGACAAAGGGCTTGCTGCCCAGGCGGTTGCACACATCTCCAAGTGTGGCGAGTCCACCCTCCGCAAAATGGACCTCGGTGGGCATGAAGTAGCAAAAGCGATCCACGACTCTTCCCTCGATGTGGTCCTGATGTGCGCCATATACCCGCTACGCCCCGGTACACCTCCGGGACGAGGGGCAGGACGTGCTACCGGCCACCGAGCCAACGCGGGGCCGGCCCCCTTGGCATCAGTGTGCGCCAAGACGAAGGGAAATTTCCAGAGAAAATTTTGTGGGGCAACGGCTCCGTCCCGGCGGTTGCGGTGGCCATTACTCCGGCATAAATCCGCAGGCGATCCGCGGATGTCCTGCCAAATCGCGTCGAACTTCCACCGAAGTACATTTCCGCTGTTCTAGCAGCGCACGCACGGCGCTTTCTTGCGCCTCGCCGATTTCTATCACAATGAGACCTCCCGGACGCAGCCATTGGGGCATGTCACCGACGATCCGGCGGATGAGATCGAGGCCATCGGGACCGCTGACGACGGCGATGGGGTCTTCGTAGCGGGTGATGGACGGAGACAAGGAGGGCCACGCGTCCGCTTCGACGTACGGCGGGTTTACGCACACGACGTCGAAGGGGGCGGCTGCGGGTGACAGTGCGTCAAAGAGATCGCTTTGCATGATGGTCACGCGATCTTGGAGGCGATGCCGCTCCACGTTTTCCCGCGCAAGCGCAACGGCCTCGGGCGCGATATCGGTAGCCCAAACCATCGTGCGAGGCGCATTGAGCGCCAGCGCAATGGCCACACAACCGGTGCCTGTGCAAAGCTCGAGAACACGCGCGGCACTGTCGCCAATCTCCTCAAGAACCGCTTCCACCAAATGCTCGGTCTCTGGGCGCGGAACAAGTGTCGGCGGGCGGCACGTTAGTGGCACGGAGAAAAACTCCCATTCGCCCAAGATGTATGGAATCGGCTCGTAGGCCATTCGGCGCGCGAGCAACGCGTCAAACTCACAGGGGGCCGCCGTGGTATAGAGGCGAGCCAGAAGTTGGGCACGGGAAAGCCCCAGCGCGTGCGCCAACAGGTATTCGGCGTCCAATCGAGGGGTTTCTGAGACAGAGACAAGCTGAGTCGTGGCGTGGGATAGCAGTTCGGCGACCGTGGCCATCAGGCCTGCGCGAGGCGCGCCTCGCGGTCCGCGGCGACCATGGAGTCCACCAGTTCCTGGAGGTTGCCCTCCATGATGCTGTCCAACCGGTAAAGCGTCAAGTTAATCCGATGGTCAGTCAGGCGGTTCTGGGGAAAATTATACGTGCGAATACGTTCGCTGCGGTCACCGGAACCGACCTGATTCTTGCGGTCGGCCGAACGTGCGGCGTCTTCCTCTTCTTGCTTCGCCGCGAGCAGACGCGCACGAAGCACAGCCAACGCCTTGGCACGGTTCTTATGCTGCGAGCGTTCGTCCTGACAGGTCACTACGACGCCAGAAGGTTTGTGGGTGATGCGGACAGCGGAGTCGGTCGTGTTGACGTGCTGACCGCCTGCGCCCGAGGAGCGGTATACGTCGATTTGAAGATCGGTGGGATCGATGGAAATATCGACCTCTTCCGCCTCGGGAAGGACCGCCACCGTTACCGCGGAAGTATGAATCCGCCCCTGCGCCTCTGTGGCCGGGACGCGCTGCACGCGGTGGCCGCCGCCTTCGAACTTGAGCTGACTGTAGACGTTCTGGCCGGCGACCATGAACGAAATTTCTTTGTAGCCGCCGATGCCCGTGGGACTCGAGTTCATCACCTCGACGGTCCAGCCCTTTTGCTCTGCAAAGCGGCTGTACATGCGGAAAAGATCAGAAGCAAACAAGGCCGCTTCCTCTCCCCCGGTCCCGGCGCGAATTTCCACGATCGTGTTTTTCGCGTCGTTGGGATCCTTGGGAAGCAGAAGGACCTGGAGGTCTTTCTCGAGGGACTCTATAGAGGCTTCGAGACTGTTGCGCTCTTCCTCCGCCATGGCGCGCAACTCCGGATCGCTCTCGTTCGCGAGCAACTCCTGCGTGTCGGCAAGCTGGCTCTCTTCGCGCATGAATTTCCGAAACGCCGCCACCAAATCCTCGAACTCCGCCTGTTTCTTGGCGACCTTGCGGTATTCATCGGGATTCGAGGCGATTTCCTGTCGGCACATCGTTTCGGAAAGCCGGTCGTACTCCTCGAGAATCCCGAGGAGTTTTTGACGCATGAGAGATTCCATGCAGGAGGGTTACTTCTTCCCGTATTTCCGGTTGAAGCGATCGACGCGGCCTTCGCTGTCGATGAACTTCTGCTTACCCGTGAAGAAGGGGTGGCACGAAGAGCAAATTTCGACGTTGATTGCCGGACGGGTGGAGCGCGTCTCGAACTTGTTGCCGCACGCGCAGCTTACCTTCGAGAGCACGTATTCGGGGTGAATACCTTTCTTCACGGACTCAGTCTCCTTGTTCATTCGCAGGGGGTACGCCGCCCCGGAAGCACAGTGTTCACATACACGGCGGAGCTTAGCACATTTGCGGCTATCCGCGCAAATGCGCGAAGGCTCCAGGTTTACGCTTCGCGAACGACCATTTTGCCTTCTCCTGGAATTTTGATCAGTCCCTTCCGTGCGAGTATAGTGTGGGCAGTTACCTGCGCTGGGGATGCTAGGAAAGGCAAGGCCCGATGGATACGTGCGCGGAACCCGTGCTGTGTCAGAAACTCAGTGTTTTGATGCCCGTCTACAACGAAATCCGCACCCTGGATCGCATTCTGTCAGAGATCATGGCGGTTCCCCTACCCTTCGAGCGCGAAATCGTGGTCGTGGATGACGGCTCGACCGACGGAAGCCGGGAGTTTTTACGCGCGTTCGAGAAGGAATGTCCGCAGGCCCGCGTGATTTACCATGAAAAAAACCAAGGCAAGGGTGCGGCAATCCGCACGGCGATCCAGGCGATGACGGGCGACTGGGCAATCATCCAGGACGCCGACTACGAGTACTCGCCTCGCGACTACCCTGCGCTGCTTAAACCTGTACTCGAGGGACTCGCCGACGCGGTTTTCGGGTCGCGCTTCCTTGTCGGCGAGTATGCCCGGGCCATGTTCTTCTGGCATGCCTGCGCGAACAAATTTCTGACGTTGATCTCCAACATGCTCAACGACCTGACGTTGACGGATATGGAGACGTGTTACAAACTAGTGCGCGCCGACATTCTGAAGTCTCTCAATATCCGAAGCGCGGGTTTCGATCTTGAACCCGAGTTGACCGCCAAACTTGCCCGCTGGGGCGCGCGCATTTACGAGGTGCCCATCGCGTATCGCGGGCGGACCTACGCCGAGGGCAAGAAGATCGGACCACGCGACGCCGTCCAAGCGCTATGGGCCATCTTTAAGTATCGTTTTCTCGACCGCGAATACTGTAATCACGACGGCTTCCGTGTACTTCAGGCCGTCGCCAAAGCGAAAACCTTCAATCGCTGGCTATTCAAGCAGTTCGAGCCGCATCTGGGCAACGCGGTCCTTGAGGCGGGGGCGGGCATCGGCAATCTCACCCTTCACGTCTTGGGGAAAAAGCGTCTGGTTGCGGTGGACTATGAGTCGTCCTATGTGGAACGGTTGCGCTTGGCCTATGGCCACATGACGAATTTTCGCGCGGAACAGATGGACATCGCCGACGCGGAGGCAATGGCGCGGCTTGGACATGAAGAGATGTTAGACAGTGCGTTTTGCATTAACGTGCTCGAGCATATCGAAAACGATGCGGCGGTATTGCGGAACTTTCACCAAGCACTGCAACCCGGCGGGCGTTTGGTGATTTTGGTTCCAAACAATCCCGCGCTGTATTGCGAGATGGACCGCACCATTAACCATTATCGGCGCTATACAAGGGAGCAGCTTGCCGCGCTCATGAAGTCGGCGGGGTTTGAAATTGTCCACGCGCAGGGCTTCAACCGCGTCGGCGCGCTGGGCTGGCGCATATCAGGCAGAGTTCTGCGCAAGAAGGAACTCGAACCGGGACAAATGCGGCTGTTCGAACTGGCGATGCCGCTTGTCAGGCTTCTGGAGCGCATCCCATTTCACTGCCATAACAGCTTGATTATGGTTGGACAGAAAAAGGCTACGGAAGACGGCGCGGGGTTAGTTCCAGAAACCTCCGAGGCGCAATGTCATGTAGAGCAATGCTAGCCATCCGCCCACGGCGAACCACCTGCGTTCGGCCGAATGCGTGAAAAGAATGAGCGTGCCCAGCAGATAGAGCTCCGTGAGCGCGCGGAGAAACGCCTTGTCCTCACACCAGACCACAGTACCCAGGAGACTCGCGAGAACGGCATACAGCACGAAAGCCGTGTGTTCATAGGCGGGCCGCGCAACGTCACGCGGTGTTCTGGCGGGCCAAAACACCAAGGCGGCAAAAACCACAAAGAAGAGCCGTACGGCTACCCATTGCTGCGTCAACGCATTGGGGTTGTGTAGATCACGCCAGATACTTTCCATGAATCCAGAGAACGGCGGAAATGTCGTGGCTTTGACGGAGAGCGCGGGGACCGTCCCCCACACTGCCGCGAGTGTCGCCTGCGCAACCAGGAAGGTAAGTAATGCGGGGACCCACACGGCAGCCTCCAACGGGCGGGACTGGCGCTGTACATATCGATTCCACATCGCCGCCAGCCCTACACTCGCCGGAACGATCAGCGTCGTTTCCCGCGCCAAAACCGCCAACGCGAACGTCACGCCCGCGAGTAGACTTCGGTTGCGGCGCAACGCCAACAGACCGCCCAAGACACACGCTGCGGCCACGATTTCGCTAAGGTCACGAGAAAGGCTTACCACGAATCCGGGATACGCGACAAAGGCCAGCCCCCACCACGGGGAAAGAGTGCAGGACCGCGCCAGATGAGCCCCCAAGAGGGCCACGGCAAACAGCGCGGCAAGGTTGACGCCGATCATAGCCCATAGCGCCGCGCGTGGGTCGCCCAAGGAAACGAGATGCACCAGCAAGGGGTAAAGAATCCGTTGTTGGCGATAGGCCGGCATGTCGAGACGAATCCCTCGGTCGTCTCGTTGAGTGGTGAACGGGGTCAGTGCGAGTCGATAGAGAAACTGACCATCGTAACCAGACACGCCGCGCGTGACCGTAAGCGCTGAGGGCGCCAGCGACGGATCGACAAACTGATCGCCGGCAACCACAAATGTTGCCGGATCGAATCCGTGGGTGCGAAGGCTATTGAACAGGAATGCGCTGTAGAAAGCCACGGCGGAAAGGGCCACAAGGACGGTATATCGCTTCAACAATTCCTGCCTTCCCGCACAGCGGGCTAGTACTGCCAGAAACCACCTACCTTAAACGTCATGTACAAGATGGTTGCCCAAACTACCGTGGCGATCCACCGGTGTTGAGCCCGAGAGGTAAACAACGAAAGCATGCCGAGAAGATAGAACTCGGTCAGCGCACGCAAGAATCCTCGATCCTCCGCCCAGACGATGGGCTCGAGTATACTCGCAAGGAGGAGGTACCCCACAAAGGCCAGTCGCTCGTGCGCTAAGTATTCGCCGCCGGGCGAATGTTTCTCTGGCCACAGCACGATAACGGCAAACAGCAATGCGAAGAGGCGCTCAAACAGCCAGACCTTTGTCACGAAACTTAATTGCTGTAGATTACTCTGAATAGCCGTCACGAAGCCCCCGAAGGGCACAAGAACGTTCACTGCGCCGCCGCCTGAGATGGGGACCGTTCCCCAAACCAGCGTAAGGATTAGCTGCACGGCAACGAAGGTGCACAATGGGAGCCACCACGCCGCAAGCGAAACGCTTGATTCCGTTCGCCGTGTCGTGAGCCAACGCCAACCCTCCACCGCCGCGACCGAGGCAGGTATGAGGACGGTCGTTTCGCGCGTCAGCACCGCGAGAGCAAACGCGATGCCCGCGAGCAGCCCTTTCTTGTTCCGTAGCGCGAGCAGTCCGCCCAGCACAAAGAACGCGGCGACAATCTCCGCGAGATCGCGGGACAGACTGATGACGAACCCGGGATACCCCGCCATCGCCAGGCCCCACCACGGCGAGAGATTGCAGGACTGCGCCAAGCGGGCCCCCAGCAGCGCCACCCCAAACAGGGCGGCGAGATTGACGCCGATCATGGCCCAGATCGCGATGTGTGGTTTGCCCAGAGAAACGATGTGGACAATCAAGGGATAGAGAATGCGCTGGTGCCGGTACGCTGGAGGTTTGTCGAGCGCGATCCCCATGGCTTCGCGTTGCGAGGTGAATGGGGTTAGGGCAAGGCGATAGTAGAATTGCCCGTCGTATCCCGACATCCCGGGAACAAGTGTGAGTTCGCGCGGGGCCTTTGATGGGTCGACGTGATTTGCATCGGGCAACACAAACGTCGCGGGATTGAAATGATGAGTCCGCAGCCCGTTGAAGACAAACAGACTGTAAAAAGCCAAAACAACAAGCCCGACCGGGAGAACACGCGTATTGAGCATACCGCCTCTTGCTTCCACCCCAGTGAACGGAGCATACGCAAATCAGTTTTCCTGTGTCAATAGCAGAGGGTGAGAGCAGATCAGTTTCAACAGCTTCATGCGGGCTCTGGATACCCAAGCCGGAACTAGATCGTGTAGTCCTCAACGAAGATGTGCATGTCCTTCGGCGTGACGTACACATCGGCATCGACCTGTAGCGCAAGCTCGCGGTAGCGGTCCTGGGTCAGCTCGACGTGAACGGTGTCGCCCCATTCGCTCACGAGTTCGACTTTGACCACCGGGCCTGCCGCGTTGATGTGGACCACTTTCGCACGGAAATGATTGGCATTGCCTGGATCGTAGCCGATTTCGAGTAGATGCGGGCGAACGTACGCCACGGCATGCGTCGCCCCCTCTTTGGCGTGGCTAGGCAGTTCTAGCGTCATGCCGCCGATCACTGCGGCCCCTTCGAGCACGCGCCCGTGAAACAAATTGACGTTGCCAAGGAAGTCGCAGACAAAGGGCGACGCAGGCTGATGGTAGACTTCCTCGGAAGTACCCACCTGTTCGATGCCGCCTTCGTTCATCACCACGACGCGGTCGGCCAGCTCGAGCGCCTCTTCTTGGTCGTGAGTAACAAAGACACTGGTGATGTGAATCTCATCGTGCAAACGCCGCAGCCAGCGCCGCAGGTCTTTGCGAACACGCGCGTCGAGCGCGCCGAAGGGCTCATCGAGCAGCAGCATGCGTGGTTCGATCGCCAAGGCGCGGGCGAGGGCCACACGCTGGCGCTGACCGCCGGAGAGCTGCGATGGATACCGATCTGCGAGTTTGTCGAGTTGAACCAGACTCAACAGACGCATGACGCGCTCGCGGATCTCGGCTCTCGACGGGCGTTGGCTTCGCGGGCGCACACGCAGTCCGAAGGCGACATTGTCGAAAGTGGTCATGTGCCGAAACAGGGCATAGTGCTGGAAGACGAAACCGACCTGGCGATTGCTCACGTGGTCTCGCGTCGTCTCGCGATCGTCGAACAACACTTGTCCTTCATCCGGAGTGTCCAGTCCCGCGATGATTCGCAGCAACGTCGTCTTCCCTGACCCCGAAGGCCCGAGCAAGGCGGTGAGTTCGCCCGAGTTCATTTTAAGCGACACGTTGCGAACAGCCGCAAAGCGGCCGAAGCGTTTGGTGATGTTTCGAACTTCAATGTTCATGAGGCGGGCTCCTCCTCCATGCTTTCCCGTTGCCTGGCCTTGAGATCGAGGGTGGCCTTCCACTCGAGCAATTGCTTGAGAATCAGCGTCACCAAGGCAAGTAAGGTCAGCAACGACGCCACGGCAAACGCGGCGGTGAATTCATACTCGTTGTAGAGAATCTCGACGTGGAGCGGCAGGGTGTTGGTCTTGCCGCGAATATGGCCGGACACTACGGAGACCGCGCCGAATTCGCCCATCGCGCGGGCGCTGCACAGGATGATGCCGTAGAGTAACCCCCACTTGATGTTGGGCAGCGTGATGCACCAGAAGGTTCTCCACCCGCTCGCGCCCAGGCTTATCGCGGCTTCCTCTTCGTCGATACCCTGGCTCTGCATGAGCGGAATGAGCTCCCGCGCCACAAAGGGAAACGTCACGAACATCGTGGCAATGACAATGCCGGGGACGGCGAAGATGATCCTGATATCGTGCGCTCCCAGCCACGGCCCGATAAGTCCTTGCGCGCCGAAAAGCAGCACGAAGATAAGTCCTGAAATCACCGGGGAAACCGTGAACGGCAGGTCGATAAGCGTGATAAGCAAGTTCTTCCCGCGGAAATTGAACTTCGTGATGGCCCATGCCGCGGCCACGCCGAACAGGACGTTCATCGGGACCGAGATCGCCACCGTGATCAACGTGAGCCAGAGGGCCGAAAGCGTGTACGGATCGCGTACGGCAACAGCATAGGCGTCGAGGCCTTTGCGCAGCGCTTCATAGAAAACCACCGCCAAAGGCGCCACAAGAAACACCGCCAAAAACGCCAGCGCAACAAGCGTAAGCGTTCCGCGCACCCAGGCAGGCTCGGTCTGCGTGCGAAAGCGTCGACTAGTGGGCGTGCCTTGCGTCACTGCGGCCTCTCCTAGGTTTCGGCGCTGCGCCGGGTCCAGAGTTGAAACAGATTGATGAGCAGTAGTAGCGCGAACGACGCCACCAAAATCACCACCGCAATTGCGGTCGCCCCCGCGTAATCGTATTCCTCGAGCCGGGTCATGATGAGCAGCGGCGCGATCTCCGTCTTCATCGGCATGTTTCCGCTGATGAACACCACCGACCCGTACTCGCCCAACGCTCGCGCAAACGCCAAGGTGAAACCGGTTAGCGTCGCGGGAATCAGCCCCGGCAGCAATACGCTCCAGAATGTCTGCCAACGGCTTGCCCCCAGGGTCGCGGCGGCCTCCTCGACTTCCGCGTCGAGATCTTCGAGCACGGGCTGAACCGTTCGCACCACGAAGGGCAGACCGATGAAGGTGAGCGCCATCACGATACCCAGCGGTGTGAAGGCCACTTTCAGCCCCAGTGGTTCCAACACCTTGCCGAACCAGCCGTTGGGCGAGTAGAGGGCCGTCAACGCAATACCCGCCACGGCCGTCGGCAGGGCAAACGGCAAATCGACCATCGCATCCACCAAGTTGCGGCCCGGAAAACGGTAGCGCACCAGCACCCACGCCACGAGCAATCCAAACAGGGCGTTAATAACCGCCGCAGCCAGCGCCGCGCCAAACGTCAGCCGATAGGCCGCGAGAGCGCGCGCACTGAGTGCGGCGGTCCAAAAAGCGTCCCAGCCTTGCGAGGCGGATTTGAAAAAGAGCATCGACAACGGAATCAACACCAAGAGACCGAGATACGTCAGCGTGAAGCCGAGCGTAAGCCCAAATCCCGGAATTGTTCGTGGTTGTATTCTTTTCATCCGCCCAAGACCCTCAGCTTATTTCACGTAAATCTGGTCGAAAATGCCGCCATCCACGAAGTGTTTTTTCTGTGCGGCAGCCCAACCGCCGAAGTCCTTGTCGATGGTCTGCAATTCCAGTTTTGGGAACTGCTTCTGGTATTTCTGAGCGATTTCGGCATTGCTGGGGCGAAAATAGTGTTTGGCAATGATTTCCTGCGCCGGAGGCGTGTACAGGAACTCAAGATACGCTTTCGCCACATCGGACGTTCCGTGCTTGGCTGCGATTTTGTCCACGACGGCCACCGGCGGTTCCGCCAGAATCGACAGCGGCGGAATCACGATCTCGAACTTTCCTTGTCCCAGCTCGTTTGCGGCCAGCAACGCCTCGTTCTCCCACGCGAGCAGGACGTCGCCAATTCCACGTTCCACAAACGTCGTCGTCGCGCCGCGCGCGCCCGTGTCGAGCACAGGGACGTTCTTGAACAACGCCTTGAGAAATTCCGTCGCCTTGGCTTCGTCGCCTTTGTTCTGACGCAACGCATAGCCCCACGCCGCCAAGTAATTCCAGCGGGCCCCGCCCGAAGTTTTTGGATTCGGCGTAATCACCGCCACACCCGGCTTTGTCAGGTCAGACCAGTCTTTGATGGCTTTCGGATTCCCTTTGCGTACCAGAAACACAATGGTCGAGGTATACGGGCTGCTGTTGTTTGGCAAGCGTTTCTGCCAATCCGCGCCCAGCAGGCCCGCTTTCTCGACGATCGCGTCGATATCGTACGCCAACGCCAAGGTCACGACATCCGCCTCCAAACCATCGATCACACCTCGGGCCTGTTTGCCCGAGCCGCCGTGCGACTGGTTGATCGTCAGGTCCTTGCCAGATTTGGCCTTCCATTCGGCGGAAAAGGCGGCGTTGATGTCGCGATAGAGTTCGCGGGTGGGGTCGTAGGACACATTGAGGATCTCAATCTGGGCACTCGCCACAACCGCAGCGGACAGGCCCAGAACAACGAGAATAAAGAAGCGCTTGGTGAAATGCATAGCCGTTCTCCTTACTTCACAGTTACTCTATGTAAAAACTCGACTATTCGGACAAACAACAACACTCCATACCGCGCTCCTTCCTAACCCGCTGGGCATGTCCCCCACAAACTCAGATGTGGTACATCAACCCCTGGGATGTATCCTCCATCGCCTTTTGAACGCGTTCGTTCACGTCCGCCAGGCTCACCTGGTCAAGGATCTGCGAAATCGCGTCGCGGACGTCCTTCATGACAAGCCGAATACCGCAGGTGCGCTCGTCTCGGCATTCATTGCAGCGCCGATACGCGCTCTTGCTCACACACGGCACCGGGGCCAGCGGGCCATCCAAGATACGAATCACCTGTCCGAGCATGATCTCGTTCATGGGACGGCCCAGCGAATACCCCCCGCCTTTTCCCTTCTTGCTCTGAAGGATGCCGACATTTTTCAAATCGAGTAGAATCAGCTCCAGAAACTTCTTCGGAATATGATCGCCCTCGGCAATATCGGAGATGGAAAGAGGGCCTGCGCCGCCTTCGCGGGCCAGCGCCAACAGCGCGAGGATGCCGTATTTTGCCTTCTTCGTCAGCATAGAATGTTGATTTTCCGTTCCGAACTTGTCAAAGTGTAACTTACCTTATGGGATTTGTCAACTTAGTCTACAACAGAGCGAACGGCGTAGGTATTTCCGCCTCAACAACGATAGGAAAACGCAATGGGCAAGCGAAGCATTATCGAAATCGACGAGCAACTCTGTAACGGCTGCGGGCAGTGCGTGCCTTCCTGTCACGAGGGGGCGATTCAGATCATAAATGGCAAGGCCAAGCTCGTATCCGACAAGTTCTGCGACGGGCTGGGAGCCTGCCTGGGGCATTGCCCGACCGGTGCGCTGAAAGTGATCGAGCGCGAGGCGGATGAATTTGATGAGGAGGCGGTGAAGAGTCGGCTGGCGCAGTTGGCGGCGTTACGGGCGCCCAGCGGCGGAGGCTGTCCGTCGGCGCAAGTGCGCCAGCGGATGCCTCAGGGGACGAGCGCGGGCGCGGAGGTTGCGGCGGAGTCCGCGCTGGAAACGTGGCCGGTGCAAATCACCCTGGTGCCGCCGACGGCACCATTCCTGCAGGGCGCGCACCTCTTGGTGGCGGCGGACTGTGTTCCATTTGCGTACGCGCGGTTTCACCCCGATTTTCTGTCGGGACGCGTGTTGCTCGTGGGATGTCCGAAGCTCGACGATGTGGGCGCGTACGCCGCAAAGTTTGCCGATATCTTCGCGGCCAACGTAGTGGCGAGCGTGACGGTGGTGGTGATGCAGGTTCCCTGCTGCCAGGGGTTGCCGATGGTGGTGCAACGCGGCATGGCGCTGGCAGGCACGGAAACGCCGGTCGAGAAGGTGGTCATCTCACTCGACGGAAAGGTGCTAAGCCGCCAAACGCTATGAGGCGGCGCACCGACGCGCTTTGAGCAGCGACCGCAGCCACTTCTCCACACTGATCACGGGCAGGATGATGGCTCCCGCCGCGACGGATTTGAGGAGATCGATTGGGGCAAGCGGCGCACTGCGGAAGACATGCTCCATGTAAGGCAAGTAGATGAAGAGCGCATGTAGGACAAGTACCGCGCCGATGCCGATAAAGACGGCTGGATTCGAGAAAAATCCAATGGACAACACGCTATCGCGCATGGAGCGGCAGTTGAGCAGATAGAATATTTGGAACATGATCACGGTGGTCACCGCCATGGTCTGGGCTTCGGCGAGGGCCTTGGCGGCTTCCACGCCGCGCTCGAGGGCCGCGTTGTATTCCAGGTTGAACAGACACAGCGCGCCGGCGGTCATGAGGATCGCGGCATAGACCGTCCGCACGACGACAAATCCGCTCAGGACGGGTGCGTTGACCCGGCGAGGCGGACGGCGCATGACATCGGGCTCTTTTGCTTCGAAAGCGAGGGGCAATGCCAGCGCCACGGCGGCGACAAGGTTAATCCACAGAAGCTGTGTGGGCTCCATCGGCAACAGTAGCTTCAATGTTGCGGGGTCGAAGGGGAAAAACATCAGCGCCCACATAAGGATGAAGGCGAGTCCGAGATTGGTGGGCAGCAGAAACGCCAAGCTCTTGATGAGATTGTCGTAAACGCGCCGTCCCTCCTCCACCGCCGCCGCGATGCTCGCGAAATTGTCGTCCGTGAGTACTATGTCCGCCGATTCCTTCGCCACGGAAGTTCCAGTAATGCCCATTGCGATGCCGATATTCGATTGTTTGAGGGCAGGCGCATCGTTCACGCCGTCGCCGGTCATGGCGACAACCTCGTTGTTGTCCTGCAAGGCGCGCACTAGAGCGAGCTTGTGCTCTGGGGCAACGCGGGCAAATACGTGACGGTGCGGGACGGCCTCGCGCAACGCGGCGTCGTCCATCGCAGCAAGTTCATGGCCGGACAACGCGGGCAGTTCCGAGCCAAGGCCGAGTTGTTCGCCGATGGCCTGCGCCGTGGCGCGGTGATCGCCGGTGATCATCTTGACGACCACGCCCGCGGCTTTGCAGGCACGGATCGCCTCGATCGCTTCTGGACGCGGCGGGTCGATCATGCCGCATAGGCCCTGGAGCGTGAAGTCCGCAGCGGTATCCGTCATCTGGAGATGCGGTGCGTCTTTCGTCCACGGCTTGTGCGCAATCGCCAGGACACGCATGCCCTGGCTTGCCATGCGATGCACTTCGTCCACGAGCCTTGCGTGGGCGGCGGCGTCAATACCGGCGCAACGCTGTGCGACGGCTTCGGGTGCGCCCTTCATAATGACTTCAGTGACGTCTCCGCGGCGAACCAGCGTGGCCATGAACTGCTGTTCCGATTCAAACGGGATAACATCGAGGCGAGGCGACTGCGCACGCAGTTCCTCAACGCGAAAACCGCCCTTCTCCGCAGCGACAATAAGGGCGGCCTCGGTGGGGTCGCCGGTGATTTCCCAGGCGCCCCCGCTATGATGGAGCGAGGCATCGCTGCACAGCGCGGCGGCGGCGAGGAGGTCGAGGGCGTCCTTTGGGGGCGCTATGGCTTTCCCGTCGCGCTGAAACTCCCCGCGCGGCTCATAGCCCACGCCTGTGACGGTATAGACTCCGGATAAAGTCCAAATCTCCTGAACGGTCATTTCATTCTTGGTAAGTGTGCCGGTCTTATCCGTGCAGATGACCGTGGTGCTTCCAAGCGTCTCGACGGCGGGGAGTTCACGGATAATCGCATGACGCGCGGCCATGCGCTGAACGCCAATCGCCAACGCGATGGTCACCACGGCGGGCAGCCCCTCGGGAATGGCCGCCACCGCCAGGGCGATGGCGAACATCAGCGTATCCTTGAGGGCGACAACCAGTGGCGTGCCCGCGCCGATGAGGCGCACCGCGCCCGCGGCCAACAGTATCGCGGAGACAACCATGATGGCGATGGTAAGCCACTTGGCAATTGAGCCGAGCGCGCGGGTAAGCGGCGTCTCAAGATCGGCGGCTTCGTTCAGGAGCGTCGAGATGCGCCCCAGTTCCGTACGGGCTCCGGTTTCGGCCACGAGGGCAAGACCGGTGCCGCTGGTAACCAACGTGCCGCTGTAGACCATGCTGCGGCGGTCGCCAAGGACCGTCTGCTCGGGCAGTGCCGACACTTGCTTCTCGACTGGCAGGGCCTCGCCGGTGAGCGCGGCCTCTTGAACTTGCAGATTCTTGTGTTGAACGACGCGCATATCGGCGGGGATCTTGTCGCCGCTGGCCAGCAACACCACGTCGCCGGGAACAAGCTCGGCAACGGGCAGCATGACGCGGCGCCCCGACCGAAGAACGGTGGCGGATTCGGGGACCATCGCCGCCAAGGCCTCGATAGCCCTCCCCGCGCGGTACTCTTGAATAAAACCGATGATCGTGTTGAGCACGACAACGGCCATAACGACGGAGCCGTCGGTGACTTTTCCGAGGAGAACGGCCACAATCGACGACGCGACCAGCACCCAAATCAACGGATTGTTGATCTGGCGCAGCAACAACTTCAGCGGACCGTCCTTGCTGACGCGTTCAATGACGTTCGGGCCGTGTGCGTCCAGACGATGACGCGCTTCTTCCGCAGTCAGCCCTTCCTCACTACTGGACAGGCGCTTAAACGCCTCCTCCACGCCAAGGGCGTGCCATGAGACCGTCGGTTCGGCGGGAACACTTACCTTTTTGGACTTCGACATATGCACCTTTTGTTTTTCAATGCCATCGCTCACACTTTTCCGCGCAGTACCTTACTGTATATCATGAAGCGACAAAGGGATGGGCAACTCCGTCAAGTCCGACCCAACCCCTAGCGCGCCAATCTGCTCCTCGGCTCCATTGACGGCCTCGGCCACTTCTTTGAGGGCGGAAGCCCGTATGTTTTTGTCAGTGGGCGCCTGCGAAGCCTCGTCGAGTTTGGACGTGGCCTCCATGAGCTTGCCCAGCGCGACGCTCTCCTTTAGAGCGTCTGAAAAGCGCTTACGAAACTCTCCAAGGCGCGGCCGATAGTCCTCGGCAAGCCAGCGCGCGTACTCCGCCGCCCCTGTTGGCGTCGCCTCGGTCCGGTGCAAGCTGAATTCCTCGGCAAGCAGGACCAGCTCGTTGGCGCAAGAGCGCAAGACCTGCGCCTCGAGCAGCGCCTTTTCCTGGTCCGCGCCCTCGATCGGGCGGGAGCGCCACGTCAGTGCGGTGTAGACAACCAGAAACGCGACCACCATGACGATGGTCACCGATGCGACCGCCACGAAGGAAAACCAAAGGAGTCCCGCCACTCTTCTTACGCGATGGGGCACGATACCTCCTTACCGAAGCAAGTGCCGGAGATTGGCCAGGTTTTCCTGCCAGGCCATCGCGCGGGCGTAATCGGGAAAGGTCCGTTCGTGCGCGAGGAAATCCCGGCCATGCACCGTGCGGCGTCCGTTACTACTCTCGGGCGTGCCCAAATGGGCGTGCAGCATCTCGTGAAATACGATGTAGCGTACAAAATACTCAGGCACAAACTCCTGATCGAGCAGGGGGTGAATTCGGATGATGTGGTCCGAGGCCGTATAGCTGCCGAAGCGGATGGAACGGCGTCTGCCCGGACTGGGACGACGGCCCCAGGTGATTGCGGCCGTCACGGAATTGTCGAAATGCGCGGCGTTTAGTTCGTTGAAGTAGCGCCCGAGATCGTGAACCATGCCCCGCACCCTGGTTTTGGGGGCGTGATCGGCCGTTCGGATGAGATGCCCATACATTCGAATAAACTGTCCGAGAATACTGTCGGCGCGGCTTCGGCGAGGATGTTGAATCCACTCGGCCAGAGCCCGCAACACGCCCGGATCCGCGGAAAGAAACATCCGGTGAAGGCGAAGGGTCACGCTTTGCCCCCCCCGTTCCCGCTTTACCGCCATCATCGTCGAGGTGTTGTCTGTAACAATCAGTCGAAGCGGCATAGCCGTGCGTTGTTCCAGCTCCGCTTGGAGGGAACCGGCATCCAACCACGGCATTTCGAGTTGCTGTGCGGCGCTCTTCATCGGCTGTCGCATAACGTAAGGGTACCGTAGGAGTTGCTGAAATTCAACGCGATATCTTGACATTCCTTCGGACCTTCCGAATAATCACCTTGTTGGCCAGTTCACAGTGAGGGGGAATATGGGCAATCGCGAATCGAAGTCATTGGTCGAGCACGTTGAACGCAGCCTCCGGTTGCGGCCGGCCGTTCATGATGCGTTCATTCCCTTCGACATAGGAGCCATGTTTCCCGTGTTGGCGGGGGAGATCATCCGCATCACCGCCGATGACCCGGGCGAGGGCCTTATTCTGGCCATGGACGGCGAGACGGCTGCTACGACGGCGTTGGTGGAGTTGGCCGCTTCGGAGGCGGTGTACGTCTTGATCGTCGGGGATGTTCCCCCTGCCTTGCAGGGTATGCCCAACGTCAGACAGGTGCCGTTTTCCGACGAAGACGCGGAGCCAGATTACTTTGCCGTGGCGCTTTCCAGCACGGTCGCACTGGCGGCTGTGGGCAGCCACTTCAGCAAGGGGCCAGACACTCTTGCGAGCTTCTACGGAGGCTGGACTGGCCTTCGAAGCCGTGTTGCGCCGTTTCTGGAAGCTGTTTCAACGTATTACGGCCAACAGGAGAGTCAGCGCGTAGCGGCGTTGCCTGCGGAAGTGCCCGAAGTCAGCGCGGGGCACGTCGTCCACCTCGCCAATGTCGTTGCACAACAACTGGTCACGCTCCAGCACGATACGGCGATGGACAAGGACGACCTGTTTTCCGTACTGGAAATTCTCAAGGCCATCTCGGCACGGCGACGTTCGCACGATATTCTGTTTGTATTCGTGGAACAGATCGCGAGCGTCGTCCAGATGGAGCGCTGTTCGGTGGTACGGGTCTGGGGCGGCGACAATGCCGGGCATGTCCTTGCTTCGCACGAGGATGAGCATGTCGCCGACCTATCGATAGATCTTACCAAATACCCCGAGGTGCGCGAGGCGCTGACCACTCGTTCAAAGGTCGTCATTGATGACGTGCGAGAAGACGAGATTACCCGGACCTTTGCCCCGCAACTCATCCGCGCGGGCATCCAGTCGCTGGTGGTGATCCCTATCACCCTACTGGATCCCACAGTAGGCTCGTTGTTGCTCCGTGCGGCCCGCAGCAATGCGCCATTCTCGCGGCGCGAGATTAGCTTCTTCGAGATTTTGGCCGAGGCGGCGGCGAACGCGTTGGAGCGTGCGCATCTGTTTGAAGGGATCCAGAAGGCCAATGAACGCCTTGAGCTATTGGCGATCACGGACGGGCTGACGGGACTGTTTAATCACCGGCATTTCCGCACGCGGTTGGAAAGTGAGTTTGAACGGGCCCGCCGCTACTCTTCTCCGCTCGCGTGTATGATTTTCGATATTGACAACTTCAAGAAGATCAACGATACCTTTGGACATCTTCAGGGCGATCGGATCCTCAAGGATCTCGCCAGCCGGGTGATGCATGTTACGCGCCGCACAGATATTGTTGCGCGGTATGGCGGCGAAGAATTCGCCGTGATCATGCCGCAAACGGCCATCGAGGGCGCCAAAGCCCAGGCCGAACGTCTGTTGGAAGAAGTGCGCAGCAAGGAATATCAAGGAATGCCCCCGGGCTACCCGGTGACAGTCAGTATCGGGGTAACGGTTTTGGACCACGATGCGATGCTAGATTGCGAGGCGCTGATCCGCGCCGCGGATAGCGCATTGTATGAAGCGAAGAACAACGGGAAGAACCGGGTGGTAGTCGCTACCACCTGACGAACTGGAGAGATTTCGTGCGAAACATTTTTGTGCTTACGGTTACGACGCTTGTTTTCTGCGGGTGTCAGTCGGTTATGAGTCTGCGTTCGGACTATGCCCCCTTCCCGAAGCAGGCGTTGCAGGAAGCGGCGATGGAGATCGAACAGGCTGTGCAAAGGGGCGAACGCGAGCCTAAGGCGGTCGAACACGGTGGCGTTGTGCTCACCCAGCCTGATTTGCTACAGGCCGTGCGCAGTCGGGCCGCCCGCGTCGAGTTGATTAATAAACTGCTGGCGACCGGTTTCGCGTGGGAGCGCGCCAATGGACTGGTTGAAATTCGAAGCAACTCGGATTATAAACGTCAGACCACGCGGCAACAGCGCGACACCAATGCGTTGACCGTCATGAACGAAAATGCCGACCGGTGGGCGCTCTATGAAAGCCTGATCAAGGCATCGAACTGGGCACCCAAGAACCTGGACGCCGTTCAATCAATCTTTCATGACGCACGAGTAAAAGCGATGCCCGAGGGCGTTGCCTACGAAGACTCCACGGGCGAGTCGGTTCAAAAGTAAATGCGCCTATGCGCTTTGGGGAGAATGCAATGATGAAACATCTTGTGACGGTCGGAATGCTTGTGTTGATTGCCGGAATGGGAATCGTTGGGTGCCCGAAGGCGTCGGATATCTTGCCGGATGCCGCACTGGTCGGCCGGCTCCAGGCGGAGGCCGCGAAACTCGCGCAGTCGGAGATGGAAAAAATCAACGCCATTCAAGCAACCTACAAAACGCAAACTTTCATGCATCCCAACGCCATGAATCCGATGGCGTACGGCACGGGCGCGTACCTCAAGATGTACGCCGAATGCAGCGGCTATTCGATCAAGGACATCGTCCGCTCGACGTCCCTGCTTCGCCCTTTCCAGTACCGCATCGAATACCAATGCACGCTTTACACGACTACCCCGGCGTATTCCGGCACGCCCGATTCTAAGGAAAAAGCAATTGCCGACTCGAATTTCAGCAAGTACAAGGACGTTGCGCTTGAGCAGGTCTATGACGTGACCCCTGACGGGATCGCCGTCAAAATACTGGATGGCAACCTGCCGCAAATGAACTACTACGCGCCAGGAAGACCGGTAGACGAGAATAGCCGACCGGTTCCCGCAACCTAAAGCGTTACGCTGTTAGCCCTGAAGCGCCTCAAGTGCGTCAAGGACTTCCTGTGCGTGTCCGGCGGGCGACACCTTCGCCCAAACTCGGGCAACGGTGCCATCGGCCGCGATCAGGAACGTGCTGCGCTGTACACCCCAGTATTTTTTCCCATAGTTGTTCTTTTCCACCCAGACGCCGTACGCTTCGGCGGCTGCGTGATCGGGATCGGCCAGCAACGGGAAGGTCAACTCGTATTTGTCCACGAATTTGCAGTGGGACTCTACTCCGTCCGGGCTAATCCCCAGAACAGCGGCTCCACGCTCGCGGAACTTAGGTAACGCGTCGCGGAATTCTTTGGCTTCAATGGTGCAACCCGGCGTATCGTCCTTGGGATAGAAATAGACGACGACGGGGTTCCCTTTCAGGGAGTTCAGGGACATCTTCTCTCCCGTATGCGCCTGGAGCGAAATGGAGGGGGCCTTCTCGCCTTCTTTTGGGAGTGCGTGGTCTGTGACGGCCATGGGAGTGCTCCTTTCGTTCTTCTGTGCGTACTGAAACAGCGCAATCGCCTCCTGAATTCCTCTGCCGGAAACGCGCTTGCAGCCCGCCGGTCCCACGAGTATCCTGAATGGAGGGGTTTGAAACCTTCAATATGGAGCACACGACATGACGCACATTCGCCCTATCGCCCGCCCCAGGGTCGCTGAATCGGACCACCCCTATACCCTGTTTTTTCTCGATCTGATTCTCGCCGTGCTGAATGCGCTCCGCCAATGGAAGGGGGTCTAGTTCTCCGCTTGCGTGGCACGCCACAGTTTCCTAACATAACACCGATTTACACTAAACAAGGGCCTTCGAATGACGGACAAGATCGACACCTCAGAATTGCGGGACGCGCTCAGGAATCTGGAGTCGCTTCCGACGCTCCCAATCATGTTAACGCAAATTCTGAATAGCGCCGCGGATCCCAATACTTCAGCGCTGGAGCTTGGACGTTTCATCACGGCCGATCAAAGTTTGTCGGCGACGATTCTGAAGATTGTGAACTCGGCGTATTATGGCTTCTACCGGCGCGTGGATAGCGTGCCCGCCGCAGTGGTGATTCTTGGGTTTCTCGAGGTGCGCAACCTCGCGTTCACAGCAACGGCGTTCAAGCTGATGGAGCCCAACGGCCAGAGGTCGGCGTACGATCGCACGCAGTTGTGGCGGCATTCGCTGGCAACGGCAATCGCGGCCGAACGCTGTGCGCGGCGGCAGCAGTTGGTGTCCGACGGCGGGCATTACCTCTGCGGCTTGCTTCATGATTTGGGCAAGGTCGCTTTCGACGCGCTTCGTCCTGAGGAATTTCGGAAAGCAGCGGAACTCGCTCACGCGCGCGCGATCACGGTGGCGGAAGCGGAGCGCGAGATTCTGGGTTTCGACCACGCGGAGGCGGGCGGTCTCATCGCGGAGCAGTGGAACATGTCCACGGCGGTGACAGACGGCATCCGTTACCACCATCAACCTCAGAGTGCCTTGGGGAGCGCCGTCCTCCCTTCTTTGACCGCCGTGGCGAATGCAATCACCTACCGCGCGGGCCTCGGCGAGAGCAGCAACGGCAAGATGCCGGATGTTCCCCTGGCCGCGATGGAAGTGATCGGCCTATCGGAAGAAGGGTTTGACGAGGTTACCGAAGATATCCGCCAGACGACAGACAAAATTGATGAGCTCATCGGGCTGCTAAGCGTCGGATAGAGCGCTCAGTCTGTCTCTATCGCCTTGCGTACAGCCTCGCGAAATGCGCCGAGCGAGGGAAGCGCCTCGTGGGGAGTCTCGAAGTTGCGGGCCATCCACCCCAAGACGGTCTCGATGACATCCTGACGCCAACGCACTACGGGACGCGCGATTTCCTCGCGCAAAAACTGTGCGTCGCGCAGCAGACATTTCCGGGCTTCGCCGTCGAGCGCGCTGAAATCCGCCTCCGCCACCAGTTTCTCCATCAGCGTGGGCACCCCGGCCGCGGCGCACTCCGCCTCCGAAATATCGGGGGGAAATCGCAAGTCGAACTCGTAGCGATCCTCTACAACGTCGATGCCGGTCGCGGTGATCCGCGCCACTGCGAACATCGGTGGATTGTAGCCCATCATGACCTCGGCAAAGCCGCGATCTCGAAGATAATACGCATTGCTCATGAGGTCGGGACGTTCTAACCCTTCGACGCTATCCAGAAAGTCCTCGGGAGTGAGCATATCGTTGGGATCCCTCATGTAGCGCTCGTACATGAGTAAGAGGAGCTTACGCCGGATGTTCTTCGCGTGCGATACCTGCATGGCGGCATTATAGCAGGCGCGGCGTTGGGCGCAAATTGTCAGCCTAGAAGGACATAGCGTTGGAAATGGCGCTGTGTGGAATTGATTCGCTTTCAGAGGAATGTTACCCTTAGCTATTCGCTCGAAGTCGGGTTTCCCGGGCGAAATGAAAAGCTGGAGGTTTCCATGTCGGTACGCATCGAGATTTTTGATACCACGTTGCGCGATGGCGAACAGTCGCCCGGCGCGAGCATGAATGTGTCCGAGAAGGTTCGCATCGCGGAACAGCTCGATCGGCTGGGCGTGGACATCATCGAGGCGGGCTTCCCGATCGCCTCGGACCAAGAGTACCAGGCGGTCCGCCGGATTGCCGCGACGGTTCGCCGTCCGCGGATCGCGGCGCTGGCCCGGGCGGTCCGCGGAGATATCGAACGCGCAGCGTCGGCGCTCGAGGTGGCGGAAAACCCGGTGTTGCATACGTTTATTGCGACCAGCGACATCCACCTTGAGCACAAGTTGAAAATCTCGCGCGAGCAGGCTTTGGAACGCGCGGTTGAGGCGGTTACGTTGGCCAAGAGCCTCATTGGCCGGGTCGAGTTTTCGGCGGAAGACGCCACTCGCTCGGATTGGGATTATTTGGTGCAGATTTCGGCGGCCGTGATCGCGGCGGGTGCGGACGTGGTGAACTTGCCGGATACCGTAGGCTTTACGACGCCTCCAGAAATCCGAGAGATGTTCGCTCACGTGATTTCAAAGGCGGCGGGCTCGGACAAAGCGATTTTCTCCACACACAACCACAACGACCTTGGCCTGGCGGTGGCGAATGCATTGGCGGCGGTGCAGGGCGGCGCCCGGCAGGTCGAGTGCACCGTGAACGGCATCGGCGAACGCGCCGGAAACAGCGCGCTCGAGGAAGTCGTCATGGCCATGCGCGTGCGCAAAGACCAGTTTCCGTTCGAAACGGCGATTGTCGGCGAAGAGATCATCAATTCGAGCCGTTTGTTGCACACGATCACCGGTCTGGCCATTCCGTACAACAAGCCGATCGTCGGCCGCAACGCTTTTGCGCACGAATCGGGGATTCACCAGCACGGGATGATCTCTAGTCGGATCACCTATGAGATTATGACCCCGGAATCGGTGGGCCGCACGCGTAGCGAGTTGGTGCTCGGCAAGCACTCGGGCAAGCATGGCCTCACCAAGCGTTGCGCGGAATTGGGCTACACACTGAACGAAGAGGAATTGGCGGATCTTTACACGCGGTTCATCGCCCTTGCGGACAAGAAGAAAGAAGTTTTTGAAGATGATCTGCGTGTATTGATTGCTTCGGTGCGCGATGAGGCGTTTGAGGTTTACCAACTTGCCGCGGTGCGCACTGAAGGCGCCAACCCCACCATGGCGCTCATTAAGCTACGCCGAGGCGATCAGGAACTGATGCAGATGGCGACAGGCGATGGCCCTGTGGACGCGGCCTGTTCTGCGATCGATCAGATCTGCGGCATTTCGGGCAAGCTGTCGGAGTTTTCGCTGAAAGCCGCGACGCCGGGGCGCGACGCCCTGGGCGATGCGCACGTTACGGTGGAGTTCGAGGGCGTGGCCTATAACGGGCACGGCGTGAGCACGGACATCATCGAAGCGGCGATCATGGCCTACGTGAACGCGGTGAACAAGTATCTGGCGGTGCGGTAGGCGCTTCTACGCAAGCGCGCGTTGATAGCCTTCCCAGGCGGCGTGGCCCATACGTTCGGTGCTAAAAAATGCGGCGCGTTGCGGGCCTTCCGTGCGAAGGCGCTCGCGTAAAACGGCATCCGTCAGAAGACGCGACAAGTTGGCCGCGATGGAGTCCACATCCGTGGCATCGGCGCGAAGCGCCGCGTCGCCCACCACTTCGCTCAGGGCTGCATCCGTCGAGGTCAGCACTGGCGTGCCACATGCCATCGCTTCGAGCACGGGCAACCCGAATCCCTCGTACAGCGAGACGTAGGCGAACGCGTCAGCGGCCGCTACAAGCGCAGGCAGGTCGGCGCTCGCGGCGTACCCCGTGCGCACAAGGCGCTCCCCTAGCCGAAGGGATTCGAGGCGCGCCATGATGTCTCCGCTGAACCATGACGGCCTGCCGACCAGCACCAGCTTATGAGGCAACTCTTTCGCAATGCGCGCAAAGGCCTCGGCAAGACGGACGACGTTCTTTCGGGGATGAATGCTGCCGACATAAAGTACATATGGCGTGTCGAGCGCGTATTTGCGGCGCACGCCCTCCAAGGTTTCTGGCGACAGACTCGAGGTGAATCGAGGATCAAGTGCGTTGTACACGACGTCCATCTTCGCGGGCTCGAGCCCGTAAAGGCGGGCGGCTTCCGTTTTCATCGCCTCGGATACGACAAAGACGCGTGCGGCCCGGCGCAGTGTGCCAGGAACCAACAGATTCAGACGCGTGCGATCGAGGCAGCGCATCGTCTCGGGGTAGCGCAGCCAGACCATATCGTGTAGCGTGACCACGAAGGGACACGGGCAACGGGGCGGCGCGATGTATTGCACATGGAGCAGATCGGCGTTGGTCGCGCGGACCGCCTTCGGCAGTGCCCAGGGGACTCGCAACCAGCTTGAATTGGTGCTGAGGCGGTGGAGCGGAAATCCGGCGGCGTCCTCAGGCGCGATGTCGCTATTGCGGTTGACCAATGCAACCACGTCGGCTTTCGGCTGAACGATGCGCAGGCCATGCAGCAGCCGCTGCACAAAGGTTTCGTTACCGCCCGCGTGCGTACCCAGGGCGTGCGCGTCCACGGCGATACGGCTCATAGACGCCTCTCGCAGGCGTGGCGGTAGACCTCCGACACGTTGGAAATCATGGCGTCGAGCGTGAAAGTCTCCCTGACCCACACGCGGCCCCTCTCCCCCATCTCCTCACGGCGTGCCGCGCTCTCTGCAAGCGTCGTGATGGCTTCCGCCAAGGCTCCGGGACGACGGGGCAGCGTGAGAAGACCTGTCTCGCCATGGCGCAGGGTTTCGCTGGTGCCGCCAACGTTCGTGGCAACCACGGGCAGGCCGGCTAACTGCGCCTCCAGCACCGAAGTGGGAAACCCCTCGGCGAGGATACTGGGTTGGGCGAAAATATCCATCGCTCGAAAAGCCGCAGGCAGATCGTCGCAGTACCCTGTGAACGTCACTCGTTCGCGCACGCCTAGCCGCGCGGCCTGTTCTTCCAGTTCGGTCCTGGCGGGCCCGTCGCCAACGATCAGGAGATGCACGGGAGGCTGTTTGATGAGTGATAATGCGTCGATGAGATAGCGATGGCCTTTTTCCACGTAGACTCGGCTCACGGTTCCGACGACGCAGGCATCCTGGGGGACGCCGAGGCGGGCGCGGGCCTCTTGTCTGCTCAGTGTGCTGAAAAAGGTCGTTGGTTCAAGCCCGGTATTGACCACATGGACGCGTTCCGGGCGTGTGCCGCCGGACAGCACCTGACGCTTCATGTCCTGGGAAACGGTGATGACGTCATCGAACTGGGGCAACGCGATGCAACGCTCGGCCCAGTTGTAGAGGTGGCTACGCAGAGGAAATAGTCGCCGCCACCAGCCGTATGCGCTGGCGACGCACGCGCAGGACCAGCGTTTTCGGCCAATTCCGACGAGCACATTGGACTGCGGGTCGTGGGTATGCACAAGATCGGCGTCGTACTGCGCGATAAGGCTATCCAGCGCGGCTCGGGCTTTCGACCAGTTGCCGCGGCTGCGCCACGGGATGCGCTCTGGAGCAACGGTGCAGCCGCGCGACTCGGCGGCGCGCACGAACACGTCGTCGCTGTTCGAGACGGTGTCGTAGGCGACGCACGTGATGTTGAAAAGGTCTTGGGGAAGGTGCTTGAGCAGCAGGAACATGATCGTGTGGGAGCCGCCCAGAGCCCAGGTGCGGATCAGATAGAGCACATTGAGGCGGCGCATTGACTACCGCGCTTCCGGTTGCGCGGGCGGCTGCGAGGCTTGGGTTTCCAAGTGGCTCATCCGCTCAGGGGCAATGACGAGTACCGTGGCGAATGCGGCGATCATCCACCAGATTTTCTGCTGAAGCGCGTGTAGGAAAATGGCAGAGAGAAGGAACGCGATCAGCGCCAGTGTGACGACAGAGACCATCAAGGCAAGGCGCGGCGCTCCCATCCGCTCATACACGTTCCGCGCGTGACGTAGGCGCAAAAGCAGCACGCCGAAGAAAAGCAGCATGATTCCAAGCCCAATGATTCCGGTATCGCAG
Organism: Candidatus Hydrogenedentales bacterium; assembly: GCA_041859045.1. GTDB lineage: Bacteria > Hydrogenedentota > Hydrogenedentia > Hydrogenedentales > SLHB01 > JBHELB01. The sequence goes on along the minus strand of JBHELB010000057.1, from coordinate 69,257 downwards.
AGTAGTTGCAGGTAGAAGTTGTGCGGACCGAGAAAGACGGGGTTCCAATTCTGATCCTCCACGAGCCAACGCATGGTTTGCGCGACCTGAGACGTCTTCTCGATGATGCGGAGGCCGTATCCCCCCAGGCCTACGCCCCACAGCGGGCTTTCCGTCGCAATATCGAACGCCGCTTGCTGCAACTCGATTCGATAGGATACGGAGTCGCTGCGAGAGTACTGCGAGAAATGAAGCACGCGCTCTTTGTACGGTCCAGGCAAGAGGAAAAACGCCACGAGAATCGCCATCAGAAATGCGACAACACGCGCGGGCGTCAAGCGGATATGACGACCGGCAATAATCAAAAGGGCGACGACGGAACCGACCAGGAAGCCCGTGCGCGTAAACGTGAGCACAAGGGCCGCAAGTTCGGCGAGCACGGTCGCGATGACGAGCACTTTGGCGGATTTCCTGTTCACGGCGCGGAACCAATAGAGATTCAGCGGCAGGAGAACCAGCAAGGTCATCGCGAGCCAGTTCGAGTGTCCTGCGCGTCCACTGACACGCACCGCCGCGCCGCCGGACAACGAATCGGGATCGACATACGCTCCCTCCGCGCCCGCGCCGATCTCAGAAATGGCGGTCTGCGTTTCGAGGTGCATCGAAGGAAGCAGGTATTGCGCGATGGCGTACAGCGACATGCCGAGCCCGCATAGGCAGAGGATAATCAGGAAGCGGTGGAGATCTTTTGGGCGCTCCAGTAGGTTGACCGCGAGCGCATAAAAGGCCACAAAGGTGCCGATGCGAAACCACTCCGGCCACTGCTGCGTGAACGAAGTGGACGCAAACACCCCAATCCCTGCCCAAACCAGAAATCCCAGAAGGATGAACATTTCCCGGCTGAACACGATGCGTTGACGCCGGACAAGAAGATTGACTACCCAGGCGGCCAGGGCGACGCCGCCGCATATCTTTGCGCCGGTCAAAGGAATGGCCACGCGTAACGGACCGATTACGCCGCTGGTTCCCGAGAGCAAGAGCAGCACAGTGGTTACATAGAGTCCGACGGCGGGATAGCGCAGAAAGAGTGCAAATGCGGCGATGGCGGCCAGACCTCCTAAGGCAAGCGGCCCCCATAGCAGCACTGCCGCGGCGAGCAGCAGTGCGATACCCAGCGCGAATATGGGTAAGAGATGAAATCGCGGCGTTGCAGGCTGTGATTGGGTGAAGATACTCATCATTGTCTCCCCTGGCCGCGTCCCCTATGTCAGCATCTTGCCGCAATATCCTCAGACGGGTCAAGAGACGAACCTGCCCCGCCGGATAGGCGCCAGGCAATCGCGTAGGTCACCAGGCCCAGCGTCCCCTTGGCCGCCGAAACGCCGCAGGCGAGTCCCACGAGCCCGAACAGGCGGTATCCCGTGTAACCGGCGAGAAGAATCAACGCCAATTTCAGTGTCTCCAGCGCCGCGATGACGTGCGGGCGGCCCAGGGAGTAGATTGCGGCGCCTGCGGGCGCGGCGAGAAGGCCCACCGCCGAGCCGCTTAGCAGTATGGCGAAGAGGTATCCTGTCTGGTGGTAATCGGGGCCAAATGTGAGGCGAGTGATGGGGACGCACAGCAGGATGAGTGGGAGCATGCCCGCGCAGGCCGCCAGTGTCGGTTTGACCGCGCGGCGCAGGAACTGGCGCATGGCGCCAAGGTCTTGAATCTGGCTAGCTCCGGGCAAGAGAACGTTGAACAGCGACATGCCGAGGAGATCGCCCACGAGCGTCAGGCTCACGGCGGCGCCATAGTGGCCAATATCGACCTTGTCGGCGCTGCAAAGCGCCAGGAGGAAAATGTCCGCCCGTTGCGCGAGCGTGGTCGTGACCGACGCGACGAGGACCCACTTCGCGAAGTGCAGCAGTTCGCGAACGTATGGCCGCAACGGCAAATCGCCCCGAAAACAACCGCGAGGAAGCAGCGGCCAACTGAGCAGCGCCATGAGTCCCGCCGATAGGGCATAGGTCGCCATGAAGTAGGTGGTTGAGTGATAGGCCTTGTAGATCAGGAAAAGAACGAGGAACAGCCGCACGGTGGCGTTGGCGACTTCAAAGGCCGCATAGAGGCGGAATCGCTGGCGAGCTTGAAGGTAGGCGTACGCAAATCCCCACAGCATGGTCAGTGTGGCGGCAACAAAGGCAATGCATAGCGCCGCAATGGGCGGTTGCGCTTCGCCGGGAAACAGCAACCAGGCCAGGGGCTTGGTCAACAGCAGGCCGCCCCCGAAAAGCAGGAGAATGAGTACGCTCTTGATACGCAGAAGCGCCTGAAAATATGGCAATCCGCCTTTGGGCTGATCGACTCCGTGGCGGGAAGCGAAGCGAACCGTGGTCATGTCGAGGGCGGGAGCGGCGAGGCCGGACACGACGTTCAGCACCGCGAGCAGAATAGACAGTACGCCGAAGCCTGCCGGACCGAGGTCTTTGGCCATGAGCACGGTGGCGAGAAACGCGGCTGCCGCGGCCAACATGCGCGAGGCGAATAGCGAGGTGAAATTCGCGAGCCATGCCCGGTGCATTGTCTGAGCGCCTTTGGGCACACCGGGAGCCTCGGTCACTGCTTCCCCCTTCACGCAACGCTTACGCCGCGCCGCGTCCCTGCACTACCACTTGGAAGGTCTTGATCAGGATACGCACGTCCTGGGCCAGCGACCACGTGTCGATATACGCGAGGTCCATGTCCACCCAGTCGTCGAAACTCACGTCGCTGCGTCCGCTGACCTGCCACAGGCCGGTCATGCCCGGTTTCACGCTAAGGCGGCGGCGTTGATCCCAGGAATACTGCTCGACCTCAGACGGGATCGGAGGGCGCGGGCCAACGAGACTCATCTGCCCCATCCAGACATTGAACAGTTGGGGCAGTTCGTCGATGCTGTACTTGCGGATGAAGCGTCCCACGTGGGTGATGCGCGGGTCGTGGCGCATTTTGAAGACGGGACCATCCGCTTCGTTGGCCGCCTCCAGCGCCTTGCGAAGTTCCTCGGCGTTCACCACCATCGAACGGAACTTCACGATTTTGAAGCGACGCCCGTTCAAGCCCACGCGCTCTTGGTTGAAGAAAACCGGTCCCTTCGACTCGAGCTTGATCGCCGCAGCCACGGCCAGGAATAGCGGTGAAAACATCGAGAGCAGAATCGACGACAGCGTGAAATCCATAAGGCGCTTGAGCATCAGTTGGCCGTGCATCTCTGGTCCGATCGAGAGGGACAACAGCGGCACCTGATCAAGATGGCTCACGCGGCTGTGGGCGATCTGAAGCGGGAAGAGATCGGCCGTCATTCGCACGGGCACGCCGATCCCTTCGCAAAGATGAGCGATATCGCGGATGGTCTCGTAGAAGGAGCGCACGGGAAGGGAAATATACACTTCATCCACGACTTGATTAGCCAAAATCGTCTCGAGACCGTTACACGGCCCCAGGTACGGCACGTTGTAGTTTTTGAGCAGTTCCATGCGCAGCGGGTCGTCGTCCACAATGCCTACGACGTGATAGCCGTAGCGCCCCTGGGTGGAGAAAATTTTGACGATGCTTCTGGAACGCGCGTTGATGCCGACGATGATGACGTGGCGGAAGTTGTATCCGTGACGCCGGATGTACCAGAGAAAGAGACGCAGCGACAATCGAAAAAGGAGCAAGATGAGTAGTGCGCTCGTGCCGAAGAAAAGCGTGAATTCGCGCTCGAACGCCCTGCGAAAGAAGAGAACCACAAAAACAGTAAAAACCAGCGAGACCACCACCGTGCGCGCCACGGCGATGAGCTGACGCGAGAGACGTTCGTTGCGGTGCGAGACGAAAAGGCCTTGGTCAGTTCCGACCGCCCACCATACGAGCGTGAAAACGATGAGATAGACGATATCCCGCTTGAATAGATCCGTGAAATCCGCGTCGCCAGAGGATCCTGCTAAATAGACCGCGATCGCATATGCGATGACCACGCACAGGCTGTCGATGGTCATCAACACAAGGCGCAACGGACCCATCTGAAACTTTGAACCAGGCATATATCATCGTCCTCCCGCGTCGTCTTCTCTCATGGTAGCGCATAGGCAACCCCGGCGCACGCATAGGAATTCCTACCCCCAACCTCATGAGAGAGCATCATCGCGTCACAAGAGGCAGAACGACCGACGGCGCTGCGAAGGCGGTTGGCCCACCCTCGCAGCGCCGTGTCGCATTTCTACTTCAAGGTGTCTTTCACGCTGCCTGCGACGCGCGTGGGAATACCCAGGTGCAGACAGGTCGAGACGAGTTCTTGCAGAATATCGCCGTAGCCGATGACGATATGATTCGACATGTGCGACGACATAAGCTGATCGCGGTCGTAACCGGGAATGTACGCATTTGCGATCGGCCATTCCTTGGTGGTCTTCTCGCGGCGTTCCTTCAGATCCGCCTTGTCGATCTCGACGACTTCGCCCGTGCCGCAGTCCATGCCGATCTTGCCGAACGACTGGTAGAAGCGCGCCCAGGTGATCGTGCCGGGCTTCGAGACGCCTGCGCACGAACCGCCGCCCAGCGGGAAATACATGGAGGGCTGGCGGTAGATTTCGGTGTTCTTCCAGCCGCCGAAGTGCGCGGGAGGCGCGCCGCCGGAGATCAGGAACACCCACACGAACTTGTCCTCATACATGCGGCCCCAGCGCACGTCGTGGAGCGTCGTTTCAGGCGCCATGCCCTTGCGCAGATAGATGTCGTGCATCAGCACCTGCGGGATACCCGCGCCGATGTCGCCCTCGTTGAAGTGGACGATGGCTTTGCCTTTGTTGATGACATTGCCGGTCTCGTAGCTCTTCACGTCCGGACGTTCCACGTTGTTCAGCATGCCTTCGACCAGATCCGAGGCCGGGCAACTGCGCACGAGGCCGTACTGGTAGGGGATACCGATCGCGCTGAGGCCATAGCGCTCATGAATACGCGCCGCAGCGACGTACATCTTCATCTGCTCTTTGACTTGATCCGGCGTCAAATGCTGAGAACCGTCGTGTCCCCAGTCAAACCAGGCGCCCTTCTTGACGATCCAGTTCATGCACTTCTGCGCCTCGGCATCCGAGACGAGCTTCATCTCCGCCAGCAGATCCGACTGATTCAAAAGTTCGATCGGCATACCGATCGCGCCCAGCTTGTCCGGGCCGATGACCGCGTTGAGCATGCCCATGCAGCCGGGATCGAGCTGGCCCATGATACGCTTGTTGCGCAAAATGTCCTGGGCGAGTTCCTCGCCGAACTTCATCGCTTTGCCGCCGATCTTCAGCTTGGCCGCGTCGACCAGGTGGCTCATGTCGTACTTAATCGAACCGGTCTTGCTCCACTCCTCGAGGCGCTTCATGAAACTCTTGTCTTTGAGGAAAGTCTCGGTCCACAAGCGCGTGTGCTTGATGCCGCAGCGGTCGAACGTCGCGCTGTGATTGAGCAACGCCACCAGGCCGGGCCACGTGCCGTCGAAGTTCGCCAGCAACAGGATCGGGCCCTTGTGCGTGGACAACGGGCCGGACACGTGATGCGCGTACGCCCACATGCTCAGCACCACGACGACCGGCGCGTCCGGCGGGATGTTGCTCGTCAGTTCAGCGCCCTGCCACTGCCGCGTCAGGAAACCGTGTCCGCGCTTCTTGTCGAACTTTGGCAGCACTTCGCATTCATAGCCCAGCGACTTGAACGCCGTCTTCACCGCCTTGAGCGTCTCTTCCTGTTTCGGCCAACACGGCACGCACGCCGAGTCCCGGAAGTCGCCGTTATTGATTAGGAACACCCGTTTGTCGTTCTTCTTACTCATCTCTCTTCCGCCTCTCTCATGGTTTCGCTTCCGCATGAAGCGCTACGGGGATACCGCCGTCTCCGCTGGCCCGCTCCCAGGCCGAAGACGGTCTAGTGTAACACACGTCTTGCGTCTGTCAATAGTGAAAGACGTTGGCGATATTCAAAAACATAACGCCGCCTGCGCCCTCGCTCCAATGGCCTCGGCTACGAAGATTACCTCAACCCTGCGTGCAATAAAATTGGGCCAGCGACGAAGATCGCCCCCAATGCCGCCCTCTCGCAGAAACAACGCTGCGGCGACTTGGCGGCGCGCACGCAAAAAAGGTAAACTGACGCCTCTGCGGAGGGTTAGGATAATTGGTAATCCACCGGTCTTGAAAACCGGCGCCTTCGGGCTTGGGGGTTCGAGTCCCCCACCCTCCGCCATCTCTCAACATGCAATTGACACGGAGTCGGCATGAAGATAGGTTTCGTTGCGACGGCGGCTGCGTGTATTTTCCTGTCGGGATGCGCCACCCTTCCGGGGCGTCCCTCGGTAACCGCCAGTGGAGGGACTATGCAATCTGCAACGGGTTTTCTAAACAAGTCGGTAATCGTGCGCGGCAAAGAGCGCCCGTACGTGATGTATGTACCGCGGGACTATCGTCCGGACCGCGCGTGGCCACTGATTGTGTTCCTGCACGGCCGAGGCGAGCGGGGCGACGATGGGCTGAAACCCTCCGACGTGGGGCTGGGCCGGGCGATCCGGCGCAACCCGGACCGCTTTCCCTGCCTTGTGGTGATGCCGCAATGCCCGGACGATGTGTATTGGGACAAGGCGCTCGACATTGTCGACGCGGCATGGCAAGCCGCCGTCGCGGAATACAGCGTGGACCCGGCGCGCGTCTACCTGACGGGCATCTCGATGGGCGGCTTCGGCACATGGATTTACGGGGCCGCGCATGTCGACCAGTTCGCGGCGCTCGTGCCGGTGTGCGGGGGCGGAAAAGCGGAAGACGCCGCGCGGTTGTCGGAAGTCCCTATCTGGACCTTCCACGGCGCGAAGGACATCGTGGTGCCGCCGGATGAATCTCGGCGCATGGTAGAGGCCGTCGAGGCGGCGGGGGGTAAAATCCGCTACACTGAATACCCCGACCTCGAACACAACTGCTGGGACGCGGCGTACTCCGAGCCAAAACTCGCGAAGTGGCTATTTAAGCAACACCGTTGAATCCGACTCCCCCTCGACTACGAGCCCGCTGCCGGCGCCGGGGCAGCCTCAACCGGCCCGACGCTCTCCGTAGGAGGCGTGACGTCCTCCTGAGCGACCGTTCCCTCGGCGGGCGCGGGCAACAACGGCTCGTCCGCACGTAGCGACGGAAGCAGCCCGTCCGTCTTCGAGTCAAGTCCAGCGGCCTTGGCCTTGGCGGCAACATCCTGAATCGGCTGTTCGGGCGCATTGTGATGCACGAAGATCACCACGCGCTTCGCGCCGCTCTTCTTCGCATCGGCGAAAATACCGTCCAGTTCCTCCAGCTTGACGTCGCGGCCTTCGCAGAACAACGTGCCCTCCTGGGTGACGGAGACGGCAATCTCGTTTTTCCCGCCAGTCAAGTAGGTCTGGAGACGTTCCGACAGCGGCTTGCGGTCCTCGCGGAGCAAAGCGGTCGTGTCATGGGTCACCTTGCGCATGCTCGTGGCCTCGGGCATGGTCATCTCGTCCACGATAGTCGGGCGAATGAAAATCAACAGCTCGCTTGCCTTATGATCCTTCTTTTTATTGCGGAACACGTTGCCAAGAATGGGAACATCGCCAAGCATCGAGACTTTGTCGAGACTGTCATCGACCGTTGTAAGGCCCAATCCACCAATAACGACGGTCTGGCCGTCATGCACCATCACGGCGGTCTCGGAACTGCTCTTCTGCTTGCCGGGAATCTCGCCCGTCACCGTTACGACGGACTGGGTGGGGGTGCTACTCTCGGCCTTGATGTCCATGGTGATGTTGTCTTCGTCATTGATGGAAGGCTTCACTCTGAGAATGGTGCCCACCTGAAGGAATTTCACCTGCAGACCGATGATCGGCGCGGTCACTCCGGTGGTGGTGTTGCCGGAGCCGTAGCCGTAGTAGCCGCCTTCTTGGTAGGGCCGTTCTTCGGTGTTTTCGAAACTAGCCTCTTCGCCGTCCTGAACCGTTACGCGAGGACGCGCCAGGATCGTGGCATCCTTCTGCGTATCGAGATAATCGAGGAAGACTTGAAGATTGTTCCCACCAAACTCATCGATAATCGCGCGGCCATTGATGTCGCGTCGCGGTGTGGTCGTGCCGGGATAGTAGTCTGGCTTCGCGTAAGGGAACTCGCCAATGCGGAACCGCTGCCCATCGACTGCCGCGCCGCTCAGATAACCGGTAGGCACCTGGCCATGCTGGATAGAGAAGGGCTGGCCGTTTAGATTGCCGAAGTAGGTCCAGTTCACCCCAAGATCGCGGGAAAGGTCCTGCGATACGCTGACGAGATACGCCTCGATCTGCACTTGGCGCGGCTTTTGGTCCCACGCGCGGATCAACCCGTCGATTTCGTCAAGGCGCTCAGGTATGGCCTCGACACTAACTTGATGCACGTTCTCGTCCGTGGTGATCGTGCCCATTTCCTCGGGAACGAGGCGCGACAGACGATCGGCAACCTCATCGAGTTCGAGATAGTTGATCTTCCAAACCCGCGTCTCTAGCTTGCGATCCATCTCGGCCACCATCGCCGAGATCTGCTCTTGGCGCGACGGCAGATCCGTCACGATCAACGTGTTGAGGCGCAGATCGGCGTAGGCATTGCCGCGTTCGCTCATCACGGTCTGAATGCTGTCCACCAACGTATCGGCATTGACGTACTTAAGCGGATACGAGCGAGGCTCCAACGGCACATCGAGCTTCTTAAGCGTCGTCTTCATTTCGTCGATGTTCAGTTGCGTATCCCACACAAGGATGCGGCCCGTGCGCGGATCGGCGATCATGCGCCCGCCTTCGGAGGAAAGGGACTGCAAAGTAGCTTGGGCTTCGTTGACATCAAGGTATTGGACGGTGAACTCTGTCTTGACGATTTCGCCGTAGTCTTGCGCCCGCTTCTCGTCCGCCGAACTGACATACAGAAAGCCGCTTTCAGGCTCGTAGGTGTAGTACACGCCGGCGAACTTAAGCAGTTCGAGGACTTGCTTGGGGCGCAACTCGCCCGGAGCAAAAAAGCGCACGGTCTTTTGCTCAATACTGGGCGTCATCACGATGTTCCAACTCGTGGACACCGACAGCAGGTCCAGGATATCGAGCACACGGGTAGCGCCTTCGGTCGTGGAGGAAATGGTCACGGGCTGCCCGACATCCGGAACTTCGGTGTAGTCGACCGGCATATTCGATACGGGCGAAAAAGCGCCTTTTCCGCCAACGATCAAGCCGCCGCCCCCACCGCCGCCGCCTTCCGCAGCGCGAATAGTCGTCACGGTGTTCTTGGGAGGTCCCGAGCGCTTGGCGTTGTCCCGTCTCGCCACTGGCCCTTGCGTGGAGGTCTTGCCGCCTTCCGCGTCGAATCGCTGGAAGACATTGTTGGTCACGTCGCCGGTCGTACGGTCGCCCTGGTTTCCATTGGGCTGCGTGGGGGTCATCTGACCCAGCACCGGACCGCCGGGCAATACCGCAGCCAGCGCCAGCGCGGCCATGATCGTGGCCATTCGCAGAATCCTCTTGCTCTTCATACGCACGCTCCTACCGCCTTGTAGACCCGCCGTCGCATCCGCGCTCAGCGAACCGAATCCTCCACAAATCCCCCCGGACGTCCGCGCGGCGCTACCGCTCGCGCGGCAGTGTATCCTTCACGGGCTTCCCATTGTCGTCCACCGTGAATTCCACTTCCGTCGGCGTAATCGCCGTGATTGTTGCGCCGCGAATCACCTCGCCAATAGAGAAAAAAGCCCCTCGTGGCGCTTCCGGCGTCACTATCTTGACCTTGCCGCCCACGCCCACGCGGGTTGCCTTCACGCCCGTGAGCATCGCCTTGACGTTCACCGGCGGCTTGGGCGGCGGCGGCGCAGGGGGAGGCGGTTTCACGATAGCCCCCCACAAGTCCTTGCGCGCCGCAATGGTCTGTTCGAGCGCATCGTAGTTCAACTCGGCCCGGGTATAGTAACGGGTATCGGTCTTTTGCGCTTCTTCTATCTGCTGAGCCAGGTCGCGCTCCATTGCGGCAACGGGACTAGCCACCACGCGATAGGCGGCAACGGCCAAGGAGGCTGCGAACAGCGCCACGCCGATCAGGAAGATTGTGTGTGGTTTCATGCGCTGCCCCCCACGCGCTTGAGGCTTACCGCATCGATCTGCACGGCCGCGCCTGCCGCGTCAACACGAACAAACGGCGCGCGCACCGAGCCCGCGGGAGCGGTGAAGCGAATGCGGTAGACATGGACCTTGTCGTCCAACGTCACCTGGGTCTCCGCGCCGTTCAAGACAGCGCCTGTAGCCGCGTCCCCAACACCGAGCACGGTCTTCCCATTCGCCCACACGGCCAAGCTTAGGTCGTATTGCGCGCCCGGCTCAAGCGTCTGCCCTTGCCAGAACGTCGCGCCGTTGGCGGAAGCTTCAAAGCGCGCCGACTGCTTACCCTCGACGCAGCGATCGGTTGCGGGAACGGCACGGCCCTCTTCCGCGGTCCATTCCGTGAAAGTCCCCGCGATGGCGTCAAACGTCTCGAATCCGCCGTTGCGCGCGGACTCGGGCGATGGCGCAGCCGGTGTCGCGCCCGCGGACCCCGCGGGTTGGGCTGCGGAACCTTCTGGCGCGGCGGGCGCGCTGGGTTGTTGCCCCCCCGTTTCGCCAGGAATGCCATCGACGACGGTTCGCGTGATGGTGAAAGAGGCCTGAACACGTGCGTTTGCGGGCTCACGCTTCAAATCTATCTGTTCCACCCGCAACGTCTGCGGACTTTCCATCAATCGCCGCACAAAAGTCACGATGTTCTGAATACTGTTGGGTTGCACATCGAAACTAATCTGGTATTCGCGGTAGCCTTTTCCCGACTCGCTCAATTGACCTTCGCCCAGCGAAAGGATGTCCACCAACTTCTCGCCCGCGCTGGCGCCTGCCGTAGCGGCGTCTACTCCCGGCGGAGGCGGCGTTTTGAGCGCCAACCGGTAAATCTCGCGGCGCAATCGATCATGAATCTCAACCTTGGTCCAACCGCTGGAATGCTCCGCGGCGATCTCGGCAAAGGCCTTTTCCACGGCCGCGCTCTCGGCCACGCGCGCGGTCAGATCCACGAGTTCGTCCTGGGCGTCCGCGATCTGCTCATCCAAGTCCTGCAGCCGGGCCCGCGCCTGATAAATGAACAGCGCCGCAAGGAACACGATGGCCGCGATCAGCGCGCCCAGAAATAGGCGGCGTTCGCGGGCGGAAAGGCGTTGCCACAACGTCATCACGAGCCCCCCTCCTCGGCCGCCGCGGCCTCTTCCGAAGCCGCGCCTTCTCCTACTTCGGGGATCGGGAAGGGGATATGGAGCTTATAGTTGACCACTTCGGTCTCGTACACTTTTTCGCCGCTGCTCGTCTGGACATTCTGCGCCTGCGCGAACTGAGGGATGTTCTGCTGGCCCGCCCTGCGCAGACTGTCCTGCCAACGATTTACCTGCAGATCGCTCAACGCCGTTCCCTCGACGACGATCGACTCGCGATGGGTGTAATGCAGCGTTACAATATTGATGCCGTCGCGCGGGGCGAGTTCGGACATTCTGGCGAGCAGTTCGAGGAAGGTGCCGCTTTTGTCGATCTGGCGGGAAAGGGTGTGCAGCAACTTCTGCTTGGAGGCCACCGCCGTCGCCTTGGGTTTGATTTCGCGCACGCGGGACTCAAGCTCCGCAAGATAGACTCGGCGTTGGTGGATGGCCTGCGCGTATAAAATGGCTGCGCCTGCAATAATCAACGCCACCGACACCGCCGCCCACACCAGCCCCGCCCGCGCTTTAACTTTCCGGCGAGCCGAGGTCAACGATGCGGGAGTCAAGTCGATGAGCACTTTCGCGCGGCCAAACGCGGTCAGCGCGGCGCCCAACGATACCAAGGGGACGTACGGCAGGCGATCGGCCCCTTCGCCGCTCAGTCCGCGCGGCAAGGCCATCGTCGCACAGGGCAGATTCACCTGCGCCTTAACCGCGTCGCACCAGGGACGCGCATCGGCGGTATCGGACACGAGGAGCACAGTCTCGACGCCCACGCCGTCTTCAGATTCGCGGCGATAGGCGGACAGCGAGGCGCGCACTTCCGCGCCGAGTTCCTCGCCTGCGGCTTCGTTGTCGTCGGTGCCATCCGTCCAACGTTCCGAGGTCACGATGCCGCGCACGTACTCGAGTTGCGCGCCATGAAACACGAGTACTTCGATGCCGCCCGAGGCAAGATTCACCAACGCGCCTCGTTCAGCGCCGCCCCAGGCCTCGCGCGAGGCCAACATGGCGGAAGCAAGGCACGCGGAACTCAGCAGTACGCGCTCGGGCTCGAGCCCCGCCGCGCGGAGCACGCGCACGTGCGTATCGACAACGTCATGATGCACGAATACGGCGAGCACGCGGCTTTGACCGTCGGGCAGTTGCTGCAGCATGCACTGGTCGATCACGAGTTCGTGCGCGGGATAGGGCGCGAACTCCTCGGCGCTGAGGCGCACCATGCCCGCCGCCTCGGCGGCATCCGTCGTGGGCAAGGTGAGAATGCGCGTGGTCATATTGTGGCGCGGCAGCACGCTGTACAACGGTCCCTCGCCGACGTGATGCGTCTTGGCGAACTGCCGAAGCGCGCTTTCGAGACTCCCGTCCTCGAAGGACCAGACCCCGCGCTCCTGTTCGAACGCCAGAATGTCGATTCCCTGAGCACTAGGGCGCGCTCGGAGCACGGTCATCACGTGCTCATCGAACTGGAGAATCGATATTTCTTCGGACTTACGAGCCAAGAGGCCCCTCCCGCCATTCATGGATATGCGCGCCCATCTTGGTGGACGATACCACCGCCGTAACTGAAGAGGTGACATTGCCGGCGCGCAATGTCGCAATGGCCGTGATTTTAAAGAACCGGGATGTGAACATGCAATAATCCTCGATAGGCTTGAGGAGGTCGGACTTAATGTTCAGCTTATCCGCCATCTCTTGTATGCTCTGAAAAATCAGGTCGTCCTCCGTTCCCAACTGCCGATCGAGTCCCGCGCGATACCGCAAGATCTGCGTAAGAACGTGGGGATCCAGCTTCGGAATGCACTTCAACACCTCCACGGGCGCGGAGTTCACGTTAATCTTGCCCGCGCCCCACACCGTCAGGATATTGCGCAGCCCCGGGGTGTATGCGTCTCCAAACCAATCTTTGTCCTTCACCCCCTCGAGGTTACGAATCTCCTCCAAGCACAAAAATGGCTGTTTCTCGGTCTTTTCCTGACCTTCGAGAGTTCCCCGTCGGAAATTGATGGCGCGCACGACGCCGGGCGACAGTCCGGGGATGTTGTCGAGGAGTTCGGCCGGCGCGGTGTTGACATTGATGAGCCCCTCCTCGTCGTACAGTGTGTACTGAAGGATGTCCTTTTCCTTGTCGTAGTCGGGCGAGCGAAGAATGGCAAAGGTCTGCACCTCGGACGTGAGGTCGTGGGTAAAAAAATACCAATTGCGCGCGGGTATAACACCGGCGTTATCGGAGAAGATCCGATCCAGCAATTCGCGATTACGTAACTCGACGAGACCTCGCTCGATTGCGCCTCGGGCCAGATATTGCGCCTGCACCTGAGTGAGCATCTGTGCGGCCGCGCGGCGATCCAGCATCGCCGCCTTGGCGTAACTCATCGCGATGATCGTCAAGACCGCCAAAATCCAAACGACCACGATGAGAACGAATCCGCCTTCGTCGCGTTTCATCGGCGGTCCCTCCCGGGACCGGCCTCGAGTCCCGGCGGCACCGGGGCGGTAGGTCCACGGAAAACCACCGTGCTCGTAAACGTCGTCTTTCCGTCTGCGGCGCGTTCATCCAGCATAGTCAGCTCGACGCGCACTCCCTGCGGGCGGCCGCGTCCTTTGACGTTGTCTTTCTCCTCGATCGGCTCGACGAACTCGAACTTTCGCTCTCCGACGAGCATTCCTAATACCTCACCTTCATCCATAGCCGGCATCCAGAGATAGTGGATTTTAAGTCCCGAAACTCCTGAAGCCAACTCGAACTCGCGCTTCTTGCCCAAGCGCGTGCGCCCCTTGTCTTCTTTCGTTTCGCCGGTTTTCTCGTTGGGATTCCGCAGCGGCAGCGCCCCTTCGACGGGCGCTTCCTGGCGCATCAGCGATTTCCCTTTTCCGCCCGGCAAGGGTCGCAACGAGTATCTCACCCAAAGCGTGCGCGGGCCGTCGCCCGACCCTGGGTAGAGCGGGGTGGCCACTTCGTAGAACTGAAACGAGTCGGATTCGCCTTCGAACAGGTGCATCGCCGTCGGCAACATGCTTTGAAGCTCCCGCGTCATAAGCGTAAGCGCGATGCGCGCGTCTTGATACGCCGCCACGCTGCGATCCCCGGAACGCCACATCTTCAGCGACGAGTTGAACGAGGAATACACCATCACCATTACGACGGAGATCATCGTCGTCGCGACAAGCAATTCCACCAGGGTAAACCCTGCTTTATTGAGCGGGCGCACGGTCATCCCTCGTCTGTGGCGAAATCAACTTGTCCGGGTTGAAGACGGTCTCGGCACTTGCCTCGAAAGAGCGCCCCGCGCGCTCCCACATAATCGTTACTCGGGCAACCCCCAACGTTGGAACTTTATACTTCATTCGTGGGCGCTCTGTAACAGGGGGAACGCGCCCCGCGCCCGGAGCGTTGACAGCAGCTGTGTCTTCTGGCGGCATCGGAACGTCCGGACCTCTGAACGCCGTCTCGCGGATCTCGCGTTTCCAGCGAAAACGCTCGAACTCGCCCGAGAATTGTCCTTCCGTCTCGCCGGGCAGCAGCCGAGGCTGAATCTCGGCCTCGGACATCACCTGCTCGAGCAGGAATCGCGCACAGGTGAAATCGACGGCTTGCGCACGGGTAATCGTCGCCTGACGAATCGCGGCCTGCACGCCGAACAGGCCAATACTGAGCACGGCCAGCGCCGCAATCGCCTCGAAGAGAATGTATCCCCCGCGAATCTGCGCCGTGCGTCGCTTCATGTGCGCACCTTGAGTTGGCCAACCCGGCCTTTGGTGTCGACCGTGACGCGTTCACGTCCGATCAACACGGTGAAACTGGCGAAATCGCAGGAGCCACTGGGGTAAAACGAGATCTGCTTCGCGCGGGTGCCGGGAATGGATTGCGCTTCCACCTGTGCAAAGCGGGCGTTGTCGGGAAGGCGCGCGGGCCGAAGGAGACCTTCCGTAACGGGCGCAAAGCGCTTGTCGGAGCCGATTCGCTTGGTGAACTGTTCCACCCAGTAGCGGCCATCGACGGGATCGACGCAGAAACGGTATTCGCGGCCATCGGCGATCGCACGTTCTTGCGCGTATTTCATCGTCGCGAGCATATCGGACACCACGCGCCGGTTCTTAAGCTCGACCATGGAATCGCGAAACATCGGCGTGATTCCGGCCGCGAGAATCGCGATGATCATCATCACGACGATCAACTCGATCAGCGTGAATCCGCCTGCGGTCCGTCGTTCCGATGCAGTGCGCCTCATGTCGAACCGCCCCTCTCCGCGCTATTCCTGTGCGGCGGGTTTGTTTTCGGCCCAACTGGTGATGTCGTCCGCGTTATTGGGGGTTTTGTCCGGTCCCGCCGACCAGACGTCGAACGGTCGGTTGTTTCCGCCTGGGGCTTTATAGAGGTACTCCCCGCCCCAGGGGTCTTTCTGCATACGACGAAGATAGGTCTTGGAACCGGTCGTCAATTCCCCGAGCGAACCAGGGTATTTGTCGTTGTGATCGATGGCGTACATATCGATCGCGTCCATCAAACGCTCGATATCCGCGCGTGCGCGCGTAAGGCGGGTCTTCTCGCCTTCGCCCCGGAACGACAGCACGACCGCTCCCGCCAGGATGCCGATGATCACCGTCACCAGGATCAATTCGATCAGAGTGAACCCCTCGTTGCCTCGCATTGCTCTGTTCTTCATGCTTCCTTCCTCACTTCGAAGCGCCCAAACGCCTGCTTCGCTATACGTTTGCCATCGAGCTCAATGTGAGCAACGGCAGCAACATCGCAATTACCAAGAAACCTATCACCACCCCCATCACCACTATCATCACGGGTTCGAGCAATGATGCCATGGCCCGAACCGCGCGGTCGGCTTCCATATCGTACGCATCGGCCAACCGTTTCGTAACCGCGCCCAGGCGGCCGCTTTCCTCGCCCACGGCGAACATGCTGATCACCATCGGCGGGAACGTCTTGCACTTCTGCAAGCTGTCGCTGATGCTGTCGCCTTCGGATACGCGTCCGTGCACCATCTCCACTTCCTCGGCGACGGCCCGATTGCCCAGCGCTTCGGCGGTAATGCGCAGGGCGTTCAATATCGGCACGCCGTTGTCGAGCAAGGTGCCGAGGGTCCGCGCGAACTTGGCCATCTCGTAGCGCACCACCACGCCGGAGATCACCGGAAGACGGAGCATCAGGAAATCGAACTGACGCCGCCCCTCGGGGCGCCGGACGTAGGCCATCGCGGAGGCCAAAATTCCGCCGATCACGGCCAGCACGGCCCACCAGAACGAGCCCATAAAATTGCATAGCCCCATCACGATGCGGGTCGGCCAGGGAAGAGCGGTGTTGAACTCGGTGATAATGACCATGAACTTCGGGAAAACGAAGGAGACCAGAATGAAAATGGCAATCGTTCCAATGCACAGCAAAAAGAGCGGGTAGATCATTGCCGACAGGGCCTTGCCGCGCAGTTCCTCATCCTGCTCGCCAATCGCGACGATGCGCCAGAGCACGTCCTCGAGCATGCCGCCGGTCTCGCCCGCGCGGATCAGACTAACGTGCATCGCGGGGAACACCTTGGGATGCCGTTCGAGCGCCTCGACGAAAGTGCTGCCCTTAAGAACCTCAGCCCGAAGTTGGTCGATGATCGCGGCCATCTTCTTGTTTTCGGTCTGTTGGGTCAGTGTGGTCAGCGCGCGGGTAATCGGCATGCCCGATTCGCATAGGTTCGCGAGTTGGCGGAAAAAAACGTTGCGATCTTTGAGCCGCACCCGTCCAAAACTTTGCTTGATGACCTCTTTTGTCTCTTCGCCCAGGCTCTCTTCGACGCGGATGGGAAAATACCCCATGTCGCGCAAGCGCGCCACCGCCGCGCGCTGACTGTCGGCCTCGATCACGCCCGTCGCCTTCTGGCCCGGGGCGCGCTTGACCTCATACCGGTACTGAGGCATCACCAGTCTCGAGTGCGTCGACCATGTCGGTATCGGCGGTCACGCGCAGAATTTCTTCGATGGACGTCTCGCCCGCACGCACACGTATCCAGCCCGATTGACGCAGTGTGCGCATGCCGTGCTGCATACCGAACCGTTTAATCTCCGTCGAGGGACATCGCCGCACGGTCATGTCTTTCACGGTGTTGGTGAAAGGAAGTATCTCGTAGATCGCCAGACGTCCCTTGTAACCGGTGTGACGGCAGGCTTCGCAACCGCGCCCGCGCATGAACTTCGCGCCCGCGAGTTCATCCGCCGGGATATGCAGTTCGTCGAGAATCGCCTGTTCCGGCATATAGGACTCCGCGCACCGCGGACAAATGCGGCGCACCAGGCGCTGGGCGATGGATGCGATCATGGTGCTGGCGATCAGAAACGGCTCGACGCCCATATCGACCAGGCGCGTGACGGCGCCTGCGGCGTCGTTGGTGTGCAAGGTGCTGAAGACAAGGTGACCCGTCAAACTCGAACGGATCGCCATCTCGGCCGTCTCGTAGTCGCGAACCTCGCCCACCATCATGATATCTGGGTCGTGGCGCAGCATACTGCGTAGGCCGCGCGCGAAATCGAAGCCGATCTGCGGCAACACCTGCATCTGCGTAATGCCCTTGAGCTGGTATTCGATGGGGTCTTCGATCGTGATGATCTTGTGCTCAAGCCGGTTGAGTTTGTTCAGCGCGGCGTATAGGGTGGTGGTCTTGCCGCTACCCGTCGGACCGGTGACCAGAATCATGCCGTGCGGACGGGAGATGAACGTGTTGAACTGCTTGAGGTCCTCGGGCATGAACCCGAGTTGATCGAGCGTCAAAAACATCGACGCGCGGCTCAGCACGCGCACGTTCACCGTCTCGCCGTGGGGCGTGGGCAAAATCGACACGCGCAGATCGTAGGAGCTGTCGCCCAGTGTGGCGAGAATCTTGCCGTCCTGGGGCAGGCGCTTTTCGGCGATGTTCAAGTTCGCCATGATCTTGATGCGCGACACGATCGCCAGGTGAAACCCGCGGATCGACGCGGGCGTCGGCACGGCATGCAGCACGCCGTCAATGCGGTAACGTACGCGGAGTTGGTCCTCGAAAGGCTCCATGTGAATATCGGTGGCCTGAACCTGAATCGCCTCGGCCAGCAGTTCGTTGACGAACTTGATGATGGAGGCGTCGATATTTTCGTCGCCGAGGTTCGAAGTCATTCCCCCGGCATCGAGCGCCACCATCGCCGCGACGGAATCCTGATCGCTCAAAATGCGCTCGACGGTGTCCGCCCCGACGCCGTACAGGTTCTTCATCACCCGCCGGATTTCGTCGGGCGTGGCCACAACAACCTCGATGCGCTGACGCAACGCCACGCGGATATCGTCGAGCAGTTGGGTATTGAGCGGATCGCTTACCGCCACGACCAACATTCCGTTACGGTCCTCGACCGGCACAAAATCGTAGTGTGTGGCGAAACGAGCCTGGGCCCGCGCGGCCAAGGTCTCGGGAATTTCCATCTTCGAAGGGACCACGAAGCGCATTTCACAGAACCGGGCCAGGGCGCGGTAGACGTCTTCCGCGGGAATGTGGCCGCCTTCGACCAGGACATCCGCCAAACTCGTCCCGTTCTTTTCCGCATCCGCGCGGGCACGGGCCAGGCGTTCCTGATCGATCAGGCCATCCTGAAGCAACTGACGCTCAAATCCGGATTTCGCGGCCACGCTTCGTCTCCAAACAGCAAGAACCCTTTTATTTTCAACATGTTAACATATCGCGCCGCCGGGAGCAAACCACCCGGGACGCACAGAAGATCTGGGACGCGGGGTCTAGGAGCCCTGTGCGGGAAGCGCTTCCGCAGCGATGCGCTCAAGGGAAGCCTCGGCGACCTGCGCCAGTTCCGGCACCTTCGCGGCTTCCTCGTAAAGCGTCCGCGCCGCCACACGATCCTGGAGTTGGTTGGCGTAAATGTGCCCCATCTCCAGGCTGAGCTGCGCCACCGCCACCGGATTGGTGCAACGCGTCCGCGCCTCGCGCAGCGCCTCGACCGCCGTCAGACCGCCCTTTTCCGTCAAAATGACCTGGGCACTGCCCTGGGCCGCCCGAGCCGCCGCTAAGGTCTGCGGGTAACGCGCCATCACCCGCTCAAAACGAGGCAACGCGTCACTCCCCCGGGCCTGCTCGGCCGAATCCAGCTCCATCAGGGAAGCATAGTTCACCCGGGCCGCTTCGGTCAGGAGTTCGTGGCGCTCCCAGATGAGTTTACGGTCCGGAGAAGCGCTGTAGACGTCGGGGTACAATCTAAGAAACTTCTCGTAGGCACGATCGGCCTCCGGATACCACTTCAGGTTCTCGAAAGCAATCCGCGCCAACATGACCTGGGCCTCGGGAGCGGCGGGATCGTCAGAGGTAGCGTCAAGCGCCGCCGCAAGCGCGCGGTATGCAGGGGTGTATTGCCCTTTGTATACAAGTTTGTGTGCGGTCTCGACCGCCTGAGCGACAGGAGAGGCCGCTCTTGCCACGTTAACCGTAGCGTTTTCAGTGGGTTGACTCGAGAACGCCGCATACCACACGCCGACTGTGGCAAGCAGGAGAACCACGCCCCCCATCGCCCCGGCCAGGGCAAGCCTTCTAGGCGCGCGGGCCGGCGAGTCGGCTTCGCGCAGGCGTCGCTGGACCAGCGCCAGGACATCCACTTCTGGCTCAGGCGAGTGCCGTGGGACCGCCCTCACGAGACGTTGCAGTTGGTCTCGCTCGTTGCGCAACGTAACATCGCGGGCCAAGGCCGCGTCGAGCTTCTTGCCCTCGGCCTCAGGAAGCGCCTCATAGAGCGAGGCCGCCAGCAACTTCCGCATTCTGTGTCTACCGAGCATCCCCAGATCTCCCGTTGTCCCGATTTCAGTCGTTACTCCGCATACAAATCGCCCAGTTCCTTTTGCAGCCGTCGCAGCGCACGGAATAAATGGACTTTCACACTACCGGTGCTGCACCCAAGGACTCCGGCGATATCGGCCAATGCCAACCCCTCATAGTGCCGCATCACGAATACGGCCCGTTGCGCCCCGGACAGTTCCTGCAACGCGCGCTGAATGCGCGCCTCGATTTCCTCTGCGCGCGCGGACTGTGCGGGATCCCCGGCAACAGAAGGCTCGAGGGGAACCGCCTTGTTCTCAACTTCGTCCAGCGGGTCGCAGGCCCGGCGCTTGCGTCGCCGGAGCGCGTCGATGGACTGATTCGTCGTCATCCGCAACATCCAGGGCAAAAAACCGCCCGCTCGGGGTTGCCAGGCGTCGATTCGGTGAAAAATCTTCAGAAAAACATCCTGGCTCACGTCCAGAGCATCTTCCCTGCGGCCGGTCATCCGGTAGGCGATGCCATAGACGCGCCCCTGGTGACGCCGCACCAGGACGTCAAAGGCCCGGCCGTCGCCAGCCTGTAACGCCAGCGCCAGGTCGTCGTCGCCCAGCCCCGAGATGTCCATTGCCCCTTCCTGCTTCATTTGGAGTAACGAAGAGCGTTGTCCAGAAGTTTACACCTACGCCAGGAAAAGATAGTCGGCTAATTCCCGGTACCCCCGCGGTTCGAACCAGGCGCGGATCTCCTCGCGGGCGCCTGGCGCACCCACAGCCACGAGGATAAATGTATCGCCGGGGGCAGGAAGTTCCTCGGGGAGAATCACGCGAACCCCATGAATACGCCGACCGATCTTGGCGGGGTTGATGTCCACGACCGCCGCGGGCCCGGCGCTTCCCCACTCCCGGAGCCAGCGCTTGCCGACTTCGCCAGCGCCCCATTGGTGAAAATAGGGCCGGTCGCGGAGATAGGTCAGCCATAGATAGTGGCGCTTGGCGTGCCGAAAAGCGGCCTCGGCGTACCGCGCGTCGCGCATGGAAAGCCTTCCGGGGGCCTCGCGCCAGTGCAGCAACGGCTCTGGAACTTTGCCAAAGCGCCCGCCGTGGACAAATAACCGAAGGCAAAGGTCGTAGTCCTCGGCCCAACCGGGGTCGAGGTAGCCGCCCACACTGTCATACGCCGTGCGGCGTATGAAAAACGTGGGGTGCGCGAGCGGGCACTCGACAAATAGTTCGCGGGTGATATCCTCGTGCGAGACCAGAGCATTGAGCCATGCCTCATAGCGTGTGCGGCCAAGGCCGACGCGGTCGCCCATCGTGCGGATTCCCGTCCCGCAGAGGGCCAGCGCGGGGTCGGCACGCATCAGCGCGAGCTGCCGGGCCAAACGCTCGGGCAAGGCGACGTCGTCGGCATCCATACGCGCCAGGTACTCGCCCTGGGCCTCGCCCGCCGCACGCTGTAATGCCGCCACAATTCCGTGAGGATTGGCCCGAATTACGCGAATGCGCCGGTCTTGCGACGAAAACGTCTCGGCAATGTCCGCCGAAGCGTCGCGCGAGCCATCGTCGACAACGATCGTCTCCCAGTCCAAAAACGTCTGCGCCTGTAACGACGCGAGGGCCTCGGCCAGTGTGGCCTCGGCGTCGCGGCACGGCAGCAGCACGGAGACGAGAGGCGATCGGCCCATGCGCTACGCGAGCGTCAGCGACAGCGACGTGAACGAATGCGCCGGGAACACATGCGTCAGCGTTCCTTGCGGGGCCTCCACTTTCACGCGCTTCGGCGTCACCGCCTTGGGTTCGTCGAAGGTATTCTGAGTGCGCGGGTTGTCCGCCGTGAGCACACGTCCGCTCACTTGGCCGATTGCCGCGCCGCGCAGATCGATGGTGGCCTCAATGGCTTCGTGCGGGTTTTGATTCGTCACAGTCAGAAACACTTTCTTACCTGAGATCGATGCGCTTACGCTCAGGAACGGCATGGGGTATTTCCGATGCAGTCCAACGGGATGCACGTCGGTTTGCGGCGAGTCCACTTCTTGGGTCAATAGACGCGCGCCCATATGGGGACGCATCATGTCGAAAATGTGGTAGGTGGGCGTGAGCACCATGCGCGCGCCGTCGGTGAGCGCCACGCATTGCAGCACGTTCACGGTCTGCGCGATATTCGCCATCGTGATGCGGTGCGCGTAGCGGTTAAAGAGGTTCAGTGTGGCCCCGGCGAACAGGGCGTCACGCAAAGTATTGGGCTGTTCGAGTCCGTTCTCGACGACCGCTTCGGGATGCCACACGCCCCACTCGTCGATGATAAGACCGACTTTCTTATCCGGATAAGAGAACCCCAGCAAACGGTCGGTCTGTTGCAGTTCCCGTTCGAGCGTCAAGAGATCCCCAAACAACGCGACGAATTCCGAGTCGGAAAATCCCGCGCCTGCGCCGCGCTTGAAATAGGCGTGTATAGAGAGATGATCGATCAAATCCTGGTGGATCATCGCATCGCAAAATTCGTGGTTCCACCGGGCCAGGATCGGGTTCGCGAGATCGACTCCCGTTCCCGCCGCCACGCGCTGAGCGCGTGGATCCATTGCGGAGATATAGCTCGCGAAGCGGATAAATTCCTGCGCATAGTTCTCCGCCGAGAAACGTCCGCCGCAGCCCCAGTTCTCGTTGCCCACGCCCCAATACTTCACGCCGTAGGGTTCGGGCGAACCGTTCGCGGCGCGCTGGGCGGTGAGCGTCGACTCGCCCTCGAAATTGCAGTATTCGACCCAAGCCCGGGCTTCGTCGGGGGTACCGCTGCCCACGTTCGCCGCGAGGTAGGGTTCGCAGCCCACCGCGCGGCAGAAAGCCATGAACTCGTCCGTGCCAAACTCGTTGGGTTCGGTTTGATGCCACCAGATATTGACCGTCTTCGGGCGCTGGCTGCGCGGGCCGATGCCGTCGCGCCAGTGGTAGTCGTCCGCAAAGCATCCGCCCGGCCAGCGCATGACGGGCGCGCGCAGTTGCTTGAGCGCGGCCAACACGTCCAGGCGCATTCCATTCTCGTTCGGGATGCGCGAGCGTTCCCCCACCCAGATGCCTTCATATACGCAGCGGCCAAGGTGTTCGGCAAAATGACCGTAGATGTTGGGATTGATCTCGGCGCCGGACAGTTCCGGCCACAAACGAATGTTGGCCTTGTTCATGACACCCTCTCCCTATTGGTCGTACTGATTCAGGTACGGAAAGACGCGTGCGCCGATGAAATCGCGAACCTGTTGCACGTTTGCGCACGCGGGCTCGACGTCGTCGCAGGCGATTGTCTGATTGCCGAACACGCCTTTGACCTCGACGTACACCTCGCGCACGCTCTCATGGAAAGACTCAATAACAACCGTAAACAAGCCGCGATGCTGGGGCGTTTCGGGCAACACGAAGCGCAGTCCGCCCACGGATACCGGCCGTTGAAACGCGGGCTGAATCCGCCCCGCCTGGCCGCACATGTGATCCATGAGGAAGACGCGCGCGTCCTCAAAACGGCTTAGTCCGAACGTGGTTCTGATCGTCACCGTCTGCGCGAGAAATCCCTTCACGCCGATCGTCTCTGGCAACAGATTGCAGACCGTGCGGATCTTCTCGGTGAAATCGTGCAGCGCGAGATCGACCCACTCTTCAATCAGCACGACGCGATCGGGCAGGAAGAGCCCCACGGACTGCGTGCGCGCGCCGCGGCGCGAGTAGAAACGGAACGGCCCGGGCATGCTGAAATCGGAGCTATCGTAGGCTGCGCGCGTGCGCGACAACTCGAAGTAGAGCTTCTGCAGCGCGGATACCTGCGGCGGACTCGGCACGTGAATCAGTTCGGTGGAGAAATGGATCGGTCTGTCTTCAAATTGCATTTTTACCCCCTAACGCAAAGAGTCAGTATAGGAGGGCTTTGGGAAAGATGCAAGGATGGAAATGCGGGGAAATCGGCGAGAAATCTCGGGATTTAGCGGCACATCTCCAGACAAACCAGATTTCGACCGGCGTTCTTGGCCTCATAAAGCTGCTGGTCGGCGGTTCGGATGATGGAGTCCGTATTGCGCGATTTCAACGACGCCCCGGAACACCACACGGCGCCGACGCTTACCGTGACGTGCACCTCCGCCTCGTCCACACGCACGGGGGTCTCTCGAATGCCCTGCACCACGCGTTCGATGGCCGTGCGGGCATTCTCTGCGTCCAGCTCGGGAAAGACGATCAAGAATTCCTCGCCCCCGAAACGCCCCACGAGATCATAGGTGCGCACGCCTGTTTGCAGACGCTGCGCCACCGCCATGAGCACCAGATCGCCGCCCGCATGTCCGAGCGTATCGTTGATCGCTTTGAAATGATCGACATCCACCATCGCGACGGCGAGCGAAGTGGCGTGCCGCTGCGCGCGATTGAGTTCACGAGCGAGTTGGTCCATGATCGCGCCGCGATTGGAGAGTTGGGTAAGGTGATCGGTGCGGGCGATATGCGTCAGTTTCTCATTCGCCGCCTCGAGTTCGGCTTGAAGCGCCACGAGCCGCGCGCCCACGCCCACCCGCGAACGAAGCTCCTCGGCGTTATAGGGCTTGGTCAGATAGTCGTCCGCTCCGGCGTCAAGCGCCTGCACGACGTTCTCTTTCTCGTCTTTCGAGGTGAGCAGGATGATATAGACAAAGGGCGCATCCAGCGCCTGGCGAAGGCGGCGCGTCACTTCGAGGCCGTCGAGGCCGGGCATCATCCAGTCGAGGATGGCCAGCCGCGGGGCATCCGGTTCGAGCAAAACCTGAAGCGCCTCCTGGCCATTCGAAGTTGAAACTACTTCGTGACCCCATTTCTCCAGACAAACGCTCAGCATTCTGCGTGAAACGCTGTCATCTTCAGCGATAAGAAGCCGCATCGCGCCCCCGCTTGGCGCGTCCCACCAGCCTGTGAGACGAGACTACTTCCGTACTTCTTCGACCCCCACATGAGATAATCGCAAAGCCAATACGATTCTAACACGGGATACATCCCAGGTCCAGCCCGGAAAACAGCCGGGCATTGACGGGGGATGCGTCGATCGTGTATCTCTGACTTAACAGCCGACCCAACCCCGGCTAACATGAGGGAAATATCATGAAGTTATATCTCGTTCAGCACGGCGAGGCGATGGAAAAAGGCACACACCCCGAGCGTCCCCTAACGGAGAAAGGCACGGCGGATATCTCCAAAGTAGCCCGGTTCATGGCCAGTGCGGGCGTCAGCGTGAGCGAGGTATGGCACAGCGGAAAGACGCGAGCCAAGCAGACTACTGAAATTTTAACCAGCAACATCGCCCCCGGCGCGAAAATCGTCGTCGACGAAGAACTCAACCCGAAAGGCGCGGTCTCCGGCTTGGCCCGCTGGCTTGAGAAGCGCGACGACGACCTGCTCATCGTCGGCCACATGCCGCATCTCGTCCGCCTCACCGGCCTGCTCCTGGCGGGCGAAGAAGACGCCGAACCCCTCGGTTTCTGCAAAGGCGCGGTCGCGTGCCTCGAACGCGATGCAAAAGGCCATTGGCACGTCCTCTGGATGATGCCGCCCAGCCTATTGAGCTAGGCGCCCACCTCTCCCGATACCGCAGGCAGATACCCTCTGCCTGCTTTTTTTCTGTGTGCGCTCGTCTGTTTGCCCGCCCACACAAAGGCCGGACGCGATAGCCTCGAAGTCGGTCACTTCCGCGCGAGGTAATACAACACAGGAACGGCCATGCGCGAGAGGAGCAGCGAGGCGAGTTCGCCGGCCATGAGTGATAGCGCAAGACCTTGAAAAATCGGGTCGAACAGAATCACCGACGCACCGACCATGACCGCCGCCGCGGTGAGCAGCATTGGACGGAAGCGCACTGCGCCCGCATCGACCACCGCCTGCGGCAAGGGCATGCCCTCGGTAAGACGCAGTTCGATAAAGTCGACGAGAATGATCGAATTGCGCACGACGATTCCCGCGCCCGCGATAAAACCGATCATCGAGGTCGCGGTGAAGAACGCACCGATCAACCAGTGCGCGGGCAGAATGCCCACGAGTGAAAATGGAATCGCCGCCATGATGACAAAAGGCGTCTTGAGCGACTGAAACCACCCCACGACGAGGATGAAGATCAGGACGAGCACCGCGGCGAACGCGAGGCCCATGTCGCGAAACACCTCATAGGTCACAAACCACTCGCCGTCCCACTTCACGGTGTACCCTTCGCTCGAGAAAGGCTGCCGAGTCGAAAGTTGTGCGACTTCGGCTCCGTCGGGCGCACGCAGCGCGCGCACCTTCCGCATCAATTCGAAGATCACATAAACCGGACTCTCGCCTTTGCCGCCCACGTCGGCCGTCACGTAAACCACCGGCAAGAGGTTCTTGCGGTAGCGGCCTTTGTCTTCAATGCCTTCCGTGACGCGCACGAGTTCCGCCAATGACACGAGCCGGTTATTCATCGCCGGGATCTTGATCTCGCCCAAACGCTCCACGCCGGACCGCTCCGCGCGCGGAAGTTGCACGACGATGGGCACGTCTTCCTTCTCCTGCGGCTGGTGCAACAGCCCCGCACGCTCACCGGACAGCGCCAAGCGCAACGCGGCGTTCACGGTATCGACGGAAACGCCGTTCAATGCGGCTTTCTCTGCGTCCACGGTGAAACGCTGCTTGGACTGATCGTCCTCGATGTACGAGTCCACATCCACCACGCCCTCGGTCTGCTCGAACACGTCGCGCACCTGCTTCGCCAGTTCGAGCGTTTTCGCGTAATCCGGGCCGTAAACCTCCGCCACCAACGTCTGCAACACGGGCGGTCCCGGCGGCACTTCGGCCACTTTGATCCGCGCGCCGTGTTCACGGGCGATCTCGGTTAAGGCCGGGCGCACGCGTTTTGCAATATCGTGACTCTGTGTCGAGCGCTCGGATTTCGGCGCGAGATTCACCTGAATATCCGCTTCATTGGGGCGGTTGCGCAAGAAGTAATGCCGCACAAGACCGTTGAAATTGTGGGGCGAGGCGGCGCCCGCATAGGTTTGAAGATTCGTCACCTCTGGAACGGTGCGCAGATAATCCGAGAGTTCGCGCGTAACCGCCTGAGTTTCTTCGAGCGGCGTGCCCTCGGGCATATCGATGATGACCTGGAACTCGCTCTTGTTGTCGAACGGCAGCATCTTCACGCGCACCAGGTTCAGCGGCACCAGCGCGCACGCCAACACAAACAGCACGAGCACCAACGCCAGGAATCCCGTGCGCCATTTTGCCTGTTCGATGAGATGGCCCATGAGGCGACGATAGAAGCGATCGAGCGCGCCTTCGCCGTGATCGTGCTTTGCGGGCTTCGCCGTGCGGCGAAGCACACGTCGCATTGCCGCGCGGATACGGCCTTCGGGCGCTTCGCCTCGGCGAAGCATGAGGTGCGCGGCCCAGGGGGTTACCACAAACGATATCAGCACCGAAAATAACATCGCCGCGGACGCGCCGATAGGGATCGGCTCCATGTACGGCCCCATGAGGCCGCGCACAAACGCCATCGGCAGAATCGCCGCGATCACCGCGAACGTGGCGAGAATCGTGGGATTGCCGACTTCGTCGACCGCCTCGACGGCCAACTCGCGTACGGGGCGGTGTTCATTGCCCGGCAGATGAAAATGACGCACGATGTTCTCGACGACCACAATGGCATCGTCCACCAAAATACCGATCGAGAAAATCAACGCAAACAACGTCACGCGGTTGATTGTGTAGCCGTAGAGATAGAAGACGACCAGTGTCAGCGACAGGGTGACGGGAATCGCGACGGCCACCGCACCGGATTCGCGCAATCCCAATGCAAACGCCATCAACAGCCATACCGAGAAAATCGCGAGGGCCATGTGGAACAGCAGTTCGTTCGACTTCTCGGCGGCGGTTTCGCCGTAGTTGCGCGCAATCGTGATTCGTACGTCCGACGGAATGGTCGTGCCGCGCAGTTCCTCCACCTTATGCAGCACTTCGCCAGCGACGCTAATCGCGTTGGCCCCCTTGCGCTTGGCCACGGAGATCGTTACGGCGGGTTCAAATAGAGCGCCTTCTTCTTCCGAAGGCTGCTGCAACATCTCGCCAAAACGCGCCGACGGGCCCTCGGCGTTGAACACGTAGTTCACAGGCTCCTCGGGGCCATCAACAACGTCCGCCACGTCGCCCAGGTACACGGGACGTCCGTCGTACACGCCAACCACCACGCGCCGCACATCAGCGGCGTCGCGCAAGAACGCGCCGGTCTCGACCAGCCACTCGCGGTTGTTCAAGTCATACGCCCCGGCCTGCGTCCGCGCGTTGGCTTGTCCGATCCGCGCGGCGATGGTCTCAATGCCTAGCCCCCGCGACGCCAGCCGCCCCTTGTCCACCATCACACGAAGTTGACGCCGTTCGCCGCCGATCAGCTTTGCCTCGGACACCAACGGCGTTGACGTCACCGCGTCGTGCACCTGCGCGGCGATGCGGCGCAGGGTATATGCGTCGTAGCGCGAACTGGATAGCGTCAAGGCGAGGATCGGAACGTCGTCGATCGAGCGCGGCTTGATCAGCGGCTCGCTGCACCCCGGCGGGATCAGGTCGTAATTCGCGAGCATTTTCTGGTTGAGACGAACAATGGCGTCTTCTTCGTTCGTGCCCACGATGAAACGCACGATCACGAAAGCCCGTCCGGGGCTCGACGTGGAGTAGATGTATTCGACGCCCGGAACCTCCCAGAGAAGTTTCTCCATGGGTTGGGTGACGCGGGTTTCTATCTCTTCCGGGGACGCACCGGGCATCTCGACGGCAACGTCGATCATCGGCACGACGATCTGCGGCTCTTC
Source organism: Candidatus Hydrogenedentales bacterium (assembly GCA_041859045.1). Lineage (GTDB taxonomy): Bacteria > Hydrogenedentota > Hydrogenedentia > Hydrogenedentales > SLHB01 > JBHELB01. Next base: position 40,427 of record JBHELB010000057.1, on the reverse strand, counting down.
TTCGCGCGGCAACAACCACACTGCGCCCGCGCCGAGCAGAATCGAAGCCACCGCGATCAGCGGAGTCAGTTTGCTGGTAATGAACGTGCGGGCAATCGCACCCGCCATGCCGAGCCGCCCCGGCATGCTCAATTCCCTTCACGCACGCGGCTGCCGTCGCGTACCGGACCGGATGCGTCCACTACGATCCGTTCGCCCGGGTCGAGCCCACTCAGCACTTCAACCCGGTCGCCGCTGTCTCGGCCCAAAGTAACCACGCGTAACCGAGCAATAGTGTCGCGGCCGACCGCCAGCACCGAGGTGAGCTGCCCGCGCGTCACCACGGCGGAACGCGGCACAGTCAAGGTCTCGCGGCGCTCGCCCTGGAACCGGATACGCCCGTACAGCCCTGAGCGCAACCGTGGATCTTGCGGCAAGTCTACCTTAACAAGAAACGAACGACTGCCCGGATCCGCAGCGGACTCTGCCTCGGCAACGGTCGCCGTAAGAGGCTGAGGTCCAAGGACGTCCACTATCGCCTCAACGGCCGTTCCAGGAGCCAGGCGCGCGATACTCGCCTCGTCCACGATGGCTTCGAGGCGGTACTGGGTAGGGTCCTCCATCTCGAAGACGGTCACCCCCGGCGAAACCAAGTTGCCGACATCGATCGCCTTACGGGTGATCACGCCGGAAAACGGCGCAGCGATTTGGGTGTCGCGCAGCGCGCTACGAGCCTCTTCGAGCGCCGCTTCGGCCTGCCCCACGCGCGCAAGCGCCTCCGCGCCCCGTGCCGCAAAGGATTGAGCAATCTCCACCGCGCGGGCCGCTTCCGCCGCAGCCTCAGACCGACGCGCCGCAGCCTCGTCGTAAGCCTGCTTGCTCACGGCCTTCTTTTCCGCCAACTCGGCGTAGCGTTTGTAGGTTGCCTCGGCCAGATCCCGACCTGCCGCCGCGGCGTCACGCGCGTGTTGTGCGGCCAAGGCAGAGTTTTCCACTTCTTTGGCGGCGGCCCGGGCGGCGGTCAGCGCGTCCTCGGCCTGTTGGACGCGGGCCTTGGCTTCGCGCTCATCCAACGCCGCGAGCAATTGCCCGGCCTCGACACGGTCACCCTCTTTCGCGGATACCGTAACAACGTGTCCAACCACCTTGCTCTGGAGAACGCTATACGTCTTTGCGCGGACCGTGCCGACCGCCTCGCGCGAGGCTTCGACGGCAACCAAAGCCACTGTTTCCAGTCTGACAGCGGCCTCCGGGCCCGGCGAGGTACTGGAGTCGGGTCCCTGGTGTCCGCACCCGGCCACGCACACCACCAGAAACGCCAGAAAAAGACGAAGCATACCCCGTCACTCCCCCATTGTCGAACCGTGCCACTTCACGGCAAGGATTCTATACGGTTTGCGTTTTCACGGGACAATCGGGCACCCCGCAATGCCGCAGAATCGACATCATCGGGCACCAGTTGGTGAATGCGGATTGGGCGAGATTGAGCCCCACAAATCCCGTAAAGAAAAGCCAGTACGGGCTGTGAAACGCCGCCAACACCGCAGACAAGAACACAAACACCCCGGCAATTAGGCGAAGATAACGCTCCACGTTCATAACCGTCTCCTTGTCTTGTTGCGACACGATACTAGTCCGGTCTTGGCGCGTGGGTCAAGGCCCGTTCTTGGAACAAAATTCCAGGGCGGGCAATTCTTTCCGCGCGCGATCGGCGACACAATCGACGCAACTATAATATTTAGAATAAGTTAACGTTCAATGCCCTCCTGGCACATGGCTTGCGCTGTACAGACCGACGGAGAAGGGTTGCCGAACCTGGGAAAGGAGGACTGTTTTGGAGCCGTACGCGGGGATAGACGTTACGCGACTCCTGCAGGTAGGGATGCAGACCGCCGCAATGAACCACCGACTCATTGCGAACAACATCGCGAACGCGGAAACCCCGCACTATAACGCCGTTTCCATGGATTTCCAGAAGACGCTGCAATCCGTTCTCGATGGGCAAGGCCGCCTCCCTCTCCGCAGGACGCAGGCCGGGCACATCGATAAGGTAGTAGAGACGCCTTCCGTGGAAAAGGGCGCAACCCTTGGGAAAAATGACGGAAATAAGGTGGATTTGGACCTGGAGATGGCCCGACTCGCTGAAAACACCGGTCGCTATACCTTGTATAGCAGTCTCTTGACAAAGAGATTCCAGGTGATGAAAAATATGTTGAACAATATACGGTAGTCAGGTAAGATACCAACGCCGTAGGACACAATATATTGGGTCGAGGCCGTGTGCAGGGCGACGAAATGGAGCGCGCACACAAGATGTTGGATGCAGTATCCGCCCGAGACATCGCCGTGAGCGGTATTAGGGCCCAACGGACCCGGATGACGGTGATCGCGAATAATATCGCGAACATTACCAACACCCGGACCGAAAAAGGCGGGGCTTTCCGGCGGCAGATGGTGATCCTGCGGGGCGAGCAACTGGGCCCCTCGGTGGCGCCGGAGCGCTTTGGAGTCAAGGTCAAGCAAGCCGCTTTTGACCCGAGCCCGCTGCGGACGGTGTACGAGCCGGGGCATCCGGATGCGGATGCAAAGGGCTATGTTTCGTATCCGAACATCGATCTCTCGACGGAGATGGTGGACTTGGTGGCGGCCCAGCGGGCCTATGATGCGAATGTCGCGGTGTTCGCCTCGGATCGGCGAATGTCGCAAAAAGCGCAGGAAATGCTGCAAGCGTGATAGACTGAATGAAGGTGTAGGGAGGTTCAGGATCGATGGCGGACGGATTCCAAGTTCCCTCTATCCAGCCGCAACGGGTCGAAATCGACTCGCGGTCGCTTCGTCCTGCCTCCACGCCGGACGCGGCTCCCCTCCGCTCGTTCCAACAGGTGCTGGCCGATTCGATCGGCGAAGTGGAACGTTTGCAGACGGAAGCCGACACGACCATCAAGAAGCTCGTTTCGGGCGAGATCCGCGATGTGACCGACGCCATGATTGCCGTGGAAAAGGCGGACGTCGGATTCCAGACGATGATGGGTATTCGCAACAAGATGGTTGCGGCCTACGAAGAAATTATGCGGATGCAAATCTAGTCGGGGTTCTGCGCGGCGCGCGGGAAACGGCGGCATCCGGATGCGGAAGAGACCAAGCCCGGGGGAATCGGTGACTCCTGGACAAGGGAATGGGGGAGCAAAGCTTCCCGTAAACAAGGGCGCGTTCGTGAGCATTCTCCGTCAACTCGCGGTGCGTATGTTCGAAGGATGGCGAGGCATGGCTGTCAGCGACCGCGTGCGCGTGGTGCTGGTGGCGGTGCTGGCGCCGATTGCAGCGCAGCTTGCGGTGGCGAGCAGCGCGGCAAACGGCAAGTTCACGACTCTCTACGAAGGGGTGGACGAGGCCACGTCGGGGGCGCTGCGGGTGGTGTTGGAAAAGCGGCATATTCCCTTCAAGCTGGAGGATGGCGGGCAGACCGTACTGGTGCCGGCCAGCCGTTGCGCGGAGCTGAAACTTGAATTGGTTCATTATTTCCTGCCGGGGACGCTGTATCCCTTGGCGGGATTTCCACACGCGTATGAGTGGAAGAGAGAACACGAGACAAGCCGCGGAATGACGCGTTCCAGGCTTTAGTCTCGATACCGATAGCCGACCGAGGGTAAGCGCGTGGAGTTTTGGCGCCAGTTTTGGCAGAACACGGTGCAGACGTGGCGGCAGTTGTCCGTCAGCGCACGTGTGAACATCGGCGTGACCGCCCTGATCACGCTGGTGCTCATTGTCGCGTTGGTGGCCGTGGGCAGCCGCGCGAAATACGTAAATCTGTTCACCAACCTCAGCGCGGAAGACACGGCCGCGATTCAGGCGTACCTCACCGATGAGGGCATCCCTTATTCATCGAAGTCCGGCGGTCAAACCCTTCTGGTACCGGTGCAACACCGCCAAACCATCATCGTCGAACTCGCGGGCCGCGGCCTGCCCAAGTCCCAGGGCACGGTGCCCGGTTTCGAGCTGTTCGACAAGCAGAACCTGATGGAAAGCCAGTCGCTGCAGAAACTGAAGTACCAGCGCGCGGTCAACGGCGAACTTCAGAAAATGCTGAATCAGTTCGATTTTGTAAAGGCTTCATACGTATTTATTTCAGAGGCTGAAGAGGAATTATTCACTGAGGAGCAGAAACCGTCGAAGGCGGCGGTGACCCTGAGCGTCACACGTCAGCCCACGCAGAAGGAAATCCGCGCGCTGCTGAACGTCATCGCGACATTTGGCGGGGCGAATCTGGACGTAAACCACATTACCTTGGCAACGACGACGGGCGTGCCGCTTTGGGAGCCGCCCACGGACGAGTTGACCGCGTTCGCGAATTCGAAGGCCGACTACATCAAGAAATGGGAAACCGACCGCGAGCGGCGCGTGAAGGAAATCTTTGCGGAACTCGGGAAGAAAGCCATCGTGCGCGTGAGCGCGAAAATGGATTTCCGCAAGACAAAAGAGACGTCCACCGAGATTTCCGAGGGCGCGCCCATCGCTCGCCAGGAAGAGAACTCGACGTCCACCACGACGGAGTCGCTGCCTGAAGGCCCAGCGGGCGCCACCGCGAACCGGCCGCAAGGCGCGGAATCGGCGGAAACGCCCAAGACGTCTGAAAAACGCGATATGACGGTCGAGAACTTCGACCCTTCTCGCCGCACGTTGGAGTCGCAGAGCGAGCCCGGAGACGTGACGGGCTATGCGGTCAGCGTAATCCTTGAGGGGAACTACCAGCCTGCGACCGACGAAAGCGGCGCGACGACGGGCGAAAATACGTATGTCGCGCTGACGGATGATGAAAAGAAAAAGTGGCGTTCGGTGATCGCCAATGCCGTCGGGGTAAAGGTCAATCCCGAGACCGACATCATCGTGGAAGATCAGCCCTTCCAGATCGAGCAGCTTGCGCAGGTGCAGGAAGCCGCGAAGGAAACGGCGGTATCGACGGCGCTCGCCTATTGGAGCGAAAAGGGTATAATGGCGTTGCAGGTGGCGCTGCTGATCGTGGCCTTCCTGTTGGTGCGTCGTTACCTGTTGCGGGCGTTCCGCCGACTGCCAGAAGAAGTCGAAGAAGAGGAAATCAGTATCGAGGCGCCGCAGCCTACGACTGAAGAACTGCGCAAGCGCGAGATTGTGGCGGAAGTGGAGCGGGCGTTCCAGGAACAGCCGGACGCCGTGGCCGCGTTGCTGCGTTCGTGGCTTGCGGAGAGCGAGGATTAGACTACGCCGAAGCAGCCCTCGACAAGAGCGAGCGAACTCGACGGACGGACCAAGGCAGCCATTCTGTTGGCGTGTCTTGGCCCGCAGATGGCGAGTCGTGTCCTCGCGAAAATGAACGAAGAAGAGATCGAGAAAATGACGCTCGATCTCTCGAGCTTGGGGACTGTCCCGCCGGATCTGCGCGAGGCCGTGATGGCCGAGTTTCACCAAATGATGCTCGCTGATCGCTATGTCAGCCAGGGCGGCCTGGAATACGCGCGGCAATTGCTTGAGAACGCGCTGGGACCGGAGCGGGCGCTCGAGATTCTCACCCGGATCCAGACGAGTCTTCAGGAAGTGCCGTTCGAATTCCTGCGAAAAGCCGACCCGGCGCAGATCTGTAGTTTCATTCAGGACGAACACCCGCAGACTATCGCGCTGATTGTCGCGCATCTTGATCCGCAAGTGGCGTCGGTCGTGTTGTCCTCGTTACGCCAGGAAGTGCGCCCTGAAGTCATCATCCGCATCGCAAGCATGGACCGCACCCCGCCGGAGATCGTTCGCGAGGTGGAGCGTGTGCTTGAGCGCAAGATGGCGTCGGTATTCAGCCAAGGATTCACCTTCGCGGGCGGCGTAAAGAGCGTGGCGGAAATCCTGAACCGCATCGAACGCGGTACGGAAAAGACCATCATGTCCGACCTTGAGGAGCGCGATCCGGAACTCGCCGACGAGATCTCGCGCTTGATGTTCACGTTCGATGACTTGGTCTACGTGGACGACTCGGGTATCCAGAAAGCCCTGCGCGAGATCGAGCAGAAAGACTTGGCATTGGCGCTTAAATCGGCCAGTGAGGAAGTCTCGAACAAGCTGCTGCGTAACCTTTCGGAACGCGCCCGCGAGATGATTAAGGAAGAGATCGAGTACATGGGGCCTGTGCGGGTACGCCAGGTCGAAGAAGCGCAGCAGAAGATTGTCTCGGTCATCCGCCGCCTCGAAGACGCGGGCGAAATCATCGTCGAAGGCCGCGGCGGCGACACCCACGACGGATTTGTTTAATCGTCCGCGGTGCGTCCCTATGGGCGCGCCACACTAGAATGCAGGTGAGCGGCTGTGGCGAAGATCATTAAAGCGACCGACCCCAATGCGGACGCGGTGCTCCGTTACGAACGCGGCGCGTTGTCTCCTCCCGTCGCCGAAGACACCCCTGTGGAAGAAGAAGCCTACGAGGAAACGCCAGAGCCTCAGGAGACTCCCGAAGAAGTTCTAGCGCAAGCACGCGCAGAGGCCGAGCGCGTCATTCGCGACGGCTACGCCGAGGGCTTGCGTCGGGGTACGCAAGCGGGCAAAGAAGAGTTCATGCGATCGGTGGGAGCAGCCGCGGACATGCTCGTAAATGCGGCGCAAGCTCTAGTGCAGGCGCGCGAGGGTTTCCTTCGTTCCGTGGAGCCTCAGGTCATCGCGCTGGTGAAGGCGATGACGGAGCGAGTCCTTCAGCGCGAACCTTCCATCGACGCCGCACTACTGGAAACAACGGTCCGGGCGGCGCTGGGCAACTTGGTGGACCGGGAGCGCGTGACGCTACGAGTGAACCCGCATGACTTGGAGGCGCTACGGGCGCAGCAGGCGAATTTGCTCGACGACTTCCCGGCGGTTGGTCAATTACTCATCGTGGCCGATGAGCAAGTCGGTGCGGGCGGATGTATCGCCGAAACCGAATCGCTCCAGGTGGACGCGCGGCTGGATGCGCAGCTCGAGAAGATTCTCGACGCGCTCACGGAGTAGTCATGGCCGGGCTCGACCTGTCCAGATACATGGAGCGCGTCGTCGCAACGCAGCCGATCACTGTCTATGGCAAGGTAGTGGATGTCGTCGGTCTCACCATCGAAGCAACCGGTCCCCCGCTACGCATCAATGATTTTTGCTACGTCTATCCGGAATCCGGCCCGCCGGTTCCGGTCGAGGTGGTGGGATTCCGCAAAGGCCGCCTACTCCTAATGCCCTTGGGCGATATGGGTGGCGTGGGTCCGTCGAGCCTGGTTCGTCCACTGTACCGTCCGCAAACGGTGCGGGTGGATTACGACCTACTGGGCCGGGTGATTGGCAGTATGGGCAGGCCCCTGGACGGCGGGCCGGAGATCACAGGCGGCTCCGAAGTGCCGTTAACAGCAGCTCCTCCCCATCCCATGAATCGAAAGCGCATCACCGAACCCATCGCCACGGGCATCCGCGCGATCGATGGATGCATTACGTGCGGCAAAGGCCAGCGGGTAGGCATCATGGCGGGCAGCGGCGTGGGCAAAAGTAAATTGCTGGGCATGATCGCCCGCAACACGAGCGCGGACATCAACGTGATCGCATTGATCGGCGAGCGCGGACGCGAGGTGCGCGATTTTGTGGAGTCGGACCTTGGCCCGGAGGGACTGGCGCGTTCGGTGGTCGTGGTCGCAACCTCGGACGAGCCCGCGCTGATGCGTATCAAAGGCGCGTACGCCGCGACGGCGATCGCGGAGTGGTTCCGCGATCAGGGCGCGGACGTGATGCTGATGATGGATTCGGTGACGCGCTTCGCGATGGCCCAGCGCGAGGTAGGGCTGGCGGTGGGCGAGCCGCCGACGACGCGCGGGTACCCGCCGTCGGTGTTCTCGTTGTTGCCCAAGCTGCTCGAACGCGCGGGCATGGCGGCGTGCGGCAGTATCACGGGAATGTACACGGTGCTGGTCGAGGCCGATGATCTCAACGATCCCGTGGGCGATGCGGTGCGCAGTATTCTGGACGGCCACATCGCGTTGTCGCGGAATCTGGCCACGCGAAACCATTATCCGGCCATCGACGTGCTTGAAAGCGTCAGCCGCGTGATGATCGACGTGACGAACGCCGAACACCAGGAACTGGCCGGGCGCGTTCGGCGCGTGCTGGCGACCTATCGCGACGCCGAGGACTTGGTCAACATCGGGGCCTACGCCGAGGGGAGCAATTCGGAAATCGATCAGGCGCTGAAACTGATGCCGGGCGTGCGGCAATTCCTTCAGCAGGGTCTTCAGGACGCCTCGCCCTTCGAACAATTGCCGACGTGGATGCGGCGAGCGTTGAGGGGGTAAGAGGAGATGGCACGCGTACGTCCGTTTCGCTTCGAAACCCTGCTCCGGGTGCGATCGCTGCAGGAAGATCAGAAAGCGCAGGACCTGGCGGAAGTACGGCGGCAGATCGCACTTAACGAAGAACAGCGCGCGGGCATTCAGCGCGAACAGATGCGGATGCTGCGCGAAGCGGGCGAACGAGCCCAAGAAGGCGCGGAACCGCGCGACATTCAACGGTACTATCATTACGAGCGCTATCTGGCCCGGCTCGCGGTCGAAAAGGACGCAACCCTGCACGAACTCCGGCGAACGGCGGAAGAACGCCGGGCCGAGTTGGAAGAAGCGATGAAGAAGCGTAAGGTAGTCGAACGGATTCAGGAAAAGAACAGAGCGGCGCTGAATGCGCAAACACTCGGCGATGAACAGAAATTGACCGATGAAATCTCGGCCAACCGGGCCGCGATGAAGGGAATGAAAAAGGACCGTTCATGAAGATCTTCGCCATTTTGCTTTTGGGCGTCCTCGTGCCGTTGTGCCTCGCGGTTGCGGGTACGCTAGCGCTCACAGGCAATCTTTCGAAAGAGGCCCTCGGCCGCTTGATGCACCCCGAACAGGCGACGACGCCCACGGTGACCAAGGAAGAAGCAAAACCGGCGCTCGGCGCGGTGAGTGCGGCGAACTTCGATGCAGCGGCCAAGGGCCTCAAGGAACGAAGCACGGAAATCGAGCGCCAGGAACTCGAACTCAAGGAGAAAAAGCAACGGGTTGACCTCGCGCAGCGCGATCTCGATGCCGTGCGGGCCGATCTCAAGAAGTCCATCGACACCATAGAGAAGTCCATGCAGACCATGGACGCGCAGTCCGCCGCGGCGCTCCAGGAAATGGCGACGTCGGTCTCCCAGATGAAACCGGACAAGGCGCGCGACACGCTTCTGGCGATGGACAAGTTGGAACCCGGAAAAGCGGTCAAAATTCTTCGCTTGATCAAGGAACGCGACCGCGTAAAAATCTTGAACGCTCTGGAGGCCCAGGAGGCGGCGCGCTTCCTAAGCGCGCTCGAAGAAATGCCGGCGGCTCCGGAAACGTCTTCAGAGTAGTTCGTCTGTGGACACTTCTCTCTGAGGCGAAAACCGCCCAGGCCTCACTCTCCAAGAATTTTGGAGTGTCTTGAGCCATTCGACGACGCCTATTCCTTTTTTCTATTCGACCTCTCCCCCATGCTGCCCAATTCCCAATGACGCCCTGTCATTGGTCTTGGTATCTCTCTTTGAAAGGAGGTGAATCATGTATGCAGATTCTTAGTTTGATGGATCTCTTGATGGCGCAATCGACCGCGATGGCGGCGGAAGGCGCGGCGGTATCCGCAACCGGCGGAACGCCGAGTCCTGCGGCTCCGGATGGGGTGTTCTCGGCGATGCTCCTGAGTGAACAACAGGCGCTGGCCGGAGAAACGGTGTTGCCCAATACGGGCAGCCAGGAAAACGCTCCGACGGAAACTGACGTAAAGTCCGTAGCCGCCAAGACCGACGACCCTCCGCTTGCGGAAGTCGTGGTTAGCGCGTACCTCGGCCCGCTCGCGCAGACGCCATCCACGACGCAAACCCCGGTTTCCGAAGCGACATATGTCGTGGAGGAGGTCGAGCCGTCGAAAACACCCGCGACCACGCCGCAAGGCGCAGTCAATCCGGCGTCGCAGGCGGCAGTGGAGACGGTTGAGGCCTCTGCCGCACCGTCGGCTACGTCGCAAACCGCGTCGGATGACAATTCCGAGACGGTGCATGGCCAGAAAACCACGGCACACGTCGAGGTCTCGGCCGCGCCGGCGACGGTGGGTAGCCAAGCCACGTACGAGGTGGTTGAGCCGGTCCCCGCTCCGGCGGTGACAGCGCCGAGCGCCGCATTCGAGGCGCCCGTGAATCCGACGCTCGGACCGCAGATTCCCGCGCAAGAGCTGACGGCACCGGACCTCGCGGTAACCACCGCACCGGCGACGTCTGTTGAGGCGTCTGTGGCTCGGCAATCGACGACGGCGGCCGTTGTGGACGCCGAACCCACGGCCCCGGTGGAAGCACCGGAAACTGTGCGCACTCCGGCGGCTTCGGCGACTTCTGGGGAACCGGAAACGGCTCCCGAGGTTGAAGTCGGCGCGATTGTGAGCAACGTGGTGGCGCCGCCAGAGGGGAAGGCCGAGAAGGCCGAAGCCCACGCGGAAACGACGTCCGCCACGCCCGCGACTCCGGCAACGCCTGCTACTCCGGCCGTTCCGGCGGCTCCGGGTGCGCAGGGCGAAGCGGCGACTCGCGCCACGCCTGCGACTCCGGCGACTCCGGCAACGCCTGCGGTTCCGGCTAACCGCGCGGCGGCAAAGGTGAGCGATGGCGAGGCGGAGACGGATGCCGACGATGCCGCAGCCCCCCCCTCCTCCGCATCGGCGGCACCCGCACGAACGCTCCGAAGCGCAGTGCAGGAAACGCCCGCGTTGGAAGCGGTTCGTATCGCGACACTCCTGGTGCGCGACCCGTTATCGGTGGACGCGCGGCGCGACGAACTGGGCACGCTACGGACCGATGCGGTTGCGTCGGCGAATACGCCCGGTGACTTGGCCGCCACGGGTGCACTGACGGCGCTTGCTGTGGACCCAACGCAGGCCACATCGGCGTCGGCGTTTGGCAAGCGCCTGGAAGACTTGGCGAGCCAGTTCCAGACGGCCGCGGACAACCGCGTTGCGCTGGGGAAACTCGCGGATCGTCTCGTCAGTGATGTGCGTTATCTCGCGCAGAACGGCGAGCATTCGCTCCGCGTGCGGCTCGTGCCGGAATCGCTGGGCGAAGTCCACGTCAGCGTTACCTCAACTCACGATGGGCTGGTGGTGAAACTGTCGTCGGCCAACCCAATGGTGCGCGAAACCCTTGAGGCGCAGGTAAACACGCTGCGACAGACGCTCAGCCGGGAAGGCATCGAAGCATCCCAGGTGACGGTGTCGCAGGGCGCGAGTGGACACTCGATGGGCTTCTCGCAGTTCGGACGGCAGCCGGCCAACTGGGGCACGGACGCACCCAGCTACTTCGGCGGCCTGACGCGAACGGCGGAGTCAACGACGGAAGCGAGCACGTTGTCCGTTGCAGGTCGAAGCGCGGCTCCGCACATCGGTCTGCTCAATGTGTTCGCGTAGACGGCGCGGAACGAGTGGTGTTCCGCGCCTGAAAGGAGGCAATAGGCCATGAATCTCAATGTATCGTTCCGGGCTAACGTGTTGGGGTCGCTTTCTCCGACACGCCAGGAACGCCTGAAAGCGGCTGAAGACCGTACCGCGATGGAACGCGCGGCCTTCGTGGCGCAACTTCGAGAGATGGGGCTCGCCGCGCCCACGAAGTCGGCGCAGTCGGCTAGTCCAGTGAAATCGGCCAGCGGCTCTGAGGATACCTCGGCCAACAAGGCCACAACGGCAGACAACGCGATGGGACGCGATGCGTTTCTTCAATTGCTCGTCGAGCAAATGAAGAACCAGGACCCGATGGAACCGATGGACAACTCGGCGATGTTGGCCCAACTTGCGCAGTTCAGCTCTCTCGAGCAGATGAACAATCTTAACGAAAGTTTCGAGACGTTCTCGGGCACGATAGGCCAGTTGAACTACGTGAGCGCGGGCTCGCTGATTGGGCGCTCCGTGATCGGCAAGGATGAAGACGGCACTACGCTGAAAGGCGTGGTGACGGGCGTATTCACGGAGGATAGCCAGGTGTTTCTCACCCTCGACACCGACGACGTCATGTTGTTGTCGGAAGTCCAGGGCATCGCGAGCGCGCCGTCGTCATGATCGAACGAATCCAACTCTCTCCCGCGGCGGCGTTGACGCAAAACGCCGTGAGCGCGCGCAACACGGTTTCAGCGCAGGGCGGATTTGCCCAAGCGCTTGAATCCGCGGTGCGGGACACGCGGGGCGTGCGCTTTTCGGCGCATGCGACGGAACGTCTGCGCGAGCGCAACCTAACCGTGACGGCTGCGGATGAGGCCCGGATTGGAAAGGCCTTGGATGCGGCGGCCGCGAAAGGGGCGCGCGAAACGCTACTCCTGACGGATCGGTATGGACTGGTGGTCAGTGTGCCGAACCGGACGGTGATTACGGCAGTGCCGCGAACGGAACTCGCGGATGCCGTGTTCACCAAAATCGACAGCGCGATGATCTTGGCGTCTGAGCCAAGCAACGCGTTGACGAGTCTGTAGACAGTAAGTGCTAACGAAATGGAAATGGGCTGGACCCCGTGAGGGAGGCCCCTGCGCCGCCGAACGATAGACGCGGCGCACATAACAGGAGGCTTGAACGATGGGAACTGCAATATACGCGGGCGTGACTGGGCTTCAGGCGCATCAGCGGAAAATGGATGTCATCGCGAGCAATATCGCGAACGTCAACACGACGGGCTACCGTGGCTCGCGCGCGCTGTTTCAGGACTTGTTCTCGCAGACGCTCGAAGTGGGCCGCGCTCCGCTCGGCAACTTCGGCGGGACTAATCCGTCGCAGGTGGGCCTTGGCGTGCGCCTGGGCAGCATCGACACCAACTTTCAGCAGGGCGCGTTGATCACAACGGGCAACAGCGCGGACCTGGCCATCCAAGGCTCCGGCTTCTTCATCATGAGCGATGGCCAAGGTCAGTACTACACGCGCGACGGCTCGTTTGCGCTGAACGCCGATGGCGAACTCATCGACCCCGCCACCGGTATGCGTGTGCAGGGCTATTTGCCCGGCGCGGACGGCACGATCGACGTAACGAATGTGGTGAGCGATCTGCGCATCCCCGTGGGCGGCACGTCCATCGTGCGCGCCACGGACAACACAACGGTACTCGGCAACTTGGACTCGCGCGCGGCCATCGGCGACCAAGTGACGCGCATCGTGCGCACCTACGATTCGTTGGGCACGCCGCGCGACGTGTCGCTGGTGTTCACGAAAGTGGCCCAGGTGGGCGGACAGAACGCATGGGATTGGGAAGCGTTCTACAACACGCAGAGCGTGGGCTCTGGAACAGTTCAGTTTACGAGCGGTGGCGCATATGCCTCGGACACGGCCCACACGGTCTCCATCAGCAACGCCGTGATCGGCCCCGATCCGTCTTTGCCGGTGGATCCGTTCGTTTTTGACATCGATTTCACCCTCGTAACGGAACTTGCCAGTGACAGCGACGTTGTGGCATCGAATCAAGACGGCTTCCCGCGCGGCACGTTGGAGAGTTTCACGATCGGTAGCGATGGCGTGATCAATGGTGTGTTCACCAACGGTTTGACGCGCGTGATCGGGCAGGTCGCCGTCGCCAACTTCTCGAACGTAGGCGGCCTCGTGCGTTGGGGTAACAACACCTTCCGCGAAACGCCGTCGTCAGGCCTTGCCCAGGTTGGTCTCCCGGATTCCGGTGGGCGCGGACAGATCTCGGGCGGCGTACTTGAGAATTCGAATGTGGACCTGGGTACGGAATTCAGTAACTTGATCGTGACCCAGCGCGGATTCCAGGCGAATACGCGCACGATCACAACCGCAGACACGCTGTTGCAAGAAACCGTGAACCTGGTTCGGTAATCGGACCATCGCCGCTAATTAGGCAGAAGGGGAACTGAGTCTTCGGACTCGGTTCCCCTCTTTTCATTTACCTATTCGCTTCGAGAATGTCCATAATCCTCGGGTGCAAATGGAAAGTGTTGCAGAATTCCTTCGCCTCGTCGAAGCGGGCTGGTTCAACGTCGCCGCTATAGGTGGCGTGAATGAGTAGATTCTTCGGCGTGATGTCCGGCGCGGCGAACCGCACAGGCCGCACGCGATACCCAACCGCCTCGAGCACAAGCACACGCAGACTGTCCGTCAACACATCCGCCAAGCGTTCCTCGAGCACGCCGTGCCGCAGCAGCCAATCAAGCGGCGTGTCGTGCCACAGTTCGCGGAACTCCTTCTGGCAGCACGGCGCGAGAAACACGTGCGGCACGCGGCCCGTGATGGCCAGGCGAATCGCCTCGTCCGTCAACGTATCGCACGCATGCAACGCGACGAGCACATCATAGGTATCGGGCGCTATCTGGTACGTCGCGAGATCGTGCGCTTCAAAACGCGCATTTGTCCAACCCAACGTCTGCTGGATACGCTGACACGTGCCGGTCAGCGTATCGTTTGAATCGACGCCATGCAGCGACACATCGAGGCCACGGGCCTGTAAGATATGTACAAGCACGAAACCAAGGTAGCTGCGGCCGCAGGCGGCGTCGAAAAGACGCACAGCCGCCTTCCCGCTCTCCTCGAGCGCCTCCGCCACCATCAGCGCGAAGCGAGTGGCCTGCTGCAGCTTATGCTTTCGGCTCGACTTCGGAATCCCCAGCGCCTCGCACAACGCTTGCCACGCCTCGCGGTGAGGACCGGCGTCGACGCTTTCGATCGGCAATGCCTGACGAAGCATCTTCACCGCACGGCGCACCGGGTCGAGCTGGTAGACAATCTCCTCGTTCGCGAGCATACAGTGCAGTTCGTCGAACGCATCTCCAAACGCAGCGGTAAGCTCTGCGGTCAATCGCGCGGCATCAAGATGCGCGCCGGGGTCATCCTGACGCGTCCACGCGTCTTTGTCCTCGCGGAAATAGCCTTGCGCGTAGCCATCGCGCGAACGCCTCAACTCAGCCCGCTGACATTCCTCATCGCGCAGGGTACTCTCCAAACTCATCAGCACAAACAACACGCCGCCGTCCTTTCCTTACTCGCCGTTCACGCCGGGGACGTCCTCACCCTCGACACGTATCTCGCTGAGATCTTCCGTACCGAGTCCGCGCACCTTGAACGTGATTCGATCGTCCCCGCCGTCGTGGCCCATGCCTTCAACGGGATAGTACTCCGGCATACGCTTGTCGCTGAACGGAAACGCCTGCCACGGCCCACCATCCAGGCTGAACTGTCCACGCACGATCGCGCCGCCCGGACGCAGCACGGTATCTCCGTCGCAATCCTTCCAGACATGTACACGCACGCGCGACGGTATCTTGCCACCGTTCGCCGTTGCCGCCGAGAGCTGATCCGAGTCGCGTTGCGCGCGCAACACCCACTCCTTGCCCTGTCCCATATCCTTCCACTCGACGCCAAAGCGCAGCTTGGTGAAGTCGAATCCGCCGGAATCGACGCCAACATAGAAATAGGCCGACTGCTTTTCGCCGGTGGTCGGCGCGCTCACCGCTTCCGGATTCGCGGGCAGCGCCCACTCCGCATACACGTGGTAATCGCGTCCATCGGGAATCATGAGAGGCGACGTGCCATCCGTAGTCAGGTAGCCCAGCGCGGCGCCGCTAAAACTCCCCAGAATAAACCCGCCAGCGGGCTTCGCCTCGAGCAAGCCCGCGCGAGGATCGTAAGAGGTGCCGATGCACCAAGCCAGCGTCCCCGTTTCTCCGGCGCGGCCACGGTAGACTGCTTTTCCCGGCTGTGCGACCATTGTTTGGCCTCGTTCCGATCTCCCTGCC
Source organism: Candidatus Hydrogenedentales bacterium (assembly GCA_041859045.1). Lineage (GTDB taxonomy): Bacteria > Hydrogenedentota > Hydrogenedentia > Hydrogenedentales > SLHB01 > JBHELB01. The sequence continues at coordinate 24,675 of JBHELB010000057.1, read as the reverse complement.
TGCTGCACGAGAAGCTGATACGGCGCATAATTCCCGTTCTTCGATCCAATGACCAGCAGCGCCGTACGCGCGTAAGGCGTGGCATTTGACTCCGTGGCGATCTGGAACTTTCCGTCCAGCAACTGCGTAGTAAGCCACGGACGATCAAATGCTTCCCGTACGGTCCAGTCGTCGTTTTCTGCGTAAACCCGCCGCGTCTGCTCCCCACCCGCGACCTTAAACTCGATCGGACGGTCCTTCACCTGCAACACGCGCTCAAATCGCGCCCCAACGGTGGTGGACTCGTTGAGTTCGATGGTTGCGGGGTAGTCCTGCGACTGCACCCCGCCTGTCCACCCGGCGAACCGATAGCCCGGCTCCATCACGGGGCGAAGGAGTACTGAGGTTCCCGGAAGATAGCGTTCCAGGTCGGGGGTGCAGCGAATCTGGCCGCCTCTTGAGGATTTGAGCGTAAGGGTGAAGCGAGGCGCATTGGGTTTGGGCGCAAACAGCGCCGTTACTTTGCGCGGCCCGTCCATCGTTAGGACGAAAGAAGTCTCGGTCGCGCGCGTATCGCCTGCCCACCCCAAGAACGCGTTGTACTGGTCCGGTACGGCGGTCAATCGCACCTCCGTCCCCGCCGCGAACTCCGTTCCGGAAGGCTCGACATGCACGCGCCCATACAGTGCACCGGTATCGAGTCTGCACGTCGCACCTGGCGCCACTTTCTTCTCGGGAACGGTCGCATCAACGATCGGCGCAGGCGGATTCTGGGCCAGCAATTCGCCGTCGGACGGCGGTAGCGATCCCGTTGCCGCGAGGAGACTCTCTCGCAAGAACGCCACCACCTCGGGCCGGTTGTCCTTGCCGTCGTAACGCTCGTTCCAAGGATCGTGTCCCGCGCCCGGAGTCACCAAAAGGCGGCACGACACGCCTTTCTCATCGCACAACGCTTTGCCATCTTCCGCGCGCTTGAACACGACAATCGGATCGTTCGTGCCGTGGAAGAACATGAGGGGCGGATCCGAAGCGTCAACGTACTGTGGTTCGAACACAGCCCCCGCCACGGCCACGGCCGCCTGCAGCGCGGAACTCTGCTCGGGGTGATTCGCTGGCGGAATGGTTGGGCCGTCGCCACGAAACTCCTGGGCGCGCGTCGTTGCCGTCAGCAGCGCCGTGATCGCGCCCGCCGAATGGCCAATCGCACCAATGCGCAACGGGTCAACGCCGAACTCGGAGGCATGCGCGCGAATCCAACGCACGGCGGTCTTTGCATCGGCGCAGGCCGCCTTCACCCGGTCTGGCGGGTTATCGCCCGCCAAACGATACGAGATCGTAAAACAGACAAATCCGCGTTCCGCAAAATAGCGAGACATCCCCTCGAGGTCGCGCGGTTTGCCTCCCGTGAACGCGCCTCCATGAATCACCAAGAGCGCCGGTTTGTCGCGTCGGTCGTTTCCGCGCGGACGGTAGATATCCATGGTCAACGCTTTGGTGCCCGGCACGTCGGCCGCGGATACCACCGCCCCCGTGCCGTAGACCACGTCCGCCTGCTGTTCGACGGCGTAGAGCCGCTCCGCCATCGCGTTTCCCGTCAATGCAAGAAACCCCAGCAGTCCGATCAAAACGTATGTGCGCATTGTCCAATCCTCTCTTTTCATCCGGACGCCCGTTGAGAATCAAGAAACATCATAGCCGATAGACGAAGCTTCCGAAACCCTTTTTTCGGTTTGGGCGCGAGTGCTATAGTGGCCGCGCGGAGATACAGGGACGCCATGAAACCCTCGATATTGCTGACACTGAACCGAGGCATCGAGCGAATCGCCCAGGCAATCCTCGAGCAGGCCGATCTCGATCTGATCGTGCTGTATGACGCCACGAAAACGATGCTTGAGGCGCGCGATATGCCGTGCCGCGCGTTGTCGGAGTTTCTGACAAAACCGCTGGAGGCGCTCGCGCAGCATGAAGCCATACGCAGGGCAAGGCAGGTTTCTCAACTCCTACACACGACCGAGTTCGAGCAGGCTTACCCCGAGCACGCGGCATCTCCGGGCCGTGTTCAAGCGTTGCGCGCTCAAATCCTTGAGGCTATCCGCAAAGACTTCATCGCACAGACCACTTGGCTGGACGCGTTGTCGCGTTGCGCGTCGGAAACCGATCTGCGCCTCGTGGTGGTGCATCAGGATGTGGGCCGCGACACACGGACGGTCATCGCGCAAGCGCAGCGCCTCGGCGTCCCGTCACTGCAACTCCTGCATGGCTACCCATACGGCACGCTGAACCTGCACGACGTGCTACGAACGGACATGATCGCGGTCTATAGCGACGAGGTGCGCGATATCTATCGCAGTATCGGCGTCGAATCGGAGCGCATCGTCGTCACCGGGAACCCGGAGTGGGATATCCACGCGCACCCGGTAAGGCCGGGACTGCGTAAGCACGTGGCGGCGATGCTGAACATCGATCCGTCGCGCCCGACGGTGCTGTTCGCCATGCCCTTCATGCATCGCCTGAGCCGCGCCAACGCCGAGGCCGCCCACGCAAAGGACCGGACCGCGGAAGCGGTGCTCGATGCGTTCGAGGCGTTGCGCGGCGCGCATCCCGATTGGCAATTCGTGTTGCGCCCACACCCCGGCGATCCCGCGCCGCCTGGACCGTGGTATGAACGGGTGCGCCGCCAAGGCGTGACCCTCGACACGGAGGTCTCCTCGGCGGGCTGTCTGGCCCTCGCGGACGTATTTGTATGCATGCAGTCGAACATGGCCATCGAGGCCATCATGATGGGACGGCAAGTAGTCAACGTGTTGCTTGCGGAGTTCGGCCCGGCGGTATTTGAGGAAGGACTCGGCCCGCTCTTTCATGACGGGGACGCGGTGGAGACGGTGCAGTCCTCGGAGGAGATCGCCCCTGCGATTGATGCCGCGTTGACAAATCCCGAGCATCGTCGCGAGTTTCTCTCAAGACGCCCTGCCACCATTGCGCGCTTTAACACACCCCATGACGGCCTCGCGGCAGAGCGTTTTGCGGCGTTGGTCCTGGAACCCGTGAAAAACGGCCAGCGGTGGGCAAAACCTGTGGATCGTTATCCAGAAACCGAGCCGTTGCTCGCGGCCCTCACGCCGGAGACTGCCCGCCGCGTGCTCGTGCGCGGCAAAGCCGCATCGTACGTCGTGGAAACGTTGCGTCTGCGCGTGCCGAATGCAGAGATCGCCGTTGAAACCGCTGGCGCCCCCTGGGATGCGGTGGTGTTTTCCGACCCCATGCCGCATAGCCCCGACGCCGCGCGTCAACTCGCGACGGCGCGTGAGGCGCTAGCGGAGAATGGCGTCGTGGTGGCCTGGTTTCGCAGCGGGGCAACGCTCGAGGCATACGAAGCCCTGCGCAGTGGACGTTGGTCGCCGCCACGATTCAGCGCGGACCACTCCACCGCTCTAGGCCAGTATTCGCTTGCCGGCGTTGAACAATTGCTCGCCGACGCCAACCTCATCCCCTTGCTCTGGCAACGTTTTATCAACGCCACCTGCGAAAGCGCCTTCCGCATCGATGCCCCTCTGTTCAGCCAGCTCCCCGCCGACGTTCAAGAATGCATGGCTACAGATTTCTACGCCGTCCAGGCAGGGAAAGAGTAGGTCGCAACCACTCCCGATTTTTCAGGGGTGAATACGGGAGCCCTCAGCGTGCGGTGAGCGGCTGCACGGCCAGTGGCTTGGATTCAGGGCAGGCGTAGGCCTCGTTGGGAAGAAGGGGCAACGAAAGACCGAAGGCGCGATTGAAGGTATAGCGCAGAACGTTCACTAGGCTAACGGTTTCGGGCATGGGAGCGCCGGGCACGTTATCAGGAAAACGCGTCATGACGAAATTGACGTGACGGAAACGATTCGCCAGTTCAGGCTCGGGCGTGGCAAGGGGTTCAAACGCCGGACCGCGCGTGGACACGATCAACACGATCGCAGACCGCTCGGCGTGAGCGAGAATCTCACGGCTGGCGGCCAGCAACCGGCTGTTGAGGTAATGAATTTGCTCTACGTACGCGTCGCGGTATTCGCGTACTGTCGGGCGCGCCCATTGCGTTGCACCAGGCAAGCCGTAGCGCTGCGCCCACCCGCCATCGCGCGAAAACAGAAAAGGCTGATCCGGCAAGGTCAGATGCGCCATCACAAAACGCGGCCCCGGCACAGCGGGCAAGTTCCCCGCGTGCAGCAACGCATACTCGATGTGACGCCGGTGAAAAGACCGTGGCCAATACCCCGCGATGCCGTTGCGCAAGTAGTAGGCCGTGTCGGCAAAGGGGGCCACTGCGGAATTGGCCATCAGCACTTGCTCGAACTGTGACACGGCAAAACGAGGCTCGAACACGTCGTCGATGACGGGAGTATAGGGCTTGAGCGCATCCACGCCAGGGGCGAATGCCTGCAGGCGATACCCCTTCGCACGAAGCAGGGCAAGAGTGCGATTGTGGTGATACAGCTCCATCACGCCGGAAACGTTGGCGGCGGCGGCCTGCTCGCCTGCAGCCTTATGCGGGTAGTCGAAATTCAGCAAGGCCTCGGCGGAAATCGTAGATTCGGAATAATTGGCCAGACTCATGGGCGATTCTTCGAAACCCAATGCGTGCATATCGTCCAGAAACGGCTGGTTGTTGTAGCCAAATTCCGTGCGAAGCAGGTTGGACGACGCATAGCCATCGAGCATAAACAGGTAGATGTCCGGATACGGGGCTTCGGGCGTCGCTACCCGCGTTCCGCGGGTCTGCGCAGGGTCCAGCGGGGAAACCGCCAACGGGGTCTTTTCCTGCGCATGCCAGAGAATGTTCGCCATGGACAACAGCAGCAACACGCCCGCGAACCAGTTGAGCGAAAGACTCAGCCTGCGGCAATCACCACGGTACAGATACACCAACGCCAAGCACGTCGCCACCACGCAGAGATACGCCGCCACGATCGCCGCCGCCACCCAGGGCATCACCAGCCGCATGGCGACGAACGCCATCGCCCCGATAACCGCCGCGACGATCCCCAAGACCAGCAGGGTATGCTTTGGAAATCCGGTCTTTTCCCCGCCAGCGCGATAGTAGCGGACGACAGCAAACAAACATAGCGCTGCGCAGACGCTATACGCCATGATGGAGAGGATCGGAGGAACCTCTTCGGCCCAGGGCTGCGTCCTCCGAATCACGGATTCAAGCACGTTCCAACCACTCAGCGAGGCAAACACCAAAATGCTCGCCGCCAGCCCCGCGCGATGCACGCTACGAAACAAGACGGACAGGAAAATCCACAACACGACCGTCAACGCCACCAGCGCCAGCATCGGTCTCAGAATCGTCCCGAAAGGAAGGGTGGCCATATTGTGAGCATACAGTCCCAGCACCGGGTACAGCGCCAACATCTCCGGGTGCAACACCGGGACGTAAGATAGGGACTGGAGCGCTCGCTGGCCGGCTGAACCCATTCCGTACTCCTTAATCCTTGCGCCATAACGGCTTCCGCTGAAACAATCTACCCGCTAACTATCGACGTTTTCGATCCAAGTTTCAAGTGCGGCGCATAAACGCCAGGGAGATCGTTCGTTTTTCGTGACGCAGCACGGAGACCGCATACGTAAATGTCTGTGAGGCCGACCGCATCAAACCCTTCTTCGCTTTTTCTAGTCGCTTCGACTCAGCGCCATCGGGGCGAGCACAGGGGGCTCGCCACAACTGACCGACCAGAGAGATACGCCCCCATTCGCCGCGCCGGAAAGGGCAAAACGGCCATCGCCGCTCAGGCTAAGCGGCCCCTGTCCGGAGAAGGTGTAGAGACAGCGCCCGGTCTTCAATTCCCAGAGGATGAGATTTCCGCCTTCGGCGCTGGTCAGGGCAAAGCGGCCATCGCGACTCATGGCAATTCCATTTATCGCCCCGTTTTCGCCACGGAGCGTTCGGGTACGCTCGGACGTACCGAGTTCCCACAAATGCACGAGCCCATCCGCGCCGCCGGACAAAGCAAAACGGCAGTCGCGCCGAATGCATAGAGCCGAAACGCCCCCTCGGTGCGCCTGGATGGTTTCCTGGCAATCGCCCGACGAATAGTCCCAGAGACGCATGGTACCGTCCTCGCCGCCGGAAAGCACGTAGCGCCCCATCTCACCGACACACAGCGCACAAACGCCCCCGGCGTGGCCCGCGAGCACGCGGACCTGTTCACCCGACGAGAAGTTCCACAGAACGATCAGGCCATCCATGCTTGACGTGAGCACGAATCGAGTGTCGGGCGTGGTCACTGCACCGGTCACCGCCTTCTGATGCCCGCGAAACGTCTGCACGCACTCGCCAGAAACGAGGTTCCACAGGCGCGCCCGCAGGTCTCCCCCCGCAGTCAACGCGTGCATGCCATCCGCCGTGAGACTCACCGCATTGACGCGCCCCCGATGCGACGAGAACGCCCCTTTGCACTCCTTTGCGCTCATGTCCCAATACTTCACCGCGCCGCTTTCGCTGCCGGTCAGCGCAAAATGCGCGTCCCAGCTCAGAAACACCGCTGAAACCTTGTCTGAATGCGCCGAAAACGTCAGGAGGCGTCCCCGGGCGGTGGGACCGCGGCGGCGGCTGTATTCGAGTAGATCGGCGCGCTCCTGGGCCAGGGCGGGCGGGCAGTCTTCGGGAGCGAGACACGCCTCCAGAGCGGCCGCGTCGCCCCGTTCAAGATGCACATGGGCGAGCATGAGCCGAGGCGCCCAGTTCTCCGGCTCAATCCGGCACAGTTCGGTAATGCGTCTCATCAACTCGACGTCACTGATCTGGCCGGTCCGCCAGAGGTGCATTCCCTGGTTGAAAATGCCCTCACGATGCTGGGGGTAGTTTGCCAGCAGGGAATTCCACACCGCCTCGGCTTCAGTGGTATGTCCGAGGTCCAGCAGCGAGATCGCGCGGTTACTGAGTTGGCACGCCGACGCGGAGGAAGGTTTGGGCTCCGGGCGGGGGTAAGGGGTACCGATGGCCTCGTGGTAAATACGCCGCAGTTCGTCCAGGATCTCATCGAAATCAGCGGGCCGCGCCTTGGGCGACTCCTCGAAAGAGCGGAACAATAAACGGACAAGGCGCTCGGGCATCGGAGGGATATCCAAACGCTCGGGCCCAAGTTCGAGGTATCCCTGCAACACGTCGCGCGCGGCGGGCCCGGCCATCCAGGTCCGTTCCCCCATGAACATCTCTAGAACCGCGAGGGCGTAACTCCAGATATCCGAGGGAAACGACGGAGAGTCTGCGCGGGCCTGCTCAGGAGAACAGTACGCGGGCGTTCCCAGGAAGCGGCCAGAAGGGTGCTGACCTGCCTTGGTGTTGGCCACATCCAAAATATGCGCCAAGCCAAAATCCGTCACCTTGACTACGCCGTCGGTGGTCAACAGAAGATTGGCGGGCTTGACGTCATGATGCACGAGCCCGCGGGCATGGGCATGGCGAAGTCCCCACGCCGCCTGAATCGCGATGTCGAGCAGGCGCGCGATAATCTCCTCCCGAGTCCCCGTATAGCAGCGCCCCTGAACAATCCAGTCATCGAGACTTCCGCCGTCGATATACTCCGCAAACACGCGCGGCAACTCACCCAACCGCCGGACATAGTAGCAATTGACCGTATTGGGGTGAGGCGCGAGATTTACCCAGGTCTGGCACTCGTGCTCAAAGATCTCCGCGCCGCCGGCCTTGGCCAGCAGGGTGGACTTCGGGGTCTTGACGGCAAGTTCGATGTTCCAGCCACGGTGATGCACGAGGTAGACCGTGCCCATGCCGCCCCGGCCCAGCACACGGACCACCTCGTAAAGGCCGAGGATGACGTCCCCTTCCCGCCACTCCAGGGGCACGCTCTCTGGACGCGACGCGTCGCCCCCCGCGATGGCAATTCGGCCTGAGGGCGCCACGGAACCCCGGCCACAGTGGGGACAGGTGCACAACTGGCCCGCCTTAGCCAAAGGCACGCGAAAAGCCTGACCGCAACCACAACGAATCAATAAAGCGCCTGCCATCTGCCTCCCTCGTCTCTCCGAAGCGCCTCCACACGTACTGCGCTCACGCACTATAGCAGATGAAGTCTTAGGTGGAGCAAGAGGCTCAGGTCCTGACGCTGAGGAGCCCGGGAATGCGCGGCGCGCGGTTAAGTTGCGCCGACCCCTCGAAATTGTGTATAACCCAAGTCCGCCGTCGCGTTTTTGGGCTTCGGAGACTGAGCGCGCGGATGTGAATGTGCCGTTATTGGGTTACTGGAAGCTATAGAGTGGAGTCGAGTCATGGCGAAGAAGACCAAGGAAAACCGCGTGCAGGTGATTCTCGAATGCACGGAAGCTCCGGGCACGTCGCGGTACCACACGGTGAAGAATAGCCGCACCACGACGGGGCGTCTTGAGCTGAAGAAGTACAACCCCACGCTGCGCAAAGTCACCGTACACCGCGAAAAGAAGTAAGAAGCCTCTCGCGGCGTTCGTCAATGCCTGAGTCGTTCCGGGCGTTCTCTTTGAGAACGTCCGGACTTTTTGTGTCAGGACCGCGCGATCGCCACCCCTTCCGACATGGTCTTCACGATCGACACCGGCCACTCTAATCCCGCGTGCGATACGCTCTCGGCGTGTTCCCGCGACGGGCATACACCAAACAGGGTCGGCCCACTCCCGCTCATCGCCGCCGCAAGACATCCTAACTCGAGCAGTCGCTTCTTCGTGGCGGCGAGTTCGGGATGCAGGGAAAACACTGCGGTTTCCATTCGATTGAAAACCGTCTGCGGCCAATCCCCCCGAGCAAACGCCTCAAGCGCCCGACGGAATGGCTGCGTGCGTCCCTCAACAAGGGGTTCGGTATTCTTTTCGAGAAGCGGACTGTTGTAGACCGCCGCAGTGCTCACTTTGAGGGAAGGATGGACGAGCACAATCCATGTCTCAGGTGCTACGGGCAAAGACGCGAGGACTTCACCGCGTCCTGTAGCAGCCATCGCACCGCCAACAAGACAATAGGGAACGTCCGATCCTAGTTCGAGCGCGAGTGCGGCAAGGGTGACGCTATCGAGGCGGAGATCCCACAACCGATTCAGGCCAGCCAATGCCGCCGCGGCATTCCCCGAGCCGCCCGCAAGCCCCGCCGCGACGGGGATGTGTTTTTCCAGCACCATATGCACGCCATTGGACACAGCAAAACGCTCGGCCAAGAGTGCGGCGGCGCGCCAAACCAGGTTTCCGGGCCCGGCATCGAGTCCAGGGATGTTGCACTCCAGTGAAATTCCGCTTGGACGCGGACTCAGGCTCAATGCATCGTACAGACTGACGGTCTGAAACACGGTCTCGATATCGTGATAGCCGTCCGAACGGCGCGGACGCACATCGAGGTAGAAATTGATCTTGGCATAGGAACGGCAGGTCAGGGGTAGCGCGGCGTTCGTCACGATTTCTCTCCGTGAGGCGGTTTGTTACGCATGCAAGGTAACATAACTCAACCGTGCGAAGAAAAACTCACCACAGATTGTGCACAAACTGCAGGAACGCCGCAGCGGTGTTGTGGAAGTCGGTGATAACGCCGTGTCCATCGCCACCCTGGGCACCGACGCCGCCTTTGCGCGGCAACTCGGCAGGCGGCGTGTTGCCCATTGCGTCGTAGCACTCGTAGAAGCATCCGGTCCGGTTATACCAGCGGACCATCTCGCCCACGCTGCGGTGGGCAAGATCGTGCGCCTCTTCAAGAAAACCATAGGCCACCAGACCGTAGTAGACGAGCAAATTGGTCGTCATCCACGTGGGACCACGCCAGAAATCGCCCGAAAAGGCGGGGTCTTCTTGTGCAACGCTGGCAGCGGGCACGGGCGTGCCCAAACTCCATGCCGTACGCAGATGGGTGCGCAGGGCCTCGGCGCTATCGCGATCGGCGACGCGCGCGAAAAGGGGCATCAGACCAGCCGACGTTGTGAGCGGCAGAAGATTTCCGTGTTCATCGAGATCGCAGTAGCGACGGTCGGAGGGGTCCCATAGGAGCGTATTGATGAGTTCGGCGAGGGTCGCATGACGGTCGCGCCAGCGGTTGAGTTCGGACTGTCGGCCGAGACGTTTGGCAACACGTGCCATACTCCGAAACTCGCTGGCCATAAGCGAGGAAAGATCAACGGCGGTCATCTCCTTCACGAGATCGAAACGCGGGCTGTTGTCCATGCCCGCCTCACGTCCACGCGCGCCGCGCACGGGGTCATCGTCAACGTTCAGCTTCCATCCGTACAGACCGTTCGGTAGACGCCGGTGCGTGTCATACCATTCGAGATACCGGGCAAGACCGTCGTAGACATCCTGGGCGACATCGTCGAGGGCCGCGTCCGACGCCAGACGCCAGGTCAACCACGCCATCAACGGACCGATGGAGGCCTGCCCCGCAGGGGCATTGGTGAGCGCGCCATCCGGCTGCTGACGTGCAAACAATCGACGAAGGGCCGCCGCCGCCGCCTGCGGATAGGTGTGTTCAAGACCAAGAATATGGAACGCGGCATCGGCAGGTCCCCGGCAAAACCGTGGAACATGAGAAGAGAGCGTGCCGGGGCCTTGTGGCGTCGAAAGAATATGGCAGCGTTGCAGCGCCACCGCTTTGTTGAAGGCGCGGGCGGTAACGCCCCAGACATCGTCGGGAATCTTAATGGCGTAGTGCGGCGCCAGGCGTTGTTCGACAAGTGTATCGACCGGAATACGGGCCACTTGTTCCGCACGTCGAGCGGCTTTTTCCGCCCCTGTCCCCGACGCGCCAAGTCCAAACTGAACCCTGTTTCCCATCGCGACGCGGTTGATGGCAAACCATATGCCGTCCCTGTGCCACGCCACGCCCTGCCGCGCGTCGCCCTCCACCTCCAACGACGGCGCAATGTCCTCGGGGGCCTCTGGCACGCGGACGCTCATCACCAATGACATGGCATCGGCAAATGCCCCGCGGGCTTCTCCCGTACGGGCTCCCACGCGCACCGTACCCCGCCAGCAGTCAGGCAACCAAATATCTTCCTCGGAAAACAGCGGGTAGAAATCTTCCGTCCCCAACCTCAGCCGCAAAACCAGACGAGGCCCGACGTGAAGCACCCAACCGACGCGATCGGCAAGCCCCCGCAACACCAGAGAGGAGATCGGGGTGTCTCCGTCAAGCCCAGAAAACGCAAAGATGCCTTCGCGCGGATAGACATTCGCCCATTCGGTCATGCGCCCGGCCCTCCCGTTGCGGCCTGCCCGTGCTGCGTGTCCCTCTCATCCTACCACCTGTTCGGCGGTTTTCAAAGAGCCGATCGCCTATTTGGCCCAGATCTCGGTGAGGGAGATGCCCTTCTGCTTGAAATCGATCGACAGCCCGGCAGCCTCTCCCGCCCCAAAACGCATCTGACCTGTCAACTGTTGTTCCGTCTTCTGCTTAACAGGAAGTCCCGTCGCCAATTCAACCTCATACTCGCCGGTGCCGTCGCCACTCGAACTGTAGCTGAACGGTCCTGCCGCCGTAGCCTGTGCTGCGGGAGAAAACTTAGCCGTGGCAGCGATGGTGGCCCGATCGGCCTCAAGCTGCTTCAGCGTGAACGACAGATCCATCTTCACCGGAATCCCCGCTCCCCCCAGGTCTTCAGCGTCTTTCGTCGCTGTCCATGTCTCATTCAGCAGCACGGGCTGCGCCGGATAGCAGTCGAAGGCCGCCTCCACAAGACTCCGCAGGTAGGACTCGCGGAAATAACCGCGAACCGTCGTCTCGGTCATGACGCGCTCCTGGCCTTGCTGCTTGAGCGCAGCCAGCGCCTTCTGCTGTGCGGCGGCAAGCCCCTCGATGCTCGTCACCTTGCCCTGAGGCGTTATGACAGCCGTGAATTCCGTGCCAACCATTGCCTTCGGCGCGCTAGTCATCGCATCGATCACCCCCCTGGGAATCATGGGCAGTGCGCTAAGCCCTGGATCGTCCTGACGTTCTACGCAGGTAAAGTGCAACGTCATCGCGCCGTCCTCGGCAACACTCAACACTTTGAAGTCCATTGCGATTTTTAGGCTCGCCGGCATGTCGACGTTGAACCCCTGCACACTGAGCGTCTGAGACATGTTTGTCTCCATGCGCATCCGGTACTCGCTGCCCGCGGGAAGTCGCAACTTCAGCTCGGTCTTTTTCTCGCACCCTGGAAACAGGCCCAACGCCAACAAAAGGAACACAGGGAAAAGTAGATACGCCTGATTACGCTGTCTCATGATATCCCCTCCAATAGCTGCCCCATCACCCTGTGCGAGCCTAACATACGCTAAACCCGCAATTCGACCCTTCGTCAGGGGACCACGCCCAAATCCGCCTTTGCATTTTTCAGAGCGCCCCTGCGCAACACGTGGACACGCGGGACAAATTCTGATGCGATACCTCTGGACTTTTAGTTAAGACATCATGGAGTGGTATACTTCCTTTGGAGGTGATTTGTTATGACCAGGACACTTCAATGTATCTGGTGCCGCCACTTTAACCGTGGTCGTGGACGCGGAGTCTACACGTGCTCCGCATTCCCTGAAGGCATTCCGGACCCGATTATTGACGGAAAATTTGACCACTCCCTTCCTTACCAAGGAGACAATGGGATTCGGTTTGAGAAGATGGACATTAGTAAGCTTACTCCCAGCACCCCCGCCTCCTAAAACTTTCCCCTTGACAAACGCCTGCTACACTTCTCCACGCTGCCCTCATGATTGCAGCGTACCTCACAGACACGATTGGGCTTGTTAGCCCGCCGGTCCTTGACCAGTGGGGCGAGGTCGCCGCTCCGGTGCCTGGCGAGCCCGCAGAAACCGTCGTCGATGTTCAGGCCCGCGTCACCTGGAGCACCAGGCTGGCGCGCTCCGTTTCCGGAGAGATCGTCGAGTGTCCTGGCTACGTCTGCTTGTGTGAAGCCGTGTCTTTAGGAAATACGCTCTATTCGAAGAATAGTGATTCCCCAAGGGACTACTTTTTGAGTACGATGGGGGAAAACAGCCCCACACACCAGGAGATGGATATGCCCGCAAAAGTGATTTACGGGACCAAGGCGGTTCAGGAAGCCCTGCGCGGCGCACGCAGTGTCAACCGCATCTACGTGGCACGGGAGTCGCGAGCGCACGGCATTGACGCCCTGCTCGACCAGGCCCGCGCCCAGGGAGTCCCGTTCGACTTTGTGCCCCAGGCCAAACTCAACGACCTCTGCGATACCCGCGAGCACCAGGGCATCGCCGCGACGATGAGTCCTATCGAATACCATAGCCTGGATACCTGGCTCCGCGATTGCCCAACGAAATCCCTCGTGGTTGTGCTGGACCAGATTCAGCATCCGAAGAATCTCGGTATGATCTTGCGTGCCGCGTTAGGGGCGGGTTGCGGCGCGGCGATTGCTCCGAACCGGGGTGGGGCGCTGGTGGACGACAGCGTGCTACGCGCGAGCGCCGGGGCGGCGCTGAATCTGCCGTTGCTGCCCTGCAACAACGTGGGCCAAGCCTTGCGCGATCTGAAGGAGGCGGGATTTTGGGTCTATGGCCTGGACGCCAGCGCGGAACAGTCGGTGTTTGACACACGATGGGCAGACCGCACCGCGTTAGTCTTGGGGAACGAGACGACCGGGATTCGCCCCGGGGTCACGAAGGCATGTGATGTGATGGTTGGAATTCCACTCGCAAACGAACTAGACAGTCTTAATGTGGCCGTTGCAGCCGGAATTTCGCTCTTCTCAGCCGCACAAAGCCTCTCTCTACTTGCAAGGTAATATCAAAACATCACATAAAATCACTGTTCAAGGCAAACAACAAACGCCCTCTTGCACCTTGTCTATCTCAGGAAAAATGCTTGCGGAAGTAGGCGCGGTCGTCGATCATCTTGAGTTCGAACTCGATAAACTGCTCGAACTCCTTTTGCGAAATCGGCTCTGGCGCATTCGGGCTCTCACCCCCATCGTGCTCGTCTGTGATGTGCTCTTCTTCCCCAGACTCCTCCAACTCGTAGCGCTGGGCCATGTTCGCCAGGCCACTCATCAGCTCAGGCAGCACCTCGGGGTCGAGGAATTGCGCAACCACTTCGGCGATATGGGCTTTACGCTCTTCGAACGTGCCGTTCTCCAGAACTTCACGGCGAATCCCGATGACCTTACGCCGGAACATGACGACGAGATCGTGGCAGGCTGGGCACGGCAAAACCACCAAAACTTCCTTGGGAACCTTGGTTTCAATGGCACCTTCGTGACCACAATGGGGACATGTAATCTTCTGCATACTGCTACCTCGCCGCCGACAAGACGCCCGCTCTCCGCTCTTAAGTCACCTTCTGCTTTAAGATTACCACGAAGAGAGACGCTTTCGCCAATGCATACACTCTAAACGGGGCGTCCCAAGGGAAAATTCCTCAGAATCAAGGGGTTAGCGACCTTTGAGAAGCGTATCCACTTGCGCCAGACTGTCGGGGACTTCCCAGACGCAACGGAAACCGAGGTCGAGGCGCCGATCCTGTTCGTAGCGCTCGGCGGCCCGTTGCTGGAGGGGGGAGGCGGTCATCTGGGCGAAACTGCCTCCGCGCACCACCAGGACCGTGCCGAACGTGGGCGGACTAGACGGCGGGGGCGCGGTGACGGCCTGCCAAAGGGAGGCCGTCCATTCCGCGGCGTTACCGCCCATGTCCGCCACGCCGAGCGGCGTTTTATCGCTTGCGCGGCTCCCGGGCGGCATCAAAATGGCGTAGTTATCCGGTGTCGCGGGCGCATCTCCCCCGGCGGTTGATTCGGACGACGCGGACTCATCCTTCTTCTCGTCGCCCAGAGGCGCGGCGGTTGCCGCGCGGACCCACTGCGCCTCGGAAGGAAGCATTTTTCCCGCCCAAGAGGCATAGGCCAGGGCATCATAGTAGGTGATGCCCGTAACCGGATAGTTGCCGGGAGTTTGCGCGGCGCTCCGGGGCACCTGCCATTGGTTCTCCTGGGCAAATCGCCGGAACTCCTCCAGCGTTGTCTCCCCGGCATCGATGTAGAACGGCGCGACATGCACCCGCGTGCGGTTCGCGCCGTCGGTGAGTTCAACTGTTCCTCCGGGGATAAACACCATGCCGGACGGCTGCAACACAGGCCCTAGATAGGTCCTGAGCGCGTTCCAGGCGGCTGCTTTGGCGGCCGCAGGGTCGCCTCCCTTGGCGAGTTCAAGCGCCTCTTTCCAACGCTCATCCGCGAAGGCCAAAACGGGCTTCCAATTCGGCTGTTGCTCGGCCTGGGCACTGGCCAGCGCGCGCGCCTGTTCGATCCGGGGCAGAAATCCTTCCAGGACGTTCGTCGCGCGCGACGAGCCTGGGGAGGTTTCGGTGGTCCTCGGCGATACGCCGGAAGATGCGGCGAGCGAACGTTGATTGAGCCGTAGAATGACGCCAGCGGACGCGACGGCTACGGCAAGAAGCAGCGCAACCCCCATTCCCCTCCTGAGCATTGGCCCATGGTCTCTCGCTTCTCTTTTTCTTGGCACGACGGAGCCGAGATCCGTGCCCGCCTCGACGAGCGCGCGCAGTGGACGCAGGGCTGCCTGAAGGTCCTCGGCGCACTGGAAGCGGTCGTCGGGATTCGGCTCAAGACAACGGGCGACGATGGGATCGAGCGACGGCGGGATGTCGCGCATGACCTGCGACGCGGGCCGCGGAACCCCGGTAGGAATATTTCCGGTGAGAATCTCGTAGAGCACTACGCCGATGCTGTAGACATCCGCGCGGGCGTCCACACGGCTGCTATCCTTGAACTGCTCGGGCGACATGTAATGCGGGGTGCCCATGACCACGGAAGCCGCCGTGAGGTTCGTGCTGGCCATGAGCTTTGAGATGCCGAAGTCCATGAGCTTAATGTGCCCATCGGCCGTGCACATGATGTTCTCGGGCTTGATATCGCGATGCACCGTGTACTGATGGGCGTATTTCAACGCCTCGCAGAGTTCGTCAAGAATGCGCAGGGTAGTGCGAATCGGCAGCCGAGAGCCCGTGGGCAAACTGTCGAGCATGGTCCGCAGCGATTTCCCCTTGACCAACTCCATCGAAATATAGAGGTTTTCGCCGGCCGCCCCGATATCGTGTACGCGGACGATGTTCGGGTGGGAAAGGCCGCGGGCGATACGTGCCTCGTTGTAGAACCGCTCGACCACGAGTTTGTCCCGCGCGAACTGGGGCAGCAAGGTCTTCAACGCGACCTCTTCCTTCAGGACGTTATCGTGGGCGCGGTAGATACATCCCATTCCGCCGCGTCCGATGACGTCGAGGATGGAATAACGGTTCGCAACCAGTTGCCCGCGTCGAAACGTGAATATCTGCGGCGCGGGATTCACGCTTTGGGGCGAGCCACCGGTGGACAGCGACGTGCCACAACGGGTGCAAATCTTCGCCCCCGCCGCGCAGAGACTCTGGCATCTAGGACATTTGACTGGTCCCATGTCCGCCTTCTGGAGGCTAAACCTCCGTTACGTCGCGCGCTTCCTGCACGTAATCGATCACAATTCGACCGTGAGTGGTCTTGAACGGCTCGTAGCTCAGTTTCGCCATATCCATCATGCGCCGGGCCGCGCGGCAACTGTCGGTATCGTGATACTTGTCGCTCAGGTAGACGACCCTGGAAATGCGGCTCTGAATGAGCAGCTTGGTGCACTCATTGCAGGGAAACAAGGTGGTATAGACCGTGCAGCCGCTCAGGTCCGCGCTGTTGGAATTAAGGATCGCGTTCAGCTCGGCGTGGCAGACGTAGGGATACTTCGTGTCGCAGGAATTCTCGGCTTCTCGAGCCCAAGGAAGCTCGTCGTCGTTGCACCCGAGCGGAAATCCGTTGTAGCCAATGCCGATAATCTTGTTGTCGCGGTTCACAATGCAGGCCCCAACCTGCGAATTCGGGTCTTTGCTCCGCTGAGCCGACAAGATCGCGATGCCCATGAAGTAATCCGGCCACGAGAGATAATCCGTCCGCTTCCCCGACATATCCACCTCTCCTGTTCAGGTTTCTCTTGCTGGAGTATACGAGCGCGCCCAAAAGGGTTCAACGAAAGATGCTTTATCTTGGAGCCGCCGTCGCACTACACTTCCCCCCGGCTTTGGCTGCATTTCGAACGGAGGAAAGTCCGCATGTCTGAAGACCTCAGGTACACCGTATATGTCGTTCCACACACTCACTGGGACCGCGCATGGTATTCCCCGTTCGCGGAGTTTCATCTCAAGCTCGTGCGAATGGTCGATCGCCTCATCGCGCAGATGGAAGCCGACCCCGCATTCCCGGCGTTTTGCCTGGATGGCCAGACCGTCGTGTTGGAGGATTACTTCGCCATTCGCCCGCACATGGCCGACCGCCTGAAGAAACTTGTCCAACAGCGCCGGGTCTGGGTGGGACCGTGGTATGTGCTCCCGGATGAATTTCTCGTCAGTGCGGAATCGCTGGTGCGCAACCTGCTCATCGGAACCCGCATCGCCGGGGAGATGGGCCACAGTATGCGCGTGGGCTACGAGCCGGACGCCTTCGGCCACATCGCGCAGTTGCCGCAAATCCTGCGCGGGTTCGGCCTGGACACCTTTCTGGCGTCGCGCGGCATCGACTGGGACACGAGCGATGTGAACGTCGAATTCACATGGAGCGCGCCGGACGGCAGCTCGGTGCTCGCGCTGATGCAGAAGGATGGCTACACGAATATGTCGCGCTGGGGGCTGCACGGCGGCTGGGGCGACACGGATCGGTGGATCGTATTGCCCGACCTCGCGCTGCAACAGTTTCAGACGGCCTGCGACAAACTCAAGCCATCTATGGCCTCCTCCGTCATTCTGCTCAACGACGGCGTGGACCACGCGGAGCACCAATCCCACCTGCCCGAGTTGCTTCGCCTTGCGCAGGAGCGTTTCCCGGAATACGCGATTCGCGCGGGGTCCTTCGAGGAATACGTCGAGGCGGCAAAGAGGGACGTTGCCGAAAAACCACTGAAGACGGCGATGGGCGAACTCGATTCGCCGTACGGCCCGTCGCTGCGCGGCACGAATTCGGCGCGGATGTACCTCAAAACGGCGAATCAGCACTGCGAAGACTTGCTCGAACGCTACGCCGAACCCCTGAGCGCCCTGGCGTGGTTCACGGGCAGCGACGCCTACCCCGCGGACACGCTCGACTATATCTGGCGCACGCTGCTCAAGAACCACCCGCACGACGACATCTGCGGGTGCAGCGTGGATCAGGTCCACCGCGATATGGAGCACCGCTTCGAACAGGTCGCCATGATGGGACAGGTCGTTGAGCGCGAGGCGGTACGTGCGCTGGCGCGCAACGTGGACCATTCCGTGCAGAGCGGCGTTCCCATTCTCGTGTTCAATCCGCTGGGCACACGACGCAACGAAGTCGTCACCGTACCGATCGACCTTGTGAGGACCAAGGAGCTGTGGGACACGATCGCGCTGTTCGATGAAGACGGCCAGCC
This sequence comes from Candidatus Hydrogenedentales bacterium, assembly GCA_041859045.1. Lineage (GTDB taxonomy): Bacteria > Hydrogenedentota > Hydrogenedentia > Hydrogenedentales > SLHB01 > JBHELB01. Next base: position 6,282 of record JBHELB010000057.1, on the reverse strand, counting down.
GGTTGCCTTTGACCTGGTTTCGTGCGAGGACGTGGACTGGATGGAGCCGGTGAAGTGGTACGCGGCGCGGCGTTTCACGGTGCGCTTGCTTCTCGACCTTCCCCCTTGCGGATGCCGTACGCTGTACGTGAGAGAAGGCGCTGGCGTTGCATCGGAAACACAAATCCAGGTGGCGGCGCGCACATTCGAGAACATGTTCTATCGCGTGAATATCGAGAACAACGGCAGTCTGACCGTGTTCGACAAGGAAACGGAAACGCTGTACCGAGATCTGCTCGTCTTCGAGGATATGGAAGACGCGGGCGACGAGTATTCGTGGTCGTATCTTCGCGAGAGTTCCGCGCCGGTTACGACGGCGACGGCGAGACCGGAAATCGAGATTGTCTACCAAGGCGCGTTGTCCGCCACGTGGCGCATCACGCACCAACTCCCAGTTCCTGAATCGCTCACAGCAGACCGCACGGCGCGTTCGCAACAGAAGGTCGCGCTGGAGATCGTTTCTGAAGTCACCTGCCGCGCGCACTCGCCGCGCGTGGACATTGAGACCCGCGTGCGCAACAACGCGAAGGATCATCGCCTGCGCGCGCTATTTCCCACGCCGATCCGGACGGATCGCGTGCACGTGGATGCGCACTACGCCATTGTCGAACGACCGGTGCGTCTTGCGCCGCCCAAGGGGGATCTCCCTCCCTATCCCACGCAACACGTGCAGCGGTTTGCAGTCTTGTCAGACGATGCGCGCCAGTTCGCGATCATCAACGATGGTCTGCCTGAGTTCGAGCCTATCGAGTGCCAAGACGGCGTGACGCTTGCCCAGACACTCTACCGCAGTTGCGGCTGGCTTGCGCACGAAGGCTTCGCGCTTCGTCCGCTGCTGGCGGGACCGCCGCTCGAAACGCCAGAAGCCCAGTGTCTGCGTGAAATGACATTCCGATATGGGTTCGCCCTGGGCAAGCCGGACCTCGGCGCGGTAGTACGCGAAGCGCAACAGCATAACCTCGACGTGCTCGCTACGCGGTGCGATATCGATTTCTCGAGCGATCTGCAGCAGTATCCCCCGTGCCGTGCGCCGTACTTCGCCGAGCCGGAACTGGTGTGGAACCAGCCCAAGACCCCGATTCCTCGCGACGGCGCGCTGCCCGACCGGTGCAGCCTCATTGATATGGGTAACGATCGCTTGGTGCTAAGCGCGGTGAAGAAGTGCGAGACACGGGACACGCTTATTGTCCGCGTGTACAACCCCTCGAACGAGACTTGCCGCGGCATATTGCGGTTCCACAGGCCAATTCGCGAGGCGTGGGCAACGTTGCTGAATGAGGAGCGGCAGGAGACGCTACGCGTGATCGAGGGCACCATTGCCTTCGATTGCCCTGCGTATAAGGTGAAAACCATCGAGATTGCGAGGTAGCAGCCCGTTTTCGGGAGCAGAAAGCCGTTTGACACAGGAGCTGGAGTCTATGGTAGTATTCAGCCCTGGTTTTTCGGGAATCATCGCGTCTCGATCCGACACATCACACCCGCGCGGTGCAGCGCTGTCTGTGGGCTAGTGAGGTCGAACAAGGGAGCTGGATTGTGTCAGCCGTCATCGAAACCAAGGACCTGTCGAAGATTTACGAAGGCCACCTGAAAGGGCAGGATGTTCATGCCCTGAAGGACCTGAACCTGACGGTGAACCGAGGCGAAATCTACGGATACCTCGGGCCGAACGGTTCGGGAAAGACCACGACCATCAAGCTCATTCTCGGGCTGATCTTTCCGACAAAGGGTTCGCTTTCGGTCTTGGGCCGGACAGATATTGGGAGCCAGGAAGTCCGCCGAAACATCGGTTACTTGCCCGAAGGCGCGTATTACCCCGATTTCCTGAAGGGCGAAGAGGTTCTCTACTTCTACGGCCGGCTGTACGGTCTTTCCGGTTCCGACCTCAAGCAACGGGTGGACCGCGCGCTCGACACGGTGGGCATGACGCGCGCCCGCAAGCGCCTGATCAAAGGCTACTCGAAGGGCATGCGGCAACGCATCGGGCTTGCACAGGCGATCCTGAGCGATCCGCAGTTGCTTATCCTCGACGAGCCGACCACGGGCCTCGACCCCATCGCGCGCAAGGAAATCCGCGACATCCTGGTGCGCCTGCGCGATGAGGGCAAGACGCTGCTGATTTCGAGCCACGAATTGCTGGAGGTCGAACTCATCAGCAATCGCGTGGGGATCTTGTTCGAAGGCGACATGAAGATTCAGGGCACGCTCGACGAACTCCTGGTCAACCGGGATACTGCGGTGCATGTGCGCGCGACGTCGGACGCGGGGCTGGATCACATGCGGCAGAAGGGGATCACGGTCGAAGACGCGGTCAAGGAGCGCGCGGTGCTCCGGGCACCAACGTCGATGTCGCTCTACCAACTGATTGACCACTGCAAGACCGAGCACATGGAAGTTGTCAGCGTGGCCCCGCGCCGCGAGACGCTCGAGGAACTCTTCGTGCGAATCGTGGGCTCGGCGGCGGCGAAACGGTAAGGAAGGAAGTCGAGCATGAGCGTTCAAGAGGCCTCCGGCGGCGCTCCGGCGCTGGGCGGGCTGCGTCTGGGAGCTGCCATTCGGGCGACCTGGGCCATTGCCACATATACCTTGCGCGAAGGACTGCGCAAGAAGACCCTGATCGGGTTCCTGCTCTTGTCGATCTTAGTGATTTTCGGATCAGGTTTCCTCACCGCGTTTCTGAACGCGGGCTCGGTCGGCGATGCAAAGGTCGACATCGCGAACAAACTCACAAAGGACATCTGCGTAACGACCATCTCCATCTTCGGCATGCTGATCACCATCTTTGTCAGTGCCTCGGTGGTGCCGGGCGAGGTGGAAAACCGAGTGGTGTACACGGTGCTCTCCAAGCCGCTGCGCCGGTTCCAATACCTGTTGGGCAAGTTTATCGGCGCACAACTCATCATTCTGCTCAATCTGCTCATGATGGGCGCGCTCTTCTTTGTGACCATCTACGTGAAAGAATGGATCGCCCCGACGCTGTTGCTCTGGTCGTTGTTGCTCACCTACTTCCAGTTCCTTATCGTGTCGGCGTTTACGTTCGCGATCTCGTGCACGGCCACCTCGTCGGTCTTGCCGACCATCGGGGGTCTGTTTATCTACATCGTTGGAAACCTGACGGAATACCTGGCGGACGTCGCCAACCGGGCGGGCCAGACGACCATGTGGCTCGACAAAGCCATCGGCCAAACGGCGCGGGGACTGTCCTACGTGCTTCCGAATCTGTCGTGGTTCAGTTTGAAGGATCAGGTCGTCAACCTTGCGCCGAACGATGCCCCACGTGACATCCAGATCGTGAATTTGGTCGCGTACGGCCTGCTCTATGCCGTGGTCGGCTACATCTTGGCGTATTGGATCTTCCGCCGAAAGGAGTTGTAACCGGGCCATGCGGCGATACCCCCATCTTCTCCTGGCGCTGTTGCTGTGCCTGGTGCTGGCCGTAGCCTCTTGGCAAGGCAGCCGGGTCAAGTTCCTGCGCGAGTCCGACTTGTTCTACCGCTGGGTGCTGGCCGCCGCCACGCAGACGAGTCTGCTGTGGGAACTGAGCGAAACGCAGCAAAACGAAGCGGGCAAGCCGATGATGGATCGCGCCCTCTACGAGTCTGTGGAGAAGGCCATCGAGCCGCTGCTTCCGGAGGCCACCGCACAGGCCGATGACGCGAATTCGGACGGTTCCATGCCGTCGAAACTGGTGCTGCTCGTGCGCCATGGACAGGCCAGCCGGGAAATTTGGGATGCCGTTCGCAGTGACAACCTCGCGCAAGTGCGCGCGGATTTCCTGACCTATCGGCGCGAACATCGTTTGTCCAGCAGCGGAACCCAGTTCGACCTCGTGGGCATGTACGCCGCCAACAGCACGATGGTGAACCTCAGTAATCTGTTTTTCGGCTTCCGCAAGATGGCCGCCAACTTGGTCTGGCTCGAAGTGGACAAATATTGGCACGCGGGCATGCTGCACCGCATGGTGCCGATGATGAACTTGTGCGTCACGTTGGATCCGAATTTTGTCGATGCGTTCCTGCTGGGCGCATGGCACCTTGCATACAACATCACGGCCAATCTCACCGATACTCCGGAGATTCAGCGCGTCTACGAGCCGCGCTTTGATGCGTGGGTCGGCGAAAAGGAACGCTTCTACTATTGGGCCGTGGAATTCCTGAAGGACGGCATCCGCAAGAATCCGCGCGATTACCGCCTGTATTTTGACTTGGGCTTCGAGATCTACACCGAAAAACTCAAAGACCACGCGAATGCCGTGCTCTACTTGTCGCAGGCGGTCCGTTGCGACTACGGCGATGCAGTCTGGGTTCCACGCCAACTCAACATCGCTCTGCAAAACAACGGACAGTACGAAGAGGCCATCCGCGGCTGGCAACAATACCTGGAGCGCGCGCCGCAGAACCCTGTGGGGCCGCGCTTCATTATGTATTGCGAGGGATTGATCCTCGAGCGCGAAGCGCGCCGTCTGGCCGAGGAGTCCTACCAAGCCCAGGCGCAAGTCGCCAAGGCGCGCGAAGAAGCGAACGCTGCGTCCGCCGCCGTGGAGACCGCGCGAGCGAACAACGACCCTGCGGCGCTCTCGACTGCGGAGGCCAAGTTGGCCGAGGCGAATCAGGCACTCGAAAGGCTACAGGCTCAACAGAAAGCGGCCCAAGACGCCGCGAATGCGAAGAACGACGAAGCGGCGGCGAAGTGGCAGGCGATTCTGGACAGTCAAGGCGGCGACGACGCGTTTGCCCAAGCCCACAAAGAGCGCATCGACGCGATGAAGTTGCTCGAGAAGGGCGATTACTACGAAGCGCTGGCCGTGCTTGACCATGCGCGCTGGGCGTATTCGCAGTTGTTCGACGAGATCTCGAACCAAATTATCGATGTGAAGCAGCGCTACCGTGTGCCGCTTAATGCCTCGGAGAAGATGGAGCTGGAGCGTCAGCAAGAGACTGCGCGGCTGCGGGCTGCACGCCAGGCCGAGCAAGCTCAGCAACAGGACGCCCCTCGCTGAGTCTTTCAGGAAGTTTTTCAGCGTTTACCCCAATATCCAAGAAGGAGAAGAATCATGTTTAGCGGGTTGGAGATGAATCTGGGTAATCTGTCACGCCTTTCCAACGCCAAGAGCCGCTCACTCTCGCCCGAAAATTTCAACGGCGAGAAGGGCAAGGGCGGTATGTCCATCGACGGTCCGGCGGCCGGGTGCGCGCGCGACCTCGGCCAGGGTTGGAAGGTGTCGCCGTTCGTACGCATCGCCGCAGGGCAGACCTTCGAGGTCGCGAACATCGACGGCCCGGGCGCAATCCAACAGATCTGGATGACCCCGACCGGCAATTGGCGCTACAGCATCATCCGCTTCTACTGGGACGGCGAGGAGACGCCGAGCGTCGAGTGCCCCGTGGGCGATTTCTTTGGCATGGGCTGGGGCGAATACGCGCACCTCAATTCGCTGGCGATCTGCGTCAACCCCGGCAGCGCCTTCAACTGTTACTGGACGATGCCCTTCCGCAAGCATTGCCGCATCACCTTTGAAAACCTCGCGGACGATGAGATGGTGCTTTATTACCAGGTCAACTATACGCTGACGGAAGTGCCGGAAGACGCCGCCTACTTCCACGCGCAGTGGCGCCGCACGAATCCCCTCCCCTACAAAGAGGTTTATACGATTGTCGACGGCATCAAGGGCCAAGGCCATTACGTCGGCACGTATATGGCGTGGCAGGTCAACAACACCGGTTGGTGGGGCGAAGGCGAGATCAAGTTCTTCATGGACGGCGACAAAGAGGATCCCACAATCTGCGGCACGGGCACCGAAGACTACTTCTGCGGCGCATGGGGCTTTGGCGACACCTTCACCGGACCCTATACCGGCTATCCGCTATGGCAGAAGGAAGGTGAGCGCGTGCCCAAGCATGGGTTGTATCGCTGGCACATCATGGACCCCATTCGCTTCCATAGCGACCTGAAAGTGACGATGCAGGCGCTGGGTTGGTGGCCGGGCGGCAAGTTCCAGCCTTTGACCGACGAGATTGCGTCGGTGGGGTACTGGTATCAGCAGGAGCCGCACGCTGCCTTCCCCGTATTGCCTTCGCGCAACGAGCGTTTGCCGCGTTAAGAGGGGATTTGGGAATAGAGATTGGAGATTTCAAGAAACCACGGATGGCACAGATTTCACGGATAAGGAAATTTAGTTCTGTGTGATCTGTGTGATCTGTGTGATCTGTGTCATCCGTGGTTCACTTCAATCTCTAATTCCCAATC
>JBHELB010000015.1:0-4325 GCA_041859045.1 Candidatus Hydrogenedentales bacterium | reverse complement strand
GGCCTTGTCCGGCAGCGTGGGCACGGTCTTCGAGTAGCTGCCAGTGCGACTCTCGACCTCGATCTCCTGCGCGTGACTGATGAGGACGAGTCCGTACGGCAGGTGCGCGAGCTTCGTGAGTACGCGATGGAACTCGTTGTTCACGAGCGCGTAGCCCTTGCCGTAGCCAAGGTCGCTCTCGTGGTCGGCGCTGTACTTCTTGAGCATGTGCTCGGAGCAGAACCGGTACGCGAGGTCGATGGTGTCCACGATAATCGTCTTGAACGCATGCTGGCCTTGCGCAAGCTCGTTGCACGCCGCGAGAAAATCTTCCCACGACGCGATCGGCACTTGGTACGCCTGCAACGCGTTCAGGCCGGGTTCGGTCGCGAGAAACAACGCGCCATCGGCCTGCGACGCCGTGGTCGTCTTGCCGCACTTGCTCGCGCCATACAGCAGGATCGAATAGTCCGTCACGTTTTGTTTGGGGGGCGTGGGGGTAGTTGGAAGCATGATGTGTTTTCCTTTTCTTTGCGCTTTCGCGCGCTGCGTTAAAACCCGTCTTTTTTATCTACCGGTTTCGCGTCCACATCACGCAGCTCCTCATGCGGGTCCTGGATCGCATAGAGGTTCTCGCGGACGTTGGGGTTGTTGTTGGAACTGCACAACGGGAAGTACGGGCACGGGCGGTTGTACTGAAAGCACTGCGACGTGTTTTGGTAGAAGTGCCCGCGCCGGCGCGCGTCGAGGAAGGCCTGGGTGAGTTCCCAGAGTTCGGCGCGTAGCGGCTCATATTGCTCGCGAGACAGGTACAACAACTCGCGATGGAACACGCCGGGGCCCGCATACTTTTCCGCAAGCCGCGCCTGGAACTCCTCGTCCGTTTCCGGTAGGCGACGTTTCGCCGAGGTCTTCCCGGTCTTGGACTTAGCGATCAACTCCGCGCGGCGTGACTCGAACTCCGCTTCGGTCTCGCCCTTGCTTTGTTGGAGTTTCGCTTTTTCGAGGATGTTGTACAGGACGCCCGCGATGGGGATGCCCAACGTTTCCTCGACGTACCACGTGTACAACGTGATCTGGAAGTCCGTCCACAACCGTTCGAGGTACGAACCGTCGATCTGCGACGCCGTTTTGTGTTCGAGTAGAAAATACTGGCCGTTCTGTTTGACGATGCCATCGACCTTCCCGCCCAACGTGAAGCTGCGCGACACCGCGCCCGTCGCGGGGTTGACGATGGGACCCTCGAAGGTCTTCTCCAGTGCGACGACTTCGAACGCCTCCTGCGGATACCGCGCCGCATACCCCTTCATCATCGCCGTGGCGAGATGCCAGTCCTTGCGTTGATCGTCGTCCGTCGCGCGGTTTGGATACGTCTGGTCGATGAATTGCAGCACGGTCGTCAGCGATTGGCCGCCGTGCCAACGCTCCAACGCGTCATGCATCACCGAACCGAAACTGAGACATGGCGCCCGTTGCAGCGGCGCGAGTCGCTCGACGTACCGGAGCTGGCACGCGCGCCGGCAATCGCGGAACAGCCGCCACATGGAATAGGTCGTAAGGGAAGTCTCACTCATCGAAAAAGCCTCCGTGGTTACATACCGAATTGGAAAGAGAAGGCGACGTCAGACACGCGACGCGTCACGGCCCGAGATACATCCGCATACCCATCTCCGCGAAGAGGGAGCGCAACCGGCGACTCAGGCCCGACGCCGCATGAGCGGACAAGCCCAATTCCATCGCCGCCGCACGCACCTCGCCGGTCCGAGCCAGCGCCTGGTAGAACGGCGCAAGGTCTTCGGGCAACGCGTGAGCCGCGATATCCAGGTCGATACGCAGCCGCAACCGATCGGGCGCATAGCGCACGTCCTCGACCCTGAACGCCGCGTTCATGGCAGCAGCGGGACGCACTTGCGATAGTCCCGTTTCTGGTACATGCGGTACTCGATGAGGTGGACAATCTTGTTGCGGATGAGCCGCGTCAGGAACGTGCTCCACGCCCCGCGTCCCGGGTCATACTTGCCCATCCGCTCGAGCACGTGCAGCGCCAGGTCCTGCACAATGTCCTCGACGTCCGACCGCGTGTACCCATGCCGACCCACCAATCCACGCGCCGCAAACCGCATCGCCAACAAGTCCTTCGCCGTCAGCTCCTGCCGCCACGGCAACAACATCTGCTTCGGCGAGCCCGCGACTCGAGGCGCGCACTTACTCTTTCGGCGCACTACCTTTAAATGTTTCTTGGTTGCTGTCTTGCTCATGCGTCCCCCTATTCCCGAGCGCCGTCTGGAAACGGGGTTTCGACAATGACGCGGAAGGGGAGGCCATGCTTCACCTCGACGCGTTGAACGACGCCGTCGCCGAGGCGCAGAAGTTCGAGGAAGAATTGGCGGACCTGGGACCTGAGCAGGAAGTCCTTTGTACAGCGGTCGGAGTCGAGCGCGTTTTCGCCGCCGATCTTGATTTCGCGAATAATGCGCGGACGGGGTTCGAGTACAGGTTCGCCGTTCTGGACGACCAACTGCTCAATCCGCCCAAAGTAGACGTTCTGCATCAACTCGACGAGTTGCTTGCGCGCCCCCGTCAGCCCGCGTTTGGTGGGCGCATCGGCTTTTGGGACAGTGTTTGGCCCTGGGGCGGCCCGTTCTTTCCGTTCCATGAGTCACCTCCGTTAAGGGGTTTGCGTGAATCAATCACGCGATAATCTTCCCAGGAATCGGAGGAAATGGGCAGGACAGTTCTAAAAACGATGCGACAGTTCTCCCGAAACGGCCCTTCAAAAACCCGCAAAACATTGGGGTTTTTGAACGTCCCTTTCCGGGCATGCGACAGTTCTAAAATTCATGCGACAGTTCTCCCCAAAACGGGTGCTCGGCAGGTGTAAATGACCGCTCAAAAAGGAAAAGGGCCTCATGCGAGGCCCAGTGGATAATCTGCCAGACGGGAATATTAGTTCTTGCGGAAGGGGCGAAGGGATACCGTGAACGGGTTCAGGCGATAGCCGGACTCCTTGTCGCGCTCGTCGGCCTTGGCGCAGGTCTGGATAATGTCGTTGCGACCAATGGGAAGCCCCAACTCCTGCTTTATGGTCCGTTCGATGTCTTCCTGGAAGCGGTTCAGGTTGCGCCGGAGACTCACCGTATCCTCAACGGAATCCCCCGTGCGCGTTTGAATCTCGTCCGCCAGGGCTTCTATAGAAAGAGGGCGGAAGTCGTTAGGAGAGCGCAAGGCTTGGACATCCTCGACGTAGCGCTCCCACAACACCCGAAACAGGAGGTAGCGCGAGGTGGCCTGCGCGGCAAGGACCGGGACGCCGTTCACGAGGACGCCCTTTTCGCCCACTTCGACGATGAAGTGGCGGACACTCGCTTCGGGCTTTGGGACGTCTGCAACAATCGGCGGAGCGCCTCGCGAAAAGACCGCCACGGACGCATGGGGGATGCTCGCCGTACGTAGCCTGTCCACGGCAGTCTGGAGTAGGCCCGGCAAAGTGGCGACCTCAGCGACGATGTCCGCCAACGGCGCACGCACCAACCAGTCCTCCTTCAAAAAGCGATGCTGCAGTCCTCGCGCGTTGGCGCTGACGTAACAGGTTGCCTGCGTACGTGCCCAGTCGTGCGTCAGGTACTTGTCTGGACACGCATCGACAATGCAGACAAACGCGTCGGTCGCGCCGACGTCAAGCCTATACACGCCTCGCTCCACTTCCTTCATGGGGACCTTCAGTTGGGCTAACTCTTTCAGCACATAGGACGTTACGCCTCCAGGCACGGTAGTCGCGCGGATGTCCTTGAAGCGTTTTTTCGAATGCCGAAAGGGATATATGACGCGCTCGCACTGGGGGCATGTGTAGTCGTCGCCGCCCTCGTCGAGCTTGTCGTCGAGGTAGACTTTGCCGGAACACGAACGGTTGTACCTGGGCACATCGCGGTCTTGGAAGTTCACGCAACGCACGTATTCGCGATGCGCCACCTTGATCAGGCCCATGCTTTCCAAGCGCTCCGCAAGTTCCAGGATGTCGGGAGTCGGCTGGTCGATGACCGCGCCACTTTCCAACAACCGCGCAATCTGTTCGCGTGCGTCGCGCTTATCGCTTTTCCGTGGACAGGACGATGATCCCATGCTCTCTCTCCATGTGTTCTTCGAACTGCTTGCGTTGTTTCCGGTTCAACTTTCCGTCCGAATAGCGGACAACAAACCCGTTGTCCACATTCTCGGCCTTCTCAATCTTGAGATGGACGCGTTTGCTCCCATGGGCGAGCCGAAACGATTCAATCTGGCCTATGTCGGACAGCAATGGGCCGACCAGCCGTTCAAACCCCGCGATGGCGTTTCCGATGCCCTCCGGC
>JBHELB010000012.1:0-167328 GCA_041859045.1 Candidatus Hydrogenedentales bacterium | reverse complement strand
GGCCTTGTCCGGCAGCGTGGGCACGGTCTTCGAGTAGCTGCCAGTGCGACTCTCGACCTCGATCTCCTGCGCGTGACTGATGAGGACGAGTCCGTACGGCAGGTGCGCGAGCTTCGTGAGTACGCGATGGAACTCGTTGTTGACGAGCGCATAGCCCTTGCCGTAGCCGAGGTCGCTCTCGTGTTCGACGCTGTATTTCTTGAGCATGTGCTCGGAGCAGAACCGGTACGCGAGGTCGATGGTGTCCACGACAATGGTCTTGAACGAATGCTGTCCTTGCGCGATCTCGTTACACGCCGCGAGAAAATCTTCCCACGACGCGATGGGTTGCTGATACGTCCGCAATGCGTTCAGGCCGGGCTCGGTCGCGAGAAACAGCGCGCCATCGGCCTGCGACGCGGTGGTCGTTTTGCCGCACTTGCTCGCTCCATACATCAGGATCGAGTAGTCCGTTACGTTCTGTTTAGGGGGCGTAGGTGTGGTTGGGAGCATGATGTGTTTTCCTTTTCTTTGCGCCTTCGCGCCTTTGCGTTAAAACTCTTCTCTTACATCTACCGGTTTTGCGTCCGCATCGCGCAACTCCTCATGCGGCTCCTGAATTACATAGAGGTTCTCGCGGACGTTGGGATTGTTGTTGGAACTGCACAACGGGAAGTACGGGCACGGCCAGTTGTACTGAAAACACTGCGACGTGTTCTGGTAGAAGTGTCTGCGACGACGTGCGTCGAGAAACGCCTGCGTGAGTTCCCAGAGTTCGGCGCGTAGCGGCTCGTATTGCTCGCGAGACAGATACAACAATTCGCGATGAAACACGCCGGTCCCCGAGTACTTCTCCGCGAGCCGGGCCTGGAACTCCTCGTCCGATTCGGGCACCTTGCGCTTGGCCGAGGTCTTCCCGGTCTTGGACTTCTCCAGCAACTCCGTGCGGCGCGCCTCGAACTCCGCCTCGGTCTCGCCCTTGCTCTGTTGGAGTTTCGCCTTCTCCAGGATGTTGTACAGGACGCCCGCGATGGGGATGCCCAACGTTTCCTCGACGTACCACGTGTACAACGTGATCTGAAAATCCGTCCACAACCGTTCGAGATACGAGCCGTCGATCTGCGACGCCGTCTTGTGTTCGAGTAGAAAATACTGGCCGTTCTGTTTGACGATGCCGTCGACCTTCCCGCCCAACGTGAAGCTGCGCGACACCGCGCCCGTCGCGGGGTTGACGATGGGTCCCTCGAAGGTCTTTTCCAGCGCCACGACTTCGAACTCCTCCTGCGGATACCGGGCGGCATAGCCCTTCATCATCGCCGTGGCGAGATGCCAGTCCTTGCGCTGCTCGTCGTCGGACACGCGGTTTGGATACGTCTGTTCAATGAAAGGCAAGACCGCTGTAAGCGGTTGGCCGCCATGCCAACGCTCCAACGCGTCATGCATCACCGAACCGAAACTGAGACATGGCGCGCGCTGCAACGGCGCGAGTCGCTCCAGATACCGCAACTGGCACGCGCGGCGGCAATCGCGGAACAGCCGCCACATCGAGTAGGTTGTGACGCTCACACCGGGTTTTCTCTCGTGAGCGTTTTCTGAAATCGCGCACGAGGGTTCGCAGGTGACCGCGCGATTTCCGAAAACGCCGGAGGTCGTAAGGGAAGTCTCGCTCATGAAAAAATCTCCATGGTTACATACCGAATTGAAAAGAGAAGACGACGGCGTCATGACCGCGACGCGTCACGGCCCGAGATACATCCGCATGCCCATCTCCGCAAAGATGGAGCGCAACCGGCGGTTCAGCCCCGACGCCGCATGAGCGGACAGGCCCAGTTCCATCGCCGCGGCACGCAGCTCGCCGGTCCGAGCGAGCGCTTGGTAGAACGGCGCAAGGTCCTCGGGCAACGCGTGGGCCGCGATGTCCAGGTCGATCCGCAGCCGCAACCGCTCGGGCGCATAGCGCACATCCTCGACCCTAAACGCCGCGTTCATGGCAGCAGCGGGACGCACTTGCGATAGTCCCGTTTCTGGTACGTGCGGTACTCGATGAGGTGGACGACCTTGTTGCGGATGAGCCGCGTCAGGAACGTGCTCCACGCCCCGCGTCCCGGGTCATACTTGCCCATCCGCTCGAGCACGTGCAGCGCCAGGTCCTGCACAATGTCCTCCACGTCCGACCGCGTGTACCCATGCCGCCCCACCAACCCGCGCGCCGCCAACCGCATCGCCAACAAGTCCTGCGACGTCAGCTCCTGCCGCCACGGCAACAGGAGTTGCTTCGGCGCGCCCGCGGTGGGCACGACTCGTTTGTGTCGCCGTTTCCGCCCGCTCCGCGCCGATGTCCCGCGCGATGTCTTCCTGTCCGCCATATCCGCCGCCTCCAATGAAAAGAAAGAGACCCCGAGAGGCGGTCCGGCGGAAAGGGACCTCTCGGGGTCGCAAACGCCCCATGCGGAGCGCTAAGAGCTTGTTCGTGTCCGCCGAACCTTGTCTCTCACCCCTATAAGCCGGACATTTTTTGTCCGCTCCGGACATTTTTTGTCCGGCAGAGGTCTGGAAAGGGGGTGAAAACAGGCGAGCGACAGCCATAAGATATTTATTTGCAAGGTGTTAACGACAGGAGAAGGCTCCGGACATTTCGTGTCCGGCAAATGTCCAGAGAAAGGAGGGAATAAAAAAAAGATCGGGACACGGCCATAAAGAATGAAACCATGCCCCGATTGCGTCAGTTGATGTGCCAGACGGTGGGTGATTCTGGCTCGTAAGAGAGGGTATATCCGCGTTTGATGGCATCGCGCAGGTGGCGCGCCAAGCGCGGATGTTCGGCGGCAATCAGGTCCGTGCCCCGCCGGATAGCCTTCGAGACAGCGTCACTTGCCTTTTCCGCCTCGTTGCCCCCTGTGCGGACCTTTCCCAGGTTTCCGACAGCGGCAAGTATCTCGCGCTGCAGCGATTCCTTTTCTTGGGTAAGTGCGGCCAACCGCCCCTCGTCGTGCAGGAAACACGCCTCTTCCATTTCTTCATCTATTTCGTGAAGTCGCGCCCGGTACTGACGCTTTGCCTGTTCATCAATGACCGGACCCGCGTGACCGCTCCAAGAAGTGCCCACGCGGAGGTCTGCGCCCTCAATGGAGGAAGCCGATTCCTGCATCGACACCCCACCGTTGCCAACCGCAGCCAGCAGGGCTTCCACGGTCCATTTCTTATCCGGCTCAGCCAGAAGGAGGGCAATGTACCGGAACCCCTTGGTATCCGGCAGGTGGACGGTCTCGCCCGCGTACCCCATGGTCCATGCCGCACCCTCGAGCCGGAACACGTTCTCCGCCTCTTTCGGATTCTGTGCGCCAGACTCCGATGGCAACCGCAGGGAAATGACCTCCCGCAACCCCTGCACACGCTCCAGGTCACCGAGTTCGTTGCACTGCACGACCTCGTCCATGCTCACGTACGCGCAGCCATGACGCTGCAGACCCTCGGCGCCTACCGGGTCCACATAATGTTGCGTCAAGGACATGAAGAGGAACGGGGCATCCACCGTCGCCAGCAGGCCCGTGACCGCTTCCCGGAAATGTTCAAAGCTGCGTGCAATGACCAAATACGCCTGGAGCCGTTTCCCCGACGCCAGCGAAAACGACCCCACCTGGTAAGTTTCCGGGAACGCCGTCGCGACCAACGCGCCGGGGCGAAGGTCGAGCAATCCAAACGCCTCGCTCAACAACGCCGACGCATCCAACTCGTACTCGGCGACCTCCTCCCGCGTAAAGCTGTACGTCCGGCACAGGTTGTAGTCGTCATACAACGGCACAGCCAAATACTCGATGTCGCGCCAGACCCTGATCTCGTGGAATGTCCGGCAGCCAAACTCGTTGGGACAGGGATACGTCGTCACCAGATTTCCCGTGGGGCGAATGTATCTGTCCAAAAACGGGCCCTGTTCCTGAAGGAACCCATTCCACTCGCTCCGAGTGATGCCCATGCCAAAGGTTCGTTCTACGGCGCGCCAATAGCTCTGTTTCGTCTTGACAGTCGTGGTCATGTACGCCTCCTCAATTCGTCGCATCCGCGCAGATGAACCCGCGCGCGCGTAGCCAACGTTCGGTCAGCGAACAGTCCGCGTCGTGCGAATACGTCGCGGTGTGCGGCGGGCACAGCGACACGCTCTGCGGCGCCTTGGCGTGCCGAAACTTCACCTTGAAGTTGGCGCGGAGAATCGAGGCGTCCGTGGGAAACCAACTCCGCCAGTCCTGGCCCGTCGCGAACAAGTCCGAAGCCTTCCTGCTCTGCACCAGTCGCTGCCGCTGGACAAATTGTTCGCACTGGACCTCCGTCAGGCGCGCCCATTCGATGCCCTCGATGTCCGAAACCGCCAAGCATGCCGGGCCACTCTTGCGCAACGGGTCGCACGAGTATTTCTGCGTGCCCCAGAAATGGAACTCCGAACCGAGGAGGTGCTTGCCGATGGCGTGGCGATAGAGTTCGCGTTCGCCATCGGTGCTCGCCTGCACCCGCAACTCGCCGCTGACGCCGTCGTAGACCACCGCGTTGAAGCACTCCGGACGATAGACGAACATGACATTCTTCTCGTCCTCGAGGTTTACCTCGCGGCGGAACACATCGCCATGACGGATGGTCAGCCAGAGTTCCGCGTCGCGCGGAAACAGGAATACGTGGACATGTCGGCCACGGTTATGCGCCGCGAAATACTCGTTGAGTTCCGCCTCCAACGCGGGCAGTGCCGCCTGCACCGCGGACGGTTCCAAGGTGCGGGGCGGTTCCAGAGGTCGAAAGTATATGAAGGTCCGCCGTTTGAGCAGCGCGTGCTCGTGGTGGATGCGCTCGAGGATTTCCCGGTCCGCCAGAAAAGCGCACACCGCCACGTCCAGCGCGGTCGGTTGCCACGGCAGCGGCAGGCGGATTCCCTGGCTACGGGTTTCCCGCAAAATCGCGTCCATCCCCTTGGGCGTGGCGAGTTCGTTAATCAGGTACAACGACTCCACCAAATCCATCGGCATCGCTTTGTCCGGGGTCAGGAATATGGGTATGAGCGCATCCACATCGAACGGTTCATGGCCGCCTGGTTCGGGCAGTGCCACCCCGCGCGACAGAAAATATTCACGGTGCAAGCCCAGCAATTCCAACAGCTTATCCCGAGAAATTCCCCGTAACGTCTCCGGCTTGGTGAAACGACGAAGCGAAAATGCACCCATAAGCAACCGCCCTTTCTGATCGTAAAAAGACCCCAGAACGAACACATTTCCTTGACCACAGCGTCAAAGAAAATGCATCTTATCACTGAACAAGAATTCAGTCAATAGGATAATGGCGTAGCAAGTGCTCATGTCTCACCGCTGCTCAATGGACTATTTCTTCAGCTCTTTGATCGTCACTCGACGGTGCTCCGGCGACCTTGGCCAACAAGCATCTGTGAGGAGTGCCGCCTTGACCACATGTTTTCCTCTAGAGATCGACTGCGAGAGCGTGGTTTGACCGCCTTTGACCTGCCTGTTAATGTGGAACAGAATAACTGGTGGCGATATCGGGATACCTTCACCGGCAGGATTCTGCGGTACCTTTGAAAATCAATGAAAGCGCGAAGAAGGAAAGGGCACTAATCGGCAAGTACAGTGGCGTTAATCCATACGCTGCCGGAGTGATTCGATGGGCGACAACATAGACCGAGCAATATCAAACTGGATGAATTTCGAGGCGGAGCATCTATCCTGCGCGTCTCTTCTTGCCGACGCTGGTCGGGACGCCTTCGTTGCCGGAACGACAGATTGGCGGATTCCTTCGGGAAGAAGCCCAGAAATGCTCTCCCCTGCAATCGGTGCTGGTCTTATCAGCGTGGCTGATGGACCACACATATCCTTTTGTTTTCCGGAGGTTCAATACGCTGTTCTGGCATCCTATCTTGTCAAAGAACAGCTAATACCGGTCTGGGATGACCGGGAGAGATTCACAGAGATTCTTCGCCAGATTGCGCTAACGAAGTGCGTGCCGAGATCACTTACTCTCACCGCGTATGCGCTAGTGACGCTTCACAATTGGCACAACAAGGACGTGATTCAACGCATTGCCGAAGGAACTGAGGGCGGAACGCAGTTTCCTCCGCTGTATCACGAA
Organism: Candidatus Hydrogenedentales bacterium; assembly: GCA_041859045.1. Taxonomy (GTDB): domain Bacteria; phylum Hydrogenedentota; class Hydrogenedentia; order Hydrogenedentales; family SLHB01; genus JBHELB01. The sequence continues at coordinate 161,229 of JBHELB010000012.1, read as the reverse complement.
CTTGGCGAGGTGCTTCCAGAACTTGTTATTGATGTCTCGTCTCTGGTGCCGGCGTTGGCCGATATCCAAAAAGCCACAAAGAACGACATGACAAATGGCATGATTTATAATGCGGTTCAGGAACTGTGCCGGAGGCAACCGGACGTGGCGGAGGCATTGTTTTCTATTCTCAGTTCAGATCCTGCTGCTCCTGTCGCCGCTTTCCTCCCGAACGTTCTCGTCGGTCACGCGACAAACGACTTTGCCAGCGTTCATTCTCGGTGTCTTTTCCTGTCTGCGTCGGACGACCCTATGCTTGCTAGATATGCCATCGTTGCTCTTGGTCATCTTGACTATTCGGACCACCAAGAGGCCCTTGCTCAAACACTCCACCGTCTTGGCGAAGTTGCGACTTCCCAATTTGACTTGATCGTATCTGCCTTGACCAATGCATATGGAAGTCTTCTTCATCGTTCGCATGATGAGAGCACAACTGCCCTGCGTCTTCTCTCCGCGTCACCGGACCCCGAGGCAAATCATCAGTTAGCGTCAGTTCTTTTTAGAGAATCTGAGGAGTGCGCCAACGAGGAGTGGTTTGCCGCCTGCCTGCTCAGTCTGTCGAAAGTCGACGTGCAACGCGGCGGTACACTGAGACTCATCGACTTTTCCGTTTCCGGAGTGTTTCAGGGCAACCCTGAACTGAGTTGTTCCTTTTTGGAAACATGGGCTCTTCACAATGCCGAATCGGTGGAATCTGATTTGTTTTCCGTTTTCCCCAGTACATTCTCTACGTTTGTCAATAATCACTTTTCCTTTCTCGAGGTATGTATTACTCGCTGGTTTAGTTCTGACCATCAAGCGCTTCACCGTCTGGCCGCCGATAGCATCAAGCATGTCGTGCAGTACCGACGCCAGCAACCACAAAAGGAGATTCGTCTTAGCAAAGCGGAACTGGACAGAATGTCGGTTGAGGACATAACGTTCGCCATCCACAAGATTCTTGGCTACGTTCTCGATGCTGAAGCCCTCTGCACATTGATATTCTCTATTCTTTGTCGCACCCCTCTTGAGAACACAATAGTCAACAATGTCTGCGTTGTCTTTGAGCAATTCATAGGGTACAACTATCCAGGAACGGTCAAGACCTACCTTGAACAGCAAATACGTGACGGCCATGCGACGGAAAAACAGGTGGCCCAACACGCCTTGGATGGCATGGAACGCTACTATGCGCCTCTTCGAAATAGGACTCCTCTCAAGGAGTTTGTGCCGCCTACGACGAGATTTCGGGAGTTCTGCAAAGCACACAGCGAAAGCATCCAGAAAGGCATGGAAGCGGCCAGAGAAAGTTCCCCTTTGCTTAGCTTGGCAAAGAGAATACCTCTCAAGGGAGGCAAGTCCTGGTTTTCCGACAGGGATGGCACCCTGAGCGAGCCCTCGTTTCTCAATCAATTCTCGCATGAATTCGAATACCTGCGGGCGGCGATCATTGACCCAATAGGGTTTGAGCACAACCGCCTCATGTGGCGCATTGAGCAAAGGAAGCCGGAAGCATGAGGCTTGTACTTCGCGAGTTCATCTCGATGTTAAAGGAATCCGGGGAACTGGATGCCCTTGTCGTTGACCTGCTATTTGCCATGGGTATACAGCCAACAAGTAAACCCCAGACAGGCGCGCGACAGTACGGCGTGGATATCGCTGGTGTGGGGCCAGACGACGGGAATAATGGTGTAGCGACTCTGTTTCTCGTCACCGTCAAACGGGGCGATATCGGGCGTAGCGATTGGGATGGAACACCTCAGGCCGTTCGGCCTTCTCTGACAGAGATCATGGACGTGTATATACCGAACCACATCGAACAGCAACATAAGGGACTTCCTATCAAGATCATTGTTTGCTGTGGCGGAGACCTAAAACAGGACGTTCAACAGAACTGGGCCGGATTCACAAAGCAGCACCGCGAGCCTGGAAGGGTCGACTTCGAGCTTTGGGGAGGAGACAAGCTCAGCCTGCTTCTCGAACAACACTTGCTCAACGAACACGTCTTTGATGAACAAGATAAAAAATGCATGCGCAAGGCGTTGGCGCTGGTCGACCTCAATGAATACGATTTGCAGGACTATTTTAACCTTCTGGAGCGTAGCCTATCCAGCGTAGAGATGTCATCAGACGGTTCTGCCCTGGAGAAAAAGCAGGTAAGGATGCTGAGAAGCATTCACCTTGCCCTGCATATCCTCTTCCATTGGGCGAAGGAAGCAGACAACTTGCGCCAAGCTTACTTCGCCGCTGAACGCACGGTTTTCCGGGTTTGGGATTGGTTGCGAAAAAACAGCCATCTGTCCACCTCTGAGCCTGCTTGGGGCGAGTTTCTCAAAATACACGAGACCTTCGGGTTAGTGGCCGATGCCTTCTACAGAAAGGTTAGGACACATTGTTTTGTCCAAGACGGCTTATGTGGATACGGAGCCGATGAGATTGAGTATCCTTTGCGCACCTTTGAATTGATCGGGCTCCTTGGTGTGTGGGGCATGCGCCACGTCAGTCTGCCCGTCGGTTCTCGATACAGTCAATTGCAGAAAGATGCCTGCGATGTGGCAAATACGCTGGTCAGTCTGATCAAGAACAATCCGTCTGCTTTATGTCCGAGCTACGACGGTCACGCCATAGACATTGGTATTGCGTTGCTTCTCCTTTCGCATGTTGATCGCCGTCAAGAGGCCGCTGAATGGATAGAACAGCTGATACGCAGAGTCTTTTTCGCTTACCGAAAGGGGAGAGGGTTTCCTGTCTGCTCAGACAGCTATGACGATTTGTTAGATTTTGAATCAGGCGAGCCGAAACCTAAAGAACAATTGATGGAAATATCCACTTTATTGCCAATGCTTGCCGAATGGTGTGCTGTACTTGAGCTTCCAGAACTTTATCTGGAAATGGCTACCGCGACCAAACAATTCTTGAGCGGAACTACGCTTCAGCTATGGTACCCAGACGCGGATTGTGAAGAATACATCTGGCGCACCAATGCTGCTCTTGAAGCGGGAACTACGGAGGCCCCGATTGAATTGCCACAAAACCTGGATGACCTAAAAGAACGCATGGTGCGAGTGCGAAATTCAGTATTTAGTCCAGAAGATATGTCATTTTTCCAGAACGGGTTCTCCTTTCTCGCTCTTCTTGCTAGTCGCCATTTTAGGACTCCTCTTATACCCTATTACTGGCAAAGGCTTGCCAACGCCTAAAGGAAACGCCGTCTTTTCTGCGCGGATTGACGTCAAATGGAAAGACACTCGACCGCTAACGATCTCTGCGCAGCAGTTCCTTCCACATTTTGCGCTGCCGACTCCAGAGCGGGACGCCGGTCAGAGGGCGGACATGGTGTTCGGCGATGGGGTCGCGGCCGGTGGTGGTGGGTGGGAGGTGCAGTATCTCTTCCTGGATGTCCGGGGCGAGGGTGAGCAAATTCATGATCTGGGTGACGCGGGCGCAGGTTATGTGGCGATGTGTACGCAAGAGGGACACTCCTGGACACTGCTCAATCACATCGAATTCGATATCCGCATCCAGCCACTCCACGGCACGCTCATCGGCGCGCAAGGCGTCGTCGACCTGATGGCCTTCCTGCTGCGGCGCAGCTACGCCAATCCCTCGCACGCAGGCGTCAAGGACGTCCTGGTCTTGCGGACAGAGACGCTGCACTCGATGGCCAGACGTTCGATGCGCGCACAACCTCAGTTGCGCGCCTGAAAGCCGAACTGCTTACGTTGCTCTTCCCATAGCAGCGAGACCCCTTTACGGAGCGCATTCATGGTGAGGTCGCCGGGTTCATTTCCGTCGAGAATTGCCTGGACGATGTCTGGGGCCAGATTGGCCAGTTTCATGATACGCCGGACGTAGCAGACCTCCATCTTCACGCGTGTCGCCAATGCCTCGATGCTCGCGAATGCCCCCGTTTCCATGAGCCGCGTCCATGCGTGCGCGCGAACGATGGCGACGACCAGCGCTCTGTTTTCCGGACACCGTCCGATATCTTCCCCGTGGCCTTCGGGAACGATCATTTCTTTGCGGCCACCGCGTCGCTTCATCTGCACGGGGATGGTTATGTGCACGTGTCCGTCCGCATCTTTGGACTCGATTGTCCCGGCATGGTCGACGAAGATCAGTTTGCCCATGATTGCTTGTCTCCGGTAAGTTCTTCGGTCAACGTCAGGAGGCCGTTCGTCCGCAGGGCCAGTGAGACCCCTTCGCACCGCGCTTCGACTCCCGCAAGGAGCAACCCGACAATCCGGGCCTGCTCGGCGGGGAACAGCGTGTCCCAGATGCCATCGAACTGGTCGAGGGCGCGAATCACATCCGATTCCGTCATGGTCATGCCGTCTGGCGGAGTTGTCGCCACGACCTCGCGGCACGTGCGCGCGACGATCTGAGGTGACCGTAACGTTTCCCGGAGCCGATCGAGGACGAGCTGCTCGATATTGCCTGCGGACACCGTTTTGAGGGCGCACGCGGCATACCCGCTCTTCATGGCGTTCGCGCACACGTAGTAGCGGTATTGCTTGCCGCGTTTCCGGGCGTACGAGTGGATCATCGCGCAGCCACAGTGGCCGCACCGCAGAATCCCTTTCAGCAGGGCATCGTGACGCTTGCGGCTTTGGTTGCCGCGCGTGCGATAGTTCTCTTGCAAGATGGCCTGTGCTTTCTCCCAAACGTCATGCGCGACAATCGCTTCGTGTTCGCCCGCATAGATGCTTCCCTTGTAGTCGATCTCGCCGACGTACAGGCGATTGTTCAGCATGCGGTAGAGAAGGGACGTGCTCCAGGCCATTTCTTTTGGCGAGCGTCCGGCTGCGTTCTTGCGCGGTTTGGTCTTGACCCCTTCCTGCTTGAGCTCGGCCACCACGGTCTGGGGAGAAGCGGTCTCGATGAACCGCTGGAAAACGCGGCGGACAACCCGCGCCTCCTCTTCGTTCACGACAAGGCGGTGGTTGTCCGGGGCCACGTCATACCCCAGGACACATCTGCCGCCCACAAACTTCCCTTTACGTTTCGACGCCGCGATCTTATCCCGGATACGTTCGCCGATGATCTCGCGCTCGAACTGGGCAAAGGACAGGAGGATATTGAGCGTGAGGCGTCCCATCGACGTCGTGGTGTTGAACTGCTGGGTCACGGAAACGAAGGACACGCCGTGCCGTTCGAAAAGGTCCACCAACCGCGTGAAGTCCAGGAGCGAACGGGACAGGCGGTCGATCTTGTACACCACAACGCAGTTGACCTTGCCCGCTTCCACGTCCTGGATGAGGCGTTGGAGCGCTGGCCGCTCCAGAGTGCCACCCGAGTAGCCGCCGTCGTCGTACCGGTCTTGCAGGAGTATCCATCCATTCTGACGTTGACTCGCGACATACGATTCGGCCGCCTCGCGTTGCGCGTCGAGCGAATTGAACTCTTGGTCGAGACCCTCCTCGGTCGATTTGCGTGTGTAGACCGCGCAGCGCATGGGAACAACGACGGACGACGGCTCGGCGCTTCCGGTAGCGCGTCTGCTCATATCCGGCCACCTTTCGCAGCGGTGGATTTGCCCAATCCGAAGAAGGCGCGTCCGTTCCAGTGGGTGCCCGTGATGACTTTGGCAATCGCGGTGAGCGAGCGAAACGTCCTGCCTTGGAACTCGAACCCGTCTCGGGCCACCGTAACCTCGTAACGGCCACCGTTCCATTCCCGAATGAAGCGGGTGCCGGGAACGGGCGTGTTTGTTCCATGCCGGTGCGGCCCACGGGGCAACGCCATGTCGTCGAGCCCAAGCCGCGCGCGGGCCTCCTCCAGCCGCTCCCGAACGGCTTCAACCGAAACGCCGAACGCCAATTCCTGTATCCTGTGCGCAAGACGACGCACCAGAATCGGGTGGCGATATTCGGGCGGCTCGCCGCCAAACAGTACACGCCACTGCTCACGCAACTCGTCGCACGTCATACGCTGCAGCGCGGCGACCTGACGCAGCACCGTGCGCGTCGCGCCATCCCTATTTCTCACTCCAAGGTCCATGTAGTTCCTCCTCTCTCTGGTTGGACACCATGGACGCTCTCTGGCGGCGGGAAATCAAGTGAATTCCGCTCGGTGGTTCGTGAGCGAGACAGGACTAGCGTCTTGTGACGCAGACGCGAAAAACCAAGGGCGAGAATGGCCGCCACTTCGTCCAGCCGCTCCTGGGCTGACATGAGTTCAGGCGGTGTCTGGTTGGTATTCATGCGAGTTCTCCGGCTTCAGCTTGCATCCGTTCACGGTGGATGGTTGCTGTTTATCTACCGGAAAAGTCCACATAGGAAATTCCGAAACGACATTTGCATAGCGAGCGGTTTTTACTCGGAAAACAAAAACGAGGCTCGTAACCCATTGATAACACGCAACAGGTCGCTTTGCGCGCAGACCTGTTGAATTGGAGAGAAAGCGGGGAAACAGAGACAAAAAGGGCTGAACATGGTGAAGAAGTGCGCTAAGCAGACCTGTTGGAAAGCGACCAGACGAGCTCGTCCTACATGTGCAATTCCTTTAGCAACAAGGGCTTACTTCGCTAGAAACAACAACGCCCTCTCGTGCGCCAATTCTGCGCGGAGAGGGCGTTAACCTTGTTTTATTTGGTGGAGATGAACGGGATCGAACCGTCGACCTCTTGTCTGCCAGACAAGCGCTCTCCCAACTGAGCTACATCCCCGAAAAAACGTGCGCGACGCAAGGTCCGCACGCTGGGATATCCTACCGGATCTTGCTGGAGGAGTCAAATTTCGCGTACTACTCGGCGAGGCAAGGTCTTTCTTTGGCTCTTCTCTCGAGCCGCAGGGAGGCGTCTGACCACGCAAACGGTATGGCGCAGAAGAGTTCCTTTATGCCGGAAGCGCTATTAATTATATGTTTCCCCATAAGCACTGTTGCGCCAATGTGCTTTATGGCTTATCCGGCAGATTCGGCTCAGAAGATTAGGCTCGAAATGTTGAAATGCGTGGCTTTCTTGAGTATAGTACGGTGTTTTTTTGTGGGGAAATCGGCTGTTCTTTGCGGCGAACCGCAGAGGCAGTCTCGGAAAGTTCGTGGTGACCAAGCAGTGACACGGTAAGGAGAAGCGCACGATGGCGAAGAAGAATGTCTATTTCTTTGGTGGCGGTAAGGCCGACGGCAAGGCCGAGATGAAGAACCTGCTGGGCGGTAAGGGGGCCAACCTGGCCGAGATGTGCAACATCGGCATCCCTGTGCCGGCAGGTTTCACGATCACGACGGAAGTCTGCACCGAGTACTACAAGAACAAGGCGAAGTTCTCGAAGGAGCTTGAGGCTGAGGTGGCGAAGGCGCTGGCCAAGGTCGAAGGCGTGATGAAGAAGAAGTTCGGCGATCCGTCGAACCCGCTGCTGGTGTCGATCCGTTCGGGCGCGCGCCGCTCGATGCCGGGCATGATGGACACGGTACTGAACGTCGGTCTGACGTCGAAGACGATCCCGGCGCTGATCAAGAAGACGAACAACGAGCGCTTCGTGTGGGACGCGTACCGCCGTCTCATCATGATGTACGCGGACGTGGTGATGGAAAAGGCCGCGGGCATCGAGCCGGCGGATGGCCACGGCGTGCGTCTTCAGCTTGAGCACGCGATGGAAGCGATGAAGAAGGCCCGTGGGGTTACCGAAGACACCGACTTGACGGCGTCGGACCTGAAGGAACTGAGCGATCAGTTCAAGGTCATCGTGAAGAACTGCATCGGTAAGGCCTTCCCGGACGATCACAAAGAGCAGCTTTGGGGCGGCGTCCGCGCGGTGTTCCAGTCGTGGAACGGCAAGCGCGCGATCGCGTACCGCCGCATCGAGCGCATCCCGGATGAGTGGGGCACGGCGGTGAACGTGCAGGCGATGGTGTTCGGCAACACCGGCGAAGACTCGGCGACGGGCGTGGCGTTCACGCGCGACCCATCGACGGGTGACAACAAGTTCTACGGCGAGTGGCTGGTGAACGCGCAGGGCGAAGACGTGGTGGCTGGTATCCGCACGCCGTCGCCGCTGAACAAGTCGACGAAGACCGAGCAGAGCGCGCACCTGATGTCGCTCGAAGAAGTCAATCCGAAGCTGTACAAACAGCTTGATGCTATTCGCACGAAGCTCGAGAAGCACTATCGCGACATGCAGGACCTCGAGTTCACGATCGAGGAAGGCGTGCTGTGGATGCTTCAGTGCCGCGTGGGCAAGCGCGCGGGCGCGGCGGCGGTCCGTATGGCCGTCGAGATGGCCGAGAGCAAGCTGATCGACAAGGCGACGGCGATTATGCGCGTGGCCCCCGAGCAGTTGGACGAATTGCTGCACCCGATGCTCGACCCGAAGGTCGAGAAGGCCTCGAGCGTGTTGGCGAAGGGGCTTCCGGCGGGTCCTGGCGGCGGCGTGGGCCAGATCGTGTTCACGGCCGACGCCGCGGCCGAGTGGGCGAAGATGGGCCGCAAGGTCATCCTGGTGCGCAACGAGACCTCGCCCGAAGACGTGCACGGCATGCACGTGGCCGAAGCCATTCTGACCGCGAAGGGCGGCATGACCTCGCACGCGGCGCTGGTGGCGCGCGGCTGGGGCAAGTGCTGCATCGTGGGGTGCAGCGCGCTGAATATCAGCGCCGCGGGTAAGACCCTCACGGTCGGCGGAAAGGTGCTGAAAGAAGGCGACTGGATTTCGATGAACGGTTCGTCGGGCAAGATTTACGAAGGCAAGGTGCCGGTGTTGCCCGCGCAGCCCGATCTGAACCCCTGGTACAAGAAGATCATGAAATGGTCGGACGAGTTCCGCCAAATCAACGTGCGCACGAACGCCGAAAGCCCCGCCGACGCCAAGCAGGCGATCGACCTGGGCGCGGAAGGCATCGGGCTGTGCCGCACCGAGCACATGTTCTTCGACCCGGCCCGTATCATCCACGTGCGTGAGATGATTCTGGCGGAAGACGAAGAGACCCGCCGCAAGGCCGTTATGAAGCTGCTGCCGTTCCAGAAGGCCGACTTCCTGGGCATCTTCGAGGCGATGGCGGGCAAGCCGGTGACGGTGCGCCTGCTCGACCCGCCGCTGCACGAGTTCGTGACGCTCGACGACAAGCAGATCGAGGAGTTGTCCGGTCAGATCAAGGTGCCGGTGGCGAAGATCAAGAGCCGCATCGCCCAGCTTCACGAGCTGAATCCGATGCTGGGTCACCGCGGCTGCCGTCTGGGCATCGCGTACCCCGAGATCACCGAGATGCAGGCCCGCGCCATCCTCGAAGCGGCCGCCGAACTGACCAAGAAGAAGGTCAAGGTGCTGCCCGAGATCATGATTCCGTTGGTCGGCCACCAGAACGAATTCCTGAACCAGGAAGCCATCGTGCGCCGCGTCGCCGACGAAGTGCAGAAGGCCACCGGTCTCAAGGTGCCGTTCATGGTCGGTACGATGATCGAAATCCCGCGTGCGGCCCTCATCGCCAACAAGATCGCCGAGAAGGCCGAGTTCTTCAGCTTCGGCACGAACGACCTGACGCAGATGGGCTTCGGTTACTCGCGCGACGACATCGGCGGCTTCCTGCCGATTTACCTCGAGAACAAGATTCTGCCGGACGATCCGTTCCAGGTGCTTGACCAGGACGGTATCGGTCAGTTGGTGCAGATCGGCGTCGAGCGCGGCCGCTCGACCCGCCCTGAGCTCAAGGTCGGCATCTGCGGCGAGCACGGCGGCGAGCCGTCGTCCGTGAAGTTCTGCCACCGCGTGGGCATGAACTACGTGAGCTGCAGCCCGTTCCGCGTGCCGATCGCGCGTTTCGCCGCGGCCCAGGCCGCCATCGAGACCCCGCGCAAGGCCGCCAAGGCGGGCAAGGCTGCGAAGGCCGCGCCGAAGAAAGCCGCCGCGAAGAAGGCGGTGGTCAAGAAGGCTGCCCCGAAGAAGGTCGCGAAAAAGGCCGGTAAGGGCAAGAAATAACCCTTTGTATTAACGCAAACCGCCCCCGAGCAAGTCTTGGGGGCGGTTCCTTTTTTTGCAGCGTCAAAAATTGATGCTTTTCCGAGGGAGTGGTAAAATATTTGTTTATCCGGGAAAGTCGATGGATGGGTTCGGCCGATGCCGCGCACGTCCCTCGCGAAAGAGGTTAATTACACACCATGCCAAGCACAGAATCCCCTGACGCCGTTCTATCGCTCGACCAGACGCGCGAACTAATGCACCGCAAACTGAAGGGCATCGTCCCTCCTTTTGAAATTGATCTGAAAGCGGAAATTGCGTTTGAGATCAACAAGCTCAAGCGCGAGCGCAACGCGGTGATCCTCGGCCATAACTATATGGAACCGGCGTTGTATGTCTCCGTGCCGGACTACGTGGGCGACTCGTTGGAGTTGTCGCGCATTTCCGCGCAGACAAAGGCGGACGTTATTTTGTTCTGCGGTGTGAAGTTCATGGCGGAGACGGCCAAGATTCTCAATCCGGACAAGTGCGTGCTGATTCCGTCGCTCGACGCCGGGTGTTCGCTGGCGGCGGGGGTAACGGCGGACGAAGTACGCCGCCTGAAGCAGCGCTATCCGGGCGTGCCGGTGGTCAGCTATGTGAACACGTATGCCGACGTGAAGGCGGAGTCGGACTATTGCTGCACCTCGGGCAACGCGGACAAAGTGGTGCAGCATGTGCTCGCGCAGGGGCATTCGACGGTGATCTTCCTGCCGGACGAGTATCTGGCGCGCAATACGGCCCATGATCTCGGCATGCCGATCACCGTGATGACGCGCGACGACGCGGGCGAACTGGTGTTGCCGGAGGGCACGGACATCCCCAAGGGCATGATTGGCTGGATGGCGCGTTGCGAAGTGCATGAGCAGTTCACCGTGGAAGACGTTGCGAACGTGCGCAAGCAGTTTCCGGATGTCGTGATCATCGCCCACCCGGAATGCAGTCCGGAAGTCGTCGAGAAATGCGACTTCTCGGGAAGCACGAAGCAGATGGTCGAGTACGTGAAGAAGATCGACGCCCCGCGCTATCTGTTGCTCACCGAGTGCAGCATGGGCGACAACATCGCCGCGGAGAATCCGGACAAGGAGATGCTGCGGTTGTGCAGCATTCGTTGTCCGTACATGGGGCTCATCACGCTCGAGGAAACGCTGAAGTCGCTGCAGACCATGCAGCACGCGGTTGAACTCCCGAAAGAGATCATCGAGCGTGCGCGCACGGCCATCGACCGCATGATCAGCATCCGGTAGTGATGGAGGCTGCGCCGTTTCGCCGCGCGCTGTTGCGCTGGTACCGTGCGCATGCGCGCGTCTTGCCGTGGCGCAGCGATCCCGCGCCGTATAAGGTCTGGATCTCCGAGATTCTGCTGCAGCAGACCCGTGTCGATCAGGGAATCGGCTACTTCGAGCGCTTTCTGAAAGCATTTCCGAATGTCGAAACATTGGCGCACGCGCCACTCGATCGCGTGCTCAAGTGCTGGGAAGGTTTGGGCTACTACGCGCGCGCGCGTAACCTGCATCGCGCCGCGCAGATTATCGTGTCCGAGCGCGGTGGGCGTTTGCCTGAAACCCCTGAGGAATGGCGCGCGCTGCCGGGGATTGGGCGATACACCGCTGGAGCTATCGCAAGCATTGCCTACGGCGCCCGCGAACCCGTGCTCGATGGCAACGTGATTCGGGTGTTGTCGCGCGTGCTCGATCTCGATGCCTGTGTAGACACCGCCGACGTGCAGGCGACCCTGTGGGATGTCGCGGAGAGATTGCTTCCGCGCAATGCCCCGGGCGATTTCAACCAAGCCATGATGGAACTGGGCGCACTGGTGTGCACGCCGCGCAGCCCTTCCTGCGCCGAATGCCCCGTGCGCGCCCACTGCCGTGCGTCAGCGCAAGGGACGCAAGAGCAACGTCCTGTGCGAAAAGAGAAGCGCCCCGTGCCGCATCAGGAAATCGCAGTGGGCGTAATTGAACGCGCCGGGCGCGTGTTGATTGGCCGCCGCAAGCCGGGCGGACTACTCGGAGGGCTGTGGGAGTTTCCAGGCGGGCGCGTGGAGTCGGGTGAGACCGCCGAAGAGGCGCTGCGCCGCGAGTTGCGTGAGGAGCTTGGAGTGGAAGTGGCAGGTATTGCGCCGTTGACCGACGTGACGCACGCGTACTCGCATCTCCGCGTAACGCTCCACGTATTTCGGTGTCGTCTGCGTCGAGGTACGCCGCGCGCGAATGTTCACGATGCGCTCGAGTGGGTGCTCCGGGACGAGCTCACGCAGTACGCCTTCCCCAAAGCAAACCTCAAGTTCTTGCACTTGGTGTAGCGCTCAACGCGTGTCGAGGAAGAGCTGAGAATATTCGGCGACGGTCCGCGTGGCGGGAAAACTGCTCGGATACGGTTTGTACTCGACGTGCCCATCGCTGTAAAGCACCTTGGCGCTAAGGCTCTCGTTACCGGAATCGCTGACCTTGGTCGATAGGAACTCCCAGCCGAGCGGATACGTGCCGTAGTGGGTCAGAAATTCGCCCTCGGGGATAACGGGCAAGAGAAAGCGCCGCCCCTTTTCATCGCGCGCGATCAATTCCCCGCCCTCGGCAAACTCAAGATCCTCGGAAGCGGCCGCGCGAATCGTCGTATACCAATACGCACGGAATTCATCGTCCGTTTTCAACACGCACAATGGCTCGGTGTAGTAGATCTTCCCGTCGCCATAGTCCGCTTTACGGTAGAAGGCCTTTCGACAGCTTGCGAGGGTGGGCCGTTCGGCCGAGGGCACATTGGAGGTGTCGTCCGCCGTCCGGCCGATGCCTTCGTCGCGCAGTTCGAGCATGCCCTTGGTACTGCGGGCTTTACTCAACGCGCGGGACAAGGTCGGCAACAGAAGCGCCATCAGAACGGAAATGATCGCAATGACCACCAGGAGTTCGATCATGCTGAACCCCATGCACCGCCGTCGCATTGCGAGCCTCCTCATGTTTCCCAGCGGCTCAGTATAGCGAACGGGGCTCGCGCGGATCGATACCTCACGCGAGCCCCGTGACGGGAGCAACTCCGATCTCTACCCTCGTGCCGCGCGGTAGAACTCGTTGACGACGTCCCAATCCACCACGTTCCACCATGCCGCGATGTAGTCGGGGCGGCGGTTCTGGTAGTTCAGATAATAGGCGTGTTCCCAGACGTCCAGGCCAAGCACCGGCGTCAGCCCTTGCATCAACGGCGAGTCCTGGTTCGCGGTGCTGAGCACCCTCAGGCCGCCGTTCTCGACGCAGAGCCACGCCCAGCCACTGCCGAAGCGCGTTGCTCCTGCATTGCCAAACTGCTCCTTGAACGCCGCGAACCCGCCGAACGCTTGGTCGATCGCCTTGCCGATTTCACCTTTCGGCTCGCCGCCTTTGCCCTTGCCCATCACACGCCAGAACAGCGAGTGATTGGCGTGGCCGCCGGCATTGTTGATGAGCACCGGGCGCTTGTCCTGGGGCACGGCGTTGATATCGCGCAACAATTCCTCGACGGGCTTCGCCGCGAGTGCGTCCAAGCCCTCCAGGGCCTTGTTCGCGTTGTTGATATAAGCCTGGTGATGTTTGGTGTGGTGGATTTCCATCGTCCGCGCGTCGATGTGCGGTTCGAGGGCATCATACGCATACGGAAGATCAGGCAACTGGTAACCCATGGTACGATTCTCCTTAATCTCATTGTTCGCGCGTCTGCGCTGTCGCCTTTCCTAACAACGTCGCCTCCGCAGTTGTTCCTGGAGCGTTTCAGGCAAAGGCGTGGCCTTTTGGCGGGGTTCCTGGCATACTCCCTTCATGAACTCGATAGAAGATCGCATCCTAGACCTCTTTGAGGCCATTCATCCCCTGGACCGTATTGCCAGGGCGGGCTACGTCCTGCGGGGCGTGACGGAGCCGGAGTCCGTGGCGGCCCACTCGCACTTTGTCGCCGTGATGACGTTGCTCATTGTCGATGCTCACCCGGGGCGCTTCGACCGCGAGAAGGCAGTGGCGATGGCGTTGCTTCACGACCTTCCCGAGTGCCGCCTGATGGATATCCCCATGCCCGCCTGCAAGGGCGCGTTGGGCGCCGCCAAAGCGGAGGCGGAACTCGCCGTGGGCGCGGAGCTTCTCGGGGCGCTTTCCGCGCGTTACGTTGAGCTGCTAGAAGAACTAGAGGCGGCGCAGTCGCCCGAGGCGCGGCTCGTGCGGGGAATCGACAAACTGCAGATGATGGCGAAGATCGTGATGTACCAACGCGAAGGGCGCGGCCGCCTCGAGGAGTTCTGGGCCAACCCCGCCAACTTCAACGACTACGACGTCCCGGAGATCGCGGCGCTGTTCGATGCGCTTTGTGCGCGTGCCGGCCGCACGAAGCCCGGGGCGTAGCGAGCACCAAGACATACTTGCTTTTCAGGGGGGACAAGGGCATAATCGGTATTACGATTTCGGAGTTCGTAATACCGACTGGAGTAACACCATGCATCTTCCCGATGGATTTGTGAATTTTCCGCTGAGCGCGGGGGCGTTTGTGGTGTCGGCGGGCGTTGCGGCGGTGGCGGTGCGGCGCGCCGGGGAAACCTTGGGCGAACGGCAAGCGCCGCTGCTGGGCGTGACGGCGGCGTACGTGTTTGCGGCGCAGATGTTGAATTTTCCCATCGCGGCGGGCACGAGCGGGCACTTCTTGGGCGCGGTGCTGGCGGCGCTGTTGCTGGGGCCGCTCAATGGGTTTCTGGTTATGGCGTTGGTATTGGTCATGCAGTGCCTCTTGTTTCAGGACGGTGGCCTGAGCGCGCTCGGGCTCAATCTGTTCAACATGGGCGTGGCGGGCGGCCTGGGCGGTTACGCGGCGTTTAGAACGTTGCGCTGGGTGCTGCCCAAAACGCGCGCCATGACGCTTCTGGCGGCGGCGGTGGCCTCGTGGATCTCGATCGTATTGGCGTCGTCGGCCTGCGCGCTGGAACTGGCGGCCTCGGGCACGATGCCGTTGATAGTCGCCCTACCTGCAATGACAGGCGTGCACGCGGTCATCGGCCTCGGCGAGGCGTTGATTACCGCGGCGACGCTGTCTTTGGTGATGGCCGCGCGCCCAGACCTGTTACATGAGATCCAAGGCCGTCGTCCGATGGAGAGCTACGCATGAACCTGTCCTATCGAATTTTCCTGATGGCGGGCGTTGCGATCGCGCTTGGCCTGGCGCTGTTTGTCTCGCCGTTTGCGTCGAGTTCGCCCGACGGGCTTGAGCGCGTCGCCGAGGACCACGGCGTCGAAGCGGCCCCGGCGCAAGGCTGGGCACCGTTCGCGGACTACGCCATTCCGGGCGTGTCGCACGAAGGGTTCTCGACAGCCCTGGCGGGCGTGGTGGGGACGTTGGCCGTGTTCGGCGGGGGATTGCTTCTTGCGCGCGTGTCGCGTCGCCGCTCCGCACCGCCGCGTTCATGACGAGTCACCTCGAACGCTACGCCGCGTCTGATAGCCCGGTGCATCGTATCGATGCCCGCGCAAAACTTGTCGCGTTCATGAGTCTTTTGCTCTGTATCGTCACCACACCGCCCGACGCCTACGCCGTATTCGCGGGATACGCGGGCGTCGTCATCGCCGTGGGGCTCACCGCGCGGCTGCCTCTGCGTTTCATGGCCGGACGCATGGCGCTGGTGTTGCCATTCGTATTGGCGGTTACGGCCTTGGCGCCGTTCCTCACACCCGATGACCCCGCGCACACGTATGCACTCGGCGTGGCCTCACTCGAAGTCACGCGCGCAGGGCTGATGGTCCTCTGGAACGCCTTGATCAAAGCGCTGCTGGGGGTGTTGAGCCTTTCCGTATTGACCGCCACCACGCCCATATCCGAGCTGCTGGCCGCTTGCGAGCGACTGCGCGTACCGCGGGTGCTGCTGACTTTGGCGGGGCTCACGTACCGCTATCTTTTTGTCGTGGTCGAAGAAGCCCGGCGCATGAAACGCGCCGCGGACGCGCGTGGATATGCCGGCCGCTGGCTCTGGCACGCAAGCAGCGTCGGCCACCTCGCGGGAATGCTCTTTTTGCGCAGCTATGAACGCGCGGAGCGTGTCCACCTGGCCATGATTGCGCGCGGATTCACGGGCCATTTCCCCAGCCGCCCCGGTCAGGCGCTGCGCCCGGCGGATTACGCTTTCGCAGGCGTGTTGCTGACGTTGGCGGGCGCACTGCGATGGGGGGCGGCATGACGCCGGTGATAGAACTCGAAGACGTTCGCCACGCTTATCCCGACGGCACGCCGTCGCTGAACGGCGTCACCCTTCGCGTTGCGCCGGGCGAGCGTATCGGCCTCATCGGGGCCAACGGCGCGGGCAAATCGACATTGCTGTTGCACCTCAACGGACTGCTTATGCCCACGGCGGGCCAAGTGCGGATCGACGGCGCGCCGCTACGCCGCGATACGTTGCGTGAGGTGCGCCGCGCCGTGGGTATGGTCTTTCAGAATCCCGACGACCAACTGTTTTGTCCCACCCTCGGCGACGACGTGGCGTTTGGTCCGCGTCAACTCGGCTGGGACGATGCCGACACTGCGCGCCGCGTAACGGAGAGTTTGGCGGCGGTAGGCCTGGCGGGATTCGAGCATCGGTGTGGACATCACCTCAGCATGGGGCAGAAACGTCGCGCCGCGATTGCGACGGTGATCGCGTTGGACCCGCGCATCCTGGTGCTGGACGAACCCAGCGCCTACCTCGACCCACGCGCCCGCCGCGAACTGGTGGGCTTGCTCGGACGCCTCCACGACACGCAGGTCGTCGCCTCGCACGACCTCGATCTTATCCGTGCCGCTTGTCACCGCGTTGTGATCCTTGCGGAAGGCCGCCTCGTCGCCGACGGCGACGCCCGGCTTCTCCTCAACGACCTGCCGCTGCTTGAGCGCCATGGACTGGCGTAAATAGACCCTTTGCCTCTGCGGATATTCGACAAACGAGCGAAAAGGTGCGCCATTCACGGGATTTCGTGTATGCTCATGGTTCGCATGCGGAAACCGCGTGGCGCGCGCCGCAGAGAGCGAGAACTACCGGACTTGGGCGCCAGGAATAGGAATTCATGCCATTGGAGTCGTTTGACGAGGCTGACCCCGCCGATCTTCGCGCGGACGCGAGCACCGAACCCTGCTTTCCCTTGGGGTTTCCGGTCTTGGATGAGGCGTGGGCTGTTTTGCGCATCGAGGACCTTCTTGAGGCCCTACCCGATGCGGGGCGGATGCGCGCGTTGCACACGTTTCGCCGATTGGCGGATCGACTAAACGAGCAAGAAAAAGCCACGCCTCGATATGGTTACGTTCGCGCGGGTGAACTGACAACCGCCGCGCTATTGTGCGAAATCCTCCGGTATATCTTCGATCTCTACTGCAATGAGCAGAACCCTGGGGCAATGCTGGCCAGCCTGGACTGGACGCGCGTTCGGCACGGACTGATCACGGTGGAGCAGCCGGTGGAGAGATTCGTGCGCCTATTCCCACCACTCCAAGTATTGTTGGGGCGTGAAGGCGCCGAGGAATATTTGGAAGGCCGCACGCACGCGCAACTGAACCGGGCGCTCATGGCGCGCGAGGTCATCTTGCTGCACGTCACGACGGCCAACCCGGCGATGCGGCCGTTCTTGGCGCTGTTCGACGACACGACGCTGCGCAATGCCGCGCCATATGACCGTTTTGTGGAAAGCGCCGAGGCGTATTTCCGCACGCAGCCCGCGGTGGCGCCGATGGCCATGACCCTGCTCGATGTACTGCGCGCCCCGGCGCGCCATTCCCCGCATTCGCTTGAGGGCCAGCTCGAGTACATTCGAAAACACTGGGCCGCAATCCTGCCCGCACACCTGATGCACCGTCTCTTGCTCGCGCGCGACGTGCTGCGCGAGGAAACACGGATGCGCGGGCTGGGGCCGGGACCGGTCGAGGCGCTTCGCTTTGGGCCGGGTGAGGGCGGACTCGATCTCCATTACGACGAGCCGGAGCGTTTCTCGCGTGACGCGGACTGGATGGCGAACGTCGTGCTCATCGCAAAATCGACGTACGTCTGGCTCGATCAACTTTCCAAGCGCTACCAACGCGCGATCACGCGGCTCGATCAAATTCCTGATGAAGAACTCGATCGCCTGGCGCAGTGGGGCTTTACCGGTCTCTGGCTGATTGGCCTGTGGGAGCGCTCGGTCGCCTCCGGTGAGATCAAGCGGCGGATGGGAAACCCGGAAGCGTTGCCGTCAGCGTATTCGCTCTATGACTACGAAATCGCCCAGGACCTGGGCGGCGCGGCGGCGTACGAGCAACTGCGCGAACGCGCCTGGGCGCGGGGCATTCGCTTGGCCAGCGACATGGTGCCGAACCATGTTGGGCTCTATTCGAAGTGGGTGATCGAGCATCCGGAGTGGTTTGTCCAATTGGATCAACCGCCGTTCCCGTCGTACCGCTTTACCGGCCCGGACCTCTCGTTGGATTCGTCGGTCACGCTGCAGATTGAAGATGGTTATTGGAATCATTCCGACGCGGCGGTGGTGTTCAAACGCACCTGCAACCGCAGCGGCGAAGTGCGCTATATCTACCACGGCAACGACGGCACGAGCATGCCGTGGAACGACACCGCGCAACTCGACTACATGAAAGCCGCCGTGCGCGAAGCGGTGATCCAAACCATCCTGCATGTCGCGCGAATGTTCCCGATCATCCGTTTCGATGCCGCGATGACGCTGGCGAAAAAACACTATCAGCGACTCTGGTTTCCGCAGCCTGGCGAAGGCGGCGCGATTCCTTCGCGCGCGGAGCACGCACTCACGCGGGCGCAGTTCGACGCCGCAATGCCCGAGGAATTCTGGCGTGAGGTCGTTGAGCGCATCCAGCGCGAAGCTCCGGACACGCTGCTGTTGGCCGAGGCGTTCTGGCTGATGGAAGGCTATTTTGTGCGCACGCTCGGCATGCACCGGGTGTACAACAGCGCATTCATGAACATGCTCAAGACGGAGGACAACGCGAAATACCGCACCACCATCAAGAACGTGCTCGAGTTCAGTCCGGAGATTCTCTGCCGCTTCGTCAATTTCATGAACAACCCCGACGAACGCACCGCCGTCGAACAATTCGGGCGCGGCGAAAAATATTTCGGTGTCGTGATGATGATGGTCACCATGCCCGGTCTCCCGATGTTCGGTCACGGCCAGATCGAGGGTTTCACCGAGAAGTACGGCATGGAATACCGCAGGGCCTATTGGGACGAGGCTGTCGACGAGGGCTTGCTGCGTCACCACGAGGCGGCCATTTTCCCGTTGGCGAGGCGGCGCTATCTCTTCAGTGGCTCGCGCAACTTCCGCCTGTTTGATTTCTTCACGCCGGAAGGCCACGTCGATGAGAACGTGTTCGCGTATTCGAACCGCGCGGGCGACGAGCGTGCGCTAGTCATCTTCCACAACGCCTACGCGTCGACACGCGGCTGGGTGCGCAGTTCATCGGCCGTGAATACCGGCCCGGCGGACGCGCCGGTCCTCCGACAGTACGCGATGGGCGAAAGTCTTGGTCTGCGCAGCGAAGACGACATGTTCTATGTGTTCCGCGATTACCGCACGCACATGGAATACCTGCGCCGCGGACGCGACTTGTGCGAGCAGGGCTTGTTTGTCGAGCTCGGCGAATACCATTACCATGCATTTCTCGATTGGCGCGAGATCCGCGACGTGGACGGCTCTTGGGCACGGTTGGCGGACCGCTTGGGCGGCGCGGCGGTCCCCAGCATCCAGGATGCATACACGGAGACGATTCTCGGTCCGGTGCTCGACGGCTTCCGCCGCATCATGGACCCGCTCACGCTGCGCGCGGTTGCGGAAGCGGGCGTGCGGCGCAAGGGCGTGAAGGAAACGATGGCGGACTACGAGACGGCGTTGACGACCTTCTACGCGACGGTCGGCGACCACCTCGGGCGCGCCTTGGATGCGCCAAGTATGGCCAAGCGCGCGATTGCGGAGATCGCGGAAGCGCAGAAGTTCCGCACGCGCGTCAAGGCGCTCGACCTAAGCGACGAAGCGAGCGACTTCCTCTGCACGCCGCCACCGAACACGGCGAAGATGCCAACGCGTTCGGTCTGTGTTCCGCTCGTAGTGTCGGTATTGCAGCCCCTATCGACGGTGTTCGACATCGGCCAGGCGGAACTGCGCGCGGCGTGGCTCGAGCATTGGCACCTCAAGGGAATCGCCGAGGACGCCTTCGCGGATCTCGGCTGGACGCGCGACGACGCCCGCGCCAACGCGGACCTCGTGCAACTGCTCCTGCGATTTGAGACGGTCCTCGACACGCGCACCCCGCGCGATCTCGGCGGCCAGATCGCCCGGTTGTTCGAGTCGGATCTCGCCCGCGATTACCTTGGCGTGAATTTCTGGGATGGTGTCTGGTGGCTCAACAAAGAACGCGCCGAGTCGCTGTTCCACGCGCTGGCGGCGCGCGCCGTTATGGCGGGCGCACTGGTGCCCAAGAAAGAACGACTGACGGTCACCGAAACGGCCGAACTCCGCAGCCTCGCGGCGCTGCGCGTGTTGCACGCGATCGAACGCGGCGGATATCAGGTCGAAAAGACGCTCGATTTCTTGGCGTAACGTATACGTTCGCTTGGGTCTCGTGTCATTGCTCGGCGATGCCGCCAACACACGCGCTACTCCTGTTCGTCGTCCTCGGGGTCGACCGCGTCGGCGGACACCGCCGGAATGTGGGGCGGCGCAAGCGGTTCCATCACGAACGGAAGTTCCATCTGCAATTGCCGAACGAGGCGATAGCGCTTGACCAACCGCAACGTCTGCAGCGTCGGCGACGCGGCGTAGTTCACGTTTGGACTGACCTTTTGAAACAAGTCCTGTAACACTGTGGGGAATTCCAAGACGTGATCGACGCCCGCCCGGCGCAGCAGGTCGAGTGATCGGGCGCGGGGCTCCGGCGACGCGGGCAACTCCGACACGACCAGGATCGTGCGGAACGGCTCGCCCGCGAACACTTCACGCGCCAGCGAAAGCGCCTCGGGCTCCACAAATTGAAAAAGCACAGGATTGGATTCGATCACGGACGGATAGAAGCGGTCCGCGTGCCACGCGCGGACTTCGACCACGGCGCGTTCGATCAGCGGCAGGTCCTCGGGTGTGAGCAACAACGGCGTTTCGCGAGTGGAAAGCGGGCGCGTGTTTTGAACGAATAGCTGCGCCGACTGCTCGGCGGCGCGCGGTCGCCACGATTCCTGATGCCAGTTCGTCAGCACCTGAAACAAATTCAATTCGAGGAAATCGCGGACAAGTTGCAGGCTGACATCCGCCATGGCGCCTATCCCTCCACCAACGTCTTGCCGAGTTTATGCGTTGGGTCCACGGCCAAGATGCGTTTGCCCATTTCGCGTGCCTGATCGGTGCGCGACAATCGCTGGTAGCACACCCCTTGCCGCGCGAGCGTGTCCAGCGCGGTGAACGCAACGCCGAACGCGGAATAGACGCGGCCAGACTGCACCATCGTCTCTGCGGCGTGGTAGCGTTCGAGCGCTTGGGAGAATTGCCCGCGGGCCATGGCGATCTCGCCGCGCATGAACGACGCTTCGGGTTGGGTCGTCTGCGCTTCCATCGACGCTTCGAGAAGCTTGTCCGCTCGGCTGAGCACTTCCGCGCCGAACGTGCCGTTGCCGGTGAGCTGCGAGGCGCGGCCGAGGAGATACAACAGCGCGACACCGCTGCCGCCCAACGCTTGCGCGGCAAGCGCCTCGTCCACCGCGCTTTGGTAGTTGCCCTTCTCAAAAGCGACCGACGCGAGTCCTAGGTGCGCGCGCCAATTCTGCATATCTTGAATGAGCACTTCCTGAAACTGCTCCAGGGCGCGATCGGTTCGCCCGGAAGCAAGCAACGCAAACCCGAGATCGATGCGCGCAGGCACGTTCGCCGGACGACGTTTCACGGCCTCGAACAGGTACGGCGCGCCGCGTTCGAGATCGCCCAGCCGGACCAGACATTGTCCTAGCTGGTGGTAAGCCGCGGCGTATGCCTTATCAAGGTGGATTGCCCTCGAAAAACACACCACCGCCCGCTCGAAATCGCCCTTCTTGGCGGCGGTCAGACCGTCGTCAAAGTAGCTTTCCGCGTCTTCCCCGCCGAACGCCATGTGGATTTACCCTCCGCGGACCGCCTCGAGAGCGCGGCGCGCCTGGTCTTCGGTGATATCCGTGCGCTGCACAACGTGCCCCAGGCGATCGGGCGCCACAAACTTCAACGTGCCGCCCACGGCCTTCTTATCATGCCGCATCGCCTCCAATACTTCATTCACCGGCATCTCGGGCCATGCCGTCGGCAGGTTGTACGCGGCGATGCACGCCCGCTGTCGAGCCACAAACGCATCATCCACCAACCCCAGTTCGCGCGCCAAACATCCCGCCGCGTGCATCCCCAACGCCACCGCCTCGCCGTGCAGAAACAGCCGGTAATGACTCGCCGCTTCGATGCCGTGACCAAACGTGTGCCCGTAATTCAGAATCGCGCGCAGGCCCTTTTCCTTCTCGTCCTCGCCCACGACCGCCGCCTTGATCTCGCAGCTCCGCCGTACCGGAACCTCAAGCGCGCCGAGGTCTTTGGCGAGAATCTTCGCCGCCGAGGCCTCCAGATACGCGAACAACGTCTCGTCCGCGATGACGCCGTGCTTGATCACTTCCGCCATGCCCGCGCACAACTCGCGGTCCGGCAGCGTCTTCAAAAACTCGAGGCCGATCACCACCGCCGACGGCTGGTGAAACGAGCCGATGATATTTTTCGCGAGCGGATGATTGACGCCCGTTTTTCCGCCGACGCTCGAGTCCACCTGCGCGACAATCGTCGTGGGCACCTGCACCACGCGCACCCCGCGCATGAACACCGCCGCCGCGAACCCCGCCATATCGCCCACCACGCCGCCGCCCACCGCGACGACCAAACTCGATCGGTCCAACCCCGCCTCGAGAAACCGGCCGCACAGCCATTCGATCTGCGCCAGGCGCTTGTTCTCCTCGCCCGCGGGCAACACGCACAGCTCCGGCGCGCGCGGTGCCAGCGCGCGAAGCGCCTCCACCGCCGCTTTTCCATGCAATTCCGCCACGTTCGAGTCCGTCACGATGGCGATAGTCGTCACCTTGCTCAATCCGCGCACCGCCTCCGGCAACGCGCCAAACGCATCCATCCCCAGGAAGATGGGATATCCCCGGTCGCCCAACGGCACCTCAATTCGATTCATCGCTTCGTTTCCCCGCTCATAACCGACGTCGACTCCCTAAAACCGGGTCTATCTCGGCAAGTCCATCACCGCCCAATTGCCACAAAACAAGAACGGCAATGGGTCATACTACCATAACCTATTGCCGTTCCACGCTTGTCTTCTGAAGGCTGTTCATGGGAGAGCCGCCAACGCTCTAGAATGTATCTTCATCCGTATGGCGTGCGGCCGGCGCGGGCGTCTCGGGCGCCAACGGCGCAGTCTCGGTGTTGGTTTCGCTGACGCCCTCGCTCACCACCGGTTCGGGAACGGTTCGTGGCCGGGTGCCCCGAATGAACGCCTCGCTGAATCCGCCGCCGGCAAGGCCGCTGCCGCGGTCGATATCGAAGAACTCGACGCCGGGCGGCACGGTGAAGTCGCGCACAGGCATACCCTCGTGCGCCTTGATCATGAACTTCGCCCAAATCGGCGCGGCGAGACGTCCGCCGGTATACTCGCTGCCGCTGCCGAGGGGACGATTCGCGTCGCGGTAGCCAAGCCAGACCACGCACGTATAGTCGGGAGTGAAACCGTTAAACCAGACGTCCGCGGCGTTGTTCGTCGTTCCCGTCTTGCCCGCGCGCGGACGTTTCAGGTCTTTTGTCGCAACCACCGCCGTCGCCCCCGGCGATGTGCACACGCCTTCCATGAGGCGGGTCATGACGTACGCGACATCCGCGGGCAAGGCGTCCGCTTTTTTCACTGAACCGCCGCGATAGCGCACGAAATCGTCGCGGTCGCGGATCTCGGTAATATACACGGGCTCGTACAACTCGCCGAGATTGGCGAAGGTCGAGTAAGCGACCGCCTGTTCGAGCGGCGTAAGCGCCCACGTGCCGAGGGCGATCGTGAGCCCCGCGTTTTCGTCGAAGGGCGACTGCACGCCCGCACGTTGGATGTATGAGCGCACGACGGCGGGACCGACGCGGTCAGTGAGCTTGACGGACACGATATTGATCGAGTGCTCGAGTGCGTAGCGCAAGGTCACCGCGCCGCTGTACTTTCCGCTAAAGTTCTGCGGCGACCACGGGCGCCCCAACGCGTCGTAGTACGTTACAGGCTCATCCACCACGATGTCCGCCGCGGTCATGCCGTTGTCGATCGCAGCGGCCCACACGAAGGGTTTGACCCCCGATCCCGGCTGGCGCACGGCTTGCGCGGCGGTGTTGAACTGTTCCTTGCGGAAATCGCGTCCGCCGACCATCGCGCGCACGTATCCCTTGAATCCGGGACGGTTGTCGAGGCACACAATCGCGCCCGAGATCGGGTGGAACTCGTCCGCCTTGCCCGCGCGCGTGAGTTGCGCCAGTTTCTTGCGATCGAACTCGTCCATCGCGGTGAACAGGGCCTCCTCCGCGGCGCGTTGAAGGCGCATATCCACCGTAGTAAAAACTTGGAGACCTTCCTCGAAGAGTTCTTCCTGGCTCGCCAATGGGCGCGAGAGGATCGTGCGCTTGACCTGATCGACGAGGTACGCCGCGCGAAACTGATTGGGCGCCCAGGCCTTGCCCGATGCGGAGTCTGTGCCGCGCTTCACGAGCGACTGCTCAAGCGTTTTGGCCAACGCCGCGTTGTACTCCTCCTCGGTGATGAACTTGTTCTCGAGCATTTGGTACAGCACGATATCGCGGCGTTGCATGGCGGCGTCAGGATGGTTGAACGGCTCGTTGCGCGAAGGCGCGCGCGTCAATCCCGCAAGCAGCGCGCTCTCGGCGATGTCCACGTCGCGACAACTTTTCCCGTAGTACAACCGGGCCGCCGCCTCGACGCCGCGCGCGCCGCCGCCAAGGTAAATCTGATTTAGGTAGAGTTCGAGGATTTCGTCCTTGGTGTATTCGCGTTCGAGGTGAAACGAGATCAATGCCTCGCGGATTTTACGCCAGACATCGCGTTCCGTGCCGACGGCCAGTTCTTCGATGTTGCGCGCAATTTGCTGTGTGATGGTACTCGCGCCGCGCGTGCGGCCCCGGCGCACGAAATCCAGCACGGCACTCGCCATCGCGAGGGGACGCACGCCTTTGTGCTCGTAGAACGTGCTGTCTTCAGTGGCGACAAACGCCTTTTGCAGATGCAGCGGGATCTCGTTGAGGTTAACGAGATCGGCCACGACCGGCCCCGTGAACTCGCCCAGCAACTCGCCGTCCGCGGAGTAAACTTTGCTCACCGAGCGCGGGCGGAAGGTGTCGAGCACCTTCATCTGGTCCTGGGTTTCCTCGAGCATCCACACGAACACGCCGAGACCGCCGCCCCAAGCCGCCGCGACGATCAGCATAAAGACGAAAAACAGACCGCCACACCCGCGCGCCTTGCGGCGCCGCACGGGGACCGGCTCAGGCTTGCTCGGACTCGGCATCAGACGGATCCGCCTTCCCTATTCCTCGGTGTCGTCGACCTCGTCGTCGCTCTCGCTGCCGTTGAACTCAGTGCGGTGTCCGTTGGACCGGCTTTCGGCTTCCGCCGGAGCGGCCTCGGTCACGCGCTCTTCTTTCTCCTCGGCCAAGGCGCGCGCCACCGCACTTACCTGCGCGCCTTCGGTCGGTGACATGATCTTGACGCCCTGCGTGTTGCGCCCGATGGTGCGAATGTCCTTGACCGGCATACGGATCACGATGCCGTCGGTGCTGACGACGACGATTTCGTCGTCATCCTCGACCGTGAGCATGCCCACGACGTTGCCGTTGCGCTCCGTGGTCTTGATGTTGATGATGCCCTGGCCGCCGCGGTGTTGCAGGCGATACTCGCCGACCTGCGTGCGTTTGCCGAAGCCGCGTTCGGTCACGCTCAGCACGGTCTTGTCGTCGTCGGCTATCGATACGCCGATCACGCGGTCGCTTTCTTCGAGGCGAATGCCGATCACGCCACGCGCGGCGCGGCCCATCGCACGCACGTCCTTCTCCGGAAAGCGAATCGCCAAGCCCGAATACGTTGCGATGAGGATGTTGTCCTCTCCCGAAGTGATCTGCACGTCGATGAGGTCATCGCCCTTGTCCAAATCGATGGCGATGATGCCCGCCGCGCGCGGATTGCTGAAGGCCTTGAGTTCGGTCTTTTTCACCGTACCCGTGCGCGTCACCATAAAGATAAACTTGCCTTCTTCCTTGAGGTCACGCACAGGCAAGCACGCGGTGACTTGCTCGTCGCCGGTGATGTCGAGGACGTTCACGATGGCGCGGCCGCGCGCGGTGCGGCTGGCCTTGGGCAGCTCATGCACTTTGCGCCAGTACACCTTGCCCTGGTTCGTGAAGAACAGCATGTACTCGTGCGCCGACGCAATGAACAGGTCACGGACAAAGTCCTCTTCCTTGGTGTCCATGCCGGCCACGCCTTTGCCGCCGCGCCGCTGTTTGCGGTACGTCGCCACGGGCACGCGCTTGATGTATCCCATGTTCGACACCGTCACCACCATGTTTTCGTCGGCGATGAGGTCTTCGATGGTGAACTCGCTGGTTTGGCCGACGATCTCCGTGCGACGGTCGTCACCGTACTTCTCGCGAACCGCCAAGATCTCTTTGCGGACCTCGGCGAGAATAGTGCGTTCGCTCGAGAGAATATTGCGAAACTTCTCGATCTGTCGCAGCAAGTCGGCGTATTCCTTCTCCAAATCCTCGCGCTCAAGCCCGGTCAGTCGGCGCAGGCGCATCGCCAGGATGGCGTTGGACTGGACATCCGTGAACCCGAAGCGTTCGTTCAGTCGCGTCCGCGCTTCGTCGCCATCGGCGGACGAACGGATAATGGCGATGACCTCGTCGATGTGATCGATGGCCTTGAGCAGCCCTTCCAGCACGTGCGCGCGGGCTTCCGCCTGGCGCAGATCGAATTCCGTGCGCTTACGCACGATTTCCGCGCGGTGTTTGACGTAATAGCCGATCAGTTCGGCCAGCGAAAGCACACGCGGCTGGTTGTTCACGAGCGCCAGCATCAGAATGCTGAAGTTATCCTGAAGCTGCGTGTGCTTGTAGAGCTGATTCAGGATGACCTGCGGCTCATCGCCTTTGCGCACCTCGATGACGATGCGCATGCCCTCGCGATCCGACTCGTCGCGCAGATCCGTGATGCCCTCGATGGTTTTCGAGTTCACGAGTTCCGCGATGGTCTCGATGACGCGGGCCTTGTTGACTTGATAGGGGATCTCTTTGACGATAATGCGGTCACGGCCCGTGCGCTGATCGTGCTCGATGGCGACCTTCGAACGCACCGTGATGCGCCCGCGCCCTGTGCGGTACGCGTCGGCAAGGCCCTCGGTGCCGTAGAGGATGCCGCCGGTCGGAAAATCCGGGGCTTTGACGAAACGCATCAACTGCGTGCTCGTCGCCTCGGGATTGTCGATGTAATGCACGACCGCGTCGCAGACTTCGCGCAGGTTGTGCGGCGGGCAACTCGTGGCCATACCCACGGCGATGCCGTACGAGCCGTTCACGAGCAAGTTCGGGATTGCCGACGGCAACACCGACGGCTCCTGCAAACGGCCATCGTAATTCGGAACCGTCGATACGGTTCCCTTTTCGATGTCGGACAGCATTTCCGCCGTGATGGACGCCATGCGGCACTCGGTGTAGCGCATCGCCGCGGGACTGTCGCCGTCGACGGATCCGAAGTTACCCTGGCCATCGACCAGCGGGTAGCGCATGCTCCACGGTTGCGCCAGACGCACCAGCGTGTCGTAGATCGCCTGGTCGCCGTGCGGATGGTATTTACCCATCGTGTCGCCGACCAGCGCCGCCGACTTGCGGAAGCCTCGGTTATGCACCAGGCCCATTTCGTGCATCGAATACAGGATGCGGCGATGCACCGGCTTCAGTCCATCGCGCACATCCGGCAGCGCGCGGCTCACGATCACGCTCATGGAGTAATCCATGAACGAGGTCTTCATCTCCTGTTCGATGGCGATCGGGAGCACCCGTTCTTTTGGAGATTCCATAACGTCCTCTACGGTTCAGGCCCTCAAAAAACGGGCCTAGACATCCAAGTTGCGCACGTCGAGTGCGTGTTTCTCGATAAATTCCTTGCGCGGCTCAACAAGGTCGCCCATCAGCGTCACGAAGATGCTGTCGGCGGCTGCTTCGTCTTCGGCGTTCACGCGCAGCATCGTGCGCTTTTCCGGGTCCATCGTCGTTTCGCGCAACTGCTCGGGGTTCATTTCGCCCAAGCCCTTGTAACGCTGAATCTCGAGGCCTTTGCGTGCGCCTTCGAGCAAGTAATTGCGCAGTTCCAACACGCTGTCAGTTTCGAGCGCGATCGCGCCGTCCCCTTGCTGTACTTGGAAGGGCGCTAGTCCGAGAGCCTCGCCCGGGTCAGGCTGACTGCCCAACGCCGAAAACTCGTGACTCTTGAAAAACGCCAAGTCGATCTGGCCTTCGCGGCGCTTCGGTTTGCGCGCCGCGCCGTTGCCATTGCCGTTTCCGTCGATTTCCGTCTGCACGGCATCCAGTTGCACGAAGTCCGCGTCCGCGCCGAAGAGTTCCGCGAGCCGAGTAGGGCTGAGTGAGTGCGGCGCAATCTGCGTCTCGTGCGGCAACCGCAGACACGCTTTCACCTGAGCGCGGCTCGGGCCATACACACGCTGCAACCGCGAAAACAGCCGTTCGCGTTCTTGCGCCGCGCGGGCCGCGCGGATCAATGCGCGTTCCGTCACCTTTACCCGCCCGTCTTCGCCGCCCGCAGTCACCTGCAGTGAATCCAGCACGGTTTCGAAAAGGAATTTCTCCATTTCCTCTTCCGTGCTGAGGTAGCGCGATTTCTTCCCTTTCTTCACGAGGTACAGCGGCGGCTGCGCGATGTAAAGGTGGCCGCGGCGAATAAGGTCCGGCATTTGCCGGAAGAAGAACGTGAGCAACAACGTGCGAATGTGCGCGCCGTCCACGTCGGCATCGGTCATGATAATGACCTTGTGGTACCGCAGGCTCTCGATCTTGAGGTCGTCTTGACCGAATCCCGCGCCCAGCGCGGTAATAATCGCGCGGATTTCCTCGTTGCGCAGCATCTTGTCCGCGCGCGCCTTCTCGACGTTCAGAATCTTACCGCGCAACGGCAAGATCGCCTGATAGCGCCGGTCGCGGCCCTGTTTCGCCGAACCGCCCGCGCTGTCGCCCTCGACCAAGTACAGTTCGCACAGCGCCGGGTCGCGTTCGGAGCAGTCCGCCAGTTTCCCCGGCAGCGAATTCGATTCCAGCGCGCCCTTGCGACGGGTCAAGTCGCGGGCCTTACGCGCCGCTTCGTGCGCGCGCGCGGGCGGCTTCGGTGGCTTTTTGAATGATGCGATTGGCGATGGACGGGTTTTCTTCGAAGTGCGTCGTGAGTCCCTCGTACACCAGCGAGTTGACGATGCCTTGCACCTCGCTGTTGCCGAGTTTCATCTTGGTCTGGCCTTCGA
This sequence comes from Candidatus Hydrogenedentales bacterium, assembly GCA_041859045.1. Lineage (GTDB taxonomy): Bacteria > Hydrogenedentota > Hydrogenedentia > Hydrogenedentales > SLHB01 > JBHELB01. The sequence continues at coordinate 131,697 of JBHELB010000012.1, read as the reverse complement.
ACTGCGGGTTCGGAATACGCACCGACACAATCGCCGTGAGTCCTTCGCGCGAGTCATCGCCGCTGATCGACGTGTCGCCCTTGCCTCGGGCATTTTTCTTGAGAAAGTCATTCAGTGCCTTGGTCAGCGCCGCCTTGAACCCGCTCAGGTGCGTGCCGCCTTCGTAGGTATTGATGTTGTTCGCAAAGCTCGCGATGGTTTCGGAGTAGGACGTCGTGTACTGAAACGACACCTCCACCTCGACCATGTCTTTCTTCGCTTCAAGGTAGATCGGTTTGCGGTGCAACGGCTCACGGTTGCGGTTCAGATACGTCACAAACTCGGCAATACCGCCCTTGTACTGCAACACCACCGCTTCGTCGTCGGTCCGTTCGTCCTCGAAAACGATCTTGACCTCGCGGTTCAGAAAGGCCAACTCGCGCAAACGCGTCAACAAAATTTCCGAATTGAACTTCGTGTCCTCGAAAATCTCCGGATCGGGGTGAAACGTCACGCGCGTGCCGCGTTGGCGGGTGCGATCGCGCTTCTCGAGCGGGCCTTCCGGGCGGCCGCGGCGGAACTTCATGAAGTGAATGAAGCCGTCGCGCTTGACCTCGACCTCGCAGTATTCCGAGAGCGCGTTGACGCACGAGATACCCACGCCGTGCAAACCGCCCGACACCTTGTACGAGGAGGCGTCGAACTTACCGCCCGCGTGCAACACCGTCATCACGATTTCGAGCGCGCTCTTGCCCTTAAACTTCGGGTGGTTGTCGACGGGGATGCCGCGGCCATTGTCGATCACGGAGACGCTGTCGTCGATGTGGACGACCACGCGAATCTCAGAGCAATGCCCGCCCAGCGCTTCGTCGATGCTGTTGTCCACCGCCTCGTAAACGAGGTGGTGCAACCCGCGCGTGCTGGTGTCGCCGATGTACATGGCGGGCCGCTTGCGCACCGCCTCGAGGCCCTCGAGAACTTGAATCTTAGAGCCGTCGTAATCGCTTGATGACATTAAGGTTACCTCTGCTTGTCCTGCTTGCCGTTTAGGCCTTCGTCGGGGAACGGAGTAGTTTAGCAAAATCTGGGGGGGATTACAACTTCAAGACACAATATTTAGCGCTTTTTCGGCGTTTGAGGGGCGTCAGACGGGTCGTCGTCGGACGCCAACCGGATGAACAAATCCGACACCAATTCGCGGCCCGCAAGGCGGTTGATCCGCCCCACAATCCGCCACTTGCTGTAGGCGTATTTGTGCATCCAGACCGTGCTGTCCGCCATCACGTGCAGCACCCCGTCCTTGACCGTATACGGCCGTCCGTGGGCCGCCAAGGCTTCGCCCGCGATTTCGCCCCAACGCTCCCAGACCTGGGCCAGTTCGAGTTGTTTGCCCAGGGAGGTCGTCTTCTGCAACGCCTTCAGCACGTCGCCGACGGGTATCGGGTCACGTTTTTTCAAGACGGCCTCCTTGAATCACGAAATTCGCGCACGCCGCGCCGTAAAGTGACTCGGTCGTGGTCAGGTCGGTCGTGGTCAGAATCGACTGCGCATTCTGCGGCACGGCCTCGGCCAACCGCCGCGCGCGCCGGGCGTCTAATTCCGATAGTACATCGTCCAGCAGCAGGATCGGCGGCTCGCCCGTTCGCGCGCGGACGATTTCGATTTCCGCGAGTTTCAGCGCCAACGCCGCGGTCCGTTGCTGCCCCTGCGAGGCAAACTGCCGCGCCGCGCGCCCGCTCACGGTCAGGTACACGTCATCCCGGTGCGGGCCGCGGGTGGTGACCCGGTTGCGCAGGTCCGCCTCGCGCGCCGCCGCGACGATCTCCGCAACCGTCAGGCCTGACGGCACATCCGGCTGATAGCGCACCTCAAGTTCCTCTTCCGGCGCGATAATGCGGTGCACCTGGGCCGCCTCACGGCTCAGTTCGTCGACGAACCGCGCGCGCTCCTCCATCAACACCGTCCCGTGCTTGGCCATCTGGTCGTCCCAGACGTCGATCAACGCCGGGTCCGGACGGTCCGCGCGGAGCAGTTCGTTGCGATGCCGCAGGACAAGGCGGTATTGCTGCAACGCGTAGAGATAGCCCGCGTGCAGTTGGGACAGTTCCATATCCAAGAACCGTCGTCGAACCGTTGCCGCCCCACGCACGAGGGCAAGGTCCTCCGGACAGAAGAACACCAGGTTCACCTGGCCGAGCATGTCGCTCATGCGCGGTTGTGGCACGCCGTTCACGCGAAACCGCTTCGCGCCGCGATCGTAGAACGCCTCCAGCACGACCTCGCGCGTCCGCCGCGTGATCCGCGCGCGCACCTGAAAACCCTCCGCTCCATCCCGCACGAGTTCGCGCTCGGTATTGGTCCGGTGGCTTTTCGACGTGGCGACGTAGAGCAACGCCTCCAGAATCGAGGTCTTGCCCGCGGCGTTCTGCCCGCGAATGACATTGAGCCCGGGCATCGGCGAGAAACGCAGTTCCGCCAGACGCCGAAAATTACGGCAATGTAGTTCGCGCAGTTCCATCGAGAAGGTATCCTGTGAAGACGGGATTGTAGCATTCCGCCGCATGGTCTGGGAACTCGCGTAACGCGACGCGGCACGCCCGAATGCGTCGTCACTTCTCTAGTGTGGACCTGGGTGCGCCATTCCGCTATCCTACGTGCCGATTTTTAGGGCATTTAGAGAAGAAGTTCGTAAGGGACAGCGATGCTATTTGCGGCAATTGGGGACATTCACGGCAATTTCCCGGCCTTCGAAGCGGTCATGAAGCACATCGACGGCACGGGGATCCAGACGGTCGTCTGCACGGGCGACGCCGTCGTGGGGTACCCGTGGCCCAATGAGGTGGTCCAACATCTTCGCACCCGGCGCATTTACGCCGTGCAAGGCGCCATGGACCGCGAAGCGGCGCGCTACGTGCGGCGTGGCAGCGCGCAGTTGTCCGACGAGGAACTGGCGCAGGATGCCGTAATCGCGTGGACGCACAAGCATTGCCGCTCCGACAATCTCGAGTTCCTGAAGGGGCTCCCCAAGCGCCGACTGATCACGTTGGAGGGGCTGAGCATTCTGTTGTGCCACGGCACGCCCTCGAGCCAGAGCGATGTCCTGGAGGAAGAAACTCCGGAGCAGAAGTTTCAGCGCCAACGCGAGGCCGCCAACACCCACATCATCGTCTGCGGCCGCACGCACCGGCCGTTCTCGAAATGGGTGGGCGATACGTTGTTCGTCAACCCCGGCAGCGTGGGGGACTTGCTCCCCGAACCCGGCATCGCGCGCTACGCCATCATCAACACCGAGACCCGCCCCTGGAGCGTGCAATTGCCCTCCGTCCGCTACGACGTCACCGCCGTCTTCGACCGCATGCGCGAGGTGAACGGGCGCGCCTAACACGCGTCAGTGCGTTTACCCATATAACGGCTTTAGCCGCACGACGAACCTGAACGGTTCCGGTCGTAGTTGGTACTGGGGCAACACGCCGGGGCCGCAGCTCGCGGAGCCGAGGCCGTTCTGCCGGTAATCCAGGTGCACGATGATCTCGTCGCGCGGAGTAAGTTCGTGCGGATGGCGCGCGCGTTCGAGGTCGAGCGGCGTGAAGCGGTGCGCGCTGAAGTCGATGCGCGGTTGCCCCGTGCACAGGAGGCCGCGCCCCGCCGCGTCGGTGATCGACACCCATCGCGCGTCCATGCGGTTGCCGTTTTCCTGGGGGAACAGGTAAGGAGTGCAGAGTTCATCCACGGTGCGCGCGTAGCGGCCCACGCGCGCGGCGCGGCAACTGTCGGGGTAGCATTCGCCCGGCCCCGACCCGAACCATTCGACGTGATCGCGCTCCACGGGCAGACCCAATTCGAGCCCGATGCGGGGCAGACGTTCCGGCCAACGGCCTTCGGGATCGCCGCTCACCTCGATCTGCAGTTCGCCGTCGCCCCAGAGGGTGTAGACGTAGACGCAGCGGTAACCGAGTTCGCGGATCGGGGGTGCCACGCGGGTGTGCGCCGTGATGCGTACGGCATCGGCCGCCAGTTGTTCCACCTCGACGCGATCGGTGCGGTGCTGAAGCTGATCAAGCCCCATCGTAAACCAACTGCGATCGTTGTTTAGAGGCCGATCGTTGTCGGTGGTGGCGCGCCAGAGGTTCAGGCGCGGGCCGGAATTCAGCACGGGTACCCCCGCCATCCGCCATGTCGCGATGCGTGCGCGAACGCGGTCGAATACGAGTTCAACATCGCCGCCGCGCACGGCAAACGCCGCAGGCCGTTCCTCGATGGTGAGCGCCGGGCGCGGGGAGTCTGGCGCGGTCTTTTGCGCCGGCATCGCGTTGGGCAGCGGCTGCTGCGACCACGCGACGACGTGCCCGCGCGGAGCCCAGTCGGTGTCCTGGGCGAGGGCAAAGGTTAGCGTGATAAACGCCTCGCCCAATGGAAGCGGTCGGTCATCGCGCCAAGAAATCGTGATGTCGCCCGCGGCGCCCGGCGCAATGAGGGGTGTTGGGTATTCGCCGCGCGCATACTCTTTGCCATCGATTTCCACAACCCAAGACAACGCCAAGTGAGCGAGCGTCAGAAAATCGTAGCGGTTGCGCACACGGAAGCGCTCCTCCGCCGCATCCAATGTCTCGACGTGAACAGGTTCGATCACTTTCTTGTATTCGATGAGTCCCGGCGACGGTTCACGATCCGGAAAGACAAGGCCGTCGCAGACGAAATTGCCGTCGTTGGGCAAGTCACCGAAGTCGCCGCCGTACGCGAAGTACTCGCGACCGTCGGGCAGTCGCTGACGCAACCCGTGATCGGCCCATTCCCATACGCACCCCCCCATCAAACGCGGCGAGGCATAGATCGCGTCCCAATACTCCGCCAAGCCGCCTGGGCCGTTGCCCATCGCGTGCGCGTATTCACACAGGAAGAACGGCATCGGCCGATAATCGCGCACGGCCTTGCGGTTTTCCACGTCGATCTCGTACTCGCCCCGCGCGATCTTCCAAACGTTTTCGTGCGACGTGTACATCTGGCTGTATACGTCGACCGTGTGCAGGTGGTAGTCCCCCTCGTAATGCAACGGGCGCGTGGAGTCGATGGCGCGGGTCGCGCGCGCCATGGCCATGTGGTTGCAGCCGAAGTGCGCCTCGTTGCCCAGCGACCACATCACGATGCACGGATGGTTCTTGTCGCGCTCGACCATGCGGACCATGCGGTCCACGCAGGCGGCTTCCCAGGCCGGATCTTCGGTGGGATTCCCTTTCCACTCCGGCAGCATGATGAAACCATGTGTCTCGAGATCGCACTCGTCGACGACATACACGCCGAGTTCATCGCAGAGATCGTAGAAGCGTGGATCGTCGGGATAGTGCGACGTGCGGATCGTGTTGATGTTGTGCTGTTTCATCAGCACGATGTCCTGCCGCATCGCCTCGACCGGCACGGCGCGCCCGAAATCGGGGTGGATCTCGTGGCGGTTCACGCCCTTGAGTTTCACCGGCGCACCGTTGAGCAGAAACACGCCGTCGCGGATTTCGATCTGACGGAAACCCACGCGCAACGGAACCGTCTCAACGACGTTGCCCGCGTTGTCCTTCAGGGTCAACACGAGGGCATACAACTTGGGCGTCTCCGCCGACCATTTTTCGGGCGCGGACACCGGAATCTCGAACTCGAGCCGCGCGGATGCGCCCGCCGCGAGGGTGACGGAGCGCTCGGCCTGGACGCCGGGCAACTCAGGCAGCCGGACGTCAACGGAGTAGGCGTTTGAAGCGGCGGTCGTCGTGTTGCGGAGGTCTACGCGCACGCGCAACGTCGCATCGCGGCATTCGCCGTCGAAGGCCGTCTCGATCTTGACGTCGTTCACACGCACGCGCGGCACCGCCAACAAGAAGACATCGCGGAAGATGCCGCTGAGCCACCACATGTCCTGATCTTCGCAATACGTGCCGTCGGACCACTGGTAGACGCGCACCGCGAGCGTGTTTGCGCCCGGACGGAGCAGCGGCGTGATGTCGAATTCCGCAGGCATGCGGCTGCCTTTGCTAAATCCCGCTTCCTGTCCGTTCACCCAGACGTGAAACGCCGAGTCGACCCCCTCAAAGCGCAGACGGATTTCCTGTCCCGCCCATGCGCTGTCGATTTCGAACTCGCGCCGGTAACAGCCTGTCGGGTTTTCGCTCGGCACACGCGGCGGATCCACCGGGAAGGGATATACGACGTTCGTGTAATGAGGGCGGCCATACCCCGCAAGTTGCCAGTGCGACGGCACGGCAAGTTCGGCCCAAGTATCGACGCGACACTCGTCGCGCCAAAAGCCGTCGGGGCTTTCCGCGGGCGACGGTGCGCAGTGAAACTTCCAGTTGCCATTCAGCGAACGCACCCACGGGTTCGCGCCAGACTCCGCCCCTGCGGGGCAGGCCCAGAAATACGCCCGGGCGGGCAAGCGATGACGGTGAAGTTGTGCAGGATTTTCCCAATCGTGTGGCATACCGAACTTCCTATTCCACGACATCGACGAATCGATTCTTTGCCCGTTGCATCCCTTCACAGGACCACATTCTGCCTGGCGAAGGTGATTATGGACGGTTAGGATAATGAAAGCGCACCGCCTGTCACAAGGGACATCGGCGTTGCCGGAATTTCCCACAGAATGAACGCTGTAGCAAGGCTTTTTGTCCTAGAACGCGAGCGGGCTACCGCAAAGTTTCAATAAAGAGCAAAATCGGGTACACTTTGCCGCCGTGGCGAAGCCCACGCAACCGACAATCGTTTCACTGGAGAGAAGTCACATGAATCCTGATATTCCGAAGTACACCGACAAAGCCGGGGCGGTGGCGTTGTGCGGACGGCTGGGCGAGGAATTCGCCGTCGTCGAGAACCCCCGCTACGTCTATCCCGCCTATGACCTTTACCCGCTGGCGCCCGCGGCGCAAGAGTGCCGCGAAGGCCTGGTCGGCGCGGTGATGGATATGGACGGCACAACGACCACGACCGAGCCGTTGTGCCTGCACTCGCTCGAAATGATGGTGCGCCGGATCACGGGCCGCGAGCACGACACCGCGTGGCCGGGACTCGATCGCCATCGCGATTACCCGCATATCATCGGCAACAGCACGACGAAACACGTCGAGTACTTGATCCGAACGTATCAGGCCGACATTCAGGTCGCGCCGTTGCGAGAATTCTACGTGTACGCCGCCGCGTGGACCATCGGACAGGGCGCGGACCCGGGCCGTCGAAACGAGGTGATTAACAATCTTTCCGCACTGGGCATCGGCGCGCTGCTACGCGATGAGCGTTTTGTCGAGTTGATGAAGACCAAAGATCTGGATGCGGCGTATCCGCGCGAGGTCGCGGCGCTCTTGGCCGCGGAATACGGTCCGCGCATGCCGCTCGACGATTTCTCGGCGATCGTGCGCGCGTCGATCGATATCTACTACCAGCGCTATCATTTCATCCTCGCGCATCTCGAAAAAGGCGAGGGCGAACAGTTCGCGCGGGATATCCTGGGCAGCGCGGACAAGCATCTCATCGAACCCATGCACGGGATCGCGGTGTTCCTGTCGCTGATCAAAGGCTGGCTCGACGGCATCGCGGAGCCCTGCTACCCGCAGTTGGCCGAATACCTTGAGTCGGTCGGCGAATCGCCCGCGGACATCGCCTCATGGCGTCCCGTGCTGCCCAAGTTGGCGGCCTACTTCAAGACGCACCCCCTGGCGGTGTCGGTGGTAACGTCGTCGATCGCGTATGAGGCGAACATCGTGCTGAGCGAGGTGTTCCGCGTGATGTGCCAGGAAATCCGCCGCTGGGACATCCCGGAGGATCGCAAGGCCTTCCTGCTTGAGCAATTTGCCGATTACCGCAATTACTACGACGGGTTCATCACGGCGTCGGATTCGAGCGAAATCCGCCTCAAGCCGCACCGCGACCTCTACTCGCTGGCGCTGCACCAGATGGGCATTGCCCCGGCCGATTTCAACAAGGTCGCCGGCTTTGAGGACAGTGAATCGGGCACGATCGCCATCCGCGCCGCGGGCATTTCGGTGTGCTGCGCGCTGCCGTTCCCTGAGACCAAAGGCCACACGTTCCAGGCGGCTACGCACGTCTGCTACGGAGGCATTCCGGAAGTTATGTTGAAACATCGTGTGTTCTTGCCCGAGACGCTGCTCGGGTAACGCCCAGGAACAAGAGGAGGTCATCATGTCGAAGCCGCGCGTACACATCGTCAGCTACACGCACTGGGACCGCGAGTTCCGTTGGGAGTTCGAGCGCACCCGGATGCGGTTGGTGGACTGCCTGGACCACATGTTCGAGATTCTGGACGAGGACAAGCAGTTTCGTTCGTTCATGCTCGACGGGCAGATGACCTTGCTGGACGATTATCTCGAAATCCGCCCGGAAATGCGCAAGAAGATCGAGAAGTACGTGAAGGCGGGACGTCTCGAGATCGGTCCATGGTTCACGTTGCCGGATTGTGCGCCCATCCACGGCGAATCGGTCGTGCGCAATCTCGCGTATGGCATGCGTATGGCGAAGGAACTCGGCGGGGTGATGCGCTGCGGCTACAACGTGTTCTCGTTCGGCCAGATCGCGCAGCTCCCGCAGCTCTACGCGAATTTTGGCATCGACACGATCATCTTCTACAAATACATGGACCCAAAACGTACCAAGTACCCGGAGTTTATCTGGGAAGCGCCGGACGGCACGCGCGCGTTCGCGTCGCGCTTGGGCCGGGAGGCGCGCTGGAATTTCTTCTTCGCGGGTCATGTGCCGATCGTTTACGACAAGGACCCGTGGCACAAAGACTGGCAGTATCGCTGGGGCGATCTGGGCAAAGTGTTCCATACCGCCGACCCGGAGAATTACGGTTGGTTCTACGACATCCTCGATCCGGAGACTTCGTTCTTCCCCGCGAACATTCGCGAGGGCATGGAGCGCACGCTGAAGACCGTCGAGGGCACGGCCGTACCGCAGTCGCTGCTGTTCTTTGAAGGCACGGACTTCACCGAGCCGCACCCGCTCACCTCGCAGTACCTCAAGGAGATCCGTACGCAGTTTGCCGACCGCTATGACGTGCAACACAGCACGCTGATGGCGTACCTGGCCGAAATGAAGGCCGCGCTCAAGAAACGCCGCGACCTCGACGTGGTCAGCGGCCCGATGCGTGACGGTCCCGTCGGCGCGATTCACACGGACGTGTTTACGATTCACCCCGAGATCCCGGCGGAAAACAGCCACGCCGAAAATGCGCTGCTGCGCTGGGCGGAACCGCTATCGGCCATGGCGTGGGTGCAGGGCATCGAACGGTTCCCGAAGACGTATCTCGACAAGGCGTGGAAGCTCTTGTTCCAAAGCCACGCGCACGACTCGATGCACGGCCTCGGCCCGGCGACGTTGGCTGAGGGTGAGCTTGCCCGACTGCGCCAGGCGCATGTCGTGGGCCAGGGACTGGTGCGGCGCGGATTGCAGAACATTACCAAGGAAATCGACACGCAGAAAGTATCGGATTCCGAGTACTTCCTGGCCGTGCACAATCCGTCGTCGTTCGCGCGCAGCGAGGTCGTCGAGGCGTTTGTCGATGTGCCCGCCGACGTGAAACTCAATTACGTCATTATCGAGGATCTCAAAGGTCGCCCCGTGAGTGTGCAGGAAGTTTCGCGCAAGACGGGCCGCGCGGGCGTCTATCACCCTCGCAGCCGCAACATGCCGTTCTACGCGACCAAAGTGCACCTGTATTTCCACGCCGCCGACGTGCCTGCGCTGGGCTACAAGGTGTTCAAGCTGAAGTGGTCGCAGAAAAACGAGTACCCCTATCCGCACGAGGACTGGGATCCGCCGCGCATCTTGGCCGAGGACATGCTGACCGGTCCGGCGCGCGCGGAAAACGATTTTGTGCGGCTCAACGTCAATCCCGACGGTACGCTCGACATCCTCGACAAGAAAGCGCGGCGCGTCTACGCGGGCCTGAACTACTTCATGGACCAGGGCGACATTGGCAACATGTGGATGTCCGAGACGCCCGGCGGCGACGCCATGCTGAACACGATCGGGATCCCGGCGGAGGTCGCGGTACGCGCGCACGGGCCGCTGGCCGTCGTGTTCGACATCAAGATGACGTGGCGTTTGCCCGCCGAATTCGACTGGAATCGCGGCAAACGTTCCGACGCGCGAGTCGATGTGCCGATTCACGTGTCCGTCACGCTGCGCAAGGACAGCCCGGCCGTCGAGGTGGTCACGCGATTGACCAATACCGCGCGCGATCACTACCTCAAGGTCGGTTTCCCGACGGGCCTTGCCGCCGACAAGACGTGGAGCGAGGGCAGCTTCGCGGTGGCTGAATTCCCCGTCCGCCCGAGCACGAACGGCGAACTGCGCGGCAATGAACTCGCGCGGCACCCGGCCCAGCTCTGGTTCGACACGAGCGACGGCAAACAGGGACTCGCGGTGCTGCTCGATGCGGCCAAGGACTACGAAGTACTCGAGAACGATGCGAGCACGACGATGGCCATGGGGCTCGTGCGTTGCGTGCGCCTGCGCATTCCGTGCGACAACCGTCTGTGGATGGAATATCCCGGCGACGAAAGTCCGCAGTCGTTGCGCGCGTTCGAGTACCGCTACGCGCTGATGCCGCACGCGGGTACGTGGGATACCGCAGGGATCTACGACGCGGCACTGGCATTCAACACGCCGCTGCGCGCCTGCCAGTTCGGCCGCCAGGAAGGCAGTTTGCCCGCCGCGCAGCACAGTTTCGTGTCGCTGACCGGCGCGAACCTCGTACTTAGCGCGATCACCAAGACCGAAGAGCGCGAGACCATTCTCGTGCGGCTGTACAACCCCTCGAGCAAGAAGTCCAAGGCCACGATGAAGCTCGGCTTCGACGTGAAGAGCGCGTGGCTTGCCACCCTGGCCGAGGAACGCACGCAGAAACTGACGGTAACGCGCAACACACTGACGTTTGACGTACCCAAGGGCAAGATCGTCACCGTCGAAATCGACCCAAAATAGCCGCACGGGACGGCGGGGAGACGCATGCTCTATGAGGGGGCGTCTTTTCCGTCACGGATCGAGTGGATGAACGGTCAGCTCCGGCGCATTGATGCCGCAGTTGCGCAGATGCTCGTAGAGAATGCGCCGCACCTCGAGGATCGTGATAGGGTGGTTGAGGCAACTATGCCACTCCGGAACGATCTGTTCCGAAGTCGCATCGTCGAGGTGCGCGCTCGCATACGGCACAACGCGATCGCTCCACTCTTCCTTCGGCTTCTTCTCGTTCACGACGCCGATGATCGAATGCACCGGCACGCCTGGCGCGCGGGGTAGCTCGAGCAACGCCTTCGTGATGGGGCTATTGGGAGATAAGCTCTCGATGCTGGTGGGTGCGCGCAGTTCGCCGTCGCCCTTGGCCAACGTGGGAATTTCCGTGAGAATCGAGAGGCTTGCGCTCACGATATTCTGCGGCAACTTGACGAGTTTCGAGCCCCACAGCGCGAGCGGGTTTTCGCTGAGGTCGCTTCCGCGATGCGGCGTGGCAATGAAGACGACGCGCTTGACGTATGGCTGCGGTTCGAAGAAGAAGGCCTTGCGCAACGTCTCGCGGTCCTCCGCCGATGCACGGATATCTTCGATGGACTTGGTCGGCGATACGGTTTTCCAGAGGGTGTCGCCCGCATTCTGAATCATCGTCCTCGACAACAGCCCGCCCATGCTGTGTCCGACGAGCACCATCTGATCGAGCGCGGCGTCTTTGCCGGCGGGATCGAGTTTTGCGCGCATGTCTTGCAACGATTGCCGAAGCAGACTCGCGCTGTACACGATGGGGTTCCCGGTGGGATACATGAAGAACCAGAACTGACAGTGTTCGCGCAGGAACGGATCGCCGCGCAGATCGTTGAACATTTGCAGCCATGTCAGCGGACTCGATTGCAGGCCGTGGACCATAACCACCGGAATTTTGCCTGGGGTGTAGGGTTGGACGAGGTAAAGCCCTGCGTCTTTTTCCATGCGCTGCGTCTCGATAAAGCCGACGAGTCCGAGAAGCGGCAGTTCGGGATAGCGATCCAGGAAATGCGCGAGCGGCGTGGTAAGGTCGGCCTCAAGCGGCACAAGCCGGCCGGCGCAGCTCGTGGTCTCGGTGCGCAAAGGATCGACCAACTCGAGCACCGTGGTCACACGGCCCGCAGTAGGCGGCGTTTGGTTCACGCGCAGAAACGCCGTTACGGGAAAATCCACTTCGCGCAGCAGATCGAGACCGGAATGCGTCGTGCCAAGTTCTCCACCCTGGCGCACGGCAATCAGCGGCACGCCAAGACCGCCCGTGCGGTAGTGGTTGATCATGCCGCGCGGCTGATAGCGCGAGGCGACGACGAATTCACCAAAATTCTGCGGATTCCACTGGAGCTGCTGAACGGAAACCAGCACGTCGATGGGGCCGCTCAGTCCTTCGCCACCGACCGCCTCATCGAGTCCCACCTTCCGCGCGGCGAGATCGCCCATAACCTGCGCCAACGCGCCGTTGTAAAGATCGCAGGCGAGACGGAAGCGCGGATCGTACGCGCGGTCGCGACCGGTTTCCCATGGCCCGAAGAGGTAGCTGTAGGCGTGCGTCGCCGAAGCGAGATAAAGGCCCAAGGCTTGCCCCGGCAGCAGACGATGGTCGCGCAGCGCTTCGTGATAGCACAATTCCGCGAGCGCAACCGACGCATCGGGATCGCGCTCGAGCGCGGCCTTCTCTTGGATGAGGCGCAGCGTCTCAATCGGCCGCGTGCGGAACGCCTGAGTAAGCGCCTCGCGGCGCAGGTATTGCTGACTCGCGGGACTAGGCCGACGCGTCGTGAGCGCGCTTGCGTAGACGAGCCGATTGGCTTTACTCGCGCTGACGGGTTTGGCCGTGACGAGAAGCCCCGCGCACCCGCTGGTCGTCGACGCAACAACACACAACACTACAACCATCATGACCCAGCGTAGCGCCGGGGATAATCTGCGCGTCATCAATACCTTCCGTTCACTACTTCCCGCAGTTCAACCCAATTTGAAGATCGGCGTCTGCGGCGTCTTTGGTCTCGATTTCAACACCGCCGCGCATACGGTTCCCCGTGATCACCGCCGATGCGACTTCCTTTCCCAGACGCACCTTAACCGCGCCGGGCCGCTTCATAAAAAACTCGCTGCCCGTTACTGTAAGCGACTCGCAATTCGCTTCGATCGCGGCCGCACCCTCGCGTTTCTTATCCCAGTCGTAAAATCGACATCCGCTCACCAGCACCGTGGCGGGTCCTTCGAGTTTGAGATGCGACGTCGTGTCCTTTACCGTCCAGAATCCCGTACCGACCAAACTCACGACGGTCTGTTTCTTTGCGGCAACTTCCACGGCGGTCATCAGGCTGCCGTTGACGATCGAGATTGGCGCGTGTTGGTGGCTGGCCTCGACGCGGACCGCGCACGGGGACACGTCGGAGTAGAGATTGGTGTACATGCCTGAGCCGCCGCCAAATCCCCTGTCCGTGAATAGGAAACCGACCTTGTAGAAGATTTGAAACAGGTTGACGCCCATCTCGCCGTCCGTTCGCGCGAAAGTAAATGCAATTCCGTTCTGATAGGTGAAATCGAAAAGCGGCCCTTTGTCCGCACCGGTCCAGAACGGCCAGAAATGAACGTTTTCGATTCGCCCGACATCGTAGCACTGATCGACAAGCACCCCGCGGTACAGCGCTTGCGCATAGAGCCCGTCAATGTAGTGACGTCCGCAGAACTTCGTGCCGAAGTCGACGGCTTGATACGGATTGATCATCGTCACGTTGATGACCGTATTGTTGTCGCCCTCGCCGCGCACGGTCCACGGATACGCAAGCGGCGGATTCGTTTGCGTCTGTTCGGGGTGGAAAATCGTCACGCCCTTCAGCACGGCGCTGCTTTTCAGCGTGATGAACGGTTCACCGTCTGCTTCGCCCTTACCGATCGTCGTTAGCAGCACCGTGCCGCCTTCGATAGGCAATCCACGCGCCGGTGCGCGCCACAGGCCTTCCAGCGTGACGTTCTCGGGAAAGACGAGCCGCCCCTTGATCAGGAAGCGTCCTGCACCGGCTTTCACGACGCCACCCGTCTTTCCTGCTGCATTGAGGGCGTCCTGAAAGGCTTGTGTATCGTCGGTTACGCCGTCACCTTTCGCCCCAAAGGCGTAGACCGTGTGCTCGCCCGGCAACAGTGCGTTGGATGCTTCCGCGGGCGCGGTCTTTGCGGCCTCTGGCGCGGGCGGCGGCGGAGTCTCCTGGGCCCAAGCGGTGCTGGCGACGACCAGGAGTAGAACCCCGCTTAATCGGCTCGTGATCCTCAACATGGCGTGGGCCTCCTTTTTGACGCGATTGCCCGATGAACTCCGGGGGACCTCTCCCGCGGGAAAGGTCCCCCGTTATGGCAGTCAACTACAAACTAACGGCCGCGAGCCACCGGAATCGGCGCGCCGTTCGCGGCGCGCAACTCTAGGCTGAAATCCCAGTACAGTGCGCCCGCGTCTTCTTCCTTCACGAGAATACGGTTGATGCCCTTGACCACCGGAACCTTGATGACTTCCTGCCCATGCGCATAGTCGCGTCCATCGGCAAACCAACGAGCGAGCACCTGCTGCCCATTGACCCATACCTTAACGCTGTCGCTCGACCCCAGAAGCAGATCGGCCTCGCCCGCTTCCGCGGCCTCGACCTCGGTGTACGCATACCCGACGCCGCCGTTGGTGTTGAAGCGCCGCGCCAAGTCGAGCCGGTGAACATCGTTCGTCGAAGTACCGCGCGCCGCGCTTTCCTTTGCTGCGCCTGATGCGTCGGTGAACGAGACCTTCGCGCCGTCCTTAAGGACCGCCTGCGCCTCACCGCCCAGCGCGGCCAAATAGTCGGTGTCGAAGCCTGCGCGTGTGGGTGCGCCTGCTGCCGGGTTCGCGACCGCCGGATTTGGAAGGGGACCCAAGATCATCCACTGCCGGATACAGCCGCTGCCGGTGCCGCCCGCGTTGAGGCCGATCTGGATATCGGCATACTTCGGCGCGTTGTTGGCAATCGAAACGCCGTTCTCCATCAAGTTAGACGTAATGACCGCCTCGCGGACATTTGGACCAAGCGTGATTTTGTGGTGATTGGGCCGATTCGTCAGGAAATCGCAGCCGGTGATAATGATTCGGCGCGCGTTCGCGTCGATGCACGGCGCGCCGGTATTGCCTTTGTCCCAGTTCGAGAACTGGCATCCCTCAAAGTACACAGGGCCCATGCCATCAAGACGCGCATGAGTCTCCAGGTCTTTCGTGGACCAAAAACCGCAGGCGCTGAAGCGAATGGGGCCGCGATTTCGCGGGCCAATCTGCACCTGCGACATAAACGAACTGTTTACAAAGGTAAACCCCGAGGTTTCCATCGAATCATCGACCTTCAAAGCGCACGGCGAAACGTCAAGGTAGACATTCGTCATCATGCCTGCGCCGCCGAGGTATTCGATACGGGTCGGCTCGTTCGGCTTAGCCTGCGGGATCGGGCCGCCGATAAGGTGCATGCCGACCTTGTAGAAAATACAGAAAACATTCGACACCATTTCGCCATCGGTGCGGCCAAACATGAAGCCCGTGCCGTTCTCGCGCGTGTACGCCCAGAGCGGGCTGTTCGGATCCAGGTCGAAGAACGGCCACAGATGAATGTTGTTCAGACGGCCCACATCGTAGCATTGGTTTACGAAAACGCCCATCTTGAAAGGATACGCGTAGAGACCATCCACGTAATGCCGACCGCAGAGGAACGTCCCGAAATCGACCGCCTTGAATGCGTTTACCATCGTCACGTTGAGAATGCCAACGTCGTCGCCCTGCCCCTGGATCGTCCATGGGTACGCGTGCGGCGGGTTGGCGCGGATTTGCTCAGGATAGAAGATCGTCACGCCGCTGATGCACGTGTTGTCCTTCATCGAAATGAACGGGGTCGCGTTTTCGTCACCCTTGCCTTCGACCGCGAGCAGTACCGTGCCGTGCTTCCCCTCTTCGCCGCGATTTGGCTTCTTCCATACGCCCTGCAGGGAGACATGAGGTGGGAACGTCAGGTGGGTCTTGATCAGGAAGCGGCCCGTGGGCAGTTGCACCGTGCCGCCGCCGTCCGCCGCCGCCGCATCCAGCGCCTTCTGGATCGCCGCGGTGTCGTCGGTCACGCCGTCGCCCTTCGCGCCGAATTCGACCGCGTTATACATGCCCTTGTGCGCGATCGAACGTCCTTGCCGCGGATCGGCGGGTGTGCCCTCGCCGATGCGGGCCAGTGCGGCCTCCAGCCGCGCCAGGTCGTCGCTCGGCGCGGGGGCCTGCGCATAACCCACCGGTGTCCAGAGAGCCGCCGTCACCATCGCTGCGAAACACACCCATCGCTTCATGGTTCTTCTCCCCTCCCGCGGCGCGCCGCCGCGTTGTGCGCTGGCCAGCTCAGGCGACCACGATGTTCACCAATTTGCCCGGCACAAAGACCTCTTTGACAACACGCTTGCCGTCGAGATACGGCTGCACTTTCGAATGCGCTTTCGCCGCCTCAAGGATCGCTTCCTTCGCAGCATCCTTGGGCAACGAGAGAACGGCGCGCACCTTGCCGTTCACCTGCACCGGCACCTCGATCTGATCCTCCACCAGCAACGCTTCATCGTACACTGGCCAGGGCTCATACGCCAAGGATTCTTTGTGACCCAGGCGCTCCCAAAGTTCCTCGGCCAGGTGCGGCGCGAACGGGGCCAGCAGCAGCGCGAACGGTTCGATGACCCCCTTGGACACCCGCTCGGCTTTGTAGGCCGCGTTCACAAACTCCATCAACCGCGAGATCGCGGTGTTGAACTGCAAGTTCTCGATATCGTTGGTTACCTGCTTGATCGTCTTGTGCAGCGCTCGGTTCAGCGCGAGTTCGGGGGCCTCGTCGACGATTTTCGGCGACAACGCCCCGTCTTCGCCGATCACCAGAGCCCAAACCCGCTTGAGAAAGCGGTGCACGCCCTGCACGCCCTCGTCGGTCCAGGGCTTGTCGCGATCGAGCGGTCCCATGAACATCTCGTACAACCGCAGCGAGTCCGCCCCTAATTCCTTCACCACCGTGTCCGGATTCACCACGTTGTAGCGCGACTTGCTCATCTTTTCGATTTGCACATTCACGCGCGTTTCCGCGCCTTTGACGTGCCACGCGTCGCCGCGCTTCTCGACTTGGTGCGGGTAGTAGTATTTGCCCGCGTCGTCGCGGTAGGAGTAGGCCAAGATCATGCCTTGGTTGAACAGCTTCTGGAACGGCTCTTTGGTCGAGACGTAGCCCGCGTCGTACAGCACCTTGTGCCAGAACCGCGCGTACAACAAGTGCAACACCGCATGCTCCGCGCCGCCGATGTAGAGATCCACCGGCATCCAGTAGTTCTCGGCTTCTTTCGACCACGCCTGCGCGTCGTTGCGCGCGTCGCAATAGCGCAGGTAGTACCAGCACGACCCCGCCCACTGCGGCATGGTATTCGTCTCGCGCCGGGCAGGTTTGCCCGTGGCCGCGTCCGTGGTGTTCACCCACTCCGCCGCGCGCGCCAGCGGCGGCTGACCATCGGCGGTGGGCTTGTATTCGGTCAGTTCGGGCAAGATCACCGGCAGGTCCGACATCGGCACCGCGCGCACCGAACCGTCCTCGAGCGTCACCAACGGGAACGGCTCGCCCCAGTACCGCTGTCGCGAGAACAACCAGTCGCGCAGGCGGTAATTCACCGTGCCCTGGCCGATCCCCTGCTCTTCGATCCACTTCGTGATCTTCTTTTTCGCCTCCGGCACGGCCAGTCCGTCGATCAGGGGCGAATTCACCAGCACGCCGTCGCCCGTGTACGCCTCCTTGGTCACGTCGCCGCCGCTGACCACTTCGATGATCGGCAGGCCGAACTGCGTGGCGAACTCGTGGTCGCGCGTGTCATGCGCGGGCACCGCCATGATCGCGCCGTAGCCGTACTCCGCCAACACGTAGTCGGCGGTCCAGATCGGAATCTCCTTGCCGTTCACGGGATTCACCGCATACGCCCCCGTAAACACGCCCGTCTTCGTCTTTTCTTCTTTCATCCGGTCCTGGGCGCTGCGTTTCTTGGCCGCTTCGATGTACGCCGCGACCGCCGTCCGCTGGTCTGACGAGGAAATCTCCAGCGTCAGCGGATGTTCCGGCGCCAGCACGCAATACGTCGCGCCGAACAGCGTGTCCGGGCGCGTCGTGAAAATGGTGAACTGATTGTCCGAGTTCGCGACCTTAAACACGACGTCCGCGCCCTCGCTGCGGCCGATCCATTCGCGCTGCATCACCTTGATGCCCTCGGGCCAATCGAGGTCTTCGAGGTCTTCCAACAGCCGTTCGGCGTACGCGGTGATTTTCAGCATCCACTGCTTCATCATCCGCTTTTCGACCGGATCGCCGGTCTCCACGTACTTGCCGTCCTTTACCTCTTCGTTGGCCAGCACCGTGCCCAACGCCGGGCACCAGTTCACCGCCGCTTCGGACTGATACGCCAGGCCGCGCTCGAACAGGATCTGGAAAATCCACTGCGTCCACTTGTAGTACTTGGGGTCGGTGGTGTTGATTTCCCGATCCCAGTCGTAGGAAAGGCCCAAAGACTGAATCTGCCGGCGAAACGTGTCGCAGTTCTTGTTGGTGATGATCGCCGGATGTTCGCCCGTGCGGACCGCATGGCGTTCCGCGGGCAAACCAAAGGCGTCCCAGCCCATGGGGTGCAACACGTTGAACCCGCGCATGCGCTTATAGCGCGACACGATGTCTGTGGCTGTGTAGCCCTCCGGGTGTCCGACGTGCAGACCGTCTCCGCTGGGATACGGGAACATGTCCAGCACGTAATATTTCGGCTTGCTGGGGTCCAGTTCCGCCTTGAACGTCTTGTTCTTCGCCCAATACGCCTGCCATTTCGGTTCGATGGCCGCGTGATCGTATACATTCTCCGACATGCTTCCTCCTCCGCACTTCGTCCCCGGCAATAGATGAGTCCAAGGAATCCCAAGAATATAGCACATTGCCCGAAAGAAACGTCTTGGCGCTCGAAAGTTCCGATCCCGCACATTTCGAAATGGCGAAACGCAATACAAGAAGCATCCGCTCCCTTCTGTCTTGATGCGACGCACCCGGACATCAAGGGCAATAGCATCGAAATCTGATCCGTGTATTTACCTGAGCGCTACGGGCCGCGCCGGGGCGGCGCTCTGAGAAATACAAAGGCGAATCTCAGTGCGATTGCCCTGACGAGCCATCGGTTTGCCGCCTCTGGATAGGCTATGCTAAAGTCCATTGGGATTGTGCTGGAGGGGTATAGATCGATGCAGAGTGGGCGGCCGCGAATTCTGATCGTGCGCTTGAGTTCGATAGGCGACGTAGCGCGCGTGCTTCCCGCATTGCATGTTCTGCGTCAGGCCCACCCCAATGCCCATATCGATTGGGCCGTCGAACGGAAGTCGGCGGACGTTGTCACCGGCCATCCGGCATTAAACAACGTCATCGTGTTTGACCGCGGGAAAGGGCTGCGAGGGGCGATGGACTTTCTGCGGTTCTGCCGCACGCTGCGGCGCAATCGCTACGATGTGGTGCTGGATTTCCATGGCATTTTCAAAAGCGGGCTCATCAATCTCTCCTCGGGCGCCGATCAGCGCTATGGGTTTGCGCGTCCTCGCGGGCGCGAGTTGAGTTGGCTGTTTACGAACCGGAAGGTGCGGTTGTCCTCAACACGCCTGAACCGGATCGAGGAAAACCTCGCGTTGATCGCGGGCCGCGCGCCGGACCATCGCTGGCCAAACGTCACCGTCTTCGTGCCCCCCGCGGTGCAGGATCACGTGGACGAGTTTTTCGATTCCACTTTCGAAGGGGCCAAGCTCGTTATCGCGATGCACGTCCCCGTGGATCGCCCCGAAAAGCAATGGCCCGCTGAATATTTCGCGGAGTTGTCGGATCTCCTGCAGGCCGATGGACGTTTCGAAGTGATGCTGACCTGGGGACCCGGCCAATTCGCTCAAGTGGAGGCCGTACTGCAACGCACACGACGTCACCCGGTGGTCGCCCCGGAAACCCCGGACCTCAAGCACTATGCCTGGCTCGTGCACCGGTCAGCGCTGTACTTCGGCGGCGATACGGGGCCCATGCACATCGCCGCCATGATGGGGACGCCTGTGGTCGCGGTCTTTGGAGGCACGGATCCGGCCAAACACGCCCCATACCGTACCCGCCACGTTGTACTGTTCGACGGGGAGGACCCCAAACGCTCCCCCGCCGAGCGCTTGCGCCGCATCACACCCGAGCAGGCCTATGACGCCTGCATCCGTTTACTTCAGGAGGCACACCCGCGGCGCGAGGAACCGCTTCCAGAAAGACCTTTCATAGACCCGTCCGCGCACGAGTCGGTGGAGGAATAGCCGCAGTCGGCCATTGAGCCGGGAGCGGAATCGTGGTAGATTGTCAATGGTTTTCGGCAGCAAAGGTCCGCACACAAAGCCTTTGGTTGCCCATGGTGGCTGTCTGCGCGCCAGGCCTGGGGGCCTAGTGCGTTTTAGGCAAACGCGTAGCCATTTGGCATTACGCATTTTCAGAATGGCGTGGTATAGGCCAGGCGCAAGCGGCCACGCCATACTTAGAATGCGTTAGTGGAGACGTCTATGCATCTGGACGTGTGGGTGTTTTCGGCTCGAAAAGGGGGGCACTCCTGCTGCAGGAGTGCTGTCCTATTCGCCGTGGCATTCATGCTGTTCACCTCCGCCGCGTTCGGCCTCGCCGTGGAAGGCATGGTCGCCCGGGCGTTTCTCCCTCCGAACGGCGCGCCCTTCGAAGAAACGCGGTCTATTGTCGAGGCCAAAGACGGCGCCCTCTGGTTCGGTTCTTGGGGAAAGGGCGTGGCGCGTTTGAAAGGCGCGCAGTGGCGCGAGTTTACCCGAGCGGACGGCATGCCTTCGGATTTTGTCCGCCAAATCGCGATAGCCCCAGGCGGAAGCATATGGGTGGCGACCAAGTCGGGTGGGGCGTACATCAGTCCTGACGGCATCGTCACGTCACTTATCTCGCCCGATTTCCCGCCGGACGCATCGAACGCAATGGCATCCGTTTCATGCCTACGAGATGGCCGGGTGCTGTTCGGGATGGAAGACGGCCGCATCTTGGCGTACAACGCTTCTCCGGATGCCCCTCCCGCGCAGAAAGAGGCATGGTCGGTTTTTCTGGAAGATCCCGTGCCGGGCTCAGAGGACGACATCACTCAAGCGCTGTTTGAGGCAAAGGACGGGACGCTCTGGATCGCGCAGGGACACTATGGCGTTTCCCGGTACCGCGATGGCGCCTGGACGCATTTTGGCCCTGAAGCGCTGAAGATGAATTGCCTCATTCGCTCGTTGGTGGAAGCGCCAGATGGCACGATTTGGGCCGCGGGCAGTAATCCGCCGTTTTATTTCGACGGGACCTCCTGGCACGAAGCGAGGCACATGGATGGGGGAGACGATCCCGATGCGACCTGTGTCGCGTTAACGCCTCGGGGGCAAATTCTTGCGGGCACGTCGCGCGACGGCCTTCGCCTGCGCGAGGGCAACCAATGGACACCCATTTCCTTCGATCTTCGCGTCGGACGTCCATTGATCCGTACGATCTTTTTTGACAGTCGGCACCGCGGCTGGATCGGAACGAAAGAAGGCGTGCTGCAGTACGGTCACCTCAGTTGGGAGGACGTAACCCATTCTCCCGGGCATTGGGTCCGACTCAACCACGCATTCTCCGTGTCTCCCGCGCATCCCCCGATTGCGGTCAATTTGCGCAATGAAATTGTCACTTTCCGCGACGAGCAATGGGAAGTGTTGGGCTCGCTTCCGTTTGAAGCGGGCGAGCAGGATATGACCGACTATGTCGACGGGGTTGTGTGGATCCTCATGGACCGCACGGTGTATGAGTTTTCCGTTTCAGAGCGCCGCATTCTGCGCACAACCACGATTCCCAGCCCGTTTACCCCAGAGCGGCTACTGCGCACATCGGACGGACAGCTTTACGCGTATGGCTACGGCGGCGTCTGTAAGCTGGTGGACGGGGAATGGCAGTCCGCTAATCCACCGGACGCTTCGACGCCGTTTAACGTCGGCGCGATGGCCGAGACCGCCGATGGCGGTTTCTTGATGTGTCATGGAGCGGGGTCTTCAGCGGACGTCAGCCTGTGGAGAAATGGCAGGATGACCCCATTGTTGGTTCAGGATCCCAATACGTCGGATGCGTTTTTGGGTTCGGCGGCGGTGTCGCGTGACGGTCGGATGTGGGTAGGCACGCTTGGAAAAGGCGTGTGGACCTGGGGCGTGGACGGCGTCCAGCAGGAGACCTCTATCGCGGCGCTTCAGAGCGGGCGTATTTCCTACATCTACGAGGCCTCGAACGGGGCCATGTGGTTCGGTACGCAGAGCATGGGGGTGTCCTGCCTGCTGCGAGATCGATGCACGAACTTCTCACATCTCGAAGGATTACCCAACGAGATTGTTCTGAAGGTCGGCGAATACCCCGAGGGCACAATCTGGATCGCCACGCGTCACCTTGGCGTCTACCGCTATGTGCCCGACACCGACCCGCCCCGCACGCAAATCGTCGCCGGCCCCAGTTCGATCCCCCACCGCGGAGCGGGCGTCTTCTCTGTCGCGGGATACGATGCCTGGAACGCGACCGCCCCAGAATCGCTGGAGTTTTCCTGGCGCATACTGCACGCATCAAACAAAGAAGCCGTTACGGAGTGGTCGCCTTTTTCGCGTCACGCGACATTGGTCACGCCGCCGCTCGGTTCGGGCGTCTACGCGCTGGAGGTGCGAGCGTCCGACGTAGATCGCAACATCGATCCCGCGCCGGTGACAGCGGAGTTCGAGGTGCAGCCGCCGTTCTACTTCCGTCCGGGCGTTTACCTTCCGTTCCTGGCGCTATTGGGGATTGCGCTGCTCCTTAGCTCGAGCATCTATATGAACAAGCGCAAACTGCGGAAAAGCGAGGCGGAGGTGCTCCGTCTCGGACGCGCGGTGGAGCAGGCCGCGGAAAGCATTATCGTTACCACACCCGAAGGCGTGATTGAATACGTCAATCCCGCGTTCGAGCGCATCTCGGGCTACAGCCGCAGCGAGGTTGAGGGGAAGAACCCTCGGATTCTCAAGAGCGGTCAGCACGAGCCAGGATTCTACCGACGCATGTGGGATACGTTGGCGGCTGGCGAGACATGGACAGGGCGTATCGTCAACAAGCGGAAAGACGGCACCCTGTTCGAAGAAGACGTTTCGATTGCGCCCGTACGTGGAGCCTATGGCCAGACGCTGCATTACGTTGCCGTCAAACGCGACATCACCGAGCAGGTGCGGCTCGAGGCCCAACTTCAGCACGCGCAGAAGATGGAGGCCATCGGGCAATTGGCGGGCGGCGTCGCGCACGATTTCAATAACCTTCTTCAGGTGATTCAGGGGTATACCCAACTTACCGCCGACGACCTCGGCGAAACCCACCCCGAAACGACGAATTTGGTCGAGGTGTTGCGCGCATGCGATCAAGCGCGCACCCTGACCCGACAACTCTTGAGCTTTAGCCGCCGCGAGGTGCTTCAACCCCGCAATCTCGATCTCAATCGCGCCATTGAAGATATGATTAAGATACTTCGACGCCTGATCGGCGAGCATATCGAGCTGCGTTTGGTGGCGGAACCTGGATTGAAGACCGTTTTCGCCGATGCCGCGCAGATGGGACAAGTGCTCATTAATCTATGTGTGAATGCGCGCGACGCCATGCCGGAAGGCGGCATAATCACCATCGCCACTCGAAACCGGAAGGTGGACGATACCCTCTGCGCCGCGCATCCGGGTACGCAGCCGGGCGATTATGTGGAGCTTTCCGTCCGAGATACCGGCGCGGGAATGCCCCCGGAAGTGCGCGACCGCGTTTTCGAGCCGTTCTTTACCACCAAGGAACTCGGACGAGGGACCGGGCTTGGCCTTGCGACGGTGTACGGGATCGTCGAACAGCACGGCGGCTTTATCCATATCGCGAGTGAACTCGAGCATGGCTCAACGTTCTCTGTTTATCTTCCCGCTACCGATGGGCGACACGTTGAGCTTCCCAAAATCCCGGAGGACCACTCATTTCCTATGGCGGGAACCGTGCTGTTCGCCGAGGACGAGGAAATCGTGCGCAACCTGGGCGTCAAAGTGCTAACCGGCGCCGGGTACCACGTCCTGACGGCCTGCAACGGCGAAGAAGCCATCGCGGAGTTCCAGCGGCACATGGATGAGATCGATGTGGCGGTGCTGGACGTGGTGATGCCCAAGCTTAGCGGCCGTGCGGTGTGCGAGCGAATTCAGGCGTTGCGTCCGGAACTGCCCGTGCTTTTCTCGAGCGGATACGGCCAAAACCAGCTCGACGCCGATTTCCTGTCCAAACCCAATGTGGCGTGCATCCAGAAGCCGTATAGCCCGAGCGACCTTCTGCAGAAACTGCGCGAAGTGCTCGCCCCAACCACGTCACACTCCTGATTTCGCCGCCGCCAACATTTCCTCAATCGTCGTGAACTTCTCGCGGGGCTTCCCCTGGGCCTGGCCGCGCGCTTGTTCGGCGGCGTCGATGCGTCGCCAATCTTCATAGGACACCACGCGCACGCCGCGCGACGCAATGATCGCGCGCACGCTCTCACGCGAAAGAAGCGCTTCCGCTTCGAGTAGAGGCAGGTCCTCCACAATCGACTGCACCGTTTCGACCGCATCGGGCTTATTCGTGCCGATGACGCCGCTGGGTCCTCGCTTGATCCAGCCCGCCGCGTAGAGGCGAGTCCGTTCGCCCGGCGCGCCGATTCGCCCTGCCTCATTCGGAAAGACGCCGCGCTTCTCGTCAAATGGCACGCCGGGAATCGCACGGCCTCGATAACCGACACTACGGAAGAAAAGCCCACAGGACAACGTCTCGAACTCGCCCGTGCCTTCCGCGCGCCGCTTGAATGCGTCCCCCACGAGCCGATTCCGTTCGAAACGAACGCTTTCCACTCGCCCCGCGCCCATGAGTTCGACCGGGCTCAGCAGAAAGCAGCAATGGAAGCGGCGCCGCGTGTCAGACAGCGGTCGCGACGCGAACTCCTGGAGAATCGCATAGTTCTTTTGTGCGTGCTGATTGTTCGGATCTTCGAGCTCCGCCTGGCACGCGGGTTCGAGAACAAGGTCTTCAGAGCGCACGAACGGACTGCACTCGGCGAGCGCGCCAAATTCGCGCAGCTCGGGCGCGGTGAACTTCGCCTGCACCGGGCCGCGGCGGCCGATGAGATGGACCTCCTTAATCTTACTTTCCGCCAACGCGTCGAGTGCGTGCTGCGCAATGTCCGTGTGGCGCAACTCGTCGACTGTCTTGCACAGGATGCGGCTGACGTCGATAGCGACGTTGCCTTGCCCGACAATCACCGCGACTTCCTGCGACAGATCGAACTGCCGGTCACGATAGTCGGGATGGCCGTTATACCAACCCACAAACTCCGTGGCCGTATAGCTTCCGGAAAGGCCCTCGCCGGGTATGCCGAGGCGCTGGTCCGTCTCCGCGCCACACGTGAACAGCACCGCGTGGTAATGCGCTCGCAACTCATCGACCGTGATGTCGCGGCCCACGGTAACGTTGCCCAGGAATTCGAAGCCGGGACTCGCGGCTATTTTGTCGTATACCTTCGTGACGGTCTTGATCTTTGGATGATCAGGGGCGACGCCGCCGCGCACCAAACCAAACGGCGTTGGCAGCCGATCAAAGAGATCGACCTCGAGCGTCATGCCGGTCTTATACAATGCCTCGATCGCATAGAAACCGCTTGGACCACTCCCGACCACGGCGATCCGCAGGGGTAGTTCACTTGTACCTATCTTGCTCATGGGGCCTCCCGGTATTTTCACGAACGCAAAGCATACCACAGACGGGGATCAGGTATACCGCGCGTCGGGGTGGAAGCAGACGACCGCAGCCGTCGATCCGGTGGGTGAGAATTCCCCCGCCTCGGTGAGGCGCACGCCGGTGTGCGCCGTCGCGTCGAGCAGCTCGAGAATGCGCCGATTGTTGTCCGTATTCGTCATCGCCGGATAGCCAGGCGACCACCGGATACCGTGCTTGGCGTCGAAGCCAAGTTGCGCACGCTGGATCGCGTGCAGCCAATCCGCCATATCCTCCGCGACGCGATCCGACAGCCCCTGCAAATACAGCAACGACTCCGAATCGCCCGCCTCGCGGAACCGCCGGAGTTGCTCGTCCACTTGCGGACCACTCGTGCTGAGTTGCACGCCGATCACGTCGCGCTCGGGCGATCCTACGGGTCGAAAATACTCCGCCGCGCACACGGTGTCCCTGCGCTCCCCGCCAAGGACCACCGTGAAGTCGAAGCGCGCGATCTCTTTCGCGGGATCATCAAGCGCATACACAATCACTTCGTCGCCGTCGGCCAGACACGGGAACAACGCATACACGCCTTGCGGTTGTATCCAGCCTTCGTTTCCAGCGCGCGTGGTCCACTCGTCAAACAGCGCCTGTAATTTCTCGGGCGTTTCGCCCTGACGCGCGCGCGCCGCCGACCCGCCGAACTTCCAGTTGAGCGCGAACAGCGTCCGGGTGTCGAGCGATGCCCGGAACTCGGTCAAAGGAACCGCGACACGTTGCGGCGACTGATAGGGATGGGTAGGAAGCGTGTGTTGCTCGAACGACACCGTGCGTCGCGGCAGGGTGCGCAAGAGTCGATCTTCTTCGCGCGACATCTTCTCCGCGCGCTCAAGGTTGGAGAGAAGTTTATCCCGGTTCTTTCCGAGTAACGTCTGTGTGTCGTGTCCACCCATCAATGTGTTCATCACGTTGACGCCGTCCATCGCGGTCGGACAGTAGAACACATTGTCGCGCATCGCATTCGGATTGTTCTGGCCCGCCATGGCCACGTACGCCGCATGCCGGTAATTCACCGGCGCACCCCCGATGAGCACGGGCAGGTGCGCGAGTCCCTGCTCCTCCATCATGCGCGCCACGGTGATCATGTGGTTCGACGTCTGCACCAACAGCGCCGACATACCGATGGCATCCGCGTTATGCTCGCGCGCGGCGTCGAGATACTGTTGAAGCGGCGTCATCACGCCGAGATCGATCACGCGGTAGCCGTAATTCTCGAAAAGTGTCTTGGCGAGGTCTTTCCCGATGCTGTGCACGTCCTGGTACACCGTGCCAATGACCACCGTCCCCTTGTACTGAATTTCCGCGTGCAGATCCGCGCCCGATCTTACGCGAAGATACTCCTCGAAAAAGCCCATGACCTGCTTCATTACATCGGCGCTCTTGAGCAAGTGCGGCAACGACACATCGCCTCGCGCGAAGCCATCGCCCAAGTCCTGCATCGCGCGCATCAGGTATTCGTTGATAAACGCAAGCGGCTCGTGGCGCGCGAGAACCTCCGCCGCCTGCAACACGATGCGGTCCGTATAGCGATAGGCATGCCCGTCAATCTCGATGGTCCCCTCTTCGCGCTCTTTGAATCCATCCACGATCTTCTCGCAGATGGCCGCTTCCGCGTCGAGGTCGTCGTACGACGTGCGCCGCGCGACAACATGCCCCTTCTTCTCCTCCGCGATGACTTCCAACTGCGCATAGGCCTCCATGTCGCGCTCCATCACGGCGCGCAGGCCAAGCGCGTAATCGCGCGGGTCCAAATCATTCACGAACACGTAATGGTTCGGGTTGATGATCGCCGCGTCGAGTCCGCGCTTGCGCGCTTCGTCGAGCCAGACCGAGGTCAGCACCTTGCGCATGTACGGTTTCTTCGCGAGTCCATTGGTCAGATTGCCGACGCCGCAGACCGTGCGCAGTTCGGGATGGATGCGCTTGATCAGCGGAATGGCCTCGAGCGATTCGAGGGCGAAGTTCATGCCCTCCACCGATTCCGAGCCAATCGGAAAGACGTTCATGTCGATGAAAAGCTGATCGGGTCCGACGCCGTGTCTCGCCGCGCCTTCGACAATCGCTTTGGCAAGATCGTATTTCTCTTCGCGCGTCGCGCCGGGACCTTTCGGGCCTGTAGCAAGGCCGATGTAGATCGGGCCGTGGCCCTTTGTCGCCTCAATCACCTCGTCGAGTTTGGTGCGCCCCGGCGCGACCTCCTCGACGGAGATCGAGTTGATAATCGGGCGTCCAGGATACATCTTGATCGCCGCCGCGAGGGCTTCCACCGCGAACGAATCAATCGACATCGCGCCAGCAAAGTCGGTGGTCTGCCGATGAACGACCTCGGACAACACCTCGGTGGTGTCCACGACGTTCGAATCCATGCAAACGTCTATCACTTTCACTCCGAGGTCGCGCACCTGTTCCAGCACCACTTCCTCAAGCGCGTGGTGGTCGATCGCCTCGCCCTCCACGGCGTCGCGAACGGCTTTCGAACCGCGCACATTGAGCCGTTCGCCGATCAGGATGAGCGCCTTGCTGCTGTCGAGCCGGATCGCTTCCTGCGGGCCGGAGACGTACAGGCCCGGTTCGGGCCGACGTTGCCGTGGGGTGACGCCGCGGACCGCGTTGACCAGGAGGCGGATGTGCTCGGGCGTCGTACCGCAGCAGCCGCCCACCACCGCCACGCCGTGGTCGCGCACAAACCCGGACAGCAGCTTGGCAAACAATTCGGGGTCGAACGAGAAGACCGTGCGGCCGTTCTCGCTGGTGGGCAGCCCTGCATTGGGCACCACCGAAATCGGCAACGACGAGAAGCGCGCCAGCGTTTCGATGCTGCGCGCCATGAGGTCCGGGCCGATGCTGCAATTGATCCCGAATACGTCGATGCCCACGTGCTGCAACGTGACGAGCGCCGCGTGGATGTCCGTGTTAAAGATTTGCATGCGCGCGTACGTATCGACCGTGACCTGCGCCATGATGGGCAGTGCGACGCCCCGCGTAACCATGGCTTGCTTCGCGCCAAACACCGCCGCTTTGAGTTCGAGAATGTCCTGCTGCGTCTCGAACAGCAAGACTTCCGCGCCGCCGTCGATAAGACCCAGCGTCTGCTGGGCAAAGTTCGCCGCAATCTCGTCAAACGTCGCGCGCTTGAGGTCGGCTTGTGTGCTCGAGACGACGCGGTTCGAGGGGCCCATCGAGCCGATGACAGACAACGGGCGTCCGTCATAGTCGGCGCTCGCACGGTGCTCGTCGCGCGCCCGGCAGGCGATTTCCGCGCCCGCGCGGCTTAGGGTATAGGCCAGATCGTCGTAGCTCAGCGTGCGCGGGTCGACGCCACCAGGCAACGAAGGAAACGTCGAGAGGTCGAGTTCGCGGAAATCATATTCGCTCAAGCGGAACGCGGAAGACCCAAACGTATTGGTCTCGATCGCGTTCGCGCCCGCGCGCAAGTAATCGAGGTGAATGCGCTGGACCGCCTCCGGCCGCGATAGACACAGCAGATCCGACAGCATCCGAAAGGCGGTACCGCCGAAGTCCGTATCGGTTAGGCCCAGCGCCTGGATTTCGGTGCCCATCGCGCCGTCGAGTACGAGTACC
The DNA here is from genome assembly GCA_041859045.1 of Candidatus Hydrogenedentales bacterium. Classification (GTDB taxonomy): domain Bacteria; phylum Hydrogenedentota; class Hydrogenedentia; order Hydrogenedentales; family SLHB01; genus JBHELB01. Next base: position 102,220 of record JBHELB010000012.1, on the reverse strand, counting down.
TGCTTCTGTAATGTTTCGAGAAAGGTCATGCGCCAGTCCTGATCGTTTTTTTGTGCGGACACATGCGGCCCGCCTTCGTAACGACGAGTCTAGCACCGGTATTCCAGGTCATCAATGAACGAACAGTTGGAATGCGCTCGCGCCGGGGTTTACAGGGTCGGTTCCTCGGGCAGGCTCACGGCCGGCGTTTCCGGAGTCGGCGCCGGCGCGGCATACGTCGCGACCCAAGGATACATCTGCCGCACCATCGCAACGCCAAACACCTGCACAAAAAGAATCAGCGGCATAAACACGATCTCGGCCACCCCCGGGACCAATGCCAAGCCACAGGTGACGAATTGGAGTACCTGAATGACGCCCCAAGACAACTGGCACATAACAAAGGCTACCACGATTGCTCCGGCGGAGCGGGCCTTGTTCCGAAGCAGCGCATCAAGAAGCGGCGAGAGTGCGGCAAAGGCGGATTCCTGCATGAGAAGCATGCGGGCGGGTAGAAAGAAGCTGAGTATGATGCTGGCGACGCTTGTGAAGAGAAAGAAGCCAAGAAGGAAGAGAATCCATGCGATGAGCGCAAACACGGCTCCCACAGTACCGCCCTTGACGAGTGCGACTCCTGTAACGAAGATGAACAAAACCGAAGCCCCTATCACGACAAGAGAATACAAAAGGGCCATGCCGAACAGCGACGGAGTGCCCCAGGAGGTGGCGCGCCAGGTGCGGGATAGCGAATTGAAGCCGCGCAGTGCGCAGTGAGCGAGCATGAGTGTGCCCTGACAGGACAACACGAGGCTCAGGATCCAGAGCACGATCAGTGCCACAACCGAACCGCCAATCGCGATCCCGTATTCGAGAGGCGCTTCCTGAGCGGCATCGACGAATTCGCCTACCCATCGGACAAGACCTCTTTGACCTTCCGTCGAGTAGATGTACATGTAGGAAAGGAAATACAAACTAAAAAGAAACCGCAGAAAAATCAGCGAAGCGCAGGCCATCACGGCAATCAGGCCCAGCCGCAGCCAACCGCCGACGCGTCCGTGCGTCTGAATGGCGCTGGAGACAATCCCGCGGGTTTCTTGGAATGCGGCGGAAATGGCCGGGATAACGCCTTCTTCTTGCGTCGATGCCTGGGCTTGTAACGTCATTCCTGCCCGTCCTCGCGGAACTCCGGCGGCTCGGGAAACGCGAATTCCGGCTCAACGACTTCCGGTTCCGGCGGACGCGGGAACAGGTCAAAGTCCGGCCCAAGTTGCGCGAGCATGAACAGCGGTACCGCGCGGTCGAACACCAGTAACGGCGCAAACACCGTCTGCTGAATGACCGGCAGGGCCGCAATACAGATCGTGCAGCAACAGGCGATAGCCCCTGCCATTGAATAGGCGATTCCGAGCAAGAAGCGGTAGACGAGAAACGCGATCAGACTGGCGATGTTTTCCCGTGCGATGGGCAGGAAGAGATGGCCGGCCTCGGTCATCGTGATGCCGCGGCGCAGCGCAATGGGCATCACAAAGCCACGCACGAAGCTCGTCAGAATCCCACCCGCGATGGCCAGTAAGATCCCCAGCACGACTAGAAGCCCGGCCCCCACAAAGAGAACCGTCGCGTCTTGCGCTCCCGCGAGGAAGCCATACATGACCAGGATCGCCGCCCCGCCGAACAGGAGTAACCCCAGCGGAGATACGGTGCTGTAGTAAAGAAGGTAGAAATTGAACAGCGACTGCGCGGGCGCGCGCACGGCGTTCCAGTTCTCGCCAAACGCCGGGTCCCCGGTCGCCGTCGCGCGCACGAACATCACCGCCGCGCGCGATTGCACCCACATCAATGCGAACATGATCGCGAACATGATGACCAGTGCCAAAAGTATGCCCGCCATGACGGTCGCCATATTGTTTTCGAGGAAATGCGCCGCGCCCTCCATGGACTCCATCGGCCCAATGCCCTTCTCCTCGAGCTGCTGCCGCCACTGCGCAAGCTGAAACGGGTTGAATCCGCCCCCGCCTCCGCCTCCGTTGAGGTACATCAGGCTGGCGAGAAAGATGATGATGCCGAATCGGAACCATTTCTCGATTTGGAATGGCGCAAACAACGTCGCTTGCGTGTGCGCCATGGCCTTGGGGATCGCGTCCAACAGGCGCATGTGTCCCAGGGGTACGGGATAGCTCATGAAAAGTCCCTCCGCCGCAAGCATAGACACGGGGGGCATGCGGGTCAAATAGACTGGCGACGGGCCTATCGCAATTTCACGAAAAAAGCCCCTTGGTAAGGTTGGTTTGCGGAGTGCGCTTTGATATACTACGCCTTTGCGTTCATTCATGTTTTCGGGAGCGAACATGCAAAACGTCAAGCTACACAGCGGCATAGCCATCATCGAGGTGAACGATCCTCTCTTGCTTACGGAAATAGAGAGTGACCCGTCCCTGCATGCCTTTCTGGGGGCAAAACTCTCCGATCACTGCATAACCGTTCAGCCTCAGGCTGTGCGCGAAGTGGTCCGCCGTCTCCAGGCGTTGGGACAGATGCCGAGGGTGATCGAATGACCACCCATTTCAGCGTCAAGGAGTGTTTGCGCGGCTATACCAACGAAGCCCTGGGGGCGATCTGCGATCGCTGGCAGCTTGCCGCGGGCGTCAAGAATACCCGCATGAAGGCTGCCGAGCGGATTCTCGAAGATCCCCTGCATCTCCAGAGTAAACTGCCCGAATTGGAGCCCGCCGCGTTGCGCATGTTGTGTCTGGCGGCCACGCGGCAGCCCGTTCACGCGCGAGACTTGCTCAGCGTGCCGGGCCTGTTCGGTACGGGCCATCCCGCGCGCCATCTCCACACCCTGGCTGAATACGGTTTTCTGCTCGCGTGCCCTAGTGAACGCGCCGGGGCCTTTTCGCTTGAGGATTTAGCCCGTGAACATGCGGGAGTGGACCACGGCCCGCTGTTGGTGTTGCCGGACCATCTCGGTGCGCGTCTTCCCGCCGCGCCCCCGCTCGATATTCCAATTGCCCCGGCTTCGGCCCCGGCAAACATCGCCCCAGGACAACCCGACCGCGCTACGAACGTCTTCCTCGAAGTGTTGCGCGCCACCGAAGTGTTGACGCCGCGTCTGACCGCGCAAGGCGATGTCCATAAGGCCGACGAGAGTCGTGTGTTGGAGTTGCTGCGCGAGTCAGGCATCACCTCGGAAGCCTTCTCGCTCGCCTTGGCTAGCGCGCGGCATTTGCGGTGTATCGAGGCGAAGGAAGGCCGCCTTCTCACGACCCTCAAAGCGGGCGCGTGGACCGAGAAAGGACGCGCCGACCGCATTCGTGATTTGTTCGATGCCTACTTGCATACCCCCGCACTGCCGGACCTGAAGCTCTTTTTCCCCGATATCTACCCCGGGCTCGATGAGCATTTGCCCGTCGCCTCGCTCCGGCGCACGTACCACCGCCGACTCCTCGCCGCGATTCTTGCCTGTCAGCCCGAGGGTGTCTGGCTGCGGATTACCGACATTATCGCCACCTTTCAAACCGTCGATCGCAACGTGCTTTTCCTCGAGGAGCGTTGGCGGGCGATTTTGTCCCAGGCGCGCGAGATTACGCCCGCGTGGAAAGACCGCGCCTGGCAGACTCACGAAGCGCGCCTCTACGCCTGGATGCTCAGCGCCCTGCTGCGCGATCTCAACATGGTCGACGTGTCCGAAGACGGCGCATTGGTTCGCGTCACCCCCTTTGGCCGGTACGCATTGGGTGCGGGGCCATTGCCCGCCGAGGCCGAGACTACCCACCGCGAGGCGCTCGTGGTGCAGCCGGATTTCGAAGTACTGCTGTATATGGACCGCTGCCCGCCCGACCTGCGCCGCAAGCTCGACGCCTTCTGCGAACGCGTGCGCGGCGGCCCCGTGAGCACCTACAAACTAACCAAAGAGGCCGTGTACCGTGGCGTCCGCTCCGGCATGGCCCCCGGCGAATTTGTCACCATGCTCGGCCGCTACGCCATGCGCGCGATTCCCGACAACGTGCGCGAGCAGGTCGCGACGTGGGAACGCCGTCTGGAAGCGGTCACCCTGCGCGCGCGTTGCGAACTGCTCGAGTGCCAGGACGCCGCCACCGCGCGACAATTGGAGACCAGTATTCCCGGTGCGCGCCTAATCGGCACGCGTTTCGTGCTTGTGCCGTCCGCACCCAAAGACGTGCGCGTCCGCATCGACTATCGCCGCCCGTTACGCCGGTTTATGAAGCAAGAGCCCGGCCTCCAATTCCGCGTGCCGTGGGAACACGCCCATCTCTTTCTGGAGCACGCCGTCTGCGATGTCGCGGACATCGCGCCCGACAAAAAGGGCGGCTACCTCGTTTCCCTTGCGCGCACCAAACTCCAGCGCGCCGACGACTGGGCCCTGTATGCCGCTCAGCTCGACGCGTTGTGCGAGGAGCCCCTCGCCTCGCGTTACCGGCTGGCCATGCGCGCCTGGTCCGGGGATATCGAGCCCGCGTCCAGCGCTACCGCCACCATCGTCCGTTTTGACGACCCCGAGGTCTGCGACGCACTGCTCGAACTACCCGACGTAGCCGCACTCCTCGAAGGTCGCCTAGGACTCTACGCGCTCGTTGTACGCCACGGACAACTCGCGCACTTCAAGAAGGCACTCAAAGAACACGGCATCCCCGTCGGCGCGGGAACCGACATTGTTGATCCCACTGCGCCCGAGGTCTGGCTGGAAGAATGGCAGCAACACCGCCGTACCCGCGACGAACAGACCGCCGCGCCCGAACGCAACGGTGCGGAGCCGGTCGTTGAATCGACCGAAGAAGAGGAATCGCTGCCTTCGTATTCCCCCCGCATCGTTCGAGAAATTCTTGAAGACGCCATTCACCGTCGCCGCCCCGTGCTGATCGCGTATCAATCCGCCTGGGGGCCCAAGCCCTCCGTGCGCCGCGTTAATCCCGTGTCGCTCGACCTCAGCGGACGTTTCCCCTCCGTCAGCGGCTACTGCCACCTCCACCAAGGCGCGCGCACCTTCAAACTCGCTCAAATCGCAGGAATTCGAGTGCTGGAGGATGAGACCTTCTAACGCATTTTTGAAGACGCGCACGGCCAAAATGCCTACAACTTTTTTGCCTAAACGCCCTAGCGACCGCTTCGCAGGGGCCAATGCGCACGATGCTGCGCAACGTGCGCTTGAAATGCATCCTCAATAGCTACACAATAAACCCGAAGAGTGTCTCGCCGTTTGGCCGTCGGCGGCTGTCGGGGCGCGACAGAGGCAGGGGCGCTCTTCGGGGTGGGAAAGTTCGATGTGGCAATCGCACGAGTAAAAGGATGTTTCTCGTAAATGCTGATCGACCTAATCCATAACATTGCTTTGCTGGTGGCGCTCGCCGTCAGCCTTCAGATTCTTGGACAGCGCCTTGAGGATCGCCGTGTGACGTACCGCGTGGCGGCCGGGCTTCTGTTCGCCCTAGTGGGCGTAGTGGGCATGATGACGCCTGTCCGTTTTGCCCCCGGCGTAATCTACGACGGCCGTTCCATCGTGCTCAGCTTGGCGGGATTGTTTGGCGGCGTGGTTCCTGCGGCAGTGTCCTCGGCAATCTGTGGCGCCTACCGCCTCTATCTCGGCGGTCCGGGTGCTACGGCGGGCGTTGGGGTGATTATCGAAGCGGCGGCGCTGGGTGTATGCCTGCGGTTCTTGCGCAGACGCGATGAGCGTTGGGTAGGGCTATGGCATCTACTGGCGTTCGGCATTGTGGTGCATGCCATCATGCTCGCGCTGCAATTCCTAATCCCCGGCGGCGTGGGCTTCATGGTGTTCAAACGCTTCGGAGCGCCAATTCTGATCTTCTACCCCTTGGCCTTTTTGGTCACCGCGCATATCTTCCTGGAGGGTGAGCGACGGCGGCAGGCGGGGCAAGTCTTGGCCCAGAGCGAAGAACGCTACCGAAGTCTATTCGAAAACAATCACGCCGTAATGCTGATTGTCGACCCACAGGACGGGCGGATCGTGGACGCCAACCCCGCGGCCTGCGCCTTCTACGGCTGGCCACGCGAAACGCTCTGCCGTAAGCGCGTCGACGAGATCAATACGTTGAACTCAGAAGAAGTGCGGCGCAAGATCGAGGACGCACGGGAAGCAAAACGGACCCATTTTGAATTCACGCACCGTCTGGCCGACGGTTCGACGCGAGACGTGGAAGTCTTCAGCGGGCCGATCTCGTTGGATGGCAGGGCGCTGCTGTATTCCATCGTGCACGACATCAGCGCGCGCCGCACCGCGGAAGAGGCGCTGCGGGCAAGCGAGGCATTCCAGCGGGCCATGATCACGTGCTCGCCGGTGGCGCTCTACTGTATCAATATGGACGGCATCGTGCAGACGTGGAACGCGTCGTCCGAAAAAATCTTCGGCTGGGCCGCCCAAGAGATCATTGGCAAACCGCTGCCCATCGTCCCAGACGAGAACCAAGACGAATTCTTCGCGATGCGCCAGGCGGTAGTGCGCGGAGAAAGCTCCACCGGAAAGGAAGTAACCCGTTTAAGAAAGGATGGGCGGCGCTTTATCGGCCGTCTTTCCACCGCGCCGCTGCGCGACGGCTCAGGCAACATCATCGGCATCATGGGCGCGATGGAGGACATCACCGAGAGCAAACGCGCCGAGGCCGAGCGGGCGCGTTTGGCCATGGCCATCGAGCAAGCGGGCGAAATGGTGGTCATCACCGATCGCGATGGGATGATCGAATACGTGAATCCAGCCTTCGAGGAAGTGACGGGCTTTCAAAGAAAAGAGGCGATTGGGCAAAAACCGAACATTCTGAAAAGCGATGTGCAAGATGACGCCTTTTACGCCTCTCTTTGGCAGACGATTATGGATGGAAAGATCTGGCAAGGCCGACTCGTGAACCGCCGCAAAGACGGAACTCTCTATACCGAAGACATGACCGTCTCGCCGCTCCACGACGCAGAAGGAAAAATCGTCAATTACGTTGCCGTGAAGAACGACATCACTAGCCGCCTGGCGTTGGAGGAACAGTACCGTCAGGCCCAGAAGATGGAGGCGGTTGGGCAATTGGCCGGAGGCGTGGCCCATGATTTCAACAACATTCTCCAGGCCATTCTCGGCTATTCGCAACTCCTTCTGGATGAAGCCGAGGAGAAAAACGAACCGCGCGAGGAACTCCTCGAGATTAAGAAAGGGGCTGAGCGCGCCGCCCAACTGACGCGCCAATTGCTGGCGTTCAGCCGCCGCCAGGTGATGCAGCCGAAAGTGCTCGATCTCAACGTGCTCATCGAAAATTTCATCAAGATGATTCACCGCGTGATCGGCGAACACATTCATCTCGAATGGCTCCCCGGAAACCGCCTGGGTTCGGTCTATGCCGATCCCGGCATGCTCGAGCAAGCGCTGATGAATCTGTGCCTTAACGCCCGCGACGCCATGCCCGACGGCGGCTCGCTGAGCATCGAAACGCAAAACGTCCGCATCGATTCCGAGTACTGCGCCACCCACGCATGGGCTAAGCCGGGGCGCTTTGTCCTGCTGAGCGTGACCGACACGGGCTGCGGGATGCCCGAAGAGATTTTGGGTCGCGCTTTTGATCCCTTCTTCACCACCAAAGAAGAGGGCAAAGGCACGGGCTTAGGACTAGCGACAGTCTATGGCATCATCACGCAACACGACGGCATGATCAATACCTACAGCGAGGTCGGCCAAGGAACGACCTTCAAAATGTACCTGCCCGTTTGCGAACGCGACGCCGAAGCCATCGGCCCCATGCTGGAAAGCCACGTGATCGGTGGAAATGAGACCATTCTCCTTGCGGAAGATAACGAAACGGTGCGCAAACTCGCACAGATGATCTTGGAACGGGCCGGATATCGCGTACTCACCGCGAGCAACGGCGAAGAAGCGGTCTTGGTGTTCAAACAGAACGCCGATGACATCGCGTTGGTTATTCTCGACGTCGTTATGCCGCGCATGGGAGGAAACGAAGCGCTCGGACACATCCGAAACGTTAGCCCCAACGTGTATGCGCTCTTCTCCAGCGGCTACAGCGAGAACGCCATCCATACTCACTTCGTTCTGCACGACGGCCTACAGATGATCCAAAAACCCTATGCTCCAAACGCGCTCTTGCGTAAAGTACGCAGCGTGTTGGACGAACGGCCCAATAGCTGAAACGCGTTGAGCGACTGGCATTACGCACGGCGTTGCTACGCTAATCGCTCAACTCGCGCGTCGCGGCCGTGTAGCACGTGGGGCAGTACGTCGACGTCACCTCGATATGACCGCGTGAGTGAAGATAGTTTTCCATTTCCACCCACGACCCTGTTCCCGGCAGTTGATGGGTATCGTCGCGAATACGTTTGCATACGCAGCAGACGGGCAGCATGGATTCGTACAGCTTGAGCTTGCGCTCCAACTCAAGGCGATCGATGCAGCGCGACACGCGAAAGAGAATCTCCTCCAGCGCGCACGGCTTCAACAAATAATCATCGGCGCGAGCCCGCAGGGCCTCAACCGCGGTATTCAGGTCGCCATAGCCGGTCAGAATCAGCACAGGGACGTCTGGATACAGCTCCTTGGCGCGATGAAGCACGCTGAGCCCGTCGATTTCACGCATGACCAAATCGGTCATAACCAGATCGAACCGGTTTCCCGCCAACTGCCCGAGTGCCATCTCGCCACTGTCTGCACGCACGACCACATAGCCCTCGTTCTCGAGCGCCTCGCCCATGCTCAACAAAACCAACGGATCGTCATCCACCAACATTATCTCATAAGGCCTCATGGACATCCTCCGGCTCGCTGGCGGGCAACGTCACAACCATTGCCGCGCCACCCAGGGGCGAGCGTTCCGCACGAATACTCCCGCCGTGTTCGGCGATGATCTCTCGACAACTAAACAACCCGATACCGATACCTTGTTTCTTCTTGCGCGTATAGAACGGATCGAAGATGCGTTCCGCATCTTCCTCCGCGATACCCGGTCCGCTGTCGTCAACAACCAGCGTAACGCCTAGGGCATCGCGGCGCGAGCGAAGCAGGATCCGATCCAGCCGGTTTCCAGCGGCCATGCGCGACGAGACAATCGCCTCTTGGGCGTTGTTCACGAGGTTCATCAGAAGATGACTAAGCTGGTCTGGCGCGCCAAGAACACGGGGCAGGGATTCGTCCAACTCAAGCGTGAGCGCGATGCGATCCTTGCGCAGAAATGCACTTACCAGCGCGCCGGTTTGCCGCGCGATCTCGTTGAGATCGAGCAGAACTCGGGCGGGCGGCGCCGGGCGGCTGAGGTCCAATAACCTTCGTACCGTCTCCCGAATACTGCCGAAGGCCTGTTCGATCACTCCCAATTGCCCAAATAAACCACTCTCCATCGCCTGGCTCCGACGCATGCTGTTGAGCAGCACCCCAATCGCCTGAAGTGGCGAGTTGATCTCGTGCGCCACCGACGCCGCCAATTTTCCCGTAGCGGCAAGGCGCTCCGTTCGGATCAGTTCCGCCTGCAGACGCTGCCGCTCCGTGTACCGCTCGATGCGCTCCGCGATCGCATGGAGCAGGCTCAGCTCCTCGATCTCGAAGTCCAAGTCCTCGCCTGCCGCCAGATGCACCTCGAGTACGCCGGAACTCGCGCGCGCAGAACCGATTTCCGCGCAAATCCGATGAATACCCTCGGCGAATTCGGATGTCACATAACTGTGCCCATCGAGGATCAAGCGGGCATGCGTCTTTTCCGGAACGGCAAACGCGGACGGAATAAGGTTGATGACATTCTGCAGGGTAACGTCGGCGGCTGCGTTCTCGCCGATGGTGTCGATAACCCCGTAAAGGCATTTCAACTCTTTGAGTCGTGCCCGCAGTTGATTCTCACTCTGTCCGCGGGCCATCGCCACGCCGATGCTGCTGCCCAGATCCTCTAGGAACTCCACAAGATCTTCGCTGAAACAATCCGGACGACGATCGTTCAACTGCAAAAGTCCAATGATATCCTCCCCCGCGTGCAGGGGGATCAGCGCAGCCGATTCGAACCCCTCGCTCACACAGCGCCCTCGACGGTTTGGCTGCGGAGTGTCCTTAAGCGAGACCACGATCTGCGAGACGGAATTCGTCCAAAAGCTCCCCCGCGCGGTCATGTAAGGCGCGTATGTTGGCGTCGTGATGCCGCGAACAAGATCGCCGCAAACGCACTCGAGCAAGGGGCGGCCCACGTTATCGCTTCGTATATGCCCGCACTCGTCGCGTGCAAGCAGCGAACACTCCGACCGCACGAATTCCTCGGAGTAGCCGCGCACCGCGTAGTATGGGAAATCCGCGTTCGCCTTGAGGCGGATGCCCCCCATCTCGCATCCAGTGAAATCGAGCACACGCTCCAGTAGCTTCTCGATAATTTCACGCTGGCTGCACGGTGACTGCAAAATCTCCAGCGTCTCCAGCGCCAATTGCTTTCGGGCCTGCGAACGCACATGGCTCGTGCGATCGACTAGACAGAGCAGCAAGGCCTCCACGTTTCCCGCCGCGTCTTTCAACGGAAGAAGATCCCAATCCCAATAGGTGGCTCTACTCCCAGGATGCGCCGAATGCGCAAAGCAATCCTCAGACGCGGAATGCGGTTCGCCTGTTTCAACCGCGCGTTGAAAGATTTCCCGAACGCGCTCGTCCGGGTACAAGTCGAAGTGGCTTTTTCCCACAAAGAAACCGACCGGACGACCATCCGCCGCGGCGTACGCATGGTTGACGCGAAGAATGGTGAAGTCTTTATCCAAATACTCCATCAGCACTTGAGCGCTCGAAAAAATGCGCTCAAGCTCCGTGTTCGCCGCACTCAACGCCGCTTCAATTTGCTTGCGCCGTGTTACTTCGTCGCCCAGTTCCTGCGCGGTCCGGCGCAATTCGAGCGTGCGCGCGTCAACAAGCCGCGTAAGCTCCTCCGCCGACCGACGCAAGACCATCTCCGCATCCCGCCGCGCGCTGATGTCCTCGATCAACGCGATCCCATAAGGCTCCTCCGCTCCTTCCGAAATGAGCGACGCCACCACCGACGCAGCGACTCTGTCGCCGTCTTTTCGAAGGTAATATTTCTCCCGTCGAAATACGGGTACTTCTCCCCTCAAGTATCGCTGCGCCTCCAAAATTTCTTCTTTCATCTCCTCCGGTGGGGTGATGTCGAAAGCGCTCAGGCGCAAAAGTTCGGCTTCGCTATATCCCACTAGATCGCAAAACGCCGGATTCACGGCCGTGTACCGCAGCGAGGGCGCCTCAAACACGACGATGCCCAACGGACTCGATTCGAACAAGGCGCGAAACCGGCTCTGCTCGCGTTCGAGCTGTCGTTGCGCTTGCGCGCGCGCCAACATTCCGCCGAGCAAGCACTGTAAGACAACCGCGTCTGGCGTCTGTTCACCCACATTTTCCGGGTCCGAGTAACAGGGATTCTCAATCAGCTCCCCCTGCACCATTACCACGGGATGCGTAATAATCACGGCGGTGAGCATGGCGGGCGGAAAGCGATGAAGATCGTATTGGCAGAGCGCCGTAGTTCCAGTTTCGCGAAGAACCGCGCCGACATGCGCTTCGTAAAATCCCAGCGCTTCCGTCCCCGGTGCGCCGCATAGCGCCCAACTCATTTCCCCCGTTATCCGGAGACCAGTGAACCCTTGCGCCCGCGCTTCCGCCGCCGCATGGCGTATGGTGGCGAACATGCGTTTCGGTTCGAATCTCCCTCCCGCGAGATAGACATTCTCCGCGTGTTCAAGAATAAGCGCGCCCGAAGCCTCGCTTGAAGCGACATCCATCCCTTGATCGGTCATGACCTGACGAATATCATCCAACGCGTGGGTACTGGCGACGTAAAACACACGTTGTTTTCGATGTAGCCCCCCCCGGATAAACGCGGGGACGATGTCCCAGTATTCATCTTCCGACGCAAACACCCCACAAAGATGGCTGCCTTCCGCCAACTCGGCCAGTATTTCGGAAGTGGTGAGCCTCTTCGAGAATGGTGGTAGCGAGGCCCTGTATAAGGCTTCGAACGCCTCAGTGACTGCGGTCAGCGAGAGATTCGTCTGTATCGGGTTGCCCATTCGTACTGTACCCTCAACCCGCGCCCCTCAAACTATTATACCGCGTTATATCTGTATTTTCCTAGCAATTCTTTGAAAAACGAGGGTTCAGTCTTTTTCCTTTGAGGCTATCGGGAATCGCCTTACGTCATACGGGCCGTAATGGGGCTAAACCGGCTGTCCGCTGACAAACCGAAGTGGAAAACAGCCCGGCGTTTTTACGATAATAGGGCTCGTTTTTTGTGTGGGGAGGCTGCCCCGTTATGGCGGATCGCGCACGGCGCGGCTGCTTTTTCAAAGACAGAGGAGTAGTGAACACCATGAGTCGGATTGGACTGTTTTTCGGCAGCACGTATGGCAATACCAAGAAGGTTGCGCAGATGATTCAGGCCCAGTTGGGCGAGGATCGCGTGGCGCTGGTGGATGTTGAAGAAGCTTCGCCGGAATCGCTTGAGGAATACGACGTGCTGATTCTAGGCACTTCAACCTATGGCTTGGGCGCACTGCAAGAGCACTGGGCGGATTTCATCTGGGAACTGGACGACGTGGATCTGACCGGAAAGACCGTGGCCTTGTTCGGGCTGGGCGATCAGGTCGGTTATGGCGAGTCGTTCCAGAACGCCATGCGAACGATCTACGACAAGGTACTCGAGAAAGGCGCGCGCGTCGTGGGCATGTGGCCGGACGAGGGCTACACCTACAAAGGCACGACGGCGGTTATCGACGGCAAGTTCGTCGGACTTCCGATCGACATGGATCGGCAGCGTGACTTGACCGAGGACCGCGTCGCGCGTTGGTCGACACAGCTCAAGCAGGAACTCGGCCTCTAGCGCGTTTGGGCGACACCATCGCTCGCTAGAATGCGCATTCGTCTGAGATTGCGTAATGCGTAAGAAAAAATAACAATCGGGGAGTCTTCTCCAAGAGGAGACTCCCCGATTGTTCTGTTCTTTAGTCGCTTACCCTACGGCTTTTGAGGCGAGAGAATTCTGTTTGGGCAGCCGCATCACGAATCCGCGATCGGGCTCATAGACCAGATCGCCGTCGTGCAACCGCGCGGTTTCCCGCGCGATGGTCAGCCCTAGGCCAACGTGTTCGGCCTCTTTGGTCGTGAAAAACGGTTCGAATATGTGCTCGCGGTTTTCCCCGGGAACCGGTTCGCCCGAATCGAACACCACAAACTCCACCCCGTCTCCACTCGGCGTCACCGTCACATGCACTTGACGACGTTCCATTCCCGCGACGTTTTCGATGGCGTTGCTGACAAGGTAGATAAGCGATTGCTCCACTTTCGGCAGATCGATCAACAGCGTGGGCAAGCTGGTTGCATAGTCTGTCTTCAGCCCAACCTGAGCAACCTTCATATCGTAACGGCGAAGGTCAAGCACGCGTTCCATCAACTGCGCCGAATCCGTCATCCGCAGATCCATGCGCTCGCGCCGCGAGACATCCGTCAAATTGTTCACCAACGCGCTCGATTTCCGCACGGCGTTCACGATCTCCTGCACCATGCGGGTCGATTCCGGCGTCAAAGTGCTGTCCAACTCAATCAGTTCCACGTATGCCAGGATGGCGCCAAGAAAGTTGTTCACATCGTGCGTCACGCTGCTTACGCAGCGTCCTACCTGGGCGTAACGGTACAGTCGCGCGAGCCGCGCGTGCGCCTCCGGCGTCGTCAGATCAAGGTCGCTTTGCATGCGTTGTACGTCCGACAAGACCGGTCCCATAACGCTATCCCCCTTGTGTCGTCCCTGCTAATGCTAACAGAAAATCAAGGAGACGTCAATGTGCAATTCCGCAAAGGTCGAAATTGCCGCCGGTCCTGCTAGTTTTTATAGATTTCTCACAATCTCCCGCCCAAACTCACTACACTTAACCTCTTGCGCGCCCGTCATTAAACGAGCAAAATCGTAGGTTACCACTTTGGACCGGAACGTCTTTACCAAGGCCGCCGTGACCACTTCCGTGACCTCGGGCCAGCCCATATGCTCGAACATCATCAGGCCCGACAGGATTACGCTGCACGGGTTTACTTTGTCCAGATTCGCGTATTTTGGCGCCGTGCCGTGGGTGGCCTCGAAGATAGATGCCCCTGTTTCGTAGTTGATGTTCGCCCCCGGGGCGATTCCGATACCGCCGACCTGAGCCGCCAGGGCGTCGCTCATGTAGTCGCCGTTCAGATTCATCGTCACCACCACGTCGAACTCGCTCGGACGCGTGAGAATTTGCTGCAAGAAAATGTCCGCGATCGCGTCCTTCACCAGGATTTTATCCCCGGGATTGCCGCCGCAGTCGTCCCAGCCCACCGCCTTGTCCGCGAACTCCGCCTTGACCAACTCGTAGCCCCACTTGCGGAACGCGCCCTCGGTGAACTTCTGGATGTTGCCCTTGTGGACGATGGTGACCGACTTACGCCCGTGCTTGACCGCGTAGTTCAGCGCGGCGCGAACGATGCGCTGCGTGCCGGTGCGGCTGATCGGCTTGATGCCGATGCCCGAATCGGGGCGAATGTCCCATCCATATTCCTGCTTGAGAAAGCCGAGCAGCTTTTTCGCGCTCTCGGAGCCTTCCTCGACCTCGAGCCCGGCATAGACGTCTTCCGTGTTTTCGCGGAAGATGACCATGTCCACCTTTTCCGGTTCCTTGACCGGGCTCGGCACGCCCTCGAACCAGCGCACGGGCCGTACGCACGCAAACAGATCGAGTTTCTGCCGCAGCGTGACGTTCAGACTGCGGAACCCGCCGCCGACCGGCGTCGTCAGCGGCCCCTTGATGCCGACCAGGAACTCCTGGATGGCCTGAAGCGTCTCATCGGGCAGATACGTGCCGCAGACCTGATTCGCCTTCTCGCCCGCGTACACTTCCATCCACGCGATTTCACGCTTGCCGCCGTAGCAATGCTTCACCGCCGCATCGAACACGAGCTGCGACGCGCGCCAGATATCCGGCCCCGTGCCATCGCCCTCGATGAACGGCACAATCGGCCGGTCCGGCGTATCAAGCGTGCCGTCCTTCCGCGCCGTGATCTTCTCGCCTGCCGGAACCTTCGCGAACTGGTAGCTAGACATCATGCAGTCTCCCTCTTGGCGTTGTACTACATGCGATTGGCTTCAGGAAACCATTGCCGAAGTAACGATATTAATTTAGCGAACGCCGGATCGGCGCAGCGGGTGAAGTTTACCTGTTCAGCCAAGGCCTTGTACAGTGCTATCTTCTTGCCCGGTTTACCTTCGTCCACTCGGAAACAGCGATCTCGGCCTTTCCTCGGACAAATCGCGTTCTTCGCTGCACGTCCGCGCCCTCCATGCGCGCTTCAATGTGCACCTCGACAACGCTTGAGGAATCCGCGCCAAAAACGCGGGATAGCGCATTTAGAAAAGCGACGTCTCGAAGCTTATGCACTTCCGGAGCGGGATTGTTTCTCGCATCCGGGAGACTTCGCGGGAAAAGATACAGACAGGGCGGCGGCAGCCGTTTCTCGTTTGAGTTCCTCGTCAGTCGTTTCGTCTCTTTGTCTGTCTTCGGGCAAGGGCGTCCTACCGTGCCGCAAAGCATGTCCCAAATAACCAATCCGTCAACTCGTTGCTGACGGTGAATAATCTCCGCGCTCAACCGAGTATGTATCCCCGACCATGCATTCTTACGTGGATCGGCGCCGGGGTTTTGACACAAAGACCAGATTATGAATTCGTCTGCCTGCGGTGGACGCTCAAAGATATTGGTGTTGTTTCCGTCCAAACACCCTTTTGTCTCGATGATTACGATCCGCCCGTTCTTCGTGCGAACACTGTAGTCATGTCGCTCTCCTGCGCCAGTAAATTCCCATTCGGCAATTTCGCCGCGTTGGCGTAATTCTTCGAGGATCGCTTCCGTAAACGAGCGTTTTTCTCTCGTGGTCGCAGCAAGCGTTCCGCGAATGCTCTCTATGGCGCTTCGAAAGAGACCGGAATCATGAAATTCAGTCTTGCTAAGGCCATGATCTCCAATTTCGTGAGCATGCTCTTTGAGGGCTTGAATGTAATCCTTTATGCGCTTTTGAGTTTCTGGAGAGGAAACACATGGGATTATTGCTGGTTCCTTGGGCTTACTCACTAAGCGGCCTCCAGCAAACGTTTTGCGGATTGCGCCAAAGAACGCAGCAAGTGGGACTCAAGCCACGCGACTACTGGAACGGCCAAACCGTCGCCCATGAGATGGTAGGCTTCGTTGTAGTCCCTTGGAAGCGTGTATGTATCAGGAACGCCCATCAATCGAGCAACTTCTCTTGCGGAGATCAGGCGTGAACGAATCGAGTTTCCCTCGACGATCAGCAGCCGTTGACGGCTTGAGCCGCCAGCCGGCGTCCGAAGACAGCCGGCGATCTGGTCAAATCGCACTTCCGCGCGCTGAACACGATCACCGCTTGGCGTTAATCTGGTTCTCCGATAGAGAGTTCCTATGATCCGCCTGCCCAGTTCTTGCGCCTGGCGGACTTTTTCGAGATTTCGCTCGGACATCAACGCGAGCAAATGCTGCGTCTGCTCAGGAGAGTCCCATTCGACTCCGGAAGGATTTTCCTCGATTAGCGAAGCCAGCTCGATCGGCCTTTTCGAAGGTAACGGCAGAGACCACCATGCCCACTCTCTCTGCGCCTGCCTCGAAAGCGTTTGGTAAGCGTCCACAAGCGTCTTGGGATGCCACCACGGCACGGGCTGAACATCGCATACACGTTTGGAAAACGCCACGTTCTTTTGAATGGCCACAACGAAAAGGCGCGCTCGGGACTGAGGAAGAAACAACGCTGCATCCATTACCATTGCGCCAACACGGTATTGCGCCTCAACAAGCGTGCTCACAAGCTCGCGAAAATCGGCGCCATTGTTTGAGGTTATGGCACCAGGAACGTTTTCCAGTACGATGAGTGGTACGCCGCGACCTTCGTCGGTCATATTCTTCATCAAATGCCAAAAAGACCGAAATGTTCCGCTTCGTTCACCGTCAAGCCCCCTGCGAGTTCCTGCTAGAGACAAGTCTTGGCATGGAAAAGACGCCCACGCCATATGGGGGTGCCCAGGAAGATCGGCGGAACGCAACGTTGCCACGTCTTGGCAACGGAATTCGTTTGCTGGAGCAAAGTTAAGGCGGTAGGAAGTCGCTTTCTTCTCAGAAAAATCGTTAGAAAAAGTGCATTCCCAACGCGTGCCGAGTCCCAGCCGGGCCATGCCCGCTCCGGCGAAGAACTCATAGTAGCTGAGACGTCGGCTCGACATCTTAGGTCAACCTTCCAAAAAACGGAGAAGCCTACTCACGACTTTGCTCATATCCCTCGTCTGGCATTCCCAAACCACCAAAACACCCCACCCAAGGCGGCGAAGGCGCCGGATATTACGCCTATCTCGCTCTACATTCTTATGCAGCTTTTCACTCCAATAGTCAACATTCGTTACAGGGCGATTGCGCCCGCCCCTGCATTGGTGGCTATGCCAGAAACATCCATGAACAAAGACCAGCTTCATGCGGTTTGGAAAAACGATATCGGGCTTTCCAGGCAGATCAGCCACATGTAGCCTGTACCGATATCCCAAGCCGTGAAGAGCGCTGCGCACTTTCCTTTCCGGGATCGTGTCCTTTCCCCGGATGCTCGCCATTGTGCGGCTGCGGTCTTCGACGCTCAGCGTGTCCACCACCCCTCACTCCAAGGATATGTCCATATCCCGTCGCCTGCCTCACAACTGCAAGAGGCGGGCCTGGTTGACGTGGGGAACTTTACGAATCTTCTCCATGAGATCGTCGGAGAGGCAATCGTCGAGATTCAGGATGGTGGCGGCGCGCCCACCGCGTTCGTCACGGCCAAGGACAAGGTTGGCGATGTTGACGCCTGCCTCGCCGATAAGCGTCGCGACGCGGCCGATGATGAGCGGCTTGTCGTCGTTGATGCACACCAACATCCACCCTTCCGGCACGGCGTCGACGCGGGTGCCGTCGATGACGCAGATGCGCGGGTCGTTGTTGTTGAACAAGGTGCCGGAAACGCTGTGGGCCTCCGTATCGGTCACCACCTTGACGCAGATTTCGAAAGCGTAGTTGGTGATGCGCGGGCTGCGCGTCTCCTTAAACTCGATGCCGTGGCGCTGGAGCAGGGCCGGGGCGCTGACCATGTTGACGGTCTCGACGGTGGGTGACAGGAATCCGACAAGCACGGACGCGGTGATCGGGTACGTGTCGGTGACGCCGAGGTCGCCGAGGTATTCGACCTCGATGGACTGCGGCTTGCCCTGGGTGTAGAGCGACTGAAACTTGCCAACGCGTTCGGCAAGGAAAATCAACGGCTGGAGCGCCTTGCGCTGCTCGCTGTCGAGGCTGGGCACGTTCACCGCATTTACGATCGCGCCGGTGGTCAAGTACTCGACCATCTGACGCGCAACATCCACGGCCACCGTCAACTGCGCCTCATCGGTCGAGGCCGCCAGGTGCGGAGTCATAATGATATTGTCGAGTCCGAGGAACGGATTATTCTCAAACGGTTCAGACGTGTACACGTCGAGCGCGGCCCCGGCGATGATCTTCTCTTTCAGCGCCGTGGCGAGGTCGGCCTCGTTAACGATGCCGCCGCGGGCGCAATTGACGATACGGCAGGTCGGCTTCATCTTCTTGAGCACATCGAGCGTGACGAGATTATTTGTCTTTTCCGTCTTCGGCGCGTGGATGCTGATGAAATCCGCGCGTTCGACGAGTTCCTCGACGCTCACCAGTTCGACGCCGAGCGCCTCGGCCTTGAGCTGCGTCAGCAGCGGGTCATACGCGAGCACCTTCATTTCAAACGCCTGCGCGCGCTTGGCCACTTCGCCGCCGATCCGGCCCACGCCGATAATGCCCAGCGTCTTGCCGTAGAGTTCGGCGCCCATGAATTTCTTGCGGTCCCAACGGCCTTCCATCATCGAGACGTGGGCCTTGGGCACATTGCGGCACAGCGCGAACAGCAGCGCAAAGGTGTGTTCGCATGTCGAGATCGTGTTGCCGCCCGGCGTGTTCATCACGACGATGCCCTGTTTCGTGGCGGCGTCCTTGTCGATATTGTCCGTGCCCGCGCCCGCGCGCCCGATGACCTTCAGCTTGCCCGGCGAAACGAGGGCCTCAGGGGTTACCTTGGTGGCGCTGCGCACGACAAGGCCGTCGTAGTCCCCGATGATTGCCGCCAACTCGTCCGGTTTCTGCGGAGGCTTAACATCTACCTCGAAACCCGCTTGGCGGAATACGGCAACGCCTTCTTCGCTGAGATTATCGAGCACGAGAATCTTGGGCATGACGGTTCAAACCTCCCGCTGACGGCACGTTTTCGCCGAGCCCCAAGCCCGGCCGCTCCATGCGGCGAATCCCCCTTCAACTGCAGGAAATTCGCGGCCACTATGACTGGCGAAAGTACCAAACCCCGCCGGTGTTGTCAAACCTCGGAAGGGGGGGCCAAACCTCCAGAGGAGGCCATCGCATCCGCGAAGGGCTGGCGGTCTCCTACGTCCCTGTGCGGAGGCATCCTCTTTCTCAGTCGCCTATTTGCCTAATCTGCTATGCTTACCGGAGTTAATTGTTGGCCGCATTCGCTTGATTCGGAGGCGTTTTGCGGCGGTCATTTTTGGTGGAACGCACTAGGAGCGAAAAAGACAATGGCGACGCCTTCGACCGAGCAGTTCATTGACGCGCTGCAGCACGCGCCTTTGAGTGAACTTCAACGAAACGCTATTTGGGCGTTGTATTCGTTTCCAGGACATGAAGCGACGGCGGGACAAGTGGCGGCCTTGCTCGGGTACTCCAGCCATTCTCCCGCAAATAATATTATCGGCAATGCCGCAAGAGTGATTTCGCAATATACAGGCATTTTGCCGCCGCACTATGCATTCCCGAAAGCGCCTAGTTGGTTTTCGGTTATATCCGTCTGGGATGGCGTAGCATGCACGTGGCGTCTCTTGCCGGAACTAGTCGCTGCTATTCAGAAGACGCAACTTGATCAAGATGCGCTGCTTGATTTTCACGCGGACGATATTGCGGAAGATGTTGCGGAAGACGAGCCTTTGCGCGAAGGGATGATGTTTTCCGTTATGGTCAATCTGTATGAGCGCAGTGCACTTGCGCGGCGAAAATGCATAGAGCATTACGGCTGCTCGTGCTGGATATGCGGTTTTTCTTTTGAGTTCGTCTACGGCGAGCTTGGACGGGATTATATTCATGTGCATCATGTCATTCCTCTCGCGGAGATAAATGCGGAGTATGTCGTCGATCCCGTCCGCGACTTGAGACCGGTGTGCCCCAACTGCCACGCGATGCTGCATCGAACTTCGCCGGTCCTTTTCGTCGAGGAACTGAAGCGATCGATTCTCCGAAATCCTCGAATTTCGTGAGCCATGTGACTTAAACTAAAGCAGGGGTGCGTAGCCCATAGACTATGGGAGAGCCTGTATGCTGTTTTGGGGACTTGTAGCCGCACTGGGGGCGGCGGTGTCCGGTCCGGTATTGACGACCGGGAACCTTTCGGTCGACTACATCAGTCATTCCCCCATTGGATGCGCCCCCAATCTCACTTACGTTCCTGAAATCCCTTCCGTCGAATCATTGCAGCAACTCAAAGCGCAAGGGCTTTGGGGATATGAGGACTACATTGCGTGGGGCGCGGTTGAGCGCGAGGAAGGAATCTGGGACTGGTCTCACCATCTCGAGGTGAAGCGCAGGGTAGAAGCGGCCGGGCTGGTGTACATCCCGTACATCTGGTGCCACTATCCTCCAGTCTGGCTACGAAAGGACCCGCGAATCACGCTCATGCGTTCCACCCGCGCCGAAGAATGCTACATGCTCTCCATCTACGACTCACGCACGCTCGAGTGGTATCGTCGCTTCTATGTGGCGCTGCGGAAAGCCATGCCGGATCTGCGAGAGGTATACGCCTGTTTGCTTGGGCCATACGCCGAGGGCAACTATCCACTGCCGAACGCGAACTTCGTGGTAGACGTCGGCAACTGTCCGGATGGCCGGTACTGGTGCGGCGATCGGTACGCTTTGCCCGCCTTTCAGCGCGCTATTAAGAAGACTTATGGGAATATCGCAAAACTAAACGAAGCCTGGGGCACTTCGTACGCCCGGTTTGACGAGATTCAATTCCCAGAGGTCTTGCGCGAGGACCATATCCCTGGCTATGCCCAACGCGACACACACGAGCGTCGTCGCTGGTTGGATTTTGTTCGGTGGTATCACGCCGCTCTGGTCGAGTTCTCTCGCGGTTCGATCGGTATCGTATCGGACCTCTTCGGCAAAGCCCGCACTTCCGCAAAGCCCGGCGGAAACAGCGGATGGATGAACCCCGTGTCATGGGGAACACACAACCCGAGCTTCGCCAAGATGGGTGCGCGCATGGGCGTGACGCTCCAAAGCGCGGATAGCCACGGCGCGTACTGGGCCGATAAGTGGACCAGCACCGCTTACGCGTATTACGGCGTCCCTTATCGTACCGAAGCCGCAGGGAGCCTCGACGAATCCCTTTTCCAGTTGCGCACCTTCACGGACATTTCGTGTGGGGCATCGCGACTGTTCAGTTACGAGCTCAATAAGCACATGTCTACCGCGACGCGGTATCTTCCGCTGTTCACCGGCGAACGAGGCCAGGTGTCGGCCGCTATTCTTGCGCCCACGACGTTGCACTATCTTAACGAGAACGTCATGCCGGCGATCGAGAAGGGCTCTACTCTGCGCGATTTGTTCGACTACGACGTGCTCGACGAGCAACTGATTCGCGACGGTGCGTTGAGGAAATATCCTGTGCTTATTGCGATTGACACGCATGTGGTGGAAGCGGCGACGGCATCGCGACTTATGGCCTGGGTGCGGAAGGGAGGGGCGCTCATATGGGTGTCCGCCCAGGCCGCGGAGACCGTGGACGGCCAGTCTCTGGAGTGGATCAACAGTGCGACAACCCAGGGTACCACCGTCGGAAAAGGGAATGTCTATCGTTTCCTGACGCTCGACTCGGCCACAGAGGAGTGCTGCATGCAAGAACTGCGGCAGCGGGGAGCTTTGTGTGACGGGGTTCGCGACGGTGTGTGGGTGACACGGCGCAAGCAAGAGGTGCTGGCCATCAACACCACGAAAGCTCCCGTGAGCGTCACCCTCTCCAGCGACGAAACCCCTCACGAGGTCACGCTGAACCCGTTTGAGACGCAGGTGTTCCCGATTGCCCGGTGAGTACAAATGCAGAAGAGGCCGGCCTCTTGGGCCAGCCCCTCTGCAGCGAAGGAGGAGGCTGCGAGCGTCGCATGGGGAGATGCGGGGTGTACGCTCACTTCACCTCTAGAAACGCCGGGCAGGCCCAAAGGTTGACGCACGGCGGCTCGCTTCGTATCTAGCCGAATTTCATGGGCTTAGGGTTTCTGAGCGGTTGCGCGTTCCATAGTCCTATGCTATACTCGCCGCGCACGGGTCTGTCCGCGCGCACGATCGGCTTCGGGCGCGGTGGACGGCTTGCGCCAGTTTCGCGTGAATTCTGTGCGCGGACTCCGGAGGAAACCCGAGTTTTGGCCGACAACGGCCGAACGACATGGGGTGAGGCGGCATGGCGGATATTCTGAGCCAGGACGAAATAGATCTGCTCCTTGGCGCGGTCTCCAAGGGCGAGATTCAGGTCGAAGAACGCGACTTCTCCTCCGTGGAAGCGCGCGACATGAGTACGTATGACTTCCGCCGTCCCGAGCGTGTATCAAAAGAGCAGTTCAAGGGACTTCAGAGTCTATTCGAAGCGTTTGCGCGCGAGTTGAGCATTATTCTCCCGCCATTCCTGCGCAGCGTCGTGCGCGTGGACCTGATGGCGATCGACCAACTGACCTACGACGAATTTATCCTGTCGGTGGCGCGGCCCACTTCGTTGTCCATCATCGACATGGCCCCGCTCGAGGGCAAGGCGGTGGTCGAACTGAACCCCGCCATCGTGTTTCCAATGGTG
The DNA here is from genome assembly GCA_041859045.1 of Candidatus Hydrogenedentales bacterium. Classification (GTDB taxonomy): domain Bacteria; phylum Hydrogenedentota; class Hydrogenedentia; order Hydrogenedentales; family SLHB01; genus JBHELB01. The sequence goes on along the minus strand of JBHELB010000012.1, from coordinate 79,245 downwards.
GATCGCCTGCTCGGCGGCAAAGGCGCAGGGTTCGACCGTTCACGCGAACTCACCGAGATCGAGAACCGCGTCGTGAACCGCGTCGTGTTGATGATCCTCGATTGTTGGAAACGTTCCTGGGTTCAGTTGATCGAGTTCCGCATGAGCGTGCAGGCGATGGAAAGCGACCCGCTGATTGTGCAGATCGTGGCGGGCAGCGAAATGGTTATCCTGGTCGGGTATGAAATGCACATCGGCGACAGCGTGGGCACGATGAATATGTGCATTCCGCTGCTGGTGTTGAACCCCGTGCTCGATCAAATCTCACAACAGACGCGGTACATTCGCAAAATGTCGGCGGCGATGGCCCAACGCACGCGCGAACAGATTGTTCGCACGCTGCGGCATGTGACCATCCCCGTGGACGCGATTCTCGGCCATGCCGTGTTACCGCTGAGCGAAGTGGCTCACTTGCAGGTGGGCGATGTGATCCAACTCGACTCCGACGTGAAGGAGCCGATTAACGTCGAGGTTGGGACCCTGGGCCGCTTCAAGGCCGCGCCGGGGCGGTTGGGCGAGCAAAGCGCGATCCAGTTGGTGAGCGTCGAGCGCGATGATTAAGCGACTGGCAATTTACAAGACCGCGAAAGGAACGCCATGAGCAGGACGGCCGCCGATACCTTCGCCGCAGGGTTTCTGAAGGGGTATTGCGATGTGATCGGCGCGTTGCTGACGGCCGATGTGCCGTTCACCGCGGACGACGCCGAGGTGTTAACGCCGGATCGACTGCTGGAATCCCTATCCACGTACGGCGTGGTGTTGCACGCCCGGATTCAGGGCGGCGGCGGGATCGCGGTATTGATGAACGGCGGCGACGCAATGGCGATCGCGCAGTTGGTGATGGGCGAGGAGCCCACGCCGGAAGAAACTCCCAGCGTCGAGGACCTCGCCGGTTACAGAGACGTCTTCGATCCCTGCATGGGCGGGGGGGTGAGCCATTTCAAAGAGGCCTATGGGCGCGAACTCGTGTTGCAGGGCTTCGCGGTATCGCCGGGCGGCGCCGAAGCGGTCGGCTTGCTGGCGGAAGTGCTCGGCGACGCGGCGGCGGCCGCATCGTTTCGCGCGCCGATACTACCCAGTATCCAAGGCGGCGGAGTACTGCTGTTTTCCCGGCAACTCGAGGACGTGATTCCGCAGGAGAAACAAAGCATGGATGCGGGCAAACAGGAAGCCAGCGAGCCACTGTTGAGTCAAGACGAAGTGGGCGATATCTTGTCCCAAGTTACGGGCGGTCAGCCTGCCGCATCCCCGCCGCCGCCTGCGCCGGAAGTTCCCCCAGCCCGCATGCCCAGCAATATCGAAATGGTCCTCGATATTCGCCTCGTGGCCACTGCACGCTTGGGGCGGGTCGAGATGCCGATTAGCGAAATTCTCGCCTTGGGGCCTGGGTCGATCATCGAGGTCGGGCACCTTGTGGATGAGCCCGTTGAACTGCTCGTCAACGACAAGCTCGTGGCACGCGGCGATGTCGTCGTGGTGGATGAAAAGTTCGGGTTGCGGATCACGGAAATCATCAGTCCGCAGGCCCGTATACAAAGTTTGGGCGGGTAATGGACGATCGGACCCTCTGGACACAATGGAAAGAGCGCGGCGACGAGTCGGCGCGCGAGCGCTTGATTGTCCAGAACATGCAGGTGGTGAACTACATCGCCGGGCGCATGGCGATGCACGTTCCGTCGAGCGTGGACCTCGATGACCTCATCGGCTGGGGCGTCCTCGGACTCATCGACGCCGTCGAAAAATTCGATCCGAAGCAAGACGTGAAATTCAGCACCTATGCATCCATCCGCGTACGCGGCGCGATCCTCGATCAGATCCGATCGCTCGACTGGGCCCCGCGGTCGCTACGCACGATGGCTCGTAAAATGGGGAGCGCCCGCGAGCAGCTTCGGCACCAGCAAGGCGGCGAACCTTCCGCGGAAGCCGTGGCGGAGGTAATCGGCTCGACGCCCGAACAGGTCGAGGATGCGATGGCCCAGCTCCAGGCCGTGCAAATGCTCTCTCTCGACGACTACTTGCCGTCCGAGGACAGCGCCCATGCGCGCAAAGTCGACGTGACCGCCGACGCAACGGTGGCGGGCCCCGAGGCGGTCGCGGTGGAGAAAGAACGGCTGGATCGCATCGTCGACGCGATTCTCAAACTCCCCGAACAGCAGCAAAAGGTGTTAAACTTATATTATTATGAGGAATTGACCCTCAAAGAAGTGGGCATGGTGCTCGAGGTTTCGGAGTCGCGGATCTGTCAAATCCACAGCGCCGCGATGAAAACCTTGCGCAAGGCCATGCAGGGAGGCTGACGATGCCTCAACCCATCGACTTACAGACCGAGACCGCCCGCATCGCTGCCGCAGAGCGCGTGCAGCAGGTGATGGATCGCGCCTCGTTGGCGGCGCAGCAACGTTTGGCGGCGCAGGTCGAGGCGAATCGTGTGGCGGTCGAAACGTCGGTGCAGCAAACGCCGCACGCGCAAAGTGAGCAGGTGGACGCGCAGGGACGCCGGCGCAACCCGGACCAGCGAAAACGGAAACGGCAGCCCGCGCCGAACGCGCCTACGCAAATGCTGTACGATGCCGAGGTGCATACCGAAACCGGCGAGAGCGAAGAAGGGCGTCAACTGGACATTACCATCTGACCGCCGCGTCCTGGGGGCGGCGGGCGGCAACGCTGGGGAAACGGGGCATAGCCTCGCACACACACGCAACATGGGCGAAATCGGAAACCTAATGCGGCTGGACACCCTGCTCTGGGCGGCAGTGTTCCTTCTAGGAGCCGTGTGTGCCGTCGGAGCGATCTTTCTGACGTTGCGCCGCACTGTCAGCCGCTTCAGGTACCAACTTCGCGCCCGCCAAGTGGATCGGACGCAACTCGCGATTCTCTTCCAGACCGTCCGCGACATCCTTGAGCAGCAGAAGGTGCTCTCTCAGCGCGTCCGCGACGCTTCCAGGCGATTTCCGGAACTCGTGAAGACCGTCGAGACCCTACGGCAGGAGGTGGAAGCGCTACGCGCCGAGCGCTTGACGCCGCCCCCCGCGCCGGAAACGTTTGCGCCCGAGTCCGAAGGGTCTGCAACGGCTCAGCTAGATCTCCCGTATGGCTATATTCCAGAATCCGAGCGCTGGGTGGGGCTCGATCTCGTTGGCGATGCCCCCGATCCGCACGCCTTTGACGTACCAGAGGCACCGCCCGTGGAACCCGGCGATGCCGAAGCGACGCGGGATGCCTTCCGCACGCTGCTGGACTTGCAGTCGGAACCGGTGCCTGCGGCAGCGCCCGTTGCGCCTCGGCCCGCGCCTGCCGCCGCGCAAGCCGGCGGCAACGGCCAGACCAAGCTGACGCCGCTTCAGGCCAGGGTCTATCAGTATTGCGACGCGGGCATGAGCATTCCCCAGATCGCCCAGGAACTCGGGATCGGCAAAGGCGAGGTGCGGTTGATCCTCAGCCTGCGCAAAGACAAAGGCCACTGACGTGGGCGGCCTCCCGGGCCCAGGGGGCATTTCGCCCGCGCTTTCAGTTCCGCTGACTCAAGCCGCCCCCACGCTGCGTCCCGGCCAAGTGCTTTCCTCCCGCGTACTGGCCCAGGGGGATGGACTCGCGCTTCAGATTGCGGGCGCGCGCGTGCCTGTTGCCGCGGATTCGGGGCTGAGTCCGGGGCAGCGGGTTCAGGTGGAAGTGCAACAGACCGCCCACGGTTTGGCCTTACGCGTTACGCCGCAGGCCGCGACCCCAGTGCCTTCTTCCACCACCGGAACCGCCGGACTCGCCGCGCCGCTGTTGGCCGCGCTTGCCCAACTCGGCGCAACGGATGCCGAGTCCATGACTGCGGCCCAGGCCGTGTTGCCCAACCAACCGCCGCTTCCGGCGGACGCGATGCGGCAACTGTTGAGCCTCTTTCTCGCGCGACAGGACCTCGGGTCCGCGCTCGACAACCTTGCCCGAATGGCGCAGCAACTCGCCGCCGCAGGCTTCTTGGAGCCCGGAAAGGCCGCCGGGCTGACCTCGTTGTTGGCGCAGTTGCCCGGCATTGACGCCGAGCGGCTGCGTGCATGGGCGCGCCGATGGAGCGAACAGGCTGCGAGGCCCATCGAGGCGCGTCTCGCGTTGAGTGACGACACCGCCCCGTTGTCCAACGATCTTCGGGCACAAATACTCGCCTTGCGCGACGATCCAGAGTTGGCGGAACGCCTGCGGGCGGCGGGTCAATTCGAGGAGTTTTCGTCGCGGCTCTCGGCGGTACTGGACCGCTTAACAGGCAGTCACCTGCAGAATCTCCGCGGAACCGAGTTGCCCTACGTGTTTTTTGAAGTGCCTTTCCCTGAACAGTCTCCTATACGCCGGGCGCTGGTGCATCTGCTCGGCGGCCAGGGACGCGGCGAACCCTTCGATGCGGAAAACGCCTCGCTGGTCCTCGATCTGAGCACGACACACCTCGGCGATTTGTGGGTGACGCTGCGTGCCGTGCGCGGGCACTGCCAATGCACGTTCCGCGCGGGTTCCGAGGAGACGGTCTCGCGTATTAACGAAGCGGCGCAGACACTTTCCGCAGCGCTGGGAGAAGCGGGCTACGCGCGTGCCGAAGTGCGCGCCGTGTTGTGGCAAGGCAATCGCCTCGAGGCCATCTCGGACCTGTTCGCGGGCCTCGGCGGCCTCGACGTGGGGGCGTAAAGCGATGGAGAAACCGCGCTTACCACGCAAACGGGCGGTTGCTCTGCGCTACGACGCGCAGCGTGACGCCGCGCCGCGTATTGCCGCAAAAGGCAGCGGACTCCTCGCCGAGCGCATTCTTGAACTGGCCCGCGAGCACGGCGTTCATATCCACGAAGACCCCGATCTCGTCACGATCCTCTCGAAACTCGACATCGATACCGCGATTCCCGAAGACCTGTATAAGGCCGTGGCCGAAATCCTCGCATTTGTGTACCGCCTGAACCGGGATGCGGCGAAAAATCCGGCCTGAGACCGACGGCGCGGCGCTTCAATGTGCATTGCACAGCCCGTTTCGTGTACCGTATGCCCTTGTTTCTCCGTCCGGAGAACCAGCTATAAGGGAGGCATCATGAGTACGGTCCGGGTTCGTATTGCGCCATCGCCGACGGGTTTTCTGCATATCGGTACGGCCAAGATGGCGTTGTTCAACTGGCTCTACGCACGCAAGACCGGCGGCGTGTTCATTCTGCGGCTCGAAGACACCGACGCCGAGCGCAGCAGCGAGGAATTCGCCGACGCGATGTGCGACGGGTTTCAGTGGCTCGGCATCGACTGGGATGAAGGCCCTGAATTCGGCGGCCAGCCGGAGAAAGGCGCACTTGGTCCGTACCGTCAATCCCAGCGGCGCGACTTGCACGTGCGCGAGGCCCAACGCCTGCTTGCCGAGGGGAAGGCGTATAAGTGCTTCTGCACGCCGGAAGAGATCGAAGCCATGCGCGAGCGCGCCGCGGCGGAGAAACGTCCGCCCCGTTACGACGGTACTTGGCGCGATGCGTCGCCGGAGAAAATCGCCGCAATGGGCGACGCGCCGTACGCGATTCGGTTTCGGGTACCCGAGGGCGTGACCGAGATCAACGATCTTGTGCGCGGCGTTGTGCGCATCGACAACCGCGAGATAGACGACTTCATCATCGCGAAATCAAACGGCGATCCGATTTTCCATCTCGCCGTGGTGGTGGACGACGGGTTGATGCAGATCACGCACGTGATTCGCGGCGACGACCACCTGACGAACGCGGCGCGGCACGTGTTGTTGTTCCAGGCGCTTGGGTATCCGCTGCCGCAGTTCGCGCACTTGCCGCTGGTGCTCGACGAGCAAGGCCGAAAGTACAGCAAGCGTATGCGTGGCGCGAACGTGCTCGATTGGCGCGAAGACGGCTATCTGCCGGAGGCGCTGATCAACTACGTGGTGTTGCTTGGCTGGACGCCCGCCGAGGAAGGCCGTGAGCTGTTTACTCGGGACGAGCTGGTCGAAGCGTTCACGTTGGACCGTCTGGGGCAGTCGGCCGCGAAGTTCGACTTGAAGAAACTCCAGTGGCTGAACGGCCAGCACCTGCGCCGATTGTCTCCGGAAGAGCTGCGCGACCGGGTTATTCCGTTCATGCAGCGCGCCGGGTTGGATACTTCGACGAAATCGCCGGAATGGCTGACGAAAATGGCCGCGATCTGCCAGGAGAAGATTTCGACCCTCGCCGACATTGTCGGTTACACGGACTTCTTCTTCTCCACGCCGCAGGAATATGAGGAGAAGGCGGTCAATAAGCATTGGAAGAACGCCGAGGCGCCTGCCCGCATGCAGGCTATCCGTACGGCGGTCGATTCGGTCTCCGAGTGGACCCATGACACGCTCAAGGCCGCGTTCGAAAATTTGGTGGCGATGTCTGGCGGTTCGCTCGGGCATTACGTACATCCCACGCGCTTGGCGCTGACGGGGAAGAGCGTGGGCCCGGGGTTGTTCGAGTTGGCCGAGTTGTTGGGGCGCGAGGAATGTCTGGCGCGTCTTGAACGCGCCGCCGAAGTTATTCAGTCAGTACAGGAGGTCAAGGCGTGAGTCAGGTGTTTATCGGCGTGGACTTGGGCGGTACCAACGCGCGTAGCGCGGTGGTGACGGCAGAGGGAAAACTTATTTCGCGTGACTCGCGCGAAACCAACGCGCCGGGCGGGCCGGAGGCCGTGATGGCCGCCATGGAGGCGTCGATTGACAGCGCGCTCAGCCAGGCGGGCATGACACGCGCCGACGTGTGCGCCGGGGCGATTGGCGCGCCGGGGCCGATGAACTGGCAGACCGGTGTTGTCTACACGCCGCCCAATCTGCCCGGTTGGCACCACGTGCCGCTGGCCGAACTGATGACGCATCGTATGGGATTTCCCGTGTTTGTAGAGAACGACGCCAACGTCGCTTGCTACGGCGAGTTCTGGTCGGGTGCGGCGCGCGGCGCGGAGACGGTCTGCATGCTGACGCTCGGCACGGGCGTGGGCGGCGGCCTTATTGTGTTTGGCAAGCTCATGCGCGGCATTGACGGCACTGCGGCCGAAACCGGGCATTTGTGCATTGTGCGCGATGGCCGTTTGTGCGGTTGTGGCGCGCGAGGGTGCCTCGAGGCCTATGGTAGCGTGACGGGCATGGTGCGCACGGCCGTCGAGGGGATCGAGGCGGGACGCGCGACGACGCTGACAACGGCGTGCGCAGGGGACACAAGCAAGCTCACGGGCAAGATGATCTCCGAAGCGGCGACCCAGGGCGATGAATTCGCGAAATGGGTGCTCGCGGAGACGGGGCGTTATCTCGGCTGCGGTATTGCGAGTCTGATCAACTTGCTGAATCCAGAGAAGATTGTGCTGTACGGCGGCATGACGGCGGCGGGCGCGTTGCTGCTGGAGCCGTTGCGCGAGACGGTGGCGAGGCAGTGTTTCGAGGTACCCGCCAAGCGCGCGCAGATCGTGCTGGCCGAACTCGGCGGCGACGCCGGAGTGATCGGCGCGGCGGGTTGCGCCCGTACTCGTTGGCAAGGATAAACAAACCACGATCTAGACCCAGGGAGACGCCCAAGAGGGTTCTCCCTGGGTCTTTGTTTTGGGGCCACAGCAGACTACTCCTGGGCATGATTCAAAACGTGTGTGCGTCGGCGTAGAATACCCCCTGGGATTGACGAGGAGACTTTCGTGAAGGAACAGGGTGAACAGCGTCCAGGGGTGAGCGAACTTCGCGCGCGGGCTTCGGCGGGGCCGCCGTACGACGACGCGTTCTTGGCCGCTCTCGAAACCGATCCGCGTCCGGGCGCCCAATCCATCTACAAGTCCGTTCTTCGCCAAATGGATCGCGCGGCGCGAGAGACGGCGCGTATCGAGGAGATGATGTCTTTCGAGCGCGAGGCGGTTGATGGCGGTTTCCGTTGCATTGCCGGCGTGGACGAAGCGGGTCGGGGGCCTTTGGCGGGACCGTTGGCGGCGGCGGCCGTCGTGCTGAAACACCCGGTGCCGGGGCTAAACGACTCGAAGCAGTTGACGGCCGAACAGCGCGAGGCGCTCTTTGTCGAGCTAAGCCAAGGCGGACACGCCATCGGCGTGGTGCTGATTCCGCCGGAGACGATCGATCTCCTGGGTATCCAAACCGCCAACTACTCCGCGATGGTTCAGGCCGCGGGACAACTCGATCCGAGTCCCGATTTTCTGCTCGTCGATGGGTTTACGATTCCCGGTTGTCGTTGGCCGCACAAGCGCATCATCAAAGGCGACGCCCGTTCGCAGTCCATCGCCGCGGCGAGCATCGTGGCCAAGGTCACCCGCGACCGCGTCATGCACGAACTCGATCATCAGTACCCCGGTTACGGATTTGGCGAGCATAAGGGCTATGGCACGGCGGCGCACCTTGAGGCGCTGCGGCGTTTGGGGCCGTGCCCCGCGCATCGCCGAAGTTTTTCGCCGGTTGCGGAGTGCGCGCAAGGCGGTGTACTGTTAGAGTTGGATCTCGGCGGCGCATGACCCCATGCGCGCTGCCCGTTGCGAGGCCTCGAATCCGGACAGGAACCGCGTCATGATGCAAAAGCGCTTGAGCAAATCCTTTGGCCTACAAGGCGTAGCGATAGTCACGATTCTGGTGGCGGTTTTGACGGGCTGCGCCACCCGGCATCCGCGCGAATTCGAAGGCGCGCGCGTTATTTCGCCGACGTCTGGGGTTTCGCCGCGCGCGGACGCGATCGCGCACTACTTGGCCGCGGTCGTATACCAGCGTTCGGGACGGTTCGAGGATGCCGCGCGCGAACTGCAGGCCGCGTCCGACCTACTCCCCAGCGATTTCGATCTCGCGCTGGCGACCACCCAGGGCTACATGCTGCTCAAGAACGACGACAAGGCGGTGGCGGCGTGTCAGCGGGCCGTGGCGGCGCGCCCGAACGATCTCGCCATCGTGATGATGCTCGGCTGGCTGTGCCGCCAGGCCGGACGTTACGACGAGGCCGAGGCGGCATTCCGCAGCGTGATCGAGATGGACACCTCGGGCAGTCCGCTCGGGTACCAGGAACTGGCGCTCCTCGAAGAGCACGCGAACGACCTTGTGTCGGCGGTTGAGATCTATGAGCAACTTCTCAAAAAGTACCCGGACGTCGCCGCGCTTCACCTGCGTCTTGGGCTGAACCTTGCGCGCATGAACGACGCGAAGGCCGCCCGCGCCGAACTCGAACGGGCGCTCGAACTCGATCCGTCGGAAGTCGCCGCCCGTCACATTCTCGGGTTGTTGTGTTTGGATTTGGACGACTATCCGGCGGCGGAGAAGCACTTGCGGACGTTTCTCGAAACGGAGCCGGGGCACATCGAAGCGCGGGAGAGCTTTGCGGGAGCATTGGCGCGGCAGGGCGATTGGGCGGGCGCGCTGGCGCAGATCGACCGCATACTCGCCGATCCCGGCGCCACACCAAAACACAACCTTGACCGCACCTGCCTTTTGCTGCGGTTGGGGCGCGAGGCCGAGGCCGTGGAGGCCACGCCGCCGAAGGCCGCTCCGCTGGTGGGATATGTGTTGAAGGCTATCGCGCAGCGGCGCAGCGGCGTTCCGTGCGCGGAGACGGTTCAAGCGCTCGACGGCATCGAGTCGGATGTCGATGCGGAGACTCGTGGCTTCCTGCTGCATCTCGTTCGGGTTTTCGGCAATGACATGGGGCGTTTCTTGACGGATGAGCTGCGCGCGCTGCACACCGAAGCGCCGCGCTCGCGGGTGCTGGAAGTGTTCGCCGCGCGTCTGCTGCTGGCGCTCGACGAAAACGATGAGGCGGAGAAGGTTCTACGCGCGGCCCTCGAGACGTGGCCGAATGACAAGTGGTTCCACGTGTACCTGGCAAACCTTTACAGCGAGCAGAAGCGCTCGGCCGAGGCGGAGGCGCACGGCAAGGCGGCGCTGGCCGCCGATCCGAACGATCCCGATTCGATGAATTTTCTGGGCTACCTCTACGCGGACGAGAATCGTAACCTGGACGAGGCCGAAGCCCTGCTGAATAAGGCGGTCGAGCTGGATCCCGCCAATGGCTATTACCTGGACAGCCTGGGCTGGGTGTATTACCGCCGCGGCAACGCGAAAAAGGCCATCGAATTGATTCGTAAGGCCATTATCAGCATGGATTCCGACGATGCCGAGCTGCGCAATCATCTCGGCGATGCGTATTTACTCAATGGCGACGCGACGAAGGCCGTGGCCGAGTGGCGGCGCGCGCGGCGGCTCGATCCCGAGTTGGCGGGCGTGCAGGAGAAGATCGACGCGCATGGGGACGTACAGCATCGAGACAAGGAACGGAAGACGGGGCCTTGATAGCTTGGCGCGATGGACGGCGTGCGATACAATAGACCTCTGAACGTTTAGCGAGGAGAAGGACCATGGTTGACGCGGAATTGCTGAAGATTTTGGTGTGTCCCGAGAACAAGACGCCGGTGAAGTTGGCCGATGAGGGCTTGGTCGCGAAGGTGAACGATGCCGTGCGCGCGGGGACGCTGAAGAACCGCGCGGGCGAGAAGGTCGACGCGACGATGGACTCGGGGTTGGTGCGGGAGGATGGGAAGTACCTCTATCCTGTTCGCGACGACATTCCGATCATGCTGATTGACGAGTCTATTCCTCTGGACCAGATGAAATAAGTCTGGAGCGAGGTGACGGCGATGAAGGCAGCGGTTATCCGTGAGCACGGCGGGCTGGATCAGATCCAGGTCGAAGACATTGCCCCGCCGAGGGCGCGTGACTTTGGCGTGGTCATTGACCTGCGTGCGGCGGCGTTGAATCACCTCGATATTTGGATTCGCCGCGGGCGACCGGGGCTCGAGTTGAGCATGCCGCATGTGCTTGGGTCGGACGGCATGGGCGTGGTGGCGGAAGTCGGGCCGATGGTGAAGTCCGTCAAGCCCGGCCAGGAAGTGATCATCAATCCCGCGCTGTCCTGCGGCGTGTGCGAGTACTGCCTGCGCGGGCAGCAGAGCGAGTGCCTTTCGTTCAGCATCGTGGGCATGGGCTGTCCGGGAACTTACGCCGAACGCGTGCTTGTGCCCGAGACGAACGTGCATCTCGCGCCGGGGCACCTGAGCCCCATCGAGGCGGCGGCGTTGCCCCTTGCGTACCTTACTGCGTGGCGCATGCTGCACTCCCGCGCGCGTATCCTGCCCGGCGAAACGCTTCTGATCCACGGTATCGGCGGCGGCGTGGCCCTTGCGGGCCTGCAATTGGCCGAGTTGGCCGGCGTCGAGGTCATCGTCACGTCCTCCTCGGAGGAAAAACTTGACCGCGCCCGTGCGCTGGGGGCGCGGCATGCCATCAACTATCGGTTTGAAGAAGACGTGGCGGGCGCGGTGCGGCGATTGACGCACGGCCGCGGCGTGGACGTTGTGTTCGATACGGTTGGCGCGGAGACGTGGCCGATCAACTTTGACGCGGTCCGGCGCGGGGGACGCATTGTGCATTGCGGCGTCACCACCGGGGCCGCCGCGCAGGTCAATCTTTCCGCGTTGTATTGGAACCAAATCTCGGTGCTTGGGTCCACGATGGGATCGAACGAGGATTTTCGCCAACTCCTCAATGCCGTAGCCGCGGCCAATCTTCACCCGATTCTCGATTCGGTCGAGCCGTTGGCGCGCGTGCGCGAAGCCATGGCGCGGATGGAGTCCGGTCTTCAGTTCGGTAAGATCGTGCTCGATATCACCGGCGACGGCGGTTTTGAGCGTGCGCGAGCACGGGAAGAGGCCTTCGAGCATAGCGCGGTGTAGCGGGCAGATTTTCCTGCGCCGTTCTTACCTATCGAGCGTCGTGCGCACGCCGGGAGGCGCCGTGCATTCCGTCTCGATGCGGCCATCGGCGCAACGGCGATGACGCACCTCAACAAGGCCATGCGGCGTGGGCAGTGCGCCCTCGGCGTACTCGAGTCCCCCAAGATTCGGGCGCACTTGCACCAACGCGCAGCCAGGCGAGAGCGGCTGCAGGCCGAGCACGTGACGCGTGAGCCAGGCCGTGGGACCGGCGGCCCAGCCATGGCATAGACTGTGGCGCAGTCCCTTGTAACAGTAGTTGCCGAAGTCACGGTGCAGGTCCGCTTTTCCAGGAACCGGCAGTTCATCGATGCGCCCGGCGTTTTCCGTCCAGGAAAGATCGAAGTCCTCCCAGAACGTCGTTGCGCCGAAATCGAGCATGGCGCCCCAATAACGCCGAATCACATCAAGGCACCCGGCGTAATCTCCCGCGAGCGCCCGCGCCTCGAGCACGTAATACCCGTAAAACGTCGATATGTCGTGCAACGGCTCCTGGGCAAGGATACGCGTGTTCACGTCGTGCGCATCGGTCAGGCCCGCCAGCGCCAGAAGGGCGTTGGGCGATTTCCGCTTTGTCTCTGGGAGGACGTGTGTTCTCAGTTGTTGCGCGGCGATGAGACATGCGGTCTGCTCCTCGGGTTCGTCGAGCAACGAACAGAGTTCGGCCCCGGCGTCTAGCGCCATGGAAAGGAGCGCCTGCAATCCCACGTGGAGCGCTGTCGGGTCTTCACTCGTGGGCCAGTCCAGGAGGCGATGGTTGTCGAGTTGCTCGCTGCCGTCAGCGTCGATTCTCGAGCGCAACTGCGCAAGCAAGGGAAGCAGGTAATCGCGTTGCGCCGCGAGGTATTCCGTGTTGCCGTGGTAAAGGTGCCAGACGTGTTGAATGAGGACCCACCATAGGGAGTAGGAACTGTTGGCGTTCATCCAGCCGGGCAGCGGAGTATGATCGCGCACGAAATCGAGGCTTGCAGGCACGATCGGGTGCGCACCGAACACCGTGCTGATCACCATCGCTTCGGGGTGCATATCGCCGATCCAGACCAGGCGGTCACGCTTGATGCCGTCCCAGAGGAGGTCCTGCATGCACGCGTGCACGGTGCGCGCGCCGGTTTGCCAGATGGTATTCAGTCGCTCGTCGTCGCACACGAAGCGCCCCTGGTATTCCAGCGGGCGCATCAACTCGACCGCGCAACAGCGCTTCAGTTCCAGGCATTCGCCCGGCGTCACGAGATCGATACGCACGAAGCGAAATCCAGTATTGCCAAACTCCATCTGACCATACCACGGCACGAGGCATTCCTGATCGTGGATGGCATGATCCTGGTTGGGTTCGCCCATCGCCTCGCTCGCGGACTCGCCAAAGCGGATGCGGACCCGCGTCGGGGCGTGAGAGGGCACAGGACCGTTGATTATGTGAATGCCGCCGTGGAGTTCCCGTCCGAAATCGAGCAGAAGCCCCGGGGCTTCGCCACCACGGTGCTCAAGAATGCAGTCCGCTTCAGTCAGTCCAAGCAAGGATTCCGCCCGTTGTGGCGCGGCGTCGCCGGTGGTGGCCCAAAGAACGCGCACCGGCGGTACGAACCGCCGGACACGCGAGTCAAGAGCTGGGATACGCATCGGGCCTATACTCATTGGGGAGCCGGCGCGGGCGCCGGTGCCGGAGCTGGAGCGGGCGCAGCGCCGCCTTTTTCCGCAGCCGCCTTGGCCTGAGCCGCCGCACGGCGTTTCTGCTCTTCTTCCCAACGCGTTTTTTCGATCTGTGCCTGGTCGAGCTGCGTCTGGGCCTTCTGCTCCCATTCCTTCTTATCCTTGCCCCACGTCGTGCTCGGATCGTCCGGAATCGGCCCCAAGATGCTCGGCACAGTCTTGTACTTTTCCATCGCCTGATCGTACTGATTCTGCTCGACCATGCGATCGCCTTCCTCGACCGTGGCCTGGGCCTGATCGATAAGGTCATTGATGATCTTGGCCACGCGCTTCTTCGAGCTCTGCGCGCCTTGCTTGGCGGCCTCCGCTTGGGCCTTGAACTCCGTGCTCACCTTGCCATACAGCATCGTCGCGTTGTTGTACTTCTGAATCGCGTCGGCGTAGGCCTTGGACACCTCGCTGGTCTCGGCCTCACGCAGCACTTTTTCCGCCGAAGCGACCATGCGGATGGCCAGTTCGCGGCGCTCGTCGCGCGCCTTGATGGCGGAGCGCGTCTTGCTGATCATTCCGGCCGCTTCCTCACTGGCGCGGTCGTAGCTGAGCGCGTTCTGGAAATTGTCGAGCGCGTCTTCCAGATCACGCTCCTTGGTTTCCGGCGTCACCGGATCGGCGCGGCGAAGGTAGCGGTCGCCTTCCTCGAGGAAGTGGTCGGCCAGTTTTTTTGCCAACCGCGCGCGCGCGGCCCCCTGGAAATTCAGCGCTTGCTGCCATTCCTTCACCCCGCGCGGCACGTCGCCCGATGCGTAGTAGGCATCGCCGACCTTCTCGTACGCGGCCATAATGCCGGGGTTCGTGCTCGCGAAATTGGCGTAGGCGCGGTTCGCCTCCGACGGATTCCGCTTGACCTGCAACAGGTAGTCGATTTCCGACACGAAGTACCACGTCAGCGCTTCCTGTGACGGCGGCGTATCCGACGAATCCTTTTCGGGGCGCAGGACGGTGTACCAGAAGCTGGCGACCGTCAGGATGGCATGCGAGATCATGTCGTCGCCGGCGTTGATGACATAGGTGCTGGTGTTGCTTCCTCCGGCGTAGTCAACTTCCAGAATTCGAGGTGCGTCGGCGAATAGCTTCCGCTGATGCGTGATGTAATCGATGGGATCGCGCACGAACTGCGGCGCTTCATTTCCCGGCGAGAAGGCGAATTTGGGGAGGTGAGCATCGAGGTCGACCTCGAGCTTCTTGCGCAGCGCCACCGTTTGTTCCGAATAGTCGAAGGTGAACGGAAACACACTATCCGAACTCAGCGCGGCGAGTATACCCATGCGGTATGCGAAGTAACTGCCCGTGCCGAACGTGCGCGCCTTGCGCAGCAACTGGATCTCGTTGGCGATGATGCTCGCCGCGCCCTGGTAGCCGGCGATGTCCTCGACTTTCATGATCTGGGCCGGGCCCGAGAGCGCGCCCTGCACCAGGTCCTTCTCGTAATCGACCGTGCCCGCCCGGAACGCTTCCGGGAAACTGCGGCGCGCCAATTGCAACGCGGTAATGGTGACCCGACGCTGGGCTTCCGGGCCCAGGGCCAACGCCTCGGTGCTCAAACCTGCCAGCAACACCAAAACCGCTATCGCGCGTCTGAACATCATGCCATTCATCGTCTGGATTACCCTTTCGGCTCGTTTTCCGCTTCCACTCGCGAGCAGGGACACCCCGCCCCAAACGGCGTCAACAGTAGTCTGCGCAGTTTCCCTGTCAAAAGTAAAGTCCGCTGTACATGGGGTCGTGGGGGTAATACCGGTACCGCGGCTCAAAGGGGACTTCGGGCGGCCGGTTGCTGCACCACGGGGCAAACCCTGCCAGAGGGGCGTTGGTGTACACGTTCAGGCGCATCCATTCCACAAGGTCGACGGTATACGGGAAATTGCGGCGGGCATCGCCGAGACGTCGAAACTCGACGTGCCCATCCATAAAGAGAACATTGCCCCCAAGCGGGTAGATATGGTTGAAGTGGTAGGAGGTGCCCAACGAAAACGAGTCCAGCAACACGGGAATGGAGGCCTCAGACGCAGCGGCGGCGGCAGGGTTGTTGATATCCGTGATGAAGACTCTCTCGATTCCGAAGCGCATCCGAAAAAACGTCGTGCCGCCTCCGGGCGCATGGCCCCCAGGCGCGGCCAAATCCTTGCGCATAAAGTCGATTTCGCCCGCAGCCATGCGGCGGTCGAGTTCGTCGCGCAAAAAGAGCGCCTGTTCCTCGTCCGCCACAGTGTAGGGAAAGTAGGTGTACATTTGGCATGTCACGCAATCCGGGTCAGGCCGGGGTTCATTGCGCACGAGCGTTTTCAGGCGCTCCTCGTTGCGTTGGTCACGGGCCATTAGCGAATTCAGATACGGCGGCGTGAAGGTCACGTCGCCATACCACGTCATCTCGGGGTCGGCCACGGGGCGATCCGCCGCGCGGCAATAGAGCACTTTGAGCGAGTCCGTGTAGGCCGGCATAAGCGCGGTGGGGTCAAAAATGTAGTTGTTGCGCACAAAACGCGCGGGATCGGGGGCCGTCTGGGGTTCCCCCCAATACCCGTTCGGGGCTCCGGGCGGGAACTGCCCCTGATGTTCGTTGGCGAACATATGAAACATGATGCCGAGTTCCCTCATGTTGTTGAGGCAGTGCGACCGCATGGCGGCCTGTTGCGCTCGGGCCAAAACCGGAAGCAGAATCGCTGCGACGATGCTCGCGATCGTGATCACCGCCAGGAGTTCGATGAAGGTGAAGCCGCGCGCCCAGTGGCGCGAGACGAATGGGCACGGCCGTACGCATCTCAAACTGCGCGAATCGGGCCTGTCTTCCACCGGGCTCGCTCCCTCCACCGTGGCCACGCCACCTCTCGCAAGCGCCTGGCGGCTACCCTAACACGGGATGCGAAAGCTGTCAATCCGTGTGCGGCGCCCAACGGGGCGCGCTGACGAGTCGACAAACTCCCATATGATCCCCTCCGCCGGACGTGCTATGATCAACCGATCAGACAAGATGGAGCATGCCTTATGCGAAATAAATCTCTCCAGGTATTTTTCATCCTTCCCTCGCGATATGACGACGACGGCTATGTGCTGCGGTACTGGCGCGGGGTGTTGCCGTCCAATTCCTTGTGCGTCCTCAAGACGTTGACCGAGAACGCCGCGCATTCGGAGGCCTTCTCCGATGTGGAGATTTCGGTCGAAACCTACGATGACACGGTTCAGACGGTGCCGATGAGCCGGATCGTGCGCGCACATCGCCGGAATCCCGGCGGAGTCCTGGTCGGGCTGGTCGGCGTCCAGAGCAATCAGTTTCCCCGTGCGGCGAATTTGGCGCTGCGTCTGCGCGACGAAGGGGTTCGTGTGATGATCGGCGGCTTCCACGTCAGCGGCGTGCTGGCGATGTTCGACGAGCCCACAGCCGAATTGCAGCGCCTGCTCGATCATGGCGTCACCCTGATTCGGGGGGAAGCCGAGGCCCCTGGCTTTATCGAGAGCATCCTGTCCGACGCGCTGGCGGGGACGCTGCAGCCCATTTATTGCGCCGATGTCCCGCCGTCGCTCGAGAACGCCCCTGTACCGCAGCCCGATAACGCCTACTTGCGTCATTTCGTGTTTAAGGACATGGGAACGGTGGATACCAGCCGGGGCTGTCCATTCGGCTGCTCGTTCTGCACCATCATCAACGTTCAGGGACGCGCCATGCGCGCGCGCAGTCCGCAGTCCATCCTCCGGAGTATCGAGGAGAACTACGCGCGCGGCGTTCGGCTCTATTTTTTCACGGACGACAACTTCTCCCGGAGCCCTATTTGGGAGACGTTGCTCGACGGGTTGATCGCGTTACGCGCCCGCGGTCTCGAAATTGGGTTTATGATGCAGGTTGACACTCAGGCGCACCATATTCCCGGTTTTGTCGAGAAGGCCGCGGCGGCGGGCTGCTACCTTGTGTTTATCGGGCTCGAAACCGTCAACCCCGCCAACGTTCAGGCAACCGGCAAGTCGCAGAATCAGGTGAGTGACTTCCAGGCGATGGTGGAGACTTGGCGCGGGGCCGATATCTTGGTCCATGCCGCCTACATTGTCGGGTTGCCGCACGACACGCCTGTGAGCGTCCAGCGGGATGTCGCCTTGCTTCGGGACAGCCTAAAGGTGGACATGGCGACGTTCTTCATGATGACGCCGCTTCCGGGATCGCTCGACCATAAGCGCATGGTGAAAAAGCGCGTGCCGATCGACGCAGACCTCAATAGCCTTGACAGCAATCACGAGACGTTTCGGCATCCGAGTTTCGCGCCGGGCGAATGGCGCCGGACCTTTGTGGGCGCGTACGAGGCGATGTATAACCCGGAGAGCATCGTGACCGCGCTCTTACGCACACCTCGTCACCGCTACTGGAAGATGTTCTGCACCTACATCTGGTACCGCTACTCGACAGTAGCGCAGACGCACCCGATGGTGACCGGTGTTTTTCGTCTCAAGAACCGCCGCGAGCGTCGCCCCGAGTATCCGCGGGAGTCCGTACCGCGCTATGCCTGGCGTCGCGCGCGGGATTTGGCTTGGGGCGTAAAGACATACGCGAGGCTGTTTTTTGAGTTCCAGGAGATCTGGCTTCTCACGCGCAGCGCCGACGACCCCCACTGGCGCACCTACGCCGAACTGCGTGCGGCATGGACCGAAATGCAGTTGCGCGTCACGGAGAGCAGTCTCGCGGGCCGGTGCGACGTGGCTATGCAGGAACTGCGCGCTACGCTCGACGCGGCGGCCGCCCAATTACGGCGTCTTGGCGAGAACTCGGCGATCGGCCGTCGTCGTTTGCGCAGACGACTGGGGGAGAAGGCCGCGGAAATCGAAGCTTATGTTCGCAGTCTCGACGTGCAGCGTCCGACTTGGGACAACGTTGTGGCTGCACGTGACTATATGCACCAAGGGCTTCTGACTTGGTTCGAAACGATGGCCATTCACTGGGTCGCGCGCCGTCGCCAGTTAAACGCCTTCCGAGCGGGCATGCTGCAACGACTGCGCGAAGGAAAGATCCGAGCGATCGATCTACTGAAGCTGCCGCGTGCGCTGTGGTCGGAGTTCATGATGGGCCTGCGCTTTGGCCTGACCTTCCTTAACCACGCGGAGTAGTATGGAATACCGCCTCGAACCGCATACCGCCGACGTTGTGGCGTGGTGTCGAGGGCGTGACTTCGCGGAACTGGCTGAGGCGGCGGCGCGTGCGCTCTATGCCGTCACACTGACGGTTCCGCGCAAGGAGCGTGCGCTGAGGCAGCGCGTTACACTGCCGCCCGCCGACTCGCCGGAGGAGGCGCTCGCCCATGTGCTGCGCGAACTCATCTACCTTCTAGACGTCCAGCACTTTGCCGCGTCCCATTTTGAAGTGACCTTGCACGAGGACGGCGCCCTGACGCTCCATCTCGAAGGGTATGAGGTGACGCCCGACGAGCGGGAGACGGAGGTAAAAGCCGCTACGCGGCACGGACTCGAAATTCGCCAGGACGAAGCGGGATGGGAAGCGCGGGTGTTGTTCGACCTGTAGTCAAGGTTTTCGAAATTGGCTAAATGTCAGCGCGCAGACAAACGCCGCCGCTTGCACCAGCACCATCGCGGGGCCCGTCGGCAAGTCCTGGGCATAGGAAAACCAAAGCCCCAGGGCGGCGCTGGCCATACCAAGGCCAACAGACCATAGCGTCATACCCGAGAAAGACCGCGCCAAGAACCGGGCCGTCGCCGGGGGAATGATCAGGAACGCCGATACCAACACAATGCCGGCGATTTTCACGGATACGACGACCGTCGCCGCAACACAGAGGGCGAGCACGTAGTCCAAACGATTGACATTGAGCCGATCGGCCTGCGCAAGTTCGCGGTCGAACGTGGCATAGGCCCAGCGCCCCCACAACGGCAGCAGAAGCAAGGACACTGCCAGTAACACGGCACCCACCGCCACGTCGCTCCACGTCACAAACAGGATCGAACCGAACAGGTAGTTGAACGCATCGCCGGTGAACGACTCGGTCTTCGACAAAAACACGACGCCGAGCGACATCGACACGGCAAAGAATATGCCAATGGCCGCGTCGCCGCGCAGACGCCCCTGATGTTGCACCCAGACGATCGCCAGGGCCGTCACCATTGCCCACGCCGCCGCCACCCACAACGGCGCCACGCCAAGGAGTATCCCCAGCGCCGCGCCGCCAAACGCGGCGTGCGCAAGGCCGTCGCCCATGAAGCTCAACCCACGCTGCGTGACGAAGACACCGTAGAACCCCGCCAAGCCCCCCACCAATAACCCCGCGACCAGCGCGCGCTGCATGAAGGGTAGGCTCATGACCTCAAGCATTGGGGTGCCCTCCTGGGGGAAGCGCGGCATGTCCCGGCAGCGCATGGCCGAAGGCCTGACTCAGCCGCCGCTCCTCGAGCACGTCGGCCGGTGGACCAAACGCGATGAGTTGACGGTGCAGCAACAGCACGTGGCTGGCGTGGTACCGCGCGCCTTCCCAGTCGTGCGTCACCATGACCACCGTTGCGCCGGTTTGCGCGGGATACGCCTCGAGTACATGGTACATGTCCGCTTCCGCGCTGGCGTCCATGCCCGCGTTGGGCTCGTCGAGTAACACCAGTCGTGGCTGACGCACCAGCGCCCGCGCCAGATGGACGCGTTGCAGCTCGCCGCCCGATAGGCCAGGAAGCAATCGGTCCGCCAGGTGTCCTGCGCCCGCCCGTGCGAGTGCGGCCTCCGCCTTTGCGCGCTCGCCACGAGATGCACGCCACGGCCAGCTCCGCCGCAGTCCCGATACCACAAGATCCACCGCGCGCGCAGGAAAGGTGAGGTCATGGGTCTTGAATTGGGGAACGTAGCCCAGCCATTCCGCCGGCGCGTGGGCGAGCGGCTCTCCAAACAGCCGAATCCGCCCAGCCTCTGGCGTCAGCAAACCGAGCAGCGCTCGAAGCAACGTGGATTTTCCCGCGCCGTTCGGTCCAATCACTGCGGTAAACGTTCCCGGCGGCACAGACACGTTCAGATCGTCGAGCGCCAGCGTGGCGCCGACGCGGACGCGCAGGCCTTCTGTCTCGATAGCGGCGGGATTCATTGCAGCGCCTCAGCCAATTGCCGGGCATTGTAGAGCAGAATCTCCCGTAAGGTCTCGCGGCCCGGCTGACCGCCCATGCCGTCCAGTTCTGACAGTTTGACCCCGGCGGCTTCCGCCAACACACGCCCCGGCCCCGGCGGCAACGTCGGCTCGGTGAAAATCGCCTTCGTTCCTGTGCTCCGCAGACGTTCCTGCAGCGCCTTGAGATATTGCGGTGTCGGTTCCTTGCCGGGGAACGGCTCAATACTGCCGCCATCCACGAGTCCGTAGCGCTTGATCAGGTAGAGCATCGAGGGGTGAAACGAGACCACCGTCTTTCCTTTGATTGGAGACAAGAGCGCCGCCAGTTCGGCGTCCAGCGCATCCAGTTCCGCAGAGAACCGGGCGGCGTTGCTCTCATATTCCCCGCGCCCGGCAGCATCAAGGTCGCTCAATGCCTTGACGAGCCCCGGTAACACCGCTTTCACCGCTTGAGGGTCCATCCAGAAGTGGGCGTCCCATGCGGTTTCCTCATGTGGTTCCTCGCCATGTTCCTCGTGATCATGATGCGCTTCGCCGCGAACGCGAAGCGATTGAGGAAGTAATTCGAAAAGCGAAATTTTTCGTGAATGCGGCAGTTTGGCCGCCCAGTCGTCCACCCCCGCGCCTACCCAGAATACTACCTGTGCGGCGTCGACGGCCTTCATGTCGCTGGGCTTTGGGGAATAAGTATGTGGGGAGACGCCCGGCGGCAACATGCGTTGCACTGCGGCCCGGTTTCCGGCGACGCCGCGCACGATCTCGGCCAAGGGCTGAACCGTCGCCACAACGTGCAGTTCGGCATACGCCGAACTCGCAACGAGACTCAACAGCACCACGACGCAGCACCGGATCATGGGTCCGTCCTCCGGGGAATAGGAATATTTCCGCCTTCTCCAACAAAACAGAGACGCGGGACCTTACGATCCCGCGTCCCAATAACGTCAGAAATTCGTCTTCCGATTTAGAAGACGCCGATCCACTTCAGGATCGCGCCGGGGATGGTGATGAACCAAATGAACAGCGACGCTACCCAGAATTCCCACGTAGTCGGATCGAAGATGTTGTCCCAACCCTTTTCCATGTCAGCTTCCCCTTCTCGTTACGTGTTGCCACTTTACCAAACTTCCGCCTCGCCGATACGGCCGACGAGTCGCGTGCGGCTTCGCACGCTGATGATAGTGTACCGGTCTACTGTGCGCTTGTCAACCCCTCGAAGCACAATAACTTGGATATTCGTTCTTCAGCAGCGCATTTCCGTCGGTTGCAGGAGAAGACTTTCGTCTCCCAAAGTTTTCTTTTTTAGTTTGACGAGGAGCGCAACGTTTCGCGTCGCGTGGGGTATGATAGCTACATGTAGTAAAAAGGAATTCCACCATGCGACCGTCACACTTCCTGTCTGTTTTGCTCGCAGCGTTTGCGCTCTGTGCAGTGTTAAGTCCGCTGGCTCGCGCGGACGCGACGTATTCCGGCGCGCTGGGGCTGTACGAAGTCGGCATTGTGAACGAGTGGGATGTGGACGACCCGCAGCGTGGGCGTGCCGTGCCGGTGAAGATTTACTATCCCGACGCGCCGGGCCCGTTTCCGGTGATCGTGTTCTCTCATGGCGTCGGCGGCTCGAAGGACTACGCCCCGGGGCTTGGGATTCATTGGGCCAGCCACGGCTACGTCGTGATTCATCCCACACACCTGGCGGATCGTGCGCCGCGCGGCGCGTTTGATCTCGGCCGCGCCGTGGAGGAGTTCCGGAGGGCGGATGAGTTGGGGCCGGACGCGTGGGCCGATCGCGTTCGCGATCTGAGCGCGGTGTTGGATGGGCTGGACGCGATTGCCGATGCGTTGCCCGAACTCACGGACAAGATAGATCCTGAGCGATGCGCGGTGGCGGGACATTCGTTCGGCGGCTATACGGCATTGCTCGCGGCGGGCACGATTCTGTACCCGAACGGCGACGCGCAACGCCTGCGAGATCCGCGCTTCAAAGCGGCGCTGGTGTTGTCAGGGCCAGGACGCGATCAGTGGGGACTCGAAGAGGACTCATGGAAAGAGATGGACCTGCCCTTGATGGTGATGTCGGGCACGCGCGATCCGGGCCGGCCGTTGCTCGAGGGCACCTGGCGGCTCGAACCGTATCTTTTCTCTCCACCAGGGAACAAATACATGGTCTACCTTAAAGGCGCGCATCACCTGTCGTACCTCGGCCCGGGCGCGTCCGATCCCGAAGCCTTCGTGGGGCCGTTGCGCGGGCGGGTGGAGCGCGCCCTGTTCAAGCGCACACTCGCGCTGAACTCCATCGGCACGGACCCCGAACACATCTACGCCTGCGTGCTCGCGGCGAGCACGGCGTTTTTCGATGCATACCTCAAAGAGAACCGCGATGCCGCGGCGTTTCTCTCTTCCGACGCGATGGTGCAGTTGGGGCAGGGGATCGTGACCTTCGAACGAAAGTAGCCGGTGCCGTTGTCCATCTACTCTGTGCTACACTGCGGCATAGTCCACTGGGGAAGAGCGGGGAATTCTCTATGTCGCAGAACGGCTGGTGCATCGAGACGGGACAGTTGAGTAAGGTGTTTGGCACGTTCACCGCGGTAGACCGCATTGACCTGTGCGTGCCGACGGGCAGTGTGTACGGCTTCCTCGGACCCAATGGCGCGGGCAAATCAACGACCATCAAAATCCTCACCGGCCTCATCGCACCAAGCGCGGGCAAGGCGCGTGTGCTTGGTCACGACTTCTTTGCGGAACCGCTCGTCGTCAAACAACGCATCGGCGTCGTGCCCGAAGACCTTTGCCTCTACGACAGCCTGACCGCGCGCGAGTACCTGACGTTTATCGGCCGGATGTACCGCTTGCCCAAGGCGCAGATCGAGACGCGCCGCGAGGAATTGCTCGAAATGCTGGGCCTATCGGACACAGACAAGACGTATATCCTCGATTTTTCGCACGGGATGCGCAAGAAACTCGCCCTGGCCGCCGCGATTATTCACGATCCGGCGTTGCTCTTCTTGGACGAACCCTTCGAGGGCGTCGACCCCATTGCCGCGCGCACGATCCGCGCCGCGCTCGAGCAAATGGTGAAGCGTGGCGCGACGGTTTTCATCACGTCACATGTCCTCGAGATCGTCGAACGCCTGTGCACGCACGTCGGCATCATCCACAAGGGCAAACTCGTCGTGCAGGGTGAGATGGGCAACCTCGCCCAGGGACTTTCCCTCGAGGACCTGTTCGTTCAGGCCGTCGGCGAGACCGGTTATTCGGAGGTCGCCCTCTCCTGGCTGGGGAGCGCCGCAGATGCGTGACCAACTCCTCGCCCTGATCTGGCTGCGCCTGACGATCCTTTGGCGCATATGGACGCGCTCGACCTCTGCGCGGGCGGCCTTGGTCGTGCGCACGGTGTATGTGCTCTTTGGCGTATTGTCCGTACTGGGCGCCAGTATCGGTTCTTTCTCGCTAGGATTTTTTCTTGAGCGGGGCAAACTCGACGGTATGGCACTCGTGCTCGGTTTCGATGCCGCCATTTTCGCCATACTCATCTTCTGGGCGTCAGCGCTACTCACCGAGATTTCCCGCGGTGCCGGTATCGACCTGCGCAAGCTGCTTCATCTTCCCGTATCGCTACGCGCGGTGTTTGCACTCAACTTTCTCGCCGCGTGCATGGCGCCTGGAAACGGCCTGGTCCTTTCCGTCGCAACCGGATTCAGTCTCGGGCTCGCGATTAGCCAGGGACCGCGCATGCTGCTCATCATTCCCTTAACCGTGATCTTTCTGCTGATGCTCGAGGCGTGGTGCTATCACGTGCGTGGGTGGATCGCCGTCATGTTCGAGAACAAGCGGCGTCGCCGGGTGATTATCAGCGTGGCCACCTTGTGCATCGTTCTGCTATCGCAAGGCCCTATGATCGCCCAGAACGTCTTCTTTCACAATAATAGACATAACGCGTCCTCGGAACAGGTCTCCCATCAAGGACCCTCGCCACACACCATCGAAACGACATTCCGCCGCGTAAACCTAGCGTTGCCGCCGGGGTGGATGGCGCTTGGCGCGCAGGCGGTTGCCGAGCATCGCTACGGGGCTGCCGGGCTTTTCGGCCTGGGGATGCTGGGCGTGGGTGCGGTCGGCTATGGCCTTGCGCTACGCACGACGCTGCGTCATTACCGCGGAGTGGGGGGGAAGCTTCGCAAAGTGGCGCCACAGAAGGCGGTCACGTCTGTGCGTGCAAAGAGCATCCGCACGGCCGCCACGCTGCCGTTTCTGAGCGATGACTTGCAGGCCTTGGTTTTCTCCACGGCGCTGCTCTATTTCCGTCATCCGCAAATCAGAATGCAGATCTTTATGCAGTATGTCTTCTCGGCCGTGTTTGTGTTCTTCTTCTTCTGGAAGCAGAACGTCCTCGATATTTCCTCCAAAAATCACGACCTTGCGCTCTTGGCGGCGGCTGGGCTCTCCACCCTGTTCTCGAGCAGTCTGCTGAACAACACCTTCGGCTTGGATGGTCGAGGGTTTCAGGCGTTGATGTTGCTGCCCGCGCCGCGCTGGAAATACCTCGCCGCCCGCAACCTCGTCCTCGGTCCATTGGGCGTGTTGCTGTTTCTGGGATTGGCGGTCGCGATTGCATTTATGGGCGAGGTCCGGCCCATTTTCTTCGTGACAGCGCTGGTCCTGTCCATGCAGACCTGTCTATTGGCCTGCACTGCCGGTAACGTGCAGTCGATCTATTTGCCGATTCCGCTGAACCGCGACAATCTTCGCGCGAATTCCGCGGGGGGCACGAACATGTTTTGGGCGTTCCTGATTCGTGTCGCGACGCTGCCCTTGGTCTTTGCGTCGCTGTTCATCGTGTACTTCGCGGATTTGGCCCTGAGTTTCCAGTCTTTTCCCGTCGGACTGCTGCTCGCCCTGGTGTTTCTCGCGCTGACGGCAGGGGGGTACGCGATGAGCCTCAAGCCCATGGGCGAATACCTTCAGGCGCGCGAAATCCGCATGCGCGAAATCTTGCGGCACGAAGAAGGGTGAGCCCGACTACTGCCGGGCGCGGCGCTTTGCGCAGAGGCCGTCCGGGCCTTTGCGCATGAGCGTGACCATCACGGCCTTCTGCGCGTGGAGGCGGTTCTCCGCTTCGTCGAACACGATCGACTGCGGACCGTCGAGCACGTCGTCGGTGACCTCGAGGCCGCGCTTGGCGGGCAGACAGTGCATGAACACGGCGTCTTTCTTCGCCATCGCCATGACCTGCGCGTTCACTTGGTACGGTGCGAAGACGCGCTTGCGCCGTTCGGACTCTTCTTCCTGACCCATGCTCGCCCAGACATCGGTGTAGATGCAGTCGGCGTCTTTGAGGCCCGCCTCGAGATCGTGCGTCATGACCACCTCGCCCTTCGCGTGTTCGCGGGCATATGCAAAGATTTCGCTATCGGCCTCGTATCCCGGCGGGCACACGAGCGTGACATTGAGCGGCAGGCGCGCGGCGAAATTGAACCACGACGCACACACGTTGTTGCCGTCGCCCACAAACACCACTTTCAGGCTCGAGAAATCGTCGCCCTTGTGCTCGCGCAGGGTCTGCGCATCGGCCAGCACCTGGCACGGATGCAGCTTATCCGTCAACGCGTTGATCACCGGCACCGACGCATGCCGCGCAAGATCTTCCACCGCCTCGTGACTGAACGTACGTGCCATGATGCCATCGACCCAGCGGTCGAGGTTGCGCGCGACGTCCGGCACCGACTCGCGTTCGCCCAAGCGCGACTCCTTCGATTCCATCACCACGGCGTGGCCGCCGAGCTGGAAGATGCCCACCTCGAACGTCACCCGCGTGCGCAGGCTCGGCTTCTCGAAGATCATGGCCAACGACTGGCCTTCGAGCAGACGGTGCGACTGCCCGTTGTGCTGCCGGTGCTTCAGATCGTCCGCGAGGTCCAGTAGGGCGAGGATCTCATCGCCCGTCAAGTCGCGCATGGTCACAAAATCGGTATACATCAAACTTCTCCCAACGCCGCGTCGAGCGCCGACAGCACTTGGTCCACTTCCTTCTTCGTCACGATGAGCGGCGGCACAAAACGAATCACGTTCGGGCCCGCCGGACCGCAGATGATGCCCGCTTCGAGCATCCGCGCGATTACCGGGGCGACCGCCGTACTCAATTCAACGCCGATCATTAGACCCAGCCCTCGCACCTCTTTCACTTGCGTCCGGCGCTTGGCCAGCGCGCCCAAGCCGTCCATAAAATAGGCGCCCGTCGCCGCCGCCGCGTCGATGAACCCCGGCGCGGTGAGGGTCTTGACCGTGGCCAACGCCGCCGCGCAGCACAGCGGATTGCCGCCGAAGGTCGAGGCGTGCATGCCGGGATCGAAACCCGTGGCGACGTCTTCCGTCGCGCCCATTGCGCCAATCGGCACCCCATTGCCCAAGGCTTTCGCCAACGTGATCACGTCGGGCGCGATACCCGAGTGTTCATAGGCGAACAATTTACCGGTGCGTCCGAACCCGGTCTGCACTTCGTCGAGAATCATGAGGACCCGATGGCGATCGCACAGCTCTCGCACGCCCCGCAGGTAGCCCGCCGACGGTACGCGCACGCCGCCCTCGCCCTGAAGCGCTTCGAGCATGATCGCGCCGACGTCCGGCGTGATCGCTGCTTCGAGGGCATCGAGGTCGTCGTACGGCGCATAGACAAAGCCCGTGGGCAAGGGCTGGAACCCCTGATGGTATTTGGGCTGGGCCGTGGCCGTAATCGCGGCCAGCGTGCGGCCGTGAAAACCGTGGTCCATGGTGATGATGGTGGGTTTGTACAGACCCTTCTTCCACCAATACCGCCGCGCGAGTTTGATCGCCGCTTCAT
Organism: Candidatus Hydrogenedentales bacterium; assembly: GCA_041859045.1. GTDB lineage: Bacteria > Hydrogenedentota > Hydrogenedentia > Hydrogenedentales > SLHB01 > JBHELB01. The sequence goes on along the minus strand of JBHELB010000012.1, from coordinate 51,831 downwards.
TCGCCGTGGCGCCGCAATTCGAAAAGAACCAACGCGGCGCAAAGCAGTGCTGGCTCAACAACGTCGCGAGCTCGATCTGCGGGTCAATGTAATAGAGGTTCGAGACGTGCAGCAGTTTTTGCGCCTGCTCGGTGATGGCCTGGGTTACCGCCGGATGCGCATGGCCCAGGTTCGTCACGGCGATGCCCGCAAAAAAATCGAGGTACTCTCGGCCGTCCGCATCCCACACGCGCGCGCCTTCGCCCCGGACCAACGCCAGCGAGCGCGGTCCATAGGTCTTCATGATGTGGCGATCGTTTAGTTCCGCCCGTTGAGTGCTGTCCATTGAGAGTCCCTCCGTAGTTCGAGCCGCGTCCCGCGGAATATTGTCCACGGGACTATGCGCATCCCTTAGGGCATTTTACGTTTTTATGCCTACGGTCTCCGACATTAGAGCATTTTCACCACGCCACTTTGGCGGGTGCGCCGTAGGCATTTTCGGTGAAAATGCTCTAGGCGGCGTCGGTCGACGACGGTTTCTTTGCCGGTTTCGCGTCGGATTTGGATTCGGTCTTGGTCTCGGACTTGGCGCTGCTGCCCGAGGCGCTGCCGCCGCCGCGCTTGTAATCGGTTTCATAGAAGCCGGAGCCCTTGAAAATGAGCCCTGCGCCTGCGCCCAGCAAACGGATCATGCGCGTGCCTCCGCACTCTTCGCACTTCACCTTCGGCGTCGCGCTCATCGCATGAAAGACCGTTGTTACGTGCTCGCACTTCTTGCATTCATACGAGTAGGTCGGCATGGTATACCTCTCCTCTACCCCACCAAGACATTACTTCCAGAAAAACGCGGATTTTACCAGTAAAACTGGTGGAAAGCAACCCATGAGCGTGCGTTCATCGGGCTATGACTGTTTGTACCGCCGCGCCGCCTGACTGAGCGTAACCGCGCGCACGTCGGGCTGAGCCTTTACCCACATGAGAATATCTTCGAGTTCCTGAAACGTGAAAAGCCCGTTCGAGAAACGGTCTTTAACCTCCTGGGGGTGCAACAGAGCGCTGACAAGACACACGCGTTGGTTGCTCGCGCGGGCGGCTTCGACAGACTTTTTCAGCGCGCTAAGCGGACTGCCGCAGGGCACAAAGCGTAGCGTACAGTCTGCGGGACGATTCGAGCCGAAGTCCGCGGCGGAAAACACCTTAAGGCCACACGCCTGCGCCGCTGTGAGTGTGCTGACATCGTAGGTGTTCCACGGAGGAACAAGACTCCGGACGGGGCGTATCAACACGGAGTCGAGCGCGGTTTTGCCTTCGGCGATGCGTTTGAGCTGTTCCTCGGCAGGGCGGCCCGCAAACTCTGAATTCTCTGCGGTTGGCCCCGGCACAATCCCCTCGTGCGAGTAGCCGTGCTGAGCGACCTCGACGTGTCCCCATCGAAGGGCCTGATTCAGGATGGCAACCTTTAGGGGGGTGAGCGGGGTGCGCTGAGGGTCGCTGAATCGGTTGGTGAACGGAATAACGGCAATGGTGAGAGGCACGCGGTGACGCTGGAAGGCGTTGATCACGGCCTGATCAACGTCGAGAGGGGTAAAATTGGCGTAGTCGTCATAGCGGAATACGACCAGAATTTCCCTCGGCGCGGCAGCGGCAGGCAGAGCGGAAGTCAGACTTACTATCACCAGGAAAAGGCAGAGGCATGACCAGTGGAATTTCGGCGAAAACATATTTCAATACTCCTTTTGCGCCAACAAGGGCGGGATTATACACAAGACCGCCCAAAACTCCACAAAAATGGCGAAGTTTTCAGGAGGAACCGGGCGTAGCCGTGTCGGCAGGAGGCGGGGCGGGGGCGCTGGAGGCTTCCGGAGCAGGCGGCGTCTCGGGCGGGGTCAGTTCGGCGCGACAACGGACGACATATCCGGCGTGGCGCTCCAGAGTGCCTCGAACCAGCTTCAAGGATGCGGGGGAGTCAGCCTGAGCGCGGTACTCGTGCGGCAACACGGCGAGGATCGCGTTATCGCGGTCTTCGGACGGTGTCAGCCGGACGGCCCTCACGCGATCGGCAAAGGCCTGGGGCTCGGCGTCACCCGAGGGAAATCCGAAGCCGCCGGCGATCAGAAGTGGGCCTTGCGCGGCAAGCGTTTCGGCCAGGGTTTCGACTTCGCGGAGTTGATCGGCGCGGATATGCTCATGTTCGCTGCCCTCATACCGCTGTTGCAGCTCGAGCGCGGCGATGTAGAGGAGAGGCCCCGCGGGCGAGAGCCGGAGGCAGGCGATCCCCACGCCGCGTCCGGCATACCAGTCGCCCTCCCAGGGGCGATACCAGTCACCGGCGTGACGGAAGCGGTGGTATGCGATGCCCTCGATGGCGTAGCGGCTGGCGATGAATAGACCGCTGCCGACAAGTCCGCTCGAAAAATAGGTGGTTTCGCCAAAGCCCTCCTGCGCCAATGTCTTCTTCAGCGCGGCGCGGGTGGCGGGGAAGTGCGCGCCATGCACAACCACGATTTCCGCACCAAGCTGGACCGCTTGCTTCGCGGCATCAGTGCATGCGTCGAGCGGGGGAGTATGACGGTTCGCGCGCTCATCAAGGGAAAGCAGCGCCACCGAGACGGCAAAGGGTTGCGCGGGAGAAGGAGTCTGGGCGAGACGCTCGAGGGTTCGCGCGGAGTTGGCGGCGGACGGCGTGCGCGCGTTGAGCAATAGCAGAAGTGCCGCGATCAGCAGGAGGACGACCAGCGAAGAGGCAATGCTGCGTGCGCAACCATTGCGCGGTACAGGCTTTCGCGGCGTGGATTTCATGGCCGTCTCCTTAGCGCCGGGCAAGTGCCCGTGCCAGCAGTTCCGCAATGTGCAACGGCTCGGACTCGGTCAGGTGCGTGATCTGATGGCGGCAGCTCGTGCCGCTCGCCACGACCGCCGCGCCGGGCTCCAAGGCATTCAGTTGTTGCACCAGCGGCTCCGCGACTTTCACCGATACGTCGTATTTCTCTTCACACGCGCCAAAGGCCCCCGCCATGCCGCAGCACCCCGTGTTGAGCATGGTCACGACCGCATCGGGAATGCGCGACAGTAACTTCGTCTGTACGCTGGTGTCCGAGAGCGCCTTGGCGTGGCAATGCGCATGCACCGCGACACGTGTGCACGCGCAGTCAAAGTGCAACGCATCGGGCTCGCGCTCCACGAGATCCCACACGAATTGTTCGAACAGAAGACAGCGCTTCGCCACTTCCTCCGCGCCATCGATGCCGAGTTCACGGTAGTCTTCCGCGAACATCGCATAGCATGACGGTTCAAGGAACAGGATCGGCTCATCGCCGCCGCGCGCACGAATCAGCCGAACATTGTGTTCCCCGAGTGCGCGGGCGCGATCGAGACGTCCCACGCTGAACGCCGGGCGCCCGCAGCACTTGCGCCCCTCCACCAACGCCACCTCGAAGCCCGCCGCTTCGAGCACCGTCACTGCGGCTTGCCCCACGTTCGGCTCGTGAAAGCGCACGAAGGTGTCGTCCCAGAGGTAGACTTTCCCACGCCCTGCCTTATCCACGCGCGCGCGGCCGTGGAACCAGCGGTCAAACCGTTGCCGCGCATACGGCGGCAACGGACGCTGCAGCGCGATGCCCAACGTGGCCCGCAGCAGTTGACGCAGCCAGCGCCATTTCAGCGCGGCGTTGGCGAGCCCGGGCGTCAACGTACCCAGCGCGCCGAGGACGTCCACGAGGCTGAACACGCGCTCGCGCAGGGGAACGCCGAACTTGCGTTGCTTTGCATGCAACAACTCGGCCTTCATCAGGGCCATATTTACGTTCGAGGGGCATTCGGCGGTGCATGCCTTACACGCGAGACAGTAGCCCAGGGCCTTGTCGAGCGAAGGACTCAGCAGCGGGTCCTTGCCGCTGTCGAGGCGGCCGTCGAGCACGGCGCGAATGACGTTGGCGCGCCCGCGTGTGGACATAATCTCATCGCCAGTGGCAATGAACGTCGGGCACATCGTCGGCGTTTCCTTCCGGCAGCCGCCGCAGCCGTTGCACTGCTCGAGATTGCCGACAAACGAGCCGTCTTTCGCCGCGAACCGCAGCACGGGTTCAAACGGTGTCGGAATGGCATAGCCCGCGCCCCAGCGCAGATGCTCGGTGGATTCGAATCCCGGTTCCGCCAACAGTTTGCCAGGGTTCATTCGGCCCTTCGGGTCAAACAACGCCTTGACTTCACGCGTGGCCTCGACGAGCGTACCGCCGAGATGCTCGCGCAGGTACGGCGTCTGGGCAATACCCACGCCGTGCTCCGCCGAGATCGAGCCGTTGAATTCCTTGACCAACGCGGAGACTTCGGTGGTAAGTTCTCGGAAGCGCCGCACGCCGTCGCCCGTATGCAGATCGAGCACGGGGCGTATATGGAGTAATCCCGAGGCCGCATGCCCGTAGAACGAACCGTCGAGGTCGAAACGTTTGAGTAGTTCTTGAAACGCGCGCACGTACTCCGGCAACTGCGTGGGCCGCACGGCGGTATCCTCGATGCCCACGATGGGTTTGGCCGCCCCCTTGCGGCCCATGAGCAAAGCGACGCCTGCTTTGCGCAACGCCCAGACGCGCTCCATCTCTTTCGCGTCCGTAAGCACTTGGTGGCGCGTGCCGAGATTGCGATGGAGCAGCGCATCCACGCGGTCGTCGATATTGTCGTAGAACTCGACCATCAGAATCGCGTTCGTTGCTTCATCGTCGAGGCCCATCAACGCGCGCGTGGGTTCGAACGCGAGTTGTCCGCGCGTTTGATCGAAAAGGATACGGTCGATGTGCTCTATCGCGGCCGGCTTCAGGTCGAGCAAATCAACCGTTGCGCTCATGGCCTCGAGTACGGTGGGGAAATACAGCAACACGAGGACTTTTTTTCTAGGAATCGGCACTACCTTGAGTTCGGCCCCAGTGATCCCCGCGAGCGTACCTTCGCTGCCGACAAGCATCGTCAGCAGATTTCCCGGGTCCTTCAACCAGCGATCGAACGCATAACCAGGCCAGCGTTTCACGAGGCCTTCGGGCATACGCGCGCGGATTTCCCCCTCGCAGCGCGCTACTATCTTGCCCACGGCATCTCGCACCGCGCCGAGCGCTGCGCTCTCGCGGTCGATGGTCACCGTGCGCCCATCCGCCAGCACGGCGTCGAGCGCAACCACATGGTCCGCAGTGAGACCGTAGATCGGCGCGCGCGCGCCGGAAGAGTTATTGGCGATCATGCCGCCGATTGTCGCGCGCGAGCTCGTGGCGACATCCGGGCCAAAGCAGAGACCGTGGGGTTTGAGCCAAGCGTTAAGCGCATCGAGCACAACCCCCGCGCCTGCGCGCACCGTCATGCGCTCGCGATCAAGCGGGCCAATGCCGCGCAGGTGCCGCGCGAGATCCACGACGATCCCCGAGCCGATTGCCCCGCCGACCAGCCCAGTGCCTGCGCCGCGCGGCGTCACCGCGACGCCCGACTCGGCCGCCGCGCCAATGACACGCGCGGCCTCCTCCGCTGTGCGCGGAAAAGCCACCGCCATCGGCGGAATCTGATACAGCGAGGCGTCCGTGGCATAGAGTTGCCGGGTGAGATCGTCGAAACAGACTTCACAGCCCGTCGCCTCGAGACGGGCCTTCACTGGGGATGTGCTCATGCTACTCCGAAACGCGGCAGTGCCGCGGGTATATCTCCAAACAGCCGTGTGCGACGCCGAGGAGTATCATACCGTGCGCCGAAAATCCGGGCAAACCGAGGGAAACGTCCATGTTGGAGGACGTCTCCCTCGGTTCAATTGGCTATGCCCGCCAGATGCGCGGGAAGTAGATGAAGAGATGGCCGAGGTTGTCGCTTTCGCCGAAGTAGATCTGACCGTCGGGGCCGGTTACTGCCGCGCCGAACTCGTAGCCGTAGCGGCGGCGCTGCAACACCGACAAGGCAACGCCGAGGTCGCGCGCCTCGGAGGCGTTGGGCTCGAGGACGAAGGTATGCGCCATTTCGTTGCCGCACGCGCCAAAGAGGCGTCCGTCCAGCGATACCGCCATCGGCCCCACAGGAGCGAGCGGCGCTTTGGCGCGTGGGGTGAACGCATACCCCTTGGATTCGTCGCAGGCGTACAGTTGGCCTTGGGCGTCGGCCGTGTAGAGCAGGCCGGCGTGCGCATCACGCGCCCAGACCAGCGGCGCGTCCCAATTGCCTTTGGGCAACGCCACGGCGCGGCGTTGTAGTTCGCGCGACTTCGGGTCGAAGCGCCATAAGTGCTCGGGACCATCCTGGCCCAAGACCGCGCCGCTCGACGTAACGACGAGTTCGCCCTTGCCGGGAACCTCGCCGAGGACCTCCATCTTCGCTGCGGCGACATCGACTAGGAACAAGTGGCCGGTCGTTGCACCGAGAACCAGCTTGCCCTCTGGCAATGTCACGCCGTGAACAATCTTCTCGCCGGGAACCGGCGCACCGAGGTCCTTGAAGGGCTTTCGCTGGAACCCCCATTCCTGGATCAGATCGGCGAATTTGGCGTGGTACGGGGACAGCACGACACGGCCCGCGTTAGGAGCATTCACGAGGGCAACGAGTTGATCCGCCGCACAACAGACCGCCGCGCAGTGGTTAGCCTTCTCGATCGCGCCAAGATCCAACACTGCGCCGGTCGCACCGCGGAAATCAGCGACGAACAAATGCGCCGCGTTTCCGCTCGTTCCGCCGTAGACCTGGTCGCCGTGCGTGTCGAGCGCGGTGATTTTGCTCTCATCGAGGGGAATGGGCGTGCTCGCGCCGGGAAAACAGAGTGGAAACGCCACAAAGTGTCCCTCGAGAGTGAAACTGCCGTGGCCAATTTTCGCCATTAACGCTTCCGTTTCCGGCGAGTTCATGTCGTATTTTTTCTTTTTTGATTTCATGTTTATTTCCTACCCCCACATCCGGATGGGGAGATGGGCGTTCGGGCGTTTGCGGTTGGCGGGCATTTCCACACGGAAGAGGCCCGACGGGCGCGATCCAATGTGTGCGAAGAAGAGGTCGCCATTGTGATCGACCGCCCCGCGCGCTGCGTACTGCGCCATGTTCTTGGGGTGATTCAGCGTCGTGACCTCTTCACGTTCGAGCGTCACAGGATTCAGCCGCCACACCACGCCTTCGCGCTCCTTGCGTTCTGACGGCGTCGGCATGTACACGGGGTCGCGCCAGCGCGACGCGACATAATAGAGGTTACCGTCGCCCGCGAACGTCAGACCGCCGCAGTGATCGAGGAACGTGTCGACCGGGAAGGACGGATCGCGGTCCTGAGTCCCGGGACCGAGGTCTTCCACGCGCGGCCATTCGCCCTCGTTCGGCCATATGCGCATGAGGTGCGGCTGAGCGATCCACGTCGAGGCGTAGACACACTCTCCGTCCGGCGATGGCGCGACATCGTAGAACACGCTATGCCAGCCGGTCTGAAACTGTGGGTTGTGGGGCAAGGTGAACGGAGATGCGCTGAGGCGATCCGTTTCGGGATCGTACTTAATAAGTTGCCCATCGTCATTCGTTGTCCAGACCCGGTGGCGTCGATCGAGAAACAGCGTCTGCGCGTTTACCGACCCGATCCGTCCGAGATCGCGGCGTTCGCGTTTCTTGATGTCGTAGATAATGAAATGATCTCGCGGATAGCTGAGCGCGTAGAGCAATCCACGCTCCTCGTCATGCAGCAGGCAGCGACACCCTTCCTTCGGGATCAGCGTATCCCACCAGAGCACCTTGTCTCGGCGGGTGTCGTAGGCAATGAGCGCCGCGCCGCGGAAACAGCGCTTCGGATCGTGCCAGAACAGCCACGGCGAGTACCGCGGGAGATCGATGGGCGGACCAGAGAGATGCGTGGCCATGTACATGATGTTGTCGTGCATCGACGGAGCGAAACTGTAGTGGATTTTGCACTGCGTGGCACGCCCGCTGTCGCCGGGATCGTCCACAAGCTTGTCGGCTTGAAAGAGGTAGTCGAGCGCGTTCTTCTTCTCGTTGTAGCGCACCACCCACGCCACGCCGCCCGGCACGGTCTCTGCGCAGGCCCCGGCGTAAATGCGACCATCCGGACCGACCGACAGCGCCCAGGTGGAGTCGGAGTCGGGATGTTTTGAGAATTCGAAGTATGTGCACGTGTACTTTTCGTTCGCGGCGGACACGCTGGTTTGATTCGTTGCCGCTGTGGATTCGCTCGTCGCACTTGCCCCGGCGGGCAGGCCATGGGCCAGCGCGAACCCAGCCGAGACTGCGCCGGCCCCGCGCTTCAGGAACGTTCGCCGCGCCATGGCGCGCGCGCGCTTTCTGTCGTCCATTCGATGTCCCTCCCTGTTGTAATGTTTCCCCGACGCGTCTATCGTAGCCGAGCGGGAACCTGAATTGAAGAGAAAAGGCGTCGGGGATTCCGGGGAAAACGCGGTTCAATTTTGGAGGACTGCCCTGCCTGGCATATTCCCGGGGGTGACGGTGTTAGAATGCCAAGAAAGGGGACACTATGGACGTATTTGTTCCGAAAGAGACCGATGCGCACGAGTCTCGCGCTCCACTCGTGCCAGAGGGTGTGTCGAAGTTGGTGAAATTGGGCGCGACCGTGACTGTTGAATCCGGAGTGGGTCTCCAAGCGGGACATCGCGACGATGCGTATGCCGCTGTGGGTGCGACGGTGACCGCTGATCGGGGCGGTGCGTTGGAGCGCGCAGACCTCGTGTTGCGGCTGCGCAAGCCCACGCTCGTCGAGGCCGCGCAAATGAAGCGCGGCGCGGTCCACATAAGCTTTCTTGATCCGTTTAACGAGTCGGCGCTGCTCGACGCGTTTGCTTCGGCGGGCATAAGCGCGATTAGCATGGAAATGATCCCTCGCACCACGCGCGCGCAAAAAATGGATGCCCTGAGTTCTCAGGCGAACCTCGCGGGCTACGTCGCGGTGATCGTCGCGGCGGAACGGCTAACCAAAATCCTGCCGATGATGATGACGCCGGCGGGCACGATTAGTCCCGCGCGCGTGTTCGTGATCGGCGCGGGCGTGGCGGGACTTCAGGCGATCGCAACGGCGAAGCGTCTGGGCGCGCGGGTTGAAGCGTTCGACACGCGGCCCGTGGTCGAAGAGCAGGTGCTGTCGCTAGGCGCGAAATTCGTCAAGATCGATCTCGGCGAGACGGGTCAAACCAAGGACGGCTATGCGCGCGAGTTGACGCCGGAACAGCAGGCGCTGCAACGCGAGGGGATGGCGAAGGTCTGTGCGCAATCGGACATCGTGATCACCACCGCGCAGGTGTTTGGGCGTCGCGCTCCCGTGATCGTCACGCGCGACATGATCGCCCGCATGCGCCCGGGCAGCGTGGTGGTCGATCTTGCGGTGGAGTCGGGCGGGAACGTCGAGGGGATCGAGCTTGGAAAAGAGGTGGAGATCGAGGGCGTGCGCCTGCTCGGACTGCACAACCTTCCCGGACGCGTGGCGACGCACGCGAGCCAGATGTACTCGTCGAATCTTGTCGCCTTAATCGAAGAGTTCTGGGATAAGGAGAAGAAGACGATGGACCTACGCCTCGACGATGAGATCGTGAAGGGGTGCCTCATCACGCACAGCGGCGCGATTGTGCATGAGCGTTTCCGTAACGCAGCCAAAGGGAGTTGACTCATGGTTACAATGCTGTTGCTTTTCACCTTCGCCCTGGCGATCTTTCTGGGCGTCGAGTTGATCTCGAAAGTTCCCTCTCAACTGCATACGCCGCTGATGTCCGGCTCGAACGCGATTTCTGGCATCACGATTGTCGGCGCAATCGTCGCCGCGGGCAGCGCGGGAGATTCGGTCTTGGGGACGGCGCTGGGCGTGGCGGCAGTGGCCCTGGCTACGATTAACGTAGTGGGCGGCTATCTCGTGACCGATCGCATGCTGGCCATGTTCAAGAGCAAACAACCGGGGAAATCGTCGTGACCACTGTTATACAACTCAGCTATATTGCCGCGTCGATTCTGTTTATTTTCGGCCTCAAGATGATGAGCTCGGCCGCCACCGCGCGTCGGGGCAACATCCTATCCGCGACGGGCATGCTGCTCGCCATCGTCGTGACGCTGTTCGATCAAGGGATTTTGTCTTACACCTGGATTTTGGTGGGGGTGGCCCTCGGCGCAACGGCGGGCATGATCGCCGCGCTGCGCGTCCCCATGACCTCCATGCCGGAGTTTGTCGCCCTGTTTAATGGGTTCGGCGGTCTGGCAAGCCTGTTGGTCGGGTGGTATGAGTACAACGGCATCCACGCGCGTGAGACGGAGGGCGATTTCATCACCGTCCTTGCGATTTACCTCGCCGTGCTGATCGGTGGCGTGACGTTCTCGGGCAGCATGATTGCGTACGCCAAACTCGCCGAGAAAATTACCGGCAAACCGATCCTCTTTCGAGGCCAACAGATCGTGAACGGGCTCGTGCTTGCCGCGCTGATTGCCGGCGGCGTGGCGTTCTGCATAAATCCTGCGGAATTGTACCCTGTGTTCATCGCGGCGGTTGTGTTGTCTTTGGTACTGGGCGTACTGGTGACGATCCCCATCGGCGGTGCAGACATGCCCGTGGTGATTTCTCTGCTCAACAGCTACTCCGGGCTTGCCGGATGCGCCGCCGGTTTCATCATCCGCAACACCGTGCTCATCGTTTCCGGTTCGCTTGTCGGCGCGAGCGGCATCATCCTCACGAGCATCATGTGCAAGGCGATGAACCGCTCGCTGGGCAACGTGCTGTTCAGCGGATTTGGATCGGCGTCGAAGAAAAAGAGCGCCGGAGTGCAGGGCGAAGCGACACCCATTTCGGCCGACGACGCGTACTACGTGCTCGAAGCCGCGCAGTCGGTGTTGTTTGTGCCGGGCTACGGCATGGCGGTCGCACAAGCGCAACACGCCGTGCGGGAACTCGCCGAAATACTCGAGCGCAATGGGGCCGAGGTGAAATTCGGTATTCATCCCGTCGCGGGGCGCATGCCGGGGCATATGAACGTGCTGTTGGCCGAGGCCAATGTGCCGTATGAGTTGCTCGCTGTGCCCGACGACGTGAATCCCGTGATGGAAACCGTCGACGTCGCGATTGTGATTGGCGCCAATGATGTCGTGAACCCCGCCGCGCGCGAGGACGAGGGCAGTCCGATTTACGGCATGCCCACGATCGAAGTGGATCGCGCCCGCACTTGCTTCGTGCTCAAACGGTCCATGGCGGCGGGATTCGCCGGAATTGAAAATCCCCTATTCTTCAAACCGAACACGCGCATGCTGTTTGGCGACGCCAAGGCCAGTCTTCAGACGCTCATCGCGCAGTTCAAGGACGCGGCGGCGTAGCCCTGCGGGAAGTCTAGCCGTAAGGGGCCGCCGGGCGGCGGTCCCTTACGGAAACAACCACTGGCTTTCCCACGCGCCGGATTCCGTGCGGCGGTAGACGATGCGGTCGTGCAACCGGAACGGTTTCTCGTGCCAGAATTCGATCCAGTCCGGCTTCACGCGATATCCAGACCAAAACGATGGACGCGGCACCTTGCCGATGTTGAATCGCGCGGTGTACTTGGCGACGCGTTTCTCGAGCGCGAAACGTTCCGGCAGCGGCTGCGATTGCTTTGAGGCCCATGCGCCGAGCTGACTAATCCGCGCACGCGACGCAAAATACGCGTCCGCCTCCTCGTCGCTCACCCGTTCGACCACACCCTCCACGCGGACCTGTTTCTTGAGCGGCATGTAGTGAAAACACAACGCCGCGCGCGGATTGGCGTCGAGTTGCTGCGCCTTCGGGCTGGTGAGATTCGTGTAGAACGTGAAACCGCGCTCATCCACTCCCTTGAGCAGCACCATGCGCACCGACGGACGTCCATTCGCATCCGCCGTCGCCAACGCCACCGACGTCGGCTCTTTCAGGTCCGTACCTTTGGCTTCTTCCAGCCATTCCTTGAACAACTCAATCGGATTCGCGTTTTCAGGAATTGCCATGCAAAATACTCCTCATTCCACAGACTTGGCGCACTTACCGCCGCCTATACGCCAAGGTCAAGTTCGTTCGCCATCTTCTTTAGCGCGCGCAGATCGACCTTTCCCGTGCCGAGGACGGGAATCGTTTCGATGCGGTAGAAGGCGCTGGGCTTGGGAATCCAGAGTTTCGGCAGTGAGCACGTGTCCAAGCGCGCGAGAAGGCTGTCGAGCAGGTCTTCGCTCAGCGTGTGCAGGCAGACCAGGCGTTCGCCGCGAGATTCGTCGGGCACGCCCACGATCGCCAGGGACTGCTCCTGAAGCCCGAGCATCTCGTGGAACGTTTCCTCGATTTTGTTGTGCGGCACCATCTCGCCCGCGATCTTGCTGAAGCGCGACAAGCGGTCCGTGATCGTGATGAACCCGTCTTCGTCGATCGCCGCGATGTCGCCCGTCGAATACCACCCGTTTCGCAAGACCTTCGCCGTCTTCTCCGGTTGCCCCAAGTAGCCCTGCATGATGTTCGGCCCTTTGACCAACAAAAGTCCCGGAGTGCCGTCCTGCAGTGGTTCCTCGGTGTCGGGGTCGATCACGCGCACACTCACGCCCGGAACCGGATGGCCAATGGTGCCGTGCTTCGTGCCGACTTGGTAGAAGCCCGGTGCGCGGAAATCGGGCACGTTCACCGACACCACCGGGGCGCATTCCGTTGTGCCGTAGCCTTCGAGTGGCTCGATGCCGAACTTCGCCCGAAACGCCTCGCGGATGCGCGGCGAGAGTTTTTCCGCGCCCGTCACGACGTAGATGAGTGAACTCATTTCTTCAGGCAGGCAACGGCGGATGAAGTTCTGAAGAAACGTCGGCGTGGCGATAAGGAACTGCGGGTGGTACTGGCCGATCAAGGAACCCACAGTCTTCGCGTCGAGCGGATTTGGGTAGTACACCGTAAAGAACCCGCCAAACAGCGGCAGCCACAGTCCGCCCAAGTAACCGAAGGAATGGAAGAACGGCAGAATGCCCGTCATGCCGAATCCGGCCTCATGCGGAAAGACCTGCAGCGTCGCTTCGATGTTGCAACTGATGTTGAAATGACTCAGCATCACGCCCTTCGGCTCGCCCTCGCTGCCGCTCGAGAAGATGATCGTCGCGAGGTCATCCACCGAGCGCTTGCGCGGGCCGCCGAGACGCCGCTCGATCACGCGCACCGGCAGAAACACCGCCATGAGCATCGCGGTGATACGGTCGAGTCCGGTCACGGTTTTGCGGATGTCTTCGAGATAGATCGCTTCGCCGGGGACGTCCATCGGCACCTTTTCGAGGAACGCGTGCGCCGTGATTACGTGACGAATGTTGCACTGCCGCGCGGCGGAGGCGACGGCGTCCGGCGCGGCGGTGTAATTGAGATTGACCGCCGTCCGGCCCATAAATTGGAGCGCGATATTGGTGAGCGCGCCGCCGACGGTGGACGGCAACAAGACGCCGACCATAGAGTGATCGTCGAGCAGCGCATTCAGTTTGCGCGCAAACACGAGCGCGCCAACGTAGGTTTTGAAATACGAGAGCTTGGGAATCGTCATGTCGGCCATGCACAACGCGAACGGCCTACGCCGGACGCTGCGCACGAACGCACGATGCAACATGGGCTGACGATGCTTGCGCAGAAGGAACGCCTCTGTGCCGAGTTCCTGCATCGCCTGGCGCACGGCCTGCGGCGTGCTGTCGCCCGGCATCGGCGCGCCGTAGGCGACCGTCACGCGATACGGAATACTGCGCGGGACTTTCCAGAAGAATTTGTTGCCGGAATAGCTGAATACGCTGCCCCAGAGTTGATCGAGGTACACGGGAATGATGGGCGCGTCGAGGCCCTTCATGATCCGCTCAAATCCTTTTCGGAACGGCAGCAGCTGGCCGGTGCGCGAGATCTGCCCCTCGGCAAAGATGCAAACCAACTCGCCATTCTCGATGGCGCTCGCGGCGGTTTTGAGCGCGGTGATCAACTCGCGTGGGCTGTCCTTTGGCGAAATAGGGATCGCGTTCATCGCTTTCGCCAGTGGGCGCACCCAAGGCAGGTCGTAGATCTCATGGTCCATCAGAAACCGCATGGGGCGATCGAGTGACGCGATGACCGCGAGCGCGTCGATGAAAGACGTGTGATTGGCGACGATGAGCGCGCCGCTTTTCTGCGGTACGTGGTGCGCGCCCGCGACGGTCAGGCGGTAGAACGTGTTCCCCAGTACCCACAGAATGAAGCGCAGCAGGAACATCGGCAACAAATAGCAGATGTAAATGCCCACGGCGAGCGTGAGCACGGCGCTAAGCAGGAAAATGACTCGCGGCGAGACGTGCAGCACGCCAAACAACAGAATGAATAGCCCTGCGGCCAGGCCCATGCCGACGAAATTGAAGAAATTGTTCGCGGCGATCATGCCGCCCTTGACGCTGTCCGGGCTCCGCTGCTGCAACGTCGCCTGCATCGGCAGATCGTAGATGCCGCCAAAGAATCCCAATGCAAACAGGAGCGCGGAGCCGCCCCACAGCCCCACCGTGTTCAGGCCCAATACCGCGCTGAAGAACGACAGCCCCAACGCGCCAAGCGGGATAAGGCCCACCTCGATCCGTCCGCGCGACAGATATCCCGCGGCCATGCTGCCGCCGCCGATGCCGAGCGTGAGCGACGCGAGCATGATCGAGATGCCGGTGTTGTTCGACGAGATGCCTTTGGCAAATTCGATGATGTTCATCATCATGAGTTGCCCGCAGAACCAGAAGTAGGTAATGCCAAGCATCGTAAGCAGCAGCCAACGATCGGCCAGGAACAGGCGCACGTACTGCCCCATGTCCGCCCAGGGGTTCAACGGCAAGGGACGATCCGGCGCGGCCGCGGGCGGGTGTGTGATCCAGCGCGCGGAGAGTGTGCCTAGGATCGACAGCACGATGAGCGGCAGCGCGATGAGATAGACGTTCCCGCCCGCCAGATCGAGCAGCGGGCCCACCGCGCCCGTACCCAGAATGATCGCCACGAAAGTGAGCGTCGCGAGGACGCCGTTGCCCCAAGACAAACGGCCTTCTGGGAGGGTCTCCGGCAAAATGCCGTACTTCGCGGGACTAAAGAGCGTGCTCTGCAGGCCCATAAGGAACAGCATCGCCCATATCGCGTACGGATTTCCGATATAGAACGCAACAGCCCCAAAGACCATGATAGCTACTTCGAAATACTTGGTGGCCAACGCCACGCTCTGCTTGCTGTAGCGATCCGCCAGTGCCCCCGCAATCCCCGGCAGCAGGATAAACGGCAGGTTAAACAGCAGCGTGGACACGCCCGTTACGTAGCCCTGCCACGATTCCGGGTAATGCTGCGCCGTCAACAGCACCGGTAGCGACAAGATGATCGTCTGCTTGAAGGCGTTGTCGTTGAATGCCCCCTGAAATTGCGTCGCCAGGAGTGCCCAGAATCCCCGGCGATACGCCTTCCGCTCCCATAACGCCTCCAGCGATGTCTGCTGGCTCATCGTGTTGTCTCCCTTGCCCCTCAGCGGTGCAACAGCATACCATTCGGCCCTGCACAGTGGAAACATCTCTGGCGCGGAAGGCCTTCCGCCCGTCAGAAGTCTATACGCCAAAAGCCGTGCAGACTCGCCCCCGGCCAGACGCGCGCCACTCCCGGCCCGACGGCGCGAAACAGGCGTTGCAGGCGATACAACAGCGCCTCGGGAAAGCGCGGGTGAGCAATCCATGGGAACAGACCTAACTCAACCTCCGCACCATAGCCGATGCACTGCATGCGGCGCGCGCCCGCCGCGCTAAACAGCCGACGCACCCCGCGCAAGGTCAGCGCGTGTTCGAGTTCTTGCGGGCTCCACCGCCCGAAGGGAGCCCAGGAATCGCGCGCGTAACCGCCCCGTGACTCGCACCACTTCTTTACTAGCCCCGCGACGTTTCCGTAGTTTGGGGCCGACAAAAACACCGAGCCGTCGGGCCGTAGCACCCGGCGAAACTCTTGCACGGCGGCATGCGGCGCAGGTATGTGTTCGAAGGCGTCGATACAGCACACAAGATCGAAGGAGGCGTCGGCAAACGGCAAACGCTGCGCATCCGCCACGGCCATGCGCACGCCCGCACGGCTGGCCACGAGATCGGCGCCCACGTACTCGCCGCCGTTCGCGCGCACGATATCGCCCAGAAATCCGCGCCCGCACCCCACGTCCAGCACGCGGCGGCCCATCCAGGAGATGCCAAGACGACGCGTCACCTTTTCAACGAGGTCACTGTGAAAACCCTCGATGCCGCCAAACGGCGAACTCACCATGTGCGGATGTTCGGCGTAGTAGCGGCGCATGCGGTCGCTCATGCGGACGTCTCCGCCTGCGCGCGATTGCCCGCGTACACCGCGCAAGGCCGCAGCACGGGAAAGAGCCAGTCCGCTGGACGGCGCAAGCGTCCTTGCACAAAATCGCGCGCCCACACCGCGTACTTGCGCGGCGACAGGAGATCCGAAACGAGGTCAAGTGGACCGTAGGGGAAACCGAGGTCGCGCAGGCCCTCGCCCTCCAACTTGCAGCGCATCCACAGCGCGTCCAGCGAATAGTCGTGGTGATGAAACACGGGCGCGTCGCTCGGGAACGCCATCGGCAGGCCTGCCGCCGTCAGCTTTTGCTGGAACTTGAAGTCCTCGCCGATGCGTTGCGGACCAAAACCAAGTCGTGCCCACACCTCGCGTCGATAGGCGGCGTTTGCATTGGAGAGACCGCGTCCGTAGCGCTCGAAAAATGCCCGCATCTCGCGCGTGAAGTAGAAAAGACCGTTGGCTTCCCAAGGGAATTGCCGCATCGCACGCTGCGGATCGGGCAGACTGCGTCCGCAACTCACCGCGACGCCGTCGGCAACGATCGGCTCGATAAGATGTTCAAGCCAGCGCGGGTGCGCGGGAATCGCGTCCTGTGAAAGACTAATGATCACATCACCCCTGCACTGAGAGAAAACGCGGTCGCGCGCCGTGCCGAAGTTGAACTCCTCAGGCGGAAGTTGCTCCACGCGCGCGCCGAACTCGCTGAGCAATTCCGGCGTGCCGTCGGTCGAGCACGAGTCCAACGCAACGACCTCGACGCCGCGTTCCGTCTCCTGTGCAGCAACACTCTCGAGCAACCGGCGCAGTAGAGACCCGGCGTTGCGCGTCAGGAGCGCGACGCTGACATCTGGCACATTCGTCACGGCAAGGCCCTCCCCTTCCGCACGCGGAACACCGCGCCGCCGTCCGTAGCCGCTACGAGTTGCAGTCGTTCCCACTCGCGCAGCGCGCGCAGAGTAACGTCCGTAACGGGGCGCGTGCTCGGACAATACACGAAATCGACATCGAAGGTCTCAAGAACGTCCGCACGGTTCGCGGCGTCAGGAGAAAAGAAGCCATATGCGCCTCGGTACGCCGTGTTCCGCCGCGCGAGATCGGCGAAATCCGTCGCGCCGACGCCCGTGACCGATCGCGTTTCCGGCCGCAGCGCGAGCACGTCGCCGAAGTGCGGCCCTTCGCTCGGAGGCGCCAGCACCGTTCCGGGCGCCAACGCCTGCAGGAGCACCGTTTCCGAGTCCCGCATGTACTCCGCGTGGTGACCTGCCAACGCGCCGCGCCCTGGCGTATGGGCGAGCGGCCCCTGCACCATTAGTGCGCCAACCAGAACCGTCAACCCGCCAACAAGCAGAAATACGGCAGCATAGACGCGCCCCGCGCGTGGCCAACGAGTCAGGCACTCCGCCGTCAGCAGGCTCAGCGGAAGGCCCAGCAAGACCATGAACCGTTGCGGCACGAGCGTAAGGTACGCGCCTTGACCAAACGCCGAGACGCTCAACGCCAACAACGCCACCGCCCATAGCGCCACCCAGGCGCCCTTGTCCGCGATGCGGCGTCGGGGCGCGCGCCGCCATGCCCACGCGATTCCCGCCGCGCCGCCAAGCAACGCCAGATCGCTAGCCGCAATGCCCGCCGCCGCCTCGCCCGTACCGAGCGCATTGCCGTACCAGAGGTGGTGGGCAATGTAGAGCGCGACAAAAGCGAGCAGGTATCCGTTGACGCTGCACAGGAGCATGCGCGGAATCGGCCCAAGCGCTGTAGACAATCGCCTGATTTCGGCGATAGCAGGAACCATGTAGAAGAAACCCGCGACAAGTAACGGGGTAAGCCACGCCGCTGCACTTACCTTGGCCACGGCGTTTTGCGTGAAGGCGGGGCTGAGCGACATCGCGAGCATCGACGCGGCCACACCGATGGCCGTCGCCGCTATACACGCTGCGCCGATCGCGGCCCAGCGCCGCACGGGAATGTCGCGCATGCAGGCCAGGTAGACAAGTATCCCCACGAGTAGCGGCGGCGCAACGCGTAGGTTCAGAAAGCACGCTGCGAACAACAGTGGCGCGGTCAACACCAATGAACGACGGTGAACAATGCGCGCGAACCCCACGAGCCCGAGCGCCAGTGGAAATGTGTAGTAAAACCGCTGACCGTTCAGGATCGGCAGCAAATTCGCCCCCTCAATCACGTCATACATCAGCAAACGCGGCAACACCGCCTCGGCTTCCGGCGCATACAACCAACCGCTGTGCATTGCCCATAGATAGATGGCCCCGCCCAGCCCCCCGCCGAGCGTCCACAACGCAAACGCCAACCGCACACGGTCTGGCGCAATCGCCGCGAGAAAACGCCAGCCCGCGTAGAGATAGAACGCGAGTCCAAGCCCATTCAGTACAGCCAACATCAGGAAGTGGGGCATCTGAAGCCGCGTTGCCAGGAATCCCGCCGCGCCGTAGAGCCAATACCAGGGGACGGCGAAGTAGGCCGCGGCGTGCGTTCCCAGTGGCGCGCCGTTAACCGCGAAGGGATTGTTGAAACCGCTATCGAACATATCCATCGCCACGCGGTAAACGATATCGTCGAAGGTGTGCAGGCCTGTGGCAACGAAACCGCGCGGGGGCGCAAACGTGACCCACAAATGCACGCCCAGATCGCTGAGCGCCATCGCCGCGATCAGCAGCCAAACCCAGCGCGGGGTGCGTACGGTATTGCTCATGAGTACTTCTCCTGCGACAACAACGCGACGAGGTCACTGTCGCGCAACACGCGCGCGCGTTGTATGCGCCATCGTGCGAGAAATGCGTGCGGCAACGCGGCAACCAAAGAACACCAAGTAATCGCCAAGACCCTCAGTGCGTGGGCGAGACCAAACTCCGTTCGTGCGGCGGATACAAGCATGCGGGCTTGATGCAGGCGTTCGCGGGCGATGGAGGGAAAGTAACGCAGCAGCAGGCGCGTCGGAAAGTTTTTCGCGACAAGCAACGCGTGGTTTCGGTAGCACTGCCGTGATCGCAACCAGTTGCGCCCGGCCAAGCTCGCCGAACCCACGTGCCACGCCCGTGCTTCGGGCACGAGCGCCGCGCGAAATCCCGCTAGGCGCGCGCGAAAACTGAGGTCTGCATCCTCAAAATAACTCCCAAAATACTCGTCAAAGAGTCCAATTCGCGCGAATACTTCGCGGCGATAGAGCGCCGCCCCCGCCGTGATGCCAAACACGGTGTTGGACAGCGGAAACCCCGCGACCGGCGCACGATATCCAATGCTTTCAGGCCGCCCATTGATGAGCAGGCGATCGCCCGCGGCATAGATCGTGTCTGGCGCATCGCGCCACAGCACCAGCGGTCCGAGAATGTCTGCCTCGCCACTATCCGCTGCAGCCATGAGTGCCGTTAGCGCATCGGGCGCGAGCGTCATGTCGTTGTTGAGTAAAAAGATCCAGACACCGCTCGCCGCGCGAAGCCCCGCGTTCGCCGCGCCACAAAACCCGTGATTTTTCGGCAAACGCACGATGCGCACATCCGGGTGCGCCTCCGTCAGCCACGCCGCCGTGTTATCCGTTGAAGCGTCATCCACCACCACGATTTCGAATCCAACGAATGTCTGCGCGCGCAGCGAGGCCAGACACTCTTCAAGCAGCGCGCGCCCGTTCCACGTCGGAATTACAATGCTTAGCAAGGGAGCCGCCGTCATGTCTTGTGTACCCGCCACACGGCCTCCCTTCTCCTTCCTCAGCGCCGGGTGCGCGCATAGGTTTGCGCGAACGCAATGAACTGCGGCGCGAGGTCAAGCGAAGCCAGTTCACTAGGCGCGACCCAGACGTGCGCGTCGTGTTCAGGGCTAAGCACGGGCGTTCCGCCGGTCGCGCGTCCGCCAAGAATGAGATACGCAATGCGCCGGTCCGGCGCGTCGGATTGCGCCGCCCCTAGGACTTCCTCCAGCACCGCCTCCAATCCCGTTTCCTCTCGCAGTTCACGCAACAACCCAGCGTCGAAGGCCTCGCCGGGATCGAGTTTGCCGCCCGGAAACTCCCATTTGCCGGGATTGCCCTTTGAGGATGCCGCGCGCCGCAACGCGAGACAACGTCCTTCCGCGTCACGCAGCACGACCTTTACCGACAGCGTCATACGTCGCGGCGCGTCCATAGGCGGCCTCAGCGCAATCGTGCCAGCGCCGGACAAAAAGCGTACAGGCGCATGAGGTATTTGGTGACCGGCGAGAGGAACAGTTCGGTCTCGCCGCGTTCGATCGCGGCGATGAGTCTGCGCGCGTATCGCTCGGGCGCATAACCGCCCGGCCCAACCGAGGACAGAGCGGCGTTCATCACATCGACCCCGGTGCCTTTCAGTTCCGCGCGAAGCGCCGCCGCTGCGCCATTTACGGCGGTCTTGGTGATGCTGTAGACCGTTTGGGTCGGGTTGGGTTTGTAGCCCGCCAAGGACGACACCCAAACCACGCTCCCGCGTCCGCGTTCGAGCATCGCGGGCAATAGCGCGCGCGTTAGCACGAGCGGGCCGGTAATGTTCGCGGAGATCAGGTGTTCGATCTCTTCCGGCGAAGTCTCTCGCAAAGGCTTCGAAGTAACGTCAGCGGCGTTATGCACCAAGATATCCGGCGCGCGTCCTTCGGCAACGATTTGCGCCGCCGCACGCTCGACCGCGCTGCGATCGACAAGGTCAAAGGCATAGAGTCCGCGCGCACCGCCATCCATGAGCGCGGAGGTTTCATGCAACGCATTCTCGTCGCGCGCGGCAATCGACACGCGCCCGCCGGCCCGAGCGCACTCGACGGCCAGCACGCGGCCTAAGCCGCGCGACGCGCCAGTGATGAGTATGGATGCGCCGCTGATCTTCATTGCGCGGGCTTTTGTCCGACGTACATCAACGCTTTGGCGCGGAAACGCATCAGCCGTCGATGCAGCGCGGGGGGAAAAAGGTTGCCCGCGATGAATAGATCGTGGTTGTACGGGCAGAGCTCGAGCGTCTCGAAGTCGTTTGTCTCGAACAAAAAGCGCAACGAAACGTCAGTGAACGGACGCTTGTGCGTGATGTCGTCCCAGAAGTGGAAACCGTACTTGCGGATATCGGGCACCGTGATGAATACCACGCCGCCCGGCGCCAGCACGCGGTGGATTTCCGGCGCCATCCACTCTGGATTTCCCAAGTGCTCGAGCGTACTTGTCATCGCGACCAGATCAACAGACCCTGCGGCCAAGGGCAGATGACCTTTTTCCATGTTCGCCAGCACGAAGTGGATACCCTCGCGCCGCAGGTCCCCAGCGAAATGCGCATCAAAGTCGAGCGCTATCTTCTGCGCGATCGCCGGACTATCATAGCTCAAAAACCAGCCGTTCCACGCGCCGCAGTCCAGCACGCGCAGCCCCTTGCGGCCAGGAAGATAGCGCTCGATCGCGTACTTAAGCGACCAGACTTTGTGGCTGCGCTGTCCGATGGCGTGTGCCTTGCGCGTGAGCAGGCCTATGAACCATCGCTGCAACAGGCTGGGCTGCTCAAGACAACAGCGCTCGTAGTTCTTCGCATAGTCCACGTGAACGCCCCCGGTTGTGTCCCGACGTCGTGATATCCAGTGCTCTAGCGCGCGGCGCCAAGCTGTTCTCGGCCCTTACTTCGCGGCAACGGCCACCTGATCCGCCTTCTCCAGCGGCACCACGATGCAGTCGTTGGCATACGTGCGCTCGGGAAGCACGATCAGCACGTTCACGCACTTGCTGTTGGATACGAACGGCGCGTGGTGCCAGACGCCTGGTTTCAGTGCGACGAACGTGCCTTTGGGCACTCGGAAAATCTCGATGTCGCTCGCCGGAACCATGCCGTTCGGCGTCGCGGGCGCTACGTGGATGAGACAATCGGCATCGAGCGGCAGAATTCCCTCGCCGCAGCTCGAATGATACTCGCTTACATCCACCACCGCCGGGCGTTTAAGCACGCGGCATACCGAGAACGACGCGATGCCCTTCCCGCCAAGGTCAAGTTGCGTCATATCCCGGAAGAATTCGATGGGTTCCGCGCCGATTTTGAGCGCTTTCGGGTTGATCATGTTGCTGAACGTTCCGTAATTCTTGAACGAATCCAGCGACAGCTCCTTTACCTTCGTCTTACGCATATCCGACCCCCTCTTGTATTTCCTACGACTCCAACACGATGTCCAGCGTCAGCCCGAACACCGACTCAAAAAACACCCGCTTGCGCAGCCCGCCCCAAATATCGACTTCGCTGTGCTGCTCTTGCTCAACGCGCAGCGTCGCCAGCTTGCCACGCACCGAAAACTGCGTTGGCGCAGTACTGCTTGTATGCGAGCGATCAAGGCCATCGGCGATGCGCAAGAGCGCCGCCAACTTACACACGGCCGCGCGCCGCTCCTCGGACAGGTCCTTGTACTGTGCGTGCGACGCGGCGGGAAATGCCTTGCGATGGTACCGCGCCAGGCACGCAATCACCTTAATCTCTTCTTTTGTGAACCCCGGCAGATCGGCCTTCAAAATGAGATCGCGCGCACGCTTATGGTGTTGCAGCGCGCCGTCCGCCAAGCCGATATCGTGAAGCAGCGCCCCGGCTTCCAGCAATCGCCGTTCTTCCTTGCCCAATCCGTGGAGCCCGGCGGTAAGATCAAACAGACGCAACGCATTGCGCGTTACATGCCGCGCATGTTCCGGCGCAGGGTCCTTGGCCTCCAACAGCCGACAGACCGCCTTCATCCCTTTATCATCCGCTTTAGCCATTCACCTCTTCCTTGCTCAGGCGTTGAGCCTCTATCGTAAAGTCTGGCGGAAGCGGCTTCAAGAATGCGCCCAGGAAACGCCTAACGCATTTCAAAAAATGGCGTGGCCACTTCTTTCTGGCCAACTCACGCCATTTTCGAAAATGCGCAACGCCAAGTGGCTACACCTTTACTTAAAGCGCTCTAGGCGCGTTGCAGCAGCACGACGGCTTGCGCCCCGATGGCCTCGCCGCGGCCTTCCGGCCCGACGCCTTCGTTTGTTTTCGCCTTGACGGACACCTGCGACGGCGGGATGCCAATGCACGCCGCCAGTCGCTGGCAGATCGTGTCGAGGTGCGGGTTCAGTTTTGGCCGTTCGGCAATGATGTTCGAATCAAGGTTCATAATCTGGTAGCCGGCCTGACGGACCATGTCCACCGCGCTGACCAGCAGCAACATGCTGTCGGCATCTTTATACGCGGGGTCCGTGTCGGGGAAGTGCTGCCCGATATTTCCCAACGCCGCCGCGCCCAGCAGCGCGTCCGTCACCGCATGCGCCAGCACGTCCGCGTCGGAGTGCCCCGACAAGCCTCGGTCCCAGGGGATCGTTACGCCGCCCAGAACCAGGGTGCGTCCCTCTACGACGCGGTGCAGATCGTAGCCGATGCCAATGCGGATCATGCGAGTCCTCCCTCGATGACACAGCGGGCGAGCGCCAAATCGCCCGGCGTAGTGACCTTGAAGTTAAGCGGCGTACCCGGGGCGAGTTTCACCTTGCCGCCGAGACGCTGCACGAGCGTGGCGTCGTCCGTGCCGAGGAAACCCGCGGCACGCGCCTCCGCGTGCGCCCGGCGCAGCACGTCCACGCGAAACACCTGCGGAGTCTGGCACGCCCAGAGCAGGGAGCGGTCCGGGGTATGAACCAAGAAGTCGTCCTCGTCGCCCTGCAACACCGTATCCACGCAACGGATCGCCACCGTGGCGGCGCCGTACTGCGCGGCGGCGGCAATTGCGGCATCCGCCGATTCCGGACTAATAAACGGCCGCGCCGCATCGTGCACCGCGACCAGTTCCGTGGCCGGATCGAGGGCTTTCAGGCCGTTGTCTACCGAGTCTTGACGTTCGCGTCCGCCATCCACCAGCGTGAACTGCGCATCGGGAAAAGCGGCGCCGAGCGTTTCCTCGAACAACGTTCGGTGCGTCGGCGGCACGGTGATAACCGCGTCGCGGGCGATGCCAAGCGATTCGAAGCGCCGCAACGTGCGAACGAGCATCGGCGTGCCGCAGAGATCGAGCAACGCCTTGGGCGACGGCGCACCCAGCCGCGTGCCCATGCCCGCGGCGGGAATGAGCAACTGAGTTTTCACGAGAGAACGTTTTGAAGACGGGTGAAGATCATCCGCCCGGCGGTCGTCTGCAGCACGCTGGTCACCAGGACCGAGACCTCGCGCCCGATGTATTCGCGCCCGCCATCCACCACAATCATCGTGCCGTCATCAAGATACCCCACGCCCTGAAACGCTTCCTTGCCTTCCTTGACGATGCGGACCTGCATCCGCTCGTCGGGCAGTACAGCCGGCTTGAGTGCGTTGGCGAGATCGTTGATGTTCAGCGTAACCACGCCCTCGATCTGGGCGACTTTATTCAGGTTTAGGTCATTGGTGACGATTTTGGCGTTCATGTCGCGCGCCAGGCGAACGAGTTTTTCATCCACTTCGCGAATGTCGACCGGGTCCGCGTCGAGCACCTGAACCGTTACGCCGGTTGCCGGATCCTGCAACTGCTTGAGAATGTCCAGCCCTCGCCGCCCGCGCGCCCGGCGCAGGTCATCGGCGGCATCGGCGATCCGTTGAAGTTCCTGGAGCACAAAACGCGGGATTATTAGGGTTCCTTCGATGAATCCCGTCTTGCAGATGTCCGCCAGGCGCCCGTCGATGATGACACTGGTGTCGAGAATCTTGGGATTGGTTTCCATCACTTCCCGACGCTGCACGGCCCTGAGCAAGGCGTCCCAGTTCGTGGCGCGCGTCACGCCCAGGGAGATGCCGATGAAGCCGAACACCAGCACAAGTGTCGCCGTGAGGAAGATGGCCGCGACCGGATCGTCGCCTGTCCAAAAAGTCGCCCGAATGTACCTGGAAAGCATGTAGCCGACCATCATGGCCAGCGCGATAAAGACCAGCGCGGGGGAGAAGCGCTCAAAAAGATCCTGGGTGACGTAGCGCAAAGCAAATAGAATATTGCCCGCAATGACGCCGCCCGCGATTCCGCCGACAATGGTCCACGTCATTTGATTTGACGCGGCCAAATAGCTGCCCCACAGGGCTCCCATGACGATGCACCCGAGCATAAAGCAGGCGCTAATGATCTTGTTCAGCATAAATCCAGCCTTTTTCCGGCGAACCGCCGGGTATGCCTGAGGTTCAGGCGTTCATGAAACGGTTACGGTGATAAATTCGTCTTGGCCACGAAAACCGGGAATGAATTCAGAACGTATCAGCCCCTCTTTCGTCGAGAGCATGCAGCGCCGGAATAATGAAATCAGAAAGGCCGCTGCTGCTGGGGCGTCCGGTGTGGCCGGAGTGCTGCGCCGGGCGAGGGCGTGCGCGCGGGAGTCTCCTCTCGGTTAATCGTTCATATCGGCAATACACGCTTCCACGATCGCCGTCATTTTCGGCTCGACCGCGTTGGCCACTGCAATAATCTTCGCGATATCGACCGGTTCCAGCGCGTCGGGCAGGCATTCGTCCGTAATCGCGCTAAAACCCAATACTTTGAGTCCGGCATGCACCGCAACGATCACTTCAGGAACCGTGCTCATGCCGACGGCATCCGCCCCCAACAGGCGCATCATGCGGTACTCGGCCCGGGTCTCCAGGCTGGGCCCGGGACAGCCGAGGTACACGCCACGTTGAAGCTTAATACCCTTCGACAGGGCAATGGTTTCCGCCATCTGAATGTATTCCCGGGTGTACGGATCGCACATATCCGGATAACGCGGACCCAACGCCTCGTCATTCGGACCGATGAGCGGATTGTCGCCCATGAAATTGATGTGATCGGTAATCACCATCAGGTCGCCCGCCTCGAACTGCGGATTCAGCCCACCCGCAGCGTTGGATACGACCAACGAAGTGATGCCCAGCGCCTTCGCGACGCGGATCGGAAACGTCACCTGCTTGAGGGTGTAGCCTTCGTAATAATGAAAGCGCCCGGACAGCGCCGCAACAGGTTTCCCGGCCAACGTGCCGAGGATCAGCTCGCCCGCATGCCCGTCGACCGTCGCTTCAGGGAAATGGGGGATATCGGAGTAGGAAATCTTCGCGACGGCGTCAATACGTCCCGCCAAACCGTCCAGCCCCGTGCCCAGAACGATGCCGATCCGCGGCACAAAATCCGAAACTTGCCGTACTGCGGCTGCGGCGTCCTGAATCTGCTTGGCCAATTCCGACATGGTATTCCTTTCCCAGAAATCAGGGAGTCTTGGCGGCCTGGGTCAAGCGAGTCTCGACCTCTGGAGCGGTCAGACCAGCGACCACGAGGGCCTTCTCTCTTCCCTTGTCCCCTGACGCAATTCGGACCCGGCTCCGGGAGATGTCCAGCACCTCGGCGATAAACTCCGTCAGCGCGCGATTCGCCTTTCCCTCCAAGGGCGGGGCGGTCAGCGCGACCCGGATACGGCCGTCCGATTCGATGACGATCGCGTTGCGCGAGGCCCGGGGCTGCACGCGCACGCGCACGTACACGCCGTCCGCGCGCGCCTCAACCGAGCCCAGCACGGGAAACTACCGGCGTTCCTGCCAGATACCCATCCGGCGGAACCGCGCCCGGCGATGCTCCAATGTCCAACGGCCGGCATCGCAACCCGCAAGGAACCGATCAAGCTCGTCGGCCAGCACTTGCGCCGCGCCTTCAATGTGCCGATGCGCGCCGCCGCCCGGTTCGGGAAGCACCGAATCGATCACGCCCAGTTCGTGCAGGTCGTTGGCCGTCACGCGCAACGCCGACGCCGCAAGTTCTTTCTTGTCGGCATCACGCCAAAGGATTTCCGCGCAACGTTCCGGCGGGCAAATCACATAGATCGCATGCTCAAACATCGCCACCCAGTCCGCCACGGCCACGCCCAGCGCACCGCCGCTGCCGCCTTCGCCCAGCACAATCGAGAAGATCGGGGTGTCGATGCGCATCATCGCGCGCAGATTTTCGGCAATCGCGGGGCCTTGTCCGTGGGCCTCGGCTTCGATGCCGGGATGCGCGGCGGGGGTGTCCACGAACGTGACGATCGGAAGATGAAGGCGCTCGCCCATCTCGAACAAGCGCAAAGCCTTACGGTATCCCTCCGGATGGGCCATGCCGAAGTTACGGCGCACCTTCTCCTCGGTGCTAATGCCCTTCTGTTGGCCTACGACAATAATCGTGCGCCCCCGGAAACGGCCAATCCCTCCGACCATCGCCGGATCGTCGCCGCAAAGGCGATCGCCATGCAATTCGAAAAAGTCGTCGAGCATACGCGAGGTATAGTCAAGCATACGGGGGCGCAACGGATGGCGCGCCAACTGGACCCGCTGCCACGGGGTCAGATTCGAGAAGACCGTGTCGCGCTCGCGCTCGAGTTCGCGGGTCAGCGCCGCGCGCTCGCGGTCATTGGCGGCTCGCTCGACGAGGCTTTGCAGTTCCACAATCCGGCGTTCGAACGGTAGCGTCTGATCAACCGCGGATTTGCCCTTTTCGCGTGTTTCCAACAAGGCTATTCCCTCATTGTGTTCGCGCGCGCTCGGCAATACTGCCGCCGGGCCGCACGCCCTGTTCCAGTCCAGCATCCCCTCAAGGGGACTCCTTTGGTCGCGGATACTATAGCACAATGGCTCCCCGGGAAACCTCCTGACCTCAATCCCGGGCGGAAACCTTGTCCCTACGCTACGAATCCGGGGATTTCTTGAACGAACGGCGGTTGCGGCCTATGCTCAGGCGGGTAAGACATGGGGGTGAACGATGGGCCTCTCGGGAATAGTGTTCGCATTGGTGTGTCATTCCGCATTGGGTCAGGCATCGGCGATGGGCTCACCTTACAGCGAGGAACAATTGGAGTCGATCCTTCTGGCGCATCGCGATGCCCCTCTCTTCGCGGCATTGCGTGACGCGGCCCCGGCGGCATTGGCCCAAACCCCGCGCGGCAAAGCGCTGCTGGACTGGGCCAAGAGTGCGCCCACTCCGATTCCGCCGCTGCCGTACTCGCTGTACCGGGTTTTCCGCCGGACGGGCGAGCGGGACTCATTCCAGAAGCCGTATTTCGAGCGCAGAACACAGCTTACGCAGGCGGTGTTCGCGGCGTGGTTCGAGCCCAACGTTCCGGAGCACATCGATCGGGTCAGCGATCTTGTCTGGGCTATTTGCGAGGAAACCACGTGGGTGTTGCCCGCGCACGAGGGGCCGGAGTGGAACGTTGATCTATTTAACGCCGAGACGGCTGCACACCTAAGCGACGTTGTGCTGATATTGGGAGACCAACTGCCTGAGGAAATTCGCGAACGAATTCGCCGCGAAGTGGATCGCCGCGTGCTTACGAATTATCTCGAACACCTGGACAATGATATTCATTGGTGGCGGCGGGGAATGAACAATTGGACTGGCGTCTGTTCAGGGTCCATTGGCCAAGCGGCTCTCGTGTTGGAGCAGGACCTTGACCGGCAAGCCAAGATTCTCTCGCTGGTGATCGGCGATCTCACGCGCTACATCGAGAACGGTTTCGCCGCCGACGGCGGCTGCCTTGAAGGGCGTAGTTACTGGGCATACGGGCTGACGCACGTCGTGTCGTTCTCGGAGAAACTTCGCGATCGGACCGGCGGCGAGATTGACCTGCTCGCGCATCCCAAGATGAAGCTCATCGCGCAGTATCCTCTGGTAGTGAGCGCAGGGAACGGCCTTTTTGCGAGTTTCGCCGATAGTGCCGAAGCGGGCACGCTTCCGGGGCATATCGCCTCAGCGCTCGCGCAGCGGTGCGGTGCGCCGGAGCTGCTCTCGTTGGCGGGGGATAGCCCGACGTTCCGTCTGGATCAGCGGATGCGTACTTTCCTGTGCTGGGACGGGGTGATTCCGGAGCGTGCGCAGCAGGCCGACATTGTATTGCCGGTGTCGGGAATCGGGCGAATGGCCAGCACGCAGCCGAATGGACTGTTACTTGTTGCGAAGGCAGGACACAACGACGAACCGCATAACCACAACGACGTGGGCAGCTTTGTCGTCAGCGCCGAGGGCACGATCTATCTTTGCGATCCGGGGTCGGGCGTCTACAATCTCGCCTATTTCGATAAGCGCAGGTATGAAAGCATTTTCACGCGTTCGATGGGGCACAGCGTACCGCGCTTCGAAGGCAAAGAACAGCAGCCTGGGGCGCAGTACCGTGGGGAAATGACGCAACCTGCCCCAAAGACCCTCGAGGTCCGCTTCGAGAAAGCCTATCCCGTCGACACGCTTGAGTCGTTGAAGCGTGTTTTCTCGATGAATAACGACGGTACCCTGACCTTGGTGGATTCCTTCGCATTCCGCAGTGATGGGCTCGAAGTTGAAGAGGGGTTCATGACGTGGCAGAAGGTCAAGGTAAAAGGCGATACCGCGCGCATCGAGTCGAAATCCGGAACGCTGTTGCTGCGGGCGGAATCGGGCGGCACATTCGAGGTGGAGACGTTTGACATAACACGCCATAACGAGCCCAAGCCCAAAGTACTCAGGCGTATTCGCCTAAACCTTCCCGCCAAATCGGAAGGCGAGGCGCGGTTCAAGATGTCGTATTCGCCAAAACGATCGACTAAAGGAATCCGCGAATGACCTCTGAGGAAATAGTGCCGCGTCCGGGCACGATGGATGCCACTATCATCGCGGAGATGCGCAAGGATCCTTACGGAGTGACGGGGCGCGTCAAGGCGGGCGACGTCGTCATCGATGCCGGGGCGAACATCGGCGCGTTCGCGCGGTTCGTGTCGAGCAAAGCGCCGGGCGCGCGCCTATTCTGCATCGAACCGATGCCGAGCAATTTGGATGCCCTGCGCGGGAACCTGCGCGATGTGCCGAATTGCGAGATCGTCGCCGCCGCACTCATGGGGCAGCCTGGCTCCGTCGTGCTGCACGACTACGGCGCGGCATCAAGTGCCTGCCATTCGATCCTGAAACTTGACGTCGAGGCCGAGGGTACACTCGAAGTCCCTGCGATGACCCTCCCGGGTATCGTTGAGCAATACGGATTGAATCACGTCGATTTCCTGAAGCTGGACGTTCAAGGCGCCGAATTCGACGTTATCGCGGGTTGTCCGGCGTCGCTGCTGGGGAAGATCAACTACATCGCGATGGAGAGTCATGCTTCCATTGCGAACACGGAAACGCTCTTGGGCGAAGTGCCGGAGTATCGTCGCCTACTGACGGAAATGGTGCGCAAACTCTCGCAGACGCACCTCTGCGTTCGCGGATACCCGGCCCGTCGGGGCGGAGTCCTTATTTGGGCGCGGCGTGCATCCCTCGGCAGCGCCGAACGCATCAAACACCGCCTTCGCCTGTGGGTCGGAACGCCTTTCGTCTGCCTTAAGGCGTTCGTGCTGCGTTTCGGCGCGCACATGCTTCCGCGCCCCATCAAAGCGGCGATTCGCCGCGTTCTCAACATCTAGCATGAGTGCACGGAGCGCTCGCAACGGTCTGTGCGGCTGCGCGCGTGCGCTGCCGGGTCCGATGCCGCCCGCGAGGGGCGAGTTGCGCCATCAGGAAACGTGGGCCTGGGTGGGACTGAACCGTCACCCCCTCACCGCACCGACTGCGCGCCTGCTTTCTCTCGCGGAATCTGAAAACCTGGTGTGCGCGTTCTACGGCGAGCTCTTTGATCGTGGGAGTTTGGTTTCTGGAAATGCCACCGACCTTCGCGCCGATCATTCCAATGCCGAAATCGTGCTAGAGCTGTTTCGCGAACGACACCACGCGCTCTGGCCCGCCTTGAATGGAAGTTTTGTGCTGGCGCTGCTGAACAGGCAAGACCGTTCCGTTTCCGTCGTGAACGATCGTTTCGCATCGATTCCGCTGTTCTATGGTCAGACGGAAACAGGGTTTGTTTTTTCGACCGGAGTCGACGACACCGCGCGGCTCTTTCCCGGCCCGCTCTCTCTGAATGAGGCCTCCGTCTTCAGTTTCATCACGTACCAGCGCGTCTTTGGTGCAGCGACATTCTACGAGGAAATCTCCGCGCTTCTTCCCGCGTCGAGTATCACCTTCGAGACAGGGAAACTCTCCCACAGGTGTTACTTCGAGGCTCGTTACCAAGCCGCGAACCGCACACCAGACGAATGGACAGAACGGCTGGCCGAGGCGTGGGCGCACTCCGTGCGCGAGCGAACCGAGGACTCTCCGGTCATGCTGTTGAGCGGTGGACTAGACTCGCGGGCGGTGCTGGCGGCGCGTTCGGAACTGCCTTCGGTGATACTTGCGGACTTCGAGAACAACGAGGTCAAAACGGCCCGAAATGTGGCGGCGCTCACCGGGAGCACGTTTGAAGTGTTGTTCCGCGAGCCCGACCATTACGCCCGCCTGCTCGACGAAGCAACGGCTGTAGGGGGCGGCATGTATCCCGCCCACATGGCGCACGTGCCCGGTTGCTGCGAATCCTTTGCCGCGCGCGCCCCCGCAGTCATTCATGGCAACCCGCCGGAGGCCTATTTTCGAAATTCATCGCTGTTTCGCGAACACGGAAAGACTTTGCCTGCGCAAGCCGGGACCGATATCGTCGATCGTCTCCTGGCGCAGTTTCGGGCGCACGGCAAATACAACATGACCGGCTCCCAGCCCTGGGAAGTGCTCACGGACGCCGCGCGGACGAGTTACACCAGGCACGAAACGCAGATCCGTCCGCTCTTTGAGGAGGCGGTAGCGTGCTGCGAAACGGTTCAAGACATGTACACATGGGTGGACACACGGTACATGGCGCGTTATCCTTCCTACGTGTTCGAGTTGGCCCTGGCGTCAGCGCTTCCGAAACGGACCGCGACGTGGGATAACGCGCTGTACGACCTTCACATGGAGATGCCGTGGCAGATACGCGATGGAGATGCGTTGTGGCTCGCGATGATTCGTCGGTTGAACCCGCGACTCGCGGAACTGCCCAGCGCGAACAAACGGTTGGTGGCGTTTCCTGCCTTGCCCAAGGTCGCGCAGCGCGCTGTCTTGCAGGGACTTGCCCTGGCGCGCCGACTCCGCCTGCTACCGTCGGCGCTGCCCTCGGACCCCACGTACACGTTGGGCTCCTGGCCGAATTTCGACGAACTGCTCCGCCGCTGCGTGCCGCTGCGCACCCGTTTCAGCCAGGCCCTTTCGGACTTGGAGGGGCTTCCGCCCAGCCTGTTCGATCACGAGGCGGTTCGGCGGCGCTTTCAGCAACACCTTGCAGGCAAACGCGACGACGCGTATTTTCTATTTGCGTTGGTTACCTTCAGTCTGTGGCACCGGGGAAGCGCGTTAGGAGAGACACGTGAAGACAATCGGTCTGCTTGGGGGAATGAGCTGTGAATCGACCGCCCTCTACTATGAGGTCCTGAACCGCGAGGTGCGCGTGCGCCTGGGCGGGCTCCATTCCGCGCAAGTGCTGATGTACAGCCTTGATTTCGCGCCCGTTGAAGCGCTGCAACGCGATGGACACTGGGAAGCGGCGGCGGAAATCATCGCGCGCGGCGTGGATGCCCTCGCGGATGGCCACGCGGACCTGGCGCTGATCTGCTCCATCACGGGCCAACGCGACTGGCGCTACCTGCAAGAGCGCGCCCGCATTCCCCTCGTATGCGCCCGCACCGTGTTAATCGACGCGATCCGCCGCTCCGGAGTGAAGGCCGTCGGCCTGCTGGGCACCCGCTATACCATGGAGCAAACATACTTTAGAGAAGCCCTCGAAAGTGCGGGCCTGCGCGTGCAGATCCCGTCGCCCGCCGCGCGCGAGCGCATTCAGACCATTATCTACGACGAACTTTGTCGCGGCGAACAGCGCGACGCTTCGCGCACGTTCTTGCTCGAAATACTCGGCGAGTGGAAAACGCAAGGACTGGACGGCGCCGTGCTCGGCTGCACGGAATTGCCACTCCTCATCTCCGAAAACGGCGCGCCCTTGCCCATTTTCGACATCGTCCGCCTCCACGCCCGTGCCGCACTCGACCTCGCCCTCGCGCAGGAGTAAGGGCAGGAAAGAGTCTTTGCGATATACTTGAATCCGAGGTATTATGGGCGGGGCGAAAAAGTGAGGCCTCTGCGATGAATCTCAAGGGGACACTTCCCACATTGGTCTTGAAGGTCCTGATGGGCGGGCCGTTGCACGGCTACCTCATTGCGAAAGAGATCAAACACCGCTCAAAAGGCGTGCTCGACTTTCGCGAAGGCACGCTCTATCCCGTTTTGCATACGCTGGAGGACCGGGGGCTTATTGCCTCGCGTGAGCACACGGAAAACGGACGTGTCTTGCGCCGATACAAGCTAACGGAGCGCGGTATCGAGACCCTTGCGGCAGAGCGCCGGGCATGGCGCGATCTGAGTTCGGCGGTATCGCTGGTGCTGGAGGATCGGTGATGGACACATCCCCGCCGAACGTCGATCCGTTGTTCTCTCCTGACCACGAGGAGGAAGTGAAAGACATCGCGCCGACCATGGACGGGGTGGGCCTCGGGGACTACCGACAGCGTCGCAGGGCACTCTACTGCGCCGCACGGCGAAAACTGGAAGAACAGGGCGAACCGTCGGAATGGGCGCACCACCAGGCCCTTCTGGAGGCGCGATACTACGAGCGAAAAGCGTTTGCAGAAACGCTCGACAAGCTCTTACAGACCTTTCCCGCCGATCTCGCCACGATCGCGCGAGACGCCTATGTCGAGGCCTACGCGCGGCGACTCTACGACATACGCCGCTCCGGGAAATCGTGGCGCGAAGCGCATCATGCCGCCCTGCATACCATGAGCGATGGGGACTTGCCGCCGATCTGCGCGTGGATGCGGACAGCCGTCGGCGGCCTCTGCCCCGAGGCGCGCGACCGGATTGGCCACGAACTCAACACACACATGCGGCAGGCCGTTGACGAGTACATTTCGGTAGGACTCGACAAAGACACGGCAGTTGACCGAGCCTGTGCCGATCTCGGCGATCCTCGCGAGGCAAAGCGGCGTTATGAGCGAGTGTATCTTACAACGCGCGAGACATATTATCTTGATCACACGCGCCGCCTTTTTCCCACCGATATCCTCATGTTCGCTTGGCCTTTCGTTCTTGTCGTTCTTGCAGTGGGAGAACTCGCGCACGCCGGAAATGTGTGGGCTCACGGCTGTGCCTACGCTCTGACGATCGTGTTTGGCTTGATGGTGGTGAACCGAATTTGGATTAAGTGGCATTGGGATAAGTCGAATGTTTTCGCTCGTGGACGCGCCCGTCTGCACGCTGAGCTCATTTCCTTGGTGTTCGCTACGATTCTCGCGCTTACCCCGATGACATCTGATGTAATATCTCAATCTCTAGCAATTTCGCTTAAGATGTCCTTCATTCTCTTTGTTCTCTTGTGCGCCGGCAGGACGTTTGACGCCGTTAGCACGTACCGCAAACTCGCCCGCGCACATCCCGCAAGCGCCCCATCGCCTCCTCCGGTAAAGGAGTAGGCATTTTCAGCGATTCGCGAAGTGGAAACAGGAGGGCGTTATGTGCTAAGGTGGCGCTCCTCCGCGAGGAGAGTTCGTGGCGGCGTAGCTCAGTTGGTTAGAGCAGCGGAATCATAATCCGCGTGTCCGGGGTTCGAATCCCTGCGCCGCCACCATTTATTTCCCTTCCCGCATCGTGTAATACCCCGTCAGCGCTGGCCGAAGCGCGATTTGCTCCAACTCGCAAGTTACTTCTCCTTCCTGCTACAGTACACCCATATTCCGGGGGACGGGCCTCTCCGCAACCCGAAACGGGGAAATCCGCGCCGGCCTGAAGCAGGTCGAGGCAGGCAGCATGAAGACAGCGTTTACGTAGCAGGAGGGTGTTCGATGACCCATGACATGACCTCCACGCCGGAGCGGCGGTCCTTCGAAGAGCTGAAGCGGGTAAATCGGCACGGGGCCGAGTACTGGAGCGCTCGCGACCTTCAACCAGTGCTCGGGTACAGCCAATGGCGGCGCTTCGAAGAGGCGCTCCAGCGCGCCATAACCTCTTGCCAGCAATCGGGTAACGACCCAACCCATCATTTTGCCGGCGTCGGCAAATTGATCGAGCACGGCAAAGGCGGCAAACGCGAAATCCCCGACTTCCACCTTTCCCGTTTCGCCTGCTATCTCATTGCCCAGAACGGTGATCCGCGCAAATCCGAGATCGCCAACGCTCAAAAATACTTTGCGGTTCAGACCCGTCGGCAAGAACTTTCTGACGCGTACGCCGCCGATCTCGAACGCCTCGAACTGCGCAAGCAAACGTCCGAGGAATTCAAGGCTCTGTCCGGGGCCGCACAGGAGGCCGGGGTTCAAAGCCGCATGTTTGGGGTCTTTCACGATGCCGGGTACAAGGGACTCTACGGCGGCTTGAGCGCGGAAGCGATCAAGAAACAAAAACGGATTCCCGAAAAAGAACAACTGATGGACCGCATGGGCACCACCGAACTTGCCGCAAACCAGTTCCGCATGACCCAAACACGCGACAAGCTCAAGCGCGAAGGAATTCAAGGCGAGCAGCAAGCCATCGACGCCCACCACCAGGTCGGCAAAGAAGTCCGCGCCGCCATCCAACGCATCGGCGGAACGCCCCCAGAAGACCTTCCGCCCGCCGACCACATCAAAGAAGTCAAGAAACGGCTGAAAGGCGTAAGCCCTACGCTCCAGTTGGACGAAAAAGATGCAAAGGGATTGGCGGGCGACGAATGATTACACTTGACGGCCGCCACAGCAAACGCCGCGAACTCTTCGAGGCACGGGACCAGATTGACGTCCAGCGAGACAACCTGATCTCCGGCTTGAAGAAGCTACTTCGGCAAAAAGTGAATTCGAGGCCCCTCGTCGCCGTGCGGTGGGCCATGTATGCCTAAGAGACGGAGCTAATGACAGAACCAACCGTCATCTGTCCACAATACAAGGAGAATGCGTGATGCATCTAACCCGCATTCAGATCAAGAACTTTCGCTCATTGCAGGACGTAACCGTCACTTTGCAGTCTGGATTGAATGTAATCGTAGGTCGAAACAACACAGGCAAGAGCAACCTCCTTGCTGCCATCAGACATGCCATCGGCCCAGCAGGTGCCCGCGGCGAAGCCCTTTGGCTAACGCGAGATGACTTCTTTAAGTCTTCCCAAGACTCCGATCCTTCGGAGACCCTTTCCGTATCGCTTACATTTGAAGGACTTTCCGAAACTCAGCGCGCCGCCTTCTACGAAATCGTTGAATTTGATCTCGCCAATCCCAGCCGGTCAAAGGCGCACTTACATTTCGAGGCCACTTGGCCCAAAGCGAAGCGTCAAGCAAGAATTGACAGATGGGGTGGAAAGACCGGTTCGGAACGCACATCCGTACCTTCAGAGATTCTTGCGGCGCTACCGGTTACATTTCTGCCTGCATTGCGAGACGCCGAGGCCGCACTCGTACCGGGCGTCCGAAATCGGCTCGCAGTACTTCTGAAAGACTTGGCAGATCGCAAGCGAGGTAACGATGAGGCGAACATCCTTAGCATCTATCGCGCCGCGAATACGTCTCTTGAGGCACAGCCGATCATTAGCGAAACAAAGGCTTCTTTGCAGAATTCAACCAAATCCATGGCTGGAACCGACTACTCGCCATCTGTCATCCGTGCAGCCGAGACAGACTTCGAGCGCATTCTCAGAACGCTCAGCGTCCAAATGTCCACCGGACCTATTGGCGATCTCGCGGCAAATGGTCTGGGATATAACAATCTTCTTTACATCGCGGTTGTGCTTGAACATCTGAAATCATCCGATGCCGACGAATGCCCGCTACTTCTCGTCGAAGAGCCAGAGGCCCACCTGCATCCTCAACTAACGACCCTTCTGGCCGAATACCTCTCTCGTCAAGTTCCAGCAGCAGCGATACCTCAGACAATCGTTACTACGCACTCGCCCACACTCGCAGCAAGCGTGCCACCGGGTCGAGTGCATGTCCTCTTTTCCGAAACGACCGCAGGACAGCCTCGCTGCAATTCTCTCTCCCTTGCAGGGATGGATGAGAAGGAGCAAATGGCCCTTCAGCGGATGCTTGACGTCACTAGGGCAACGCTCTATTTTGCAAAAGGGGCGATTCTCGTGGAAGGAATTTCAGAAGCTCTGCTTGTTCCTGTTCTTGCAAAACGCATGGGCGTTGATTTGGCAAACTTGCATATCTCAGTAATTCCCATCTGCGGAGTTTCCTTTAACACCTTCCAAAAACTGTTGCAGCCAAACGCCCTTGGAATTCCAGTCGCGATCGTGACTGACGGGGACCCGTCTGTTCCCGCAACACCATCATGGGAAGAAGACTTCCCCGCGCGCACTGGCGATACTTTTGAAGTCTCGGACCGCACCCGGTCATTGTTGAATGCATTTGACAACCATCCGACTGTCCAAGTGCATCACTCCAACGTTACCCTGGAATATGATCTTGCCGCATCGGGTCCAACGAATGCTGCCACCATGGCCGATGTTTGGAAAGACTGCTTTCAACGGACTCCCGGTACATTTACCGCTGCACGCGTGAACAGTGCCAATACTATCGAAGAGAAGGCTCTGTGCGCCTGGAGGGGCATTTGCCGTGCCTCACACTCGGGCAGCAAGGCGGAATTCGCCCAACGCCTTGCAGCGGCATTAGACACCGGCGATGATGCGACGCCCGTTTCATTTGAGATCCCCAAATATATCAAGAATGCCATCGATTTCGTTTCGCAGAAGCTTGTAACGGCTTCACCGCAAACCGAGGGCAATCCTCAATGAATAGGCCGACGGATGAACAGCGCCCAATATTAGAAGATGACTCTCGAATCCGCGTTGTCCAGGCTGTCCCAGGAAGTGGAAAGACATGGCTCGTGGCCGAATTGATTCGCCGAGAGTTACAGCACTGGCACAGCCAACATGCTGGATTAGCAGCGCTTTCATTTACCAGAGTGGGCGGCGACGAAATCCGACGTGCGGTCGGTCATGACTTAGGCCACCCTCATTTTGTCGGCACACTCGACGCGTTTCTTTTTCGTTACGTCATCCGGCCCTTCGCGCAGCAGGTCTGGCCGGGCATACCTTCACCCAGGTTAGTTCCTGCCGACTGGGAACCACACAGGTGGTGGCAGAATAGTACACAAAGCGTTCCGTTTGAAGTGACAGTTGGAGTCGGTAAAGCGCGTAAAGCATACAACGTCTTCGCTGCATGCTTCCTCCGCGAAGAGGCAGGCAGAATAATCTTGGGCTGTAAAGCACGAGATCGGGAACCGCTTGAAGCTCTTGACGACAGCATTACGCGAGAGATTCTAACCAAGAAGAAGGCCATCTGGCGCAATCGAGGTATTCTTACGCATTCGGATGCCGCATTCCTGGCTAGTAAGATTCTTACTCATTCCACATGCGGTCAGATCGCAAGACAGGAGGTGCTACGACGCTTTCCGCTCGTGATTGTTGACGAACTTCAGGACACAGGCTGGTTCTTAGGCATAAGTGTCCTTTCGCTACTTCAAGAGCCAGCAGCAAGGGCGGTATTGGTTGGCGATCCCGATCAGGCAATCTACGAGTTCAACGGAGCGAGGCCGGACCTGTTCGAACGATTCACGCAGTTGCCCGACGCCAAGACGTTCCCTCTCAGCCGTACCCTCCGTTGCCCTTCAGCCGTCTGCCAGGTTGCAGGGCACCTAGCAAGCAGTAACCGCCACATCTTGCCCGCAGAGGATAGAAGCGGCCGAGCAATTCTGCTCACCTTCAACGCCGCAGGCATGGAAGCCGAAATCGGACAGCTTCGCGATTGGCTTGATGCTTCTTTCGCAGGCCGTAGAGTCAAGATAATCGCACGGCAAACGAAAACCGTGGAGAAGATCACCGGTAAATCGACACCAGAGGCACCGAAACTTCATTCAGTGCCGATGAATCACCTACACCGGGCGGTTAAGAATCTTCTACAAGGCCGCCAAGTATCAGCGCTTGCCGCTGTCCGTGCCGCCTTAGAACAAGTTGCTTTCGATTGCGAATTGGCCACGGAAGAGGAACGCATATCCAGAGGCCTTGACCCGGTGTCTTGGAAGCAGGCTTGTCTCAGTGCCCTGCTTGAAGCCAGCCGAGTTATCGATGGAGAAACATTCGAAACATGGGGCGAACGAGCCGGTCAATATGTGGAAGCTCTTCTTCAAACTTTACTCACGGCTAACTGCAATGGCAAGAGAATGCGAAGACCGGGAGGAAGCGACAAGACACGTCTAAGATCGGACTATTTGCCATCGCCCCAAGTAGCCAGCGTTTGTGAACGGACAACCACCGTTCAGACTGTGCACGCTGTTAAAGGTGAAACACACGACGTAACCATCATGGTATGCCCGGAACCTCGAAAAACGAGCCGGTGCCCATCCACAACCTGGTGGTCATCAAACGAAAGTGATCAGGAGGAACGCCGTATCGCGTTTGTTGCCTTCACTCGAACAAAAGGCGATCTTATTCTCTGTGTGTCCGAAGCATGCCGTGACCGCTTACTCGCTTCTCGCGCGGATTTTCTCGCGGATTTTCACGTCACATCTGTGGCAGATTTCGTAGCGCGTAACGGACAACTTAGAACCACGGCAAACGCTCAGGTGGCCTCAACATCGTAGAAAGAAACACATGACCATCCAACAGAAGCAAAAGCTTGAATTGACGTAAATTGGGAAGCAGAACCAGCCAAGGCTGGAGCCGCGGATTCTTCTGGAGGACCGGGAGAAGTCGTACCACGCGGCGCGGCGGGTGTCGGAGAACGACTTCTTCGGTAGCCGTTGGGAGCTTCAGCGACCTGCCGCCTTTGGGTGATTTTCCGTCCGAATTTGCGTTTTCCGGCCTCTTTCGAGTACCCTTTTCCTTTCTTGGTGCGCTGAATTTTTCGGCGAAAACAGGCCTGCGCGGCCGGGGAACCACGATGACGGACGACGCCAAACCCAAGCTCAGCTATAAGGATGCAGGGGTCAATATCGACGCGGCGGATGAAGCGCTGCACCAGATGAAGGATATCGTCAAGCGGACGTTCGATGACCACGTTTTGTGCGACATCGGCACGTTCGGCGCGATGTACCAATTCGACCCGAGCGGCATGGAAGAGCCGGTGCTGGTGTCGAGCGTCGACGGCGTGGGCACAAAACTCAAGATCGCCTTCATGACCAACACGCACGACACGGTCGGCATCGACCTCGTGTCGCATTGCGTCAACGACATTCTGGTTCAGGGCGCGCGCCCGATCTTCTTCCTCGATTACCTGGCGTGCGGGCGTTTGGAGCCGGGCGTGGTGGTGGACGTCGTGCGCGGATTGGCCACGGGCTGCCGCTACGCGGGCTGCGCGTTGATTGGCGGCGAGACGGCCGAGATGCCGGGCATGTACCAGGAGGGCGAATACGACCTGGCGGGCACCATCGTCGGCGTCGTGGACCGCAAGAAGATCGTCGACGGCTCGACAGTGGAAGAAGGTGACGTGATCATCGGCCTGCACTCCTCGGGCCTACACACGAATGGCTACAGCTTGGCCCGCAAGATTTGCTTTGAAATCGCGGGTCTCTCGTGCAGCGACCCGATGCCCGGCGTGGGCCGCACGGTGGGCGAAGCGCTGCTCGAGCCGCACCGCAGCTACGCGAAGGTGATTCAGGTCTTGATGAAGATCGTGCGCGTGCGCGGAATGGCCCACATTACCGGCGGCGGCATTACGGACAACTTGCCGCGCGCGCTGCCGCAAGGATTGAGCGCGGAAATCGACCTGAGCGCGTGGACGGTTCCGCCGCTATTCCATTTCCTGGGAAAGACGGGCGGCGTCGACGACGTCGAGATGATGCGCACGTTCAATATGGGCATGGGCTATCTGGTCATCGTGGCGAAGGCGGACGCGGAACGCGCGATGACGGCGCTCAGCCAGGCCTGCGAGGAACCGAAGATCATCGGCCGCGTTGTGCCGGGAAACCGCAAGGTCGAATACGTCGGGAGTGTGCAGTATGCCGCATCGCATTGAAGTCGGCATGAAGCCGGGCATGGCTGACCCTGCAGGGCTCGCCGTGCGCGCGCAGATCGCCGAGGATCTCGGTATGACCGTCCACGATGTGCGTGTGCTCGATGTCTACACCATCGACGCCGAGCTGTCTTCTTCCGAACTCGAGCGAGTGCGCACGGAACTCTTCACCGATCCGGTGATTCAGGAGTCTGCGCTGGATCGCTCATTGGATCTGAGTTACGACTATGCGGTAGAGGTCGGATTCCGCCCGGGTGTGACGGATAACGTGGGCAAGAGTTCCGCCGAGGGTATCGCGGATACGATCGGCCGCGCGTTGAAGCCCGGTGAAGCGGTTTACAAATCCACGCTATACGCGTTCAAAGGCGTCTCATCGGCCCGTGAGTGCGATCGCATCGCGCGCGACTTGCTCGCCAATGAACTCATCCAGCGCTGGGTGGTGAAAACCCACGCGGAGATGAAGGCCTTGAACGGGACGAGCCCGTTGGGCGTGCCGATTGTGACGGACCGCAGCGACCCGGAAGTGCATGAGGTCAACCTCGAGATCGAAGACGCCGCGCTGACCGCGCTGAGCCGCGACCGCATGCTTGCGCTCGAATTGGTCGAGATGAAGGCGATCCAAGCCTATTACCGCCGCGATGATGTACGCGCGCAGCGCGCCGCCGCGGGCCTTCCCGCGCACCCCACCGACATCGAACTCGAGATACTCGCGCAGACGTGGTCGGAACACTGCAAACACAAAATTTTCGACGCGCGAATCACCTACACCGACGAGCGCGGCGAGTCGCGCGTCATCGACAGCGTGTTCAAGACGTTCGTCAAGGGCACGACGAGCGAAGTCGCGAAGAAGGTCGATTGGCTGATCAGCGTATTTCACGACAACGCGGGCATCATCAAGTTCGACGACGAATGGAACTTCGCGCTCAAGGCCGAAACCCACAACAGCCCGTCCGCGCTCGATCCCTACGGCGGCGCGATCACGGGGATCGTCGGCGTGAACCGCGATATTCTCGGCGCGGGCATGGGCTGCAAGTGCATTTTCAACACGGACGTGTTTTGTTTCGCGTCGCCGTTCCACGACGGCGAGATTCCGCCGCGTTTGTTTCATCCCCGGCGCGTGCTGCGCGGCGTGCATCAAGGCGTCAAGGACGGCGGCAACCAGAGCGGCATTCCCGATCTCAACGGCGCTATCGTGTTTCACGAACGCTTCCTCGGCAAGCCGTTGGTGTTCTGCGGAACGGGCGGACTGATCCCCGCGAAGGTGGCGGGCAAGCCAAGCCATGAAAAAGGCGCGCGCCCGGGCGACCTCGTCGTGATGTGCGGCGGACGTATCGGCAAGGACGGCATCCACGGCGCGACCTTCTCGTCCGAAGAACTGCACGAGGGTTCGCCGGCAACGGCCGTGCAGATCGGCGACGCGATCACGCAAAAGAAGATGGCGGATTTCCTGTTGGAAGCACGCGACCTTGGCCTGTTCTCCGGCGTATCCGATAACGGCGCGGGCGGGTTGTCGTCAAGCATCGGCGAAATGGCGCGCGCGTCCGGTGGCGCGAAGATTCACCTCGATCGCGCCCCGCTGAAATACCCAGGCTTAGCGCCGTGGGAAATCTTTCTGTCGGAGGCCCAAGAGCGCATGTCGTGTTCCGTGCCGCCGGAGAAGATCGATGCATTCCTGTCACTAGCCAAACGCCGCGCGGTCGAAGCGACGGTACTCGGCGAGTTCACTGCGTCGGGCGCGCTCGAATGCTTTTATGAAGACCGTTTAATCGCGTCGCTCGACATGGACTTCCTGCACGACGGCGTCCCGCGCATGGACTTGCGCGCGGAGTGGCATCCGCCGAAGACCGCGCCGGAAACGTTGCCCGCGCAAGCCGATTTGGCCGCCGAACTGCGCGCGGTGCTGGGCTCGCTCAATGTGTGCAGCAAAGAAACCTTCGTGCGCATGTACGACCACGAGGTCTTGGGGCAGAGCGTGCTAAAGCAGTTCCAGGGCGTCGAGCACGACGGCCCCGGCGACGCGGGCGTGATTCGCCCCGTGCCCGGTTCGAACAAGGGCATCGCGGTCGCGTGCGGCATCACGCCGAAGTACAGCGACCTCGACGCGTACGCGATGATGGCCTGCGCGATCGACGAGGCCGTGCGCAATCTCGTGTGCGTGGGCGCGAAGCTGGGGACCATCGCGGGGCTCGACAACTTCTGCTGGCCCGATCCCGTCGAGAGCGAGAAGACGCCGGACGGCGCATACAAACTCGGGCAGCTCGTGCGCGCCGGTGACGCGCTGTACGAGGTATGCGTTGCGTACGGCATTCCGCTGATCTCCGGCAAGGACAGCATGAAGAACGACTACAAGATCGGCGACACGAAGATCTCGATTCCGCCGACGGTGTTGTTCACCGCAGCCGCTGTGCTGGATGACGTCCGCAAGACCGTGTCGATGGACGTCAAGCGTGCGGGCGATGTGGTTTACGTGCTCGGCGAGACGAAGCCCGAACTGGGCGGCAGCGAGTATCTCGCGTTGAAAGGCCAACTCGGCGAGACCGCACCAACGGTTGATGTTCAAGCGAATCTGCAGCGGTACGCGGCGCTTTCGTCGGCCATCGACAAAGGGCTGGTCGCGTCGTGTCACGATTGCTCGGACGGCGGTCTCGGCGTGGCGCTGGCCGAAAGCGCGTTTGCGGGTGGGCTCGGCATTGAAGCGAATTTGGCGTCTGCTGCCTCGTTTGAACCGCTCGTCACGTTGTTCAGCGAATCGCAGGGGCGTTTCGTTGTTACTGTGCGCCCGGAAAACGCGGCGGCGTTCGAAGCGGAACTGGCCGGAACAGCCGGTGTCTATCGTGTGGGCACCGTGACCTCCGCCCCGACACTCGCGCTCACGTTCGCGGATGGTTCGCGGCTCACGGCTCCGATTGCGGACCTGAAGGAGGCGTGGCAGAAACCGCTGAGGTGGTGAGCAAAGCCACGCCCAGCAGGACAAGCAACGCGCCGGGCACGAACGGCATGCGCGATCTTGCGGAGTAAACGCCGAACGCCACGACACTGGGATACGTGGGGTCTGACAGCTCGGGCACAAGCGTCCACCCATCGTAAGACGCGGATTGCGCGGTCTCGAATGTCGCTTCAAGGGAAAACGCCGCGCGCTCAGCGCCGTCCGCATCAAGAATAACGAAACCTGTCCGTTCGCGCGGGGCGCGGCCGGGTCCTACCAGACTCAGAAACGCATCTCCGACGCGAATGCGCTCACCCGCGCGGAGGGCAATGCGCTCGCCATGAGCATCGAGCACGGTCACGTCCACGTACCCCGGCGGCACGGGGCGCGCCTGCGGCATCGCCTGCGCGAGTTCCAGCTCCGCGCCGTCCGGCCCGCGCCACGTTTCTCCTTCGCGCAGCTCGCGCACTGCGGCGTCAAGCTCAGGCCCGCGCGCCGAGAACAAGACCGCGCCCTCGCGGTACGCCGCAACGCTCAACAAACGTTCGCCACTTGCCCAATATTCGAAGCGGAAATCGCCGCGTTCCGGCGCATTCGCCTCAAGTTTTTCGACGGACGTCGTCCCGTTGCGCGTGATCGAGAGCTGAATCGACGCGGGCGCGCCGTTGGCGGGCGGCGTGAAGGATTGAAGCGTGACGGAACGTCCGTCGAGAAGATCGAGGCCCGAGCCGGGGCGCAGATGCTCGATCCACGTGATCCGAACATCGTCGCGAGCCCCCCAACGTCCCGAAAGTTCCGGCGGAGGCACCTCGCGGCAAAAGCTCTGCGCCGCGGCTTCGTCCTGCGCCCACTGAAACCGGAGCGAAGTGTGCTGCGTCAGCGCGCGCCAATCGCCATCG
Organism: Candidatus Hydrogenedentales bacterium; assembly: GCA_041859045.1. Classification (GTDB taxonomy): domain Bacteria; phylum Hydrogenedentota; class Hydrogenedentia; order Hydrogenedentales; family SLHB01; genus JBHELB01. Next base: position 6,901 of record JBHELB010000012.1, on the reverse strand, counting down.
GCCAACAATGCGGTCACAAACTCGTCTCGCGCGTTGTCGCGATAACGTAACGCCACCATCGGCACGCCGCCGCCATCGCGCACAAGCCCCGTCCACGGTTGAATCGCGCGCACGGCGTACGGCTGGCCATTGACGATCACTTCGCCGCCCGTGACGAGGTCTTGCGTTTCTTCGCGATCGGGATACACAATGCTCAGGCCATAGCTCTCCGTTGCGGAAGCGAATGACTCGAGCGTGCGGACGCACACGAGAAATGGCAGGCCCACGACATCATACCGCTGCGTGGGATCAACGGCGGCCTCGGCCGCGCGCGGACTCTCGAAACGCACCGCAGCGCCCTCGACATCGCGATAAATTGGCTGACCGGCGATGGCGGAAATGTTCGGGGGGATCGTCGAGCCGGCGATCGACACGACTGACCTTTCGCGGCTGTCTTTCGCCACGTACAGCGTGCCCGCGAAGGGCTTCAGCCCCCAGCCGACATATCCGACCCCCAGCGCCACCGTGCCCAACACCAGAAGCGCCCAGCCCACGCGCCGTCGAGTCGAGGGCGTCATGCTTACTCCGTCGGCGCGACGACAGGCGCCGATTCCGACGTCGCGGACTTGCGTCGGAGGGTCGCGCGAATCTCGTCGTTCAGGCTGTACAACGTAGGCACGACCACGAGCGTCAACACCGTCGTGAACAACAAGCCCGCGATGATCGCAATGGCCATCGGTCCCCACCACGAAGAGGACATGCCGCCTTTGACCCACTCCAGCTTTCGGAAATCGAAACTGATGCCAATCGCCATCGGGATCAGCCCTAACGTGGTCGTCATGGTTGTCAGCATCACCGGACGGAAGCGGATGCAGCCTGCCTCGACGAGCGCGTCGTTTGTGGAGTAACCGCGCGTCTTGAGCACGTTTGTGAAATCGAGCAACACGATCGCGTTGTTGACCGCCACGCCCGCCAGACTGATGCACGCGATACCGGTCATGAGAATACCGAACGGCATGTCGAATATAAGCAGTCCAAGAAACACGCCGCCTAGCGAGAGCACGACGCTGGTCATGATGATCACCGACTGCGTGACCGAATTGAACTGCCCCACGAGCGCGAGCGCGGTCAGCAGCATCGCCACGCCAAACGCGCGCACCATGAAGTCTTGGGTTTCCTGGGTATCCTCGTTCTCGCCGGTGTACTGAATGGTATAGCTGGCCGGGAGTGAGAAGTCCTTCAATACTTCCTGAACGGACTTGAGCACTTCGGGGCCTTGATGTCCTTCCGTGACCTCCGCGGAAACGGTGACGGTGCGCTTGCGATCAATATGACGAATCGTGCCATACCCTGCGCCGAGCTCGACCTTTGCCACGCTCGAGAACGGCACCGAAAGTCCGGCAAGATTGATGAGACTCATGTTCTCGAGATTCGTCAAGTCCTCGCGAAATGTTCGCGGGAACCGCACCACGACGTCGTACTCTTCGTCACCCTCGCGATACTTGCCCGCGCGCTGGCCATTCACGGCGGCCTTCACCGTATTGCCGATGATCGTCGTGTTGAGGCCGGTGCGCAGTGCTTCCTGCCGGTCCACGCGCACGCGCACCTCCGGCTTGCCTTTGTTGTAGTCGTCGCGCAAATTCAGCAGCCCCGGCACGTTCTTAATGCGTTCGCGCACATTCTCCGCGAGCTTCGCCAGGGTCGCATAATCGTCACCGCTGATCTCCACGTTCACCGGAGGCTTGGTGGGCGGGCCCATGTCGAGTTTCTGCGAGCGGACGTCGGCACCCACCACCTCACCCAGATGCGCGCGCACGGATTTCACGATGGTTGACGGCAAGACGTCCGTCTCTTGCAGGGGCGGGAAATCCATGGTCACGCGGCTCAGGTGGCTTGACGCGCCACTGAACCCTCCGAACATGTTGGCCCCGCTCGAGCCCACATTCGCGATCACGAACTGAATATTCTGGGCGTAGGGCTCGATCATTTTCTCAACTTGACGCACAAAGCCGTCGCTGGTATCGAGGTTCGTTCCCTCGGGCGCTTCGATATCAATGAACGCCATCGGCGGCTCAACTTCCGGGGTAAATTGCACCTCGGCCCCGGCCCCGTAGATCGCCGCGATAACCACCAACGCGGTAAATGCCAACACCAGTGTCGCGACGCGCCAACGCAATGCGAAGCGCACCACGGCGCCGTACGCTTGGAGGATGTAGTGGTGCTGGCTTGCGTGCTTTTTCACCTGCTTGGGCGACACGCGCATGAACATCGACGCAAGCACTGGGTTCACCACCAACGCTACAAACAGCGATGCGGCCAGCGCGACGGTCACGGTGAGCGGCAAGAAGACCATGAACTTGCCCCAGACACCGGGCCAGAAAAACATCGGCACGAACGCAGCAACCTTGGTGATGGTCGATCCGATTACGGCATACGCCACTTCGCCTGCGCCGTCGCGCGCGGCCTGCTCGCGCGGATAGCCAATCTGCATGTGGCGGAACATGTTTTCGACGACCACGACGCCGTCGTCGACCAGCATGCCCAACACGAGGATCAGACTGAACAGCACGACCATGTTCAGCGTCACGCCGGTCATCATAAAGTATGTGAAGGTGATGAACAGCGAGAAGGGAATTGCCAGCGCGACGAAAAAGGCGTTCGCAAATCCCAAGAACGCGAACAACACAACGAGCACGAGAATGAGTCCGCTCAGGATGCCGTCTTCAAGCTCATGCACCATGTCGCGGATATCATTGGACTCGTCATATGTAATTTCGGCCTTGACGCCCATCGGCAGCCGCGCGTTGGTTTCCTCCACCGCGCGATGTATGGCGTCAGAAACCTCGATCACGTTCTTGCCTGAACGCTTCGAAATCGTAAGCGTAATCGAGGGTTTGCCGTTTAGGCGCGAGTACGACGCGATATCCTTAAAATCGTCTTTCGCGCGGGCGATGTCTTGGAGTAGTACCGAACCGGTTTCGCCGCGCTTGACCACCAGGTAGTTGAGGTCGTCGGCGTTCTTGATCTCGCCGGGCGTGCGCATAAGGTACTTCGCCTCGCCCAACTCCATCGCACCCGCGGGCACGTTCACGTTCTCGATCTGTGCAAGCATCGCCAGATCCGCCAACGACACGCCGTACTGCGCGACGCGGTTCGGATCCACCTCGATCGGAATCTCACGTTCGGTGCCGCCAACGATATCGACACCCAGCACGCCGGGGATACCCTCGATCTTGTCTTCGAGGTCTTCCGCGATTTCGTTCAACGCGGGCAAACCGATATCGCCGGTCAGCGCGACGTAGATGATCGGGAGTTGAGAAATGTTGATTTCGAAAACGCTCGGTTCCTCGGCTTCGCGCGGGATATCGGGCTTGGCCTGGTCCACTTTATCGCGGACCTTCTGGAGCGCGTCGTCGATGTCGCGGTCGGCTTCGAACTCGATCGTCACGCTCGACGCGCCTTCCATGCTCTCGGAGGTAATTTTCTTGACGCCCGCGAGGCCGGTCAACTTGCGTTCGATGGGTTGCGTGATGAGCGACTCGATGTCCTCCGGCGCAACCCCTTCATACGTCGTCACGACGTTCACGACAGGAATAACGACTTCGGGATTCGACTCGCGCGGCAGCACGAGATAACTGTAAATGCCGGTGATCGAGAACATCGCGACGAACACCAACACCGTCGAACGGCGGTTAATAGCGGTGTTCGGGATAATCATTCTTCCACCTCGGCGACGTCGACCTTCTCGCCGGGGCGCACGTCGCGCTGGCCGGTTACGACTAGGCGATCGCCCGCGTTCACCCCGCTCTTGATCTGCACGTTACTGCCCTGCAGCACGCCGATCTCAATCGCCCGCAGATCGGCGACACCGTCTTTCTCGACAAACACAAACCGCTGGTCGTCAAGCGGAAGCGTCGCGAAGATCGGCGCGAGAAAGGAGTCTGGGAATCGCTCACGCACCAGCGTGGCCCGGGCGATCATACCCGGCTTCAGGGCGCCGTCCGCGTTGGCCAATTCGATTTCCGCCGCAAACGTGTGCGTGGCCTGTTCGGCTGTCGTGGCAATGCGATAGATGCGCCCCTCAAAGGTGCGATCGTGCAGCGCGTCCGCGCGCACGACGACCGTATCGCCCACGGCGAAATGCGGGATGTCGCGCTCGGGGATGCCCACCACGAGTTTCACACGGTTCACTTGCACAATCCGCACCAGCGGCGCGCCCATGTCGATGAATTCGTCCTGCTTGCGAAAGACGCTGTCCACCACGCCGTCGATCGGCGCCTTGACCGTGCTCTTGTCCAGCGCCACGCGGGCGGTGCGCACCGCCGCCTGCGCTACGTCACGCCCGGACAGCGCGGCGTCGTAGTCGCGCCGCGCCGCCGCGCCCTTATCAAGCAATCCCTTGGCGCGCGTGAATTCCTGCTCGGCCAATGTAAGTTGCGCCTGTGCTTGGTCGAGTTGCGTTTGAATCGTACGCGTGTCGATGCGGAACAGTTCCTCGCCGGCTTTCACCGGCTCGCCCTCGTCGCGTCCTTGCCACTCGATGCGCCCGGGGAGTTCGGCACTAATTTTGAGATCTTCCCACGGCTCAACAGACCCCGTGAGTTCGAGACGGTCCTCCACCAGCACCGGCTTCATCACGCGAACCTTCACCCGCGGTAGCGCGGCCTCCGCCTTCCCTGCCTCCTTGCGCTTCTCCGCCTGAGCCGCACGGATTTTTGTCCCCACGGCGGCCACGGCAGCGCCAATCGCGACAATCGCCACGCACACCACCACGCCCAGTCCCAGATTGAGGACGCCCTTTAGTCTCATCGAACTGCCGCCTTTCGCTTTCCGGCCACCGGTGTTGGGGTGGCTGTTCCGTGCAGAAAAATGCGCACGATGGTTTCCGCCAGGCCCTTCGACAGATCGAGTTCGGGCCGGTGAGTTTTCGCCAAAATATGCATATCGATCATCGCGAGAAACGTCCGCGCCAAGGTCACCGCGTCCGCTCCGCCGATTTCACCAGAATCCAGACCCTCTTGCATCCGTTGAACGATGCGTCCGAACCGCCGCTCCCAGAGCGTCGTGACTTCGACAAGCGGCCCCTCGCCACGCGGTGCAAAGAATGCCTGCAACGTCAGTCGCACCGCAGCGGGATTTTGATCCGCACCTTCAAATGACGAGTTCGCCAACGCGAGCAGGCATTCGGCCAACGGCATGCGGGCATCGAGCACGCGATCCACCCGCTGGCCAATCTGCTCGAACCAGGTGGTAATCAGCCGGACAAAGAGTTGCTCTTTGTTTTCAAAATAATAATAGAGAACGGGCCGGGTAACCTGCGCCTGCTCGATAATCTCGCGGATCGTCGTCGCGGCAAACCCACGCTCGGCAAACAAAGCGAGTGTGCTCTCAAGCAACCGCACCTCCGCCTCATTCGGCGCGGGCGTGCTCGTCTCTTGGTTCCGCCTATCGGCCATAACTCCACACTGCCGCTGGACACGCGGCCCAGCCTCTTCCCCCGGCGCAAACCGCCGCGCCGGAACGAACGATTATAACTGAAGACGCGTATGTCTCTCAAAACCAGCGATCAAAAAATCGACGGCCGCCCAGTTTCCCGGACGGCCGTCAGAGAGCAATTCTCGAGGAACGGTTAGCTGCCGTAGACCTTCTTCATATCGGCCAGCGACATCGGCTTGTAATCGCCCGCGTGACCGGCCTGGCCGAACGCCTTCATACGCGCCACATACACTTCATACGCGGCGTCGCGGGCGGGCTTCAGGTAATCGCGCGGGTCGAACTTCTCGGGCTTCTCGGCGAAGACCTTGCGGATCGCGCCGGTGATGGCCAGACGGCTATCGGTATCGACGTTGATCTCGCGGACGCCGTGCTTGATGCCGTCCTGAATCTGCGGCACGGGAATCCCGTAGGAGCCGTGCATGTTGCCGCCGTATTCGTTTATGACGGCGACCAGTTCCGGCGGCACGCTGGAGGAGCCATGCATCACCATGTGGCACTCGGGCAGGCGCGCGTGAATCTCGTGGATGCGCTCCATGGCTAGGGCAGGCGGCAGCATCTCGCCGGTCTTCGGATCCTTGCGCAGGGACTTGTACGCACCGTGGCTCGTGCCGATGGCGACGGCCAGCGCATCGATACCGGTGGCCGCGACGAATTCCTCGGCCTGCGAGGGATCGGTCAGGTGCTCCGTGTCGTCCACATCGAGGCCGGCGCCGTGGCCGTCTTCGATGCCGCCCAGTGCGCCCAGCTCGCCCTCAACGGTCACGCCCGCGGCGTGCGCCATCTCGACGACTTCCTTGGTGACTGCGACGTTGTATTCATAGCTGGCGACGCTCTTGCCGTCTTCGGTGAGCGAGCCGTCCATCATGACGGAGGTGAAGCCGAGTTCGATGGCCTTCTTGCAGGTGGCCGGGCTGTTGCCGTGGTCCAGGTGCAGCGCGACGGGGATGTCAGGGTGCAGCTCGACGGCCGCCTGCATCAGGTGGCGCAGGTATTCCATCTGCGAGTACTTGAGCGCGCCGCGGCTGGCCTGGATGATGACCGGGCTCTGCGTTTCTTCGCAGGCGGCCATGATGGCTTGAATCTGTTCCATGTTATTGACGTTGAAAGCGCCGACGCCGTAGCCGCCCTTGGCGGCTTCGTCGAGGATCTGGCGCATGGGAACCATGGGCATGGGGTTCTCTCCTTCGGTTGGGTTGCAGACGACTGGGCGAACGGAGACACCACCACGGGCAAACACGCGTCCCCCCGGTTGCCGGCGCGTGGCCTGCGTGGCGTCACAAAATCCCGACCATTGTATCCCATTTCCGGCGGACGGACCAACGGCCCACCGCCGCGCAGGTCAGGGTGTGACCCATGGCGCCACGGTCACCGGGGTGTTCCAACCCGATACGCGCACCACGGGGGATTCGCCCGGCAGCGCCGCTTC
>JBHELB010000017.1:0-63813 GCA_041859045.1 Candidatus Hydrogenedentales bacterium | reverse complement strand
GGCCTGCACGCCCTTTTAACGCGCCACCCAGGGCCGCCAATACCCCAACGCCCCTGCCCAACCTCGCCCCAGATGAACCTTTTCGCCTGCGACTCCTCATAAACTACGCGAACCGCAAAAATCTTGGGGGATGTCCTGGAGGAACGTAAGGTTGCAGCCATCCGATGCGCCTGATATAATCGCGGGCCGACAAAACGTTAGACAATTCGATTCAACAGTGAGGGGTAGGCATGTCCGGTCATTCAAAGTGGAGCACGATTAAGCGTAAAAAGGGTGCTGCTGACGCCAAGCGCGGTAAGATTTTCTCGAAACTCGCCAAGGAAATCACCGTCGCCGCGAAGTTGGGCGGCGGCGATCCCGCAGGCAATCCGCGTCTGCGCGCGGTCTTACTGACTGCCCGCGGGCAAAACATGCCCAAAGATAATGTCGACCGCGCCATCAAGAAGGGCACAGGCGAACTGCCGGGCGTGTCGTATGAGGAAATCCGCTACGAGGGCATTGGCCCGGCGGGCGTGGCCGTTATTATCGACATCCTTACCGACAATAAGAACCGGACCGTCGCGGAAATCCGCCACATGTTGACCAAGTGCGGCGGGCGTATGGCCGAAGCGAACGCGGTCGCGTGGAATTTCGAGCAAAAGGGCGTTATCGCCGTGCCGAAGGCCGGTATGAGCGACGACGACATTTTCGAAAAGGCGGTCGAGGCCGGCGCGGAAGACGTGGATACCTCGGGCGATGACTTCGAAATCTCGACCGCGCCGAGCGATCTACACACGGTCGTGAACGCACTTCAGGCGATGGGCATCGAAACGGCCGAGGCCAAGCTCACCATGATCCCGAAGACGACCGTCAAAGTCGAGGGCAAAGAGGTGGGGCAGGTGCTCCGCTTCATCGAAGCACTCGAAGACCATGACGACGTCCAGGACGTCTTCGCCAATTTCGACATCTCCGACGAGGACATGGCCGCGGCCATGGAAGAATAAATGCGCGTGCTGGGGATCGACCCCGGCACGGCCACCACGGGCTACGGCGTGGTCGAGGGCAAGGGGATGCGGCTACGCCACATCGCCCATGGGACGCTCACCACGCCCCCAGAGTGGACGCCTTCGGTTCGGCTCAAATCGCTGTTCGAGCAGGCCAATGCGCTGCTCGAACAGTATACGCCGGACGCGGTGGCCATCGAAAAGCTCTACTTCACGAAAAATATCACCACCGGCATCGCCGTCGCCCAGGCGCGCGGCGTGCTGGTGTTGAGTGCCGAACTCGCCGGACTGCGAATCGCGGAATTCACCCCGCTCGAAGTGAAAAACGCCGTTACCGGCTACGGCAAAGCCCCCAAACGCCAGGTCCAGGAAATGCTCCGCATCCTGCTGACGCTGGACGACATTCCGCGTCCCGACGACGCCGCCGACGCACTGGCCCTGGCGGTCTGCCTACTCAGCGCCAGGAACCACCCGAGCCAACGAGCCTAACTTCCAATCTTCGCCAAGCACTCGGCCTCGAACTGCTTGAGCGCCTCATGCACCCACGCCGCGATCTGTTCGGTCGCGCCCTTGACATCCAACTTGCCCGATTCGCCCGTGTCGCGACGCTTCCACTCAAGCTGGCGCGCTTCGAGATTACGCGGGCTGACGATAATGCGGAACGGAATGCCCAGCAGGTCGGCGTCGGCAAATTGCACGCCGGGACTCTGGTTGCGATCGTCGAACAGCACCTCGATACCCAGCGCCTGAAGGCCGGTGAACAGCCCTTCCGCCACTTCGCGCACCGACTCTTCGTTGAGCTTGAGTGCGTTGATATGCACCTGCCAAGGCGCAATCGAGATCGGCCACATGGGCCCGTGCTGATCGCGCCGGACTTCCATCACCGAACTGACCAACCGGCCTACGCCAATCCCATAGCACCCCATGATCGGCGCCGCGGTCTTGCCGTTCTCGTCGGTATAGGTCATCCCCATCGCCTCGGTGTATTTCGTGCCGAGTTGGAAGATGTTGCCGACCTCGATGCCGCGCTGAAGCACGATCGTCCCTTCGCACTCCGGACACCCGTCGCCCGCGGCCACCGCCGCAATATCCACGCACGCCGCGCCTGGGAGATCGCGCTCCAGGTTGAAGTTAAGATAGTGAAAATCCGGCTCGTTGGCGCCGGTGACGAGGTTGTTCGACGCCGCCACGGTTTCATCCACGACCACCCGGCATAGGCCTGGGTCGAGCCCCATCGGCGAAGCGAAACCGGGCTCGGCCCCAGCCGCCCGGATGCGCGCGTCCTGCGCGGGCTTGGGTTGCACGCCAATGATCTTGCTCAGCTTCGACTCGTTGATCTCGCGGTCGCCGCGAATAAGCGCAAGCACGAGTTTGCCGTCGCGGTCCTCCTGGTAGAACACCGCCTTGACCGTCTGGCGCGGCGCGATGCCGAGAAAGCCCGCGACTTCTTCGATCGTCTTCTTGCCCGGCGTGGCGACCTTCTCAAGCGGCTTCGGGGCTTCGGCAAATCCCTCGATCTTCCCCTTTGCCACCTCCTGATTCGCGAGGTAACGGCACGAATCGCAGGTCACCACGGTATCCTCGCCGACTTCCGTCAACAACGTGAACTCGTGCGCGACTTTGCCGCCCATCATGCCCGTATCGGACTGAATCGCGACCACCTCCGGCACGCCCGCCCGTGCGAAAATGCGCTGATACGCGCGGAAGCACTCCATATAGTAATGCTCAAGGTCCTGCGCGGAGGTGTGAAACGAATACGCGTCCTTCATCGTGAACTCGCGCACGCGGATCAGCCCGCCGCGCGACCGCGGCTCGTCCCGAAACTTGGTCTGAATCTGGTAGACCATGAACGGATACTGTAGGTAGCTGCTGGCCTCGTTGCGGCAAAGATGGACGACCGCCTCTTCGTGGGTCATCGCCAAGACCATGTCGTGGTCGCCGCGATCCTTGAAGCGTACCAGTTCATGCCCCACCGCCGCGTAGCGCCCCGACTCGTCCCACAACTCACGCGGCTGCGCCAACGGCATCAGCACTTCCTGCCCGCCGATACGGTCCATCTCCTCGCGCAGGATGCGCTCAATCTTACGCACCACACGCACCCCCGCCGGCAACAACGAATAGATGCCATTTGCCACCTGTCGCGCGTACCCGCCGCGCAACAACAACGCATGACTCTCCAGCGTCGCCTCCGCCGGACGTTCCTTGAACCGCTTGCCCACCATCTCGCTCAACCGCATGACCGTCTCCGTATTCCAGTTACCCCGCCACGGTGAAAACACACGGCCCAGAGCATACCCCGCCGCCCCGCACGAGGCAACTTCCCCACCGTCGCCTGTCGCCACCGTCGCCTTAAAAAGAACAACGTGCGACGGGCGCTGAACCCGCCGCACGTTGCATTGTCTATTGTGTGGAAAGCTAGACCTTTTCCCAGCGGCGCGTCTTGCTGGCCTTCTCGACGGCCTCGAGCACTTTTTGGCAGGCAACGCCGTCGGCGAACGTCGGGTAAGGCGTGGCCTTCTTGCCAACGTTGCGCACGAACTCGAGGATCTCGTGCACGAATAGGTGCTCGTACCCCAGGGTGTGCCCGGTTGGCCACCAGTTGCCGACGTAGGGGTGACCTGAATCGGTGGCGTGGACGCGGCGGAAGCCCTGCGCGTCGTCGGGGTCGGCGCAGTTAAAATATTGGAAGTAGTTGAGGTCTTCGACGTTCCAGATCACGCTGCCTTTGCTGCCGTAAATCTCGAAGCCGTTGTAGTTGCGGCGGCCCGGGGCGAAACGCGTCGCCTCGAACGTGCACAGCGTGTCCGCGCCTTTGATGTGCGCGAGAAAGATCGCCGCATCGTCCACGTCGACCACGCCCATTTTCTTACTCTTGGCGTGGCCTTTGGTGGCGGCGATCGTCGCGGCGCCGTCCGCGATCGGACGTTTCTTCACGAAGGTGCGCATGGACGCGGCCACTTCCTCAATCGGCCCGACGAGGTAGTGGCACAGGTCGATGCTGTGCGCGCCGATATCGCCCAACGAGCCCGCGCCGGCGATTTTCTTCTGCAAACGCCAGTTCAGCGGGAACTCAGGGTCGACGATCCAATCCTGCTGGTAATGCGCGCGGAAATGGAAAATGCGGCCAAGCTGGCCTGTGGAGACCATCTTCTTGATTGTGGCCACGGCGGGCGCAAAGCGATAGCAGAACCCGCACATATGCTTTCCAGGAGCCTTTTTCACGGCAGCAAACATCGTCTCGGCATCTTTGAGCGTCGAGGCGAGCGGCTTTTCGCACACGATGTGTTTGCCGCTCTTGGCGGCTTCGATCGCAATCGCCGGATGCAAGAAGTTCGGTGTGCAAATATCGATAACATCGATGTCCGGACGTCGGACAGTCTCTTTCCAGTCCAAGCTGGTCTCCTGCCAGCCCCAGCGCTCCGCCACTTCCAGTTCCTGCGGGAACTTGCCGCACAGCACCTTCATCACCGGCTCGACGGGAAGGTCAAAAAACATGCCGACCTTCCGCCACGCGTTGCTATGGGCTTTGCCCATGAATTGCGCGCCGATCATCGCGACATTCAACTTCTTCTTGGCCATGGATTCCCTCCTCTGCGTGGCCTGCACGGCCCTTCCGCGTGGTTACGTTAGAATGATGCGCGTCGTGTCCCGCCTGAGTTGCAGACGCAACGCCATTATGCCGGGTCTAGGCCTCTCGCGCAATCTTAAGGACACAAAAAAAGCCCGGGAGTCCACTCATTCAAAGCAAGACTCCCGGGCAAACCGTTCGTGGCTACATCTTCTGCATCAACGCGAGGAATTCCTGATTACTCTTGGTCTTCTTGAGTTTCTCGACCAGCAGTTCGGTGGCCTCGATGGAACTAAGCGGACTGAGGACCTTGAGCAGCAGCCAGATGCGCTGAAGCTCTTCGTCCTTGACCAGCAGTTCTTCCTTGCGCGTGCGCGACTTGAGCACGTCGATGGCCGGGAAGATGCGTTTTTCCATCAGACGACGGTCGAGGTGGATCTCCATGTTGCCAGTGCCCTTGAACTCTTCGAAGATGACGTCGTCCATACGGCTGCCGGTTTCGATGAGCGCCGTCGCCAGGATCGTCAGGCTGCCGCCTTCTTCGATGTTACGCGCCGCGCCGAAGAAACGCTTCGGGCGCTGGAGGGCGTTGGCATCGACACCACCGGACAGCACCTTGCCGCTGGGCGGCACGATGACGTTATACGCACGCGCTAAGCGTGTGATGGAGTCGAGGAGGATCACGACGTCGCGCTTGTGTTCGGTCAGGCGCTTGGCCTTTTCGATCACCATCTCCGCGACCTGCACGTGACGTTCCGGCGCTTCGTCGAACGTCGAGGCGATCACCTCGCCTTTGACGGAGCGCTGCATGTCTGTGACTTCTTCGGGGCGTTCGTCGATCAGCAACACGATGACGTGCGCCTCGGGATGGTTCGCGGTGATGCTGTTGGCGATTTTCTGGAGCAGCACGGTCTTGCCGGTGAACGGCGCGGCCACGATGAGTCCGCGCTGGCCTTTGCCGATCGGCGCGATCAGGTCCATGATGCGCATCGCCACTTCGTTCTGCGTCGTTTCAAGGTGGAATCGCTCATTCGGGTGAAGCGGCGTCAGGTTGTCGAACAGGATGCGCTCGCGCGCCACGTCCGGCGTCTCGAAGTTCACCGCCTCGACCTTGAGCAGAGCGAAGTAGCGCTCGCCCTCTTTCGGCGGGCGCACGTGCCCCTGCACCGTGTCGCCGGTGCGCAGGGCGAACTTGCGAATCTGCGACGGCGACACATAAATGTCGTCCGGCCCGGGCAGGTACGAGTAGTCGCTCGAACGCAAGAAGCCGAAACCGTCCGGCAGAATTTCGAGCGTACCGCCGCCGTAGAGCGAACCGGCTGCCTCGATACTGTGTTGCAGCACGCGGAACAACAGGTCCTGCTTCTTCAGGCCGCTGTAGTTCTCGATATTCATCTCGCGCGCGGTGTCGGTGAGTTCGGCCATCGACATCTTTTTGAGTTCGACGATCGAGATCTCCGGCCCGGTGGGCGTCTGCGGTTCGCCGTTTGCGCCGTTCTCGTTGTTCATCTTTTCTTCGAGATCGGCGAATTCCTGCGCGTTCGGGTGCGGCGACGGTCCGCGATGTCCACCGCGTCCGCCGTTACCGCTGCCGTTGCGCGGCATGCCGCCGCGGCCCTGATTCGGATTACGCCGCCCGGACGGGCGCCCTCCGCGGGGCCGATTCGAAGTCTTATCACTGCTTGATCGATCCGTCATTCGGGTTCCTTTCCTTCAGGCCGCGTTGCGCGGCGCTGCCCCGATATCACCCTGTCCTAAGCCGCACCTAATGAATGGCGGCCCAGTGGTCTCCCATCCCCACGTCTACCTTCAACGGCACGCTAAGCGTCGCCGCGTTCTCCATCACACTCCGCAGTTTCTCCGCCACCTTCTCAGCCTCTTCGGCCGGCGCCTCCACTACAAGTTCGTCGTGCACCTGCAACAGCAGCTTCGCCTTCGTGCCGTGTAGCGCCTCGTGCAGCCGCACCATCGCCACCTTGATAATATCGGCGGCGCTGCCTTGCACCGGCGTATTCACCGCGATCCGCTCAGCCCCGCGCCGCACATTTACATCGCGGGCGTCGAGATCGGCCACGTACCGCCTCCGATTGAGGAGCGTCGTCACGCAGCCTTCCTTGCGCGCCTGCTCCAGCGTAGCCTCGATCCAGCGCTTCACGCCGGGGTACTGCGCAAAGTACTGCTCGATAAAGCGCGCCGCTTCGGCCGTCGAGATGCCCAGGTTACGGGCCAGTCCATACGGACTAATGCCGTAGATGACTCCAAAGTTCACGGCTTTCGCCTGGCGGCGCATTTCCGGCGACACCAATTCGGGCATGACCCCGAAAACACGGGAAGCGGTGTCGCGATGGACGTCGAAATCCTCGCGAAACGCTTCGGCCAGATGGTCGTCGCCCGAGAGATGAGCCAGTACGCGTAGTTCAATTTGTGAATAGTCGGCGGAGATCAGTTTCCAGCTCGGTCCGCCCGGCACAAAGCCCTCGCGGATTTTCCGTCCGATTTCCGTCCGAATCGGGATGTTCTGCAAGTTTGGGTCGCTGCTCGACAACCGGCCCGTGGCCGCCACCGCCTGATTGAACGACGTATGAATACGGCCAGTATCCGGATGCACCAACTTGGGCAGCGCGTCGATATACGTTCCGCGAAGTTTCTCGAGCGTTCGGTATTCAAGCACCTTGGCCGGAAGCGGATGGCGTCCCGCCAGTTCTTCGAGAACGTCCACGTCGGTGGAGAAGCCCGTTTTCGTCCGCCGCGTGGGCTTGAGCCCGAGCCGTGTGAACAAAACCTCCTGGAGTTGTTTCGGCGATTGAATCTGAAACGGCCCCCCCGCCGCTTCGTATATTTCCGATTCGAGGGTTTTTGCCCGGCCCTCGACTTCTACCCGCAGCTTGGCGAAGACTTCCGGATCGATCGCGATCCCCGTCTGCTCCATTTCCGCCAACACGCCAATCAGCGGTTGCTCGACCTCGCCATACAGGGCCTCAAGTCCCCGCTCGCGCAGGACCGGTTCAAAATACCGGGCCAACCGCAACGCGATATCGGCATCCTCTCCCGCATAGGCGCAAGCGCGGGCGATGGGAACGTGGTCGAAAGTGATCGCCTTAGATCCCTTGCCGATCAAATCGGCGATGGGAGTCATGTTGCGCTTAAGGTAGTGGAGACAAACGTCTGTTAGATTATGCCGCATCCGGGAGGGGTCTGTCAAATAGGACGCCACCATCGTATCCAGCCCGATTCCGGCCAGCCGAATCCCCGCCCGGGCCAGAACAATGAGGTCGTACTTGATGTTGTGCCCGACCTTGGTCAGCGCCGGGTCTTCCAGAAGGGGCTTGAGGGTTCGCAGAGCCTCTTCGGGTTCAAGGGTGACGGGGCCGTGCGCCTGTTCGCCCTCGAGTTCCGGGGTCATCGCCTCGGGGGTATGCCCAATGGGGATGTAGTAGGCGATGCCCGGTTCGGCGCTCAGCGACACGCCGACCAACTGCGCGCGCATAGGGTCGGTGGAGGTCGTCTCGGTGTCCACGGCGAACGTTCGGGCGGCGCGCATTTCTTCGACCGCCTTTTTCAGGTCCGCCAGCGTCAACACAAGACGGTACTCGGCGTCGTCCTGCGCGGCGGTTTCCGCATCGGGAAGAAATTCCGCAGCCAGCGAAGCAAACTCGTGCTTCAGCAACTGCTCGGCCAGGCGCGCGCGGTCAATAGGCTTCCGGCGCAGATCCTCGAGCGTAACCTCCAGGGGGACGTCTATCTTGATCGTCACCAGTTCTCGGCTGAAATACGCCTGCTCGCGGTCCTGTTCGAGACGTTCCTTCTGCTTGCCCTTGAGCTCGGACAAGTGCGCGTAGAGATTATCCAGCCCACCGTACGTTTCCATCAGCGTCTTGGCGGTTTTCTCGCCTATACCGCGCACGCCGGGCACGTTGTCCGCCGTGTCGCCAATGAGGGCCATCGCGTCAACGACATGCTCAGGGTCCGTGCCGAACCGTTCGCGCGCTTCCGCCGGGCCAAGCCATACGCCGGTATCGCCCTTACCAGGATCAAACACCGTGATTTTGTCGGACACCAGTTGCAGGGCGTCTTTGTCGCCGGTAACGAGCACCGCCTCGAGACCCGCGGCCTCGGCCGTGCGCGCCAACGTGCCCAGCACGTCGTCGGCTTCGACGCCGGAAACGCGCAGCACAGGGATATTGAACGCCTCGACCAGCGCGTCGATCTCCGGCATCTGGGCCACGAGGTCCGGGGGCGTGGGGGGGCGCGTCGCTTTGTACTCCGCATACATCTCGTCGCGGAAGGTCGGGCCGGAGGCATCGAACACAACCGCGATGTGGCTGGGGTCGTGTTCGCGCAGTAGTTTGAGCAACACGCGGGCAAATCCGAACACGGCGTTGGTGGGGCGGCCTTTCGAATCGCTCAAGCCGCGAATGGCGAAGAACGCGCGAAACGCAAACGCGCTGCCGTCGATGAGGAACAACCGGTCAGCCATGGCGCCTCCTTTTTTCGAGTAGTTCAAGAATATGCCCCGCGGCGCGTTCGGACGCCCCGGGACCGCCCAAACTGCGGCGCAGGCTTTCGAGCTCGTCGAGCATGTGCCTGCGCGCGGGGGAATCTGCGATAAGCTCCAATGCTACCGGCAACACTTTTTCGACCACCGCCTCGTGTTGGATGAATTCCGGGACAACTCGTCTTCCTGCAAGAATATTTGCGAGCCCAATATGCTCGATACGCACCAGCCGCCGCGCCAACCAGTGGGTGATCGGCGCCATGCGGTAGAGTATGGCCATCGGCACTCCAAACAAAGCCGTCTCCAACGTTGCGGTGCCCGAGGCCACAAGACAGAAACGCGCGGCGTCGAGCAGTTCGTAGAAATTCCCAATCGCCGTTTCGACAGGAAAATCCCCCGCAAACGCGCGGACCTGCGCCTCGCGCGCCGCGTCGACACAAGGCGTTACAAAACGCGCGTCTGGGTATTTCTCGCGGATGCCGCGTGCGGTTTCGATCAGCACGCCCATGATCCGCGAGATCTCCTGCTCGCGGCTGCCGGGCAACAAACCGATCACCATGCGGTCGCCGCGGTAACGGCCCTCGAGAGGCGTCGCGGCAATCTGATCGAACAGCGGATGCCCAACATAAGCGCAATCCACGCCGATCTCTTTGTACAGAGCCTCCTCGAACGGCAGGATCACCAGCATCTTGTCCACCAACCGCGCCAAGGTATGAATCCGTCGACGTTTCCACGCCCAGACCTGCGGGCTGATGTAATAAACAATCGGAATATTGAGCGCTTTGGCCTTCGCGGCCAACCGCAGGTTGAAGCCCGGGTAGTCGATAAGCACCAGCGCGTCGGGACGCTCCCGCTCGAGGCGCGCGACGGTGGCGCTGAACACGCCGCGCAGGTAGCCCAACGAGCGGACCACTTCGGCAAATCCCATGATCGCGTGACGCGCGAGATCCTCGTGCAACGTCATCCCCGCGGCGGCCATGCGTGGACCGCCAAGCCCCTCGCACACGAGATCCGTCCGCTGCGCGCGCAACGCGCGGATAAGGTTGGCGCCGTGAATGTCGCCGGAGGATTCACCGGCGATGAAAAACAGCCGAGTCACGTGGGAATCGCTCCCGATGGGCCTGTGTGTTACTTGTTCTGCGCGCGGATGGCCGCGATGATTTCCTCGGCGAGCTGCAATGCGGCCAGACCGTCGCGCCCCGAGACAACCGGGACCGCACGCTCGCGTACACAGTGCAAAAAGGACATCAGTTCGAGCCGCAGCGGCTCTTCACGCTCGACCTCGAGCGGCTCGATCTCAATGAGATCCATCGGACTCGCCACCGCTCCTGCGGCGACATTCGGCCGCTTACGGTAGACCAACACTTGCTGGTCTTTGTAGTCGGTCGACATGTACGCGTCCTGCTCAAAAATGCGGATTTTCCGCATCCGCTCGACGGACACGCGGCTGCTCGTGAGATTCGCCACGCACCCGGAATTAAAACGAATCCGCGCGTTGGCGATATCCTCGAACACCGAAAACACGGGCACGCCCACCGCATCCACCGAGGCGACCCCGCTGCGATCCATCGCAAGCAGGATCTCGAGATCGTGAATCATCAGGTCGAGCACGACGCTTACGTCGTCGCCGCGGTTGGGATATGGGCTGAGCCGGTGGCACTCG
Organism: Candidatus Hydrogenedentales bacterium; assembly: GCA_041859045.1. GTDB lineage: Bacteria > Hydrogenedentota > Hydrogenedentia > Hydrogenedentales > SLHB01 > JBHELB01. The sequence goes on along the minus strand of JBHELB010000017.1, from coordinate 53,104 downwards.
ACGAAGCGTGGCTGGCGAACGGCGTTAAACAGCGCAATCACCGCGCCGTTGAAGCGTTCAATATGCCCAACTTGCAGTACGCGGTCCTTGGCCTCGGCAGCTTCGACCATGTCGCGCGCCTCCGCGACGCTGGCCGCCAAGGGCTTCTCGACCAGCACGTCCACGCCCGCTTCGATCAGGCGCAACGCGATTTCTCGGTGCGCGGACGTCGGCACGGCCACACTGACCGCCTCTACGCCCGCCGCCAGTAAGCCCTCGGCGGACGGAAACGAGGGAACGCCGAAATCCGCGGCGGCCTTGGCGGCATTCTCCGGATTCGGATCCGCGATCCCGACCAGTTCCACTCCGTCGAGACCGGCGTAGATACGGGCATGGTGATAGCCCAAGTGGCCTACGCCGACAACCCCGACGCGCGTGTTGATCATAGGTGAGCTTTCGTCCGCATGTCCCGCCTGCGCCCAGACGCAATGCCGGCGGTCCTGTTATCGCGTAATTCCCCGGATGGATTTGCGCACAAAGTCGAGGAAATGATTGCGGTCTTCACCGTCCTCGACCGTGGTTTCAATCTCGTGCAGTGCTTGAGTCGTATTGAAATCAGACCGGAACATAATTCGGTAGATGGCCTTGATGCGCGCGCGCGCCGCCGCGTCCAGACCGCTGCGCCGCAGTCCCACGACGTTCGGACCGTGGCACCGCGCCGGATTGCCCTCGACGATCATGTACGGCGGAACGTCCTTCACCACGCGGGTCATGCCGCCCACAAACGACATCGTACCCACCACGCACTCCTGGTGGACGCCGCTAAGTCCGCCAATCGAGGCGCGGTCTTCCACATCGACATGACCTGCCAGCGACGCGCAGTTCGCCATAATCACCCCGCTGCCGACGTGGCAGTCGTGGGCAACGTGCGAGTAGGCCATGAACAGGCAGCCGTTCCCGATCGAGGTCACCCGGTGATCGTCGTCGTAGGAAGTCATCGTGCTCGCGCTGATGGTCACGTGCTCACGAAACATGTTCCCATTGCCGACCGTGGTTCGGCCGATCAGTCCGTCGCGATGTTTGAGGTCCTGCGACAAAATACCCACCTGGCACCCACTGAAGAAATGATTGTTTTCGCCGATAACCGTCCGGCCAACGATCACACTGTGAGAGCCGACGACAGTGCCCGCGCCGATCTGGACGTGCGGTCCAATCAGCGCGAAAGGCTCGACAACGACGCCCTCGGCGAGTTCCGCCTTGGGGTCGACCAAGGCCAATGGGTGAATATTCATAAAACCCCTATTGCGTGCGACGGATATGGTTTGGGGGCATTGGAATAACATACCCCCCAGTTATTTTCAAGTCGGCGCAATTGCGCACGAAAACCCAGGATGCTAGGATGCTGGTCCGGTGCGTCTCAAAAGGACCGGTTTGCCGAAGGGGGAGGAGTATCGTCGTGTCGAAAAATGAAGCGCGCGCGCTTAGGGTCGAGGATTTTGACCGCCGCGATTTTTGGCAGCAACCCTGGGTAAGGCCGTTGGCCACCATGATTTTTGTGGTCATCCTCGCCACGCTGTTCAGTCCGCGCGAGGGCGATTCGTTCTTTTCTTACCCCATCTTCTGGCGTCCGGCCAACTTGGCCAGCGTACTGCGCCAAATCTCGGATACGGGCATTTTGGCCATGGGCATGACCCTCGTGATCCTCAGCGCGGGAATTGATCTGTCGGTCGGCGCGGTTTTAGCGCTGTCAGGCACCATTTTCGCCTCGACGTTCGCCGCCAAGGGCTGGCATCCGGCCGCCAGTATTGCCGCCGCCCTGGCCGCCGCCACGCTGTGCGGACTCGTGAACGGCGCGCTCATCACGCGCCTGCGGTTACAGCCGTTCATCGCCACGCTGGCGACGATGATCGGCGCGCGAGGCTTCGCGAAGTGGTTGGTGAACAACGCGACCATCGCCCTGGGCTATGACGACCACACCCGAAGCGTCGTAAGCTTCATGGCGCAGAAAGGATTCGTCGTATCGAGTTTCCTGGTGGTGACGCTGCTGGGCTATGTGATGCTCAACCGCCTCCAGTTCGGACGCCACGTCATGGCGCTGGGCGGCAGCGAGTCCGCCGCGCGCCTGTCGGGCATCCCGGTGTCCTGGGTGAAGCTCCGCGTCTACCTGTTCGCGGGGTTCGTCGCGGGCGTGGCGGGCGTGCTGAACGCCTGCGAGGTGCACCAGGGCAGCGCCAACGCGGGCGTCGGATACGAATTGGACGCGATCGCGGCGGCGGTCATCGGCGGCACGAGCCTGGCCGGGGGCCGAGGCAGCATTTTCGGGACGCTGATGGGCGCGCTGGCGCTGGGAATCCTGTCGAATCTGCTGGGACTTCGCAACGTGGACGAAAATGTGCAATGGATGCTCAAAGCGGTCATTATGATTGCGGCCGTATGGATTCAAACCATTGGCACCAAAAAACAGGCGGCATAGCCGCACGCAAGAAGGGGACTTGCCATGAACGTTTTGCGAATCTTTTCGTCAATCGCGCTCGCGCTCGTGTTGGCCGCGTGCAGTCCGCAACCGGCACCGTCCGCGCCGCAACCCTCCGGCCAGCCCGCCGAGCAGTCAGCGACGCAACCTGCGGCAGGCGCGAAGAAGGTCATCGCGTTTTCACAGTGCAACAGCGCCGAGCCCTACCGCACCGCGCAAAACCGCATCATGGAACGCGAAATCGGGAAATATCCCGAGTTTTCGCTGGTGATTCAGGACGCGCAGCAGGACAATGCGCGGCAAATCGCCCAGATCGAGAACTTCATCCTGCAGAAGGTCAGCGTGCTGATCGTCGCCCCCAACGAGGCCGCGCCGTTGACCGAAGTCGTGCGTAGCGCCAAGAAAGCGGGCATCAAGGTGGTTTGCCTTGAACGCGACATCATGGATCCCGAGGCGTACGACGTGTTTGTCGGCGCAGACAACGTCAAAATTGGCGAAATGGCCGGGCAATTCGTCGCGGAACAGTTGAAGGAGCGCGGGGTGCAGAACCCGGTCGTCGTCGAGATGAAAGGCCTGCTCGGCACGGCCCCGCAGCAGGAACGCCACGACGGCGCACGCAAGCACATCGACACAATTCCGGGCGTGGTGGTGAAGGAAGAAGTGGCGGATTGGCTCCAAAACAACGCGCTGAAGAAAATGGAGACACTGCTCCAGGCGAACCCGAAGATCGATGTGGTATACGCACATAACGATCCGATGGCGGTGGGTTGCTACTTGGCCGCAAAGAACGCGGGCCGCGAGAAGGAAATGTTTTTCGTAGGCGTGGACGGGCTCGGCGGACCGGACGGCGGCGTGCAGCGCGTGCTGGACGGTATGCTCGAATGCACGTTCTACTACCCGACCTGCGCGGCGGAAGGCCTGGAGATCGCGGTGAAACTAGCAAAGGGCGAGGCCCCCGCGGAAAAGCGCATCATTCTTGACCCGGCGCAAATTGACAAGACCAACGCGCAGGAATGGTACACGAAAGTGACCGTTCAGTAGCCGAAGGTCCAGAGGAGACGACGGTGGGAGGATTGTTGGAAGGCAAGCGCGGCGTCGTGATGGGCGTCGCGAACGAGCGGTCGATTGCGTGGGCCTGCGCGCAGGCCTGCGCGGAGCAAGGCGCCGCGCTGGCGTTCAACTATCTCGGCGATGCCCTCGAGAAACGCGTACGCAAACTCGCGGACGAGATTCCGGGGGCACTGGCCTTTCCGTGCGATGTGTCCAAGGATGCCGAGATCACGGACTTCTTCGAACAACTGGGCAACGCCTGGGGCCGGGTGGATTTCCTCATCCATTCGATCGCGTATGCGGACAAAAACGACCTGCGCGGACGTTTTAGCGCCGTGTCGCGGCACAATTTCCTGATGGCGCTCGACATTTCGGCGTATTCGCTGGTGGCGGTCGCGCGGGAAGTGCAGCCGCTTATGACCGCAGGCGGTTCGATTGTGTCCATGACGTATTACGGCGCGGAAAAGGCCGTCCCGAATTACAACGTGATGGGCGTGGCCAAGGCCACGCTCGAGGCCTCCACGCGCTATCTCGCCGCCGACTTCGGTCCGGAAAATATCCGGGTAAACTGCATCAGTGCGGGACCGATCAAGACCCTTGCGGCGAGCGCGATCCCTGGCCTCAAGCTTATGCTCGAGACCAGCGAGCGTTATTCCCCCTTGCGCCGCAACGTCAGCCAGGAAGACGTCGCGCGGTCGGCGCTCTACCTCGTGTCGGACCTGTCGAGCGGCGTGACCGGCGAAGTGGTCCACGTCGACGCAGGCTACCACGTGCTGGGCATGTTCGCCGACCCCGAGCCGGAGACGGACTGACCCACGTTAGCCAGAAACCGCGCTGATCATGTAAACGGCCTCGTCGGCAAACAGGTTGGGCCAGTTGTGGGCGAGGCGCGTGCGCCCGCTGCGCGTCAGCGGGAACTCCTTCTCGATCCGGATATTCCGACTCTCGCAGAAGGCCCGGAAATCGCGGATCGACAGTACGTGCCGGTTTGGACTGACATACCAGGCGTAAGGCAGATTGCGCGTCACCGGCGCGCGCCCGAGCAGCAAGGTCTTGGCGCGAACCTTCCAGAACCCGAAGTTCGGAAAGCTGACGATGCAACGCCGCCCAACGCGCAGCATCTCGTGCAACACGAATTCGGGCTTTTCGATAACCTGCAGGGTCATGCTCAAAATGACATAGTCATAACTCTGGTCCGGAATCGCCGCGAATCCCTCGTCGACGTTGGCATGCACCGCGCGCACGCCCTTACGCACGCAACTGATCACGTTGCCCTGCGACAAATCAATGCCCATGCCGTCCACCTGGCGGTCAAGGGTCAACTGGTGGAGCAATTCGCCGTCGCCGCATCCCACGTCAAGCACACGACTGCCCGATTCAACGAGGTCCACGATGAGATCGTAGTCGACGCGGTGGCCTTCATAAATGCTGCTTGACGCGGCGGCCGGCGGACCGAAGTCGGCCTCACTGTCCACCTCCGGCGAGCGCAACTCGGGCAGTTCCGGCCCAACGCCCCCGCGCAGAAAGCCGCCAATTAGCTTGTGCATGGTCTCTTTTTCGAGCAAGAAGGCATCGTGCCCGTAATCGGACTGAATGTTGCAGTACGTCACCTCTTTCCGCTGACGCATAAGCGCGTCGACGATGAGCTGCGATTGGTACGGCGGGTAGAGCCAATCCGACGAGTAACTCAACACCATCACTCGACCCCGAACTCGGCCCATGGCATTGTCGAGCGACCCGTAGGGCGCGGCGAGGTCGAAATAGTTAATCGCTTTGGTGATGTAGAGATAACTGTTCGCGTCAAAGCGCTTGACGAAGTTTTCACCTTGGTAATCAAGGTACGTCTCGACCGAAAACTCGCTACGGAAGTCGTAGCTGTAGCTGGCTGCGCCGCGCAATGCACGGCCGAACTTCGCGCGCATGGATTCGTCGGAAAGATACGTAATGTGTCCGAGCATGCGCGCGATGGACAGGCCCGTGGAGGGCGTTTCGCCGCCGTAGTAGTCGCCACTCTTGAACTCCGGGTCGGCCTGAATCGCGTGTCGGCCCACCGCGTCGAACGCGATGGCCTGTGCGCTAAGCAACGGCGTCGTGGCGATCACGATCGCCGAGCCGACCATGTCAGGGAAGCGCGTCATCCATTCGAGCGACTGCATGCCTCCCATTGATCCGCCCGCGACGGAGTAGAGACGCTCGATACCGAAATGGTCGATCAGGTGTTTCTGCGCGCGCACCATGTCGCCGATGGTGATGATTGGAAACGAAAGGCCATACGGCTTTCCTGTCTCGGGATTGATCGACGACGGCCCTGTCGAACCGCGACAACCGCCAATGACATTGGAACAGATGAGAAAGAACTTGTTGGTGTCAAAAGCCTTTCCCGGCCCGATCATCATGTCCCACCAGCCCGGCTTCGCGTCGTTGGGGCTATGGTAGCCCGCCGCGTGCGCATCGCCGGAAAGGGCATGCAGGATGAGGATCGCGTTCGTCCTCTCCGCGTTAAGCGCGCCGTACGTTTCATACGCAAGCGTAATGGGGCCAAGCGTACGGCCGCACTCGAGCTCGAGCGGGTTCGGCGGCTCGGCAAACGTGAAGTACTGCGTCTCGACGATTCCGACGGAGCCTTCTTCTGTCATCTTTTCCACCTGTTTATCGATCAATGTCCAAAAACCATCCTACAGTTTAGCAAATGCGCTTCGCGCGGCTTCAAGCGTCTGCGCGATCGCCGCGTCGTCGTGGGCACAGCTCATGAAAGCCGCTTCGAACTGCGACGGCGCGAGATACACGCCGCCGTCGAGCATCGCCCAGAAGAACTTCGCGTAGCGCGCCGTGTCCGACGCAGTCGCCTGTTGATAATTCGTAATCGGGCCGTCGTGGAAGAACATGCAGGCCATCGTGCCCACCTGCATCTGGCACACCGGGATGCCCATTTCCTCGGCAAGTTTCCCGAGACCATCTGAAAGCTTCGTCATCTGCGCCTCGATCCCCTCAAACACGCCGGGCCGCGCCAAGATGTCGAGCGTGGCCAGGCCTGCCGCGGTCGCCAGCGGATTGCCCGAAAGCGTCCCGGCTTGGTAGACCGGCCCAAGCGGCGACACAAGGTCCATAATCTTCGCGGGACCGCCGTACGCGCCCACGGGCAGGCCGCCACCAATGACCTTGCCGAGCACGGTGAGGTCGGGCGTGACGCCATAGCGCTGCTGCACGCCGCCGAGCGACGCGCGGAACCCCGTCATCACCTCGTCGAAAATCAGCAGCGCGCCGTTTTCTTTCGTCAACGCGCGCAGGCCCTCGAGATACCCCGGCAACGGCAGGACCACGCCCATGTTACCCGCCACGGGTTCGACGATGATCGCGGCGATGCGATCCCCATGCTGGTCAAACAACGCGCGCGCGGCGTCGAGGTCGTTATACGGCATGGTCAGCGTGCAAGAGGCGTAGGCGTCGGGCACACCGGGGCTCGTGGGCACGCCGAGTGTGGTGAGACCACTGCCCGCCTTGACCAACAGGCCGTCCATGTGGCCGTGGTAGCAGCCCTCGACCTTGATGATGAGGTCGCGCTTCGTGTAGCCACGCGCCAAACGCACCGCGCTCATGACCGCCTCGGTGCCGCTGTTGACCAGGCGCAGTTTCTCGATGCTCGGCACCAACGCAATCACGCGCTCGGCCAAGCGGATTTCCGCCTCGGTCGGAATGCCGAAGCTCGCGCCGCGTTCCATCGCGCGCTGCACGGCCTCGACGACCTCGGGATGCGCGTGGCCGAGGATCAGCGGTCCCCACGACAACACGTAATCAACATAGGCGTTGCCGTCCGCGTCGGTAACCCGGCAGCCCTTGCCCGACGCCGCGAAAAACGGGTCGCCGCCCACGCCTTTGAACGCGCGGACCGGACTGTTCACGCCGCCCACCAACACCTTGTTCGCCTCTTGCCACAACGCCGCCGATTTCCGCCGGTCCATGCCGCGCTCCTTTTCAAGCTTGGTCCGATTCGCTCCGCCGCTTAATTAACAGGCTCTGAAAGGCCCACGATCGCGAAAACGATAGTCCATACGATGCCGAGCACTATCACCAACTGCCCGTAGATCAGTATCCGTGTGAATATCCTCGCCGCCCTGGGCGACCGGGCAACAACGCAATAGACAATCACGACCACCGCGCCCACAAACATCTGGACAAGAAGACCGGGAAACGACTGCAGAAAGTTGACTGCGCCAACAAGGTACGGCACAGGGGCGCCCAAGGAGTGGAACAGCGCAAAAAATCGTGGCAGGACCAAGATGCTCGCAAGAAAAATGACCAGCCACAACACTCCCGCGGCCAGCAGCCCCCCGAGCGGTATGGGGATATTGGGCGTTTGGGTTTCGTGTGGACGCAAAGCCGCGCCTGTTTCCATCGCTCTCTTCTCCTTTCAGCCGACGCAAAGCGTCGGCGCGCCCCAGTCCAGCGGCAAGAATAGCACAGCTGCCCCGCCTAGTCCTTCATGCCCGCAGGGGGCGTGGGTTCATCAACAAGAGCCGGTATGGTGCGATGCCGTGCCGCGATCTCGAGCGCCGCGTCGAACAGCGCCTCGGCCATGGGGTAGTCCTTCTCGGTGATGCGGCTGTTACCCATGTACACACGCTGCTTGAACCCTTCGAGCCACTCCGGCGGCTGCACGTTGTCGAACACGAACGGTTCCTGGTACTCGAGCATGATGGACGTACACGCCGCATATTTCGCCAACGCCTTGTAGCACGCACGCGGGAGTATCGGCCGTCGCCCGGCGAGGTCCGGCAGCGCGGGGAACGGCGCATGCGGCTCGTGCTGGTACCAGTAGGCCACGCTTGAATAGTCGTTCTCGAAGTCATTCGCATGACCGTGCTCGATGGTCATCTTCACCGACGTGCCGAAGCGGATGGGATCGTGCAGGTACCAGCGGTACATGGCGTTTTTTCCTGAAAACGATTGCCCATTCCGGTTCTCGATGAGGTGGAATCCGGTATAGGGGCCTGCGTACTCCTTGTCCGGGCAGGCGCCGCCGCCAAAAATCTCTTCCGAGCCCGTGCCGTGAATCGACGGCGGCCAGGTCTCGCCGTCGATGAACACCATGTCGTCGCCCTCGCCGTACCAGCCGCCCTGCACGTTGTCGACTTGGAGGTGAAGCCCCACGATGTGCCCTTCGCCCTCGGCCTCAAGCATCACGTAGTTGTCCTTGCCCGTGTCGTTGATGAGCGGGAACGCGCCGCGCTTGCTGCAAGGAGCTTCATGCACGGTGGTAAGACATTCGCGCCGCCACTGCGCATGGAAGCGCCCGGTGTCCTCGGGCAAACGGCCATCGGGATACGCCTCGTAGTCGATGTGACACCACACGCGTCCGAGGGCGCCGCCGAACACCCGCGCGCTCTGATTGACCAATTCGATGCGTGCGCCGTTGGCGAACGGCATCGGGAAATAGCAGTTTGGACCTATGTTAACGCCGTACGGACCGCAGCCGGGGTTCACCGCCATCATCAGTGAGGAGAACTGCCGCACGGTGCAGTTGCTGATGCAGAAGAAATCACCGAGCGGCACCTCGACGCTCGGGGTGGCCTCGCTGTCCCAGTACATCCGCAAGACGCCGTCGCGGTAGTCCAACGGGTTCGGGTCGATCATGGTGAAGTAAATATGCGTGATGCGTCCCGCGCCGGGGATATCCGCAAGCACGGCGGTCTGGCCGGGCTCGATGCGCCAGCAATCGTCGTTTCCGCCGGTCGTGTCCCACGTGGACGCGCGGCGGCTGCGACCGGACGTGATTCGCGTGATATCCCCCCAAGGCATACTCGACATGACAATTCCTCCTGTTGGGCGAGTGCGCTTGCGCCAAAGCCGAATCGTAGCACAGGGCGCGCCGCAGGGGAAATAGGTACTCGGCAAAAGAAGGAAGGGACGCCCTTTCGGGCGTCCCTTCGCGGAAACGTCGCGATGCTACGCGGACTCTATCACGGAGCCGCGATGGCGCCGCACTGACGACCCATCCAGTACGGAACGAACCGGTCGAGCATCATGTACGCGATCGGCGCATTTGCCCCACCGGCCAGGTCGCACGGGCTGTTCTGCCACACGTACTCGCCACGCACCTTGTCGTGCGGGAGAATGGTGTACAGCGAGTTGTCCGCATCCTTGTGCGGGTACGCGGGGTTGGTGCTGTTGTCGACCGCGATCATCCAGTACGCCTGCGACGGCAGATCGATCATGCCGCCCTGCAGCACGCCGCGCGGGACGTTACGGGTGTAGTCGCCAGTGGCGCCAACGTAGCACGCCGCCATGTGCGCGTTCAGGTGGTCGCCGAGTTGCGTCTCGGCGCACTTCAGCAGATGGTCGTTCAGCGTGTTGATCTTGTCCTGGTTGGTCTCGAGCTTGCGCACGAGGTACAGACTGCAGGTGTTCAACACGTTCGCGAAGTAATCGGCGAAATACTTGTCATGACCGTCCATGCCGCCCGTGTCGTGCCACAGGCCGAACCACGTACCGTAGCTGGTCTGCGAGCCGTACTTCGGATCGTTCATCGAGATCGCCAGACGCTGCCACATGGCCACGAAGCCCGGCGTCAGGTTGGTGAACTGGCTGTTCGGGCTGACGACGTTCCACGAGTCGGCGATCAGGCAGTCCAGAATACGCTCGGTGATCGTCTGACACTTCGCGCGGGTGGCGGAGTCGCCCACGTGAATCCACACGTTCGCCAAGCCAAACGCGGCGCCCGTGTACGTGTCGCGCGAGCTGTAGTCCAACCACGTGTAGTTCTGCCACGGCGCGACGCAGGTGTCGTAGCCGTTGCCGTAGTTCTGGTAGTAGGACTGATACGCCGCGTCGTTCGTCAGACCGACGAAACGCGGAATGTAACCGGCTTTGCCTGTGCACAGGGTCAACCAGTCAAGGGTGTCAAGGGCGTTGTTGATCAGGGTCAACGTCGTCGAGTCGCCCGTGACGGCGTACTTGTTGCACAGACCGCCCAGGTAGTACCCGAAGAACGTCGTGCTGTCGCCGATGGCGTGGTATTCGCCGATGGTCGAGCGCGTGTAGTCGGTGTACCAAATGTTCGCGGCCTGACCATACGGCTGCTGGTAGGTGTTGAACACGGTCTGGGCTTCGATCGCCTTGTTGTACATCGCCGTGTTCTGCGTCGCGTTCGCGACCGGCCACGTGGCGCTGAGGTAGTTCCAGCTTACCCACTTCATCCAGTCGGTCTGGTCGGCGGTCAAGCCAGGACGGCCCGAGGCGTCCACAAACGTCGCCGTGATGTTCTTGGCGGCGTTCATGGTAACAACAACCGGGTTCGTCGTGCCGCTGATCGAGCCCGACCAGCCGGTGAAGGTCCAGCCGTTAACCGGTGTCGCCGTCAACGTGACGTTCGTGCCCGCGATGTACTGGTTGTTGCCGTAGTACGCGCCCGGGCTCACGCCCACCGTGCCCGCACCGTCCGCGCGCGCGGTCAGCGTGTACAGGGTGTACGGAATCGCGGTCGCCTGAATGCGAACTTCATCCAACCACGCATCGTCGCTGCCGCTGTTGGTCTGCGAACGATAGCGGATACCGAACAACGTATTGTTCGTGCAGGTGCCCGGCAGCAGGTGCTCGCGCGCCGTCCAGCCGGTATTCGCCGTGAAGGTCTGGATGATGTTCCAGCTCGAGCCGTAGTTCGTCGTGTATTCGATGTGGCTCTTGTCCTGCGGAAGCAGATCGTAGCCGCTGGTGTAGTTGGCATACGAAATCTTCACGTTCTCGTAGCCCGCCGTGCTCTGGGCGCGGATCGCATAGTCGCTGTTGTCCAGCTCAAGCGAATAGGTGCCCCAATACGTATTGAGCGCCTTCAACGTGACGCCGCTGGTGAGCCAATTGCCATAGCCGCCTTCGAATCCATCGTAGAACAGCGTCTGGTAATCCGCCGGAGGCATCGCGGGATAGTAGTCGTCGATACCGGTCGGCAGGCTGCCCGCGGCCGGGTCGATGAAGTAACGGTAGAAATTCACCCAGCAATTCAGGGCGATGATGTCGTAGCCGTGGTCGTTCAGGTGAATCGCGTCGTCGCCGTTGTTGCCGCCGCACGTCGACTTCTCCCACGGATAGCTGGGGTGGCCCCACGGCGCCGCATACGCAGCAGGACCGAAAACCGCATTGTAGCCTTCATACAGGTGCATCTGACCCCAGTTGTTCACATAGGTCACCGCCGCACCGTATTCCTGCGCCAGATCGCGTTGACGTTCGCCCAAGCGGATAAGGGCTTCGTTCAACTGACGCGGGGTCGGCGAGCCGAGGTTGGCCCACAGCAACTGATTGGCCTGGATGTTCAGCGTGTCCCACAGATTGATGTAGTCATAGCTGCAAATCACGATGTGGGCCGTCGGACGGATGTTCAGGATGTGCTGAATCACGATCTCAATGTTGTTCTGGATCGTGTTAAACAGCGTGTTCTCCGCGGACGAACCCATGGTCAGGTACCAGCCGCCACTGGACTGGCCCGCCAAGAAGTCGTTGCCCCCCATGCTGAGATGGACCATGTCGATGGTCGGGTTGTTGTTCAACTCGCTCGTGATCAGGGCCAGGTTCGCGGGCTGCGCCCACCACGACGCGGTCGTTCCGCCGATCGCGGTCACATCGCCTTTTTCCACCGGATCGCTGAAGCCCGCCGCCACAAACGTGTCACGCAGGTTTCGATAGCTCCACATCGCCCCCGTCCAGCTATCACCCACCAGCAGGACGCGGTTCGTGGTCGCTTCGGCCGCCGTGCCGCCCAGCACGGCCAAAAGCACCCCCAGAAGCACCAACAGTCGGAATCGTGGTCTAAAATGCCGTCCCATCTCGCGTTCCTTTCCGGGAAGCCCCAGCTTCCCCTCGCTCGCTTTGAGCCTCTACCCCTTGCACAAAACGCCCTATATGTCTGAAACGCCTGCTCCCCGACCTCCGTTGGTCCGCTCCCAACGTCCGCCTCGCTATCGGCGTACAAACACCGCCCTTTGCCTCCAGACAAAGAAAGACCATTCAACTGCGCAGGGAATCCCCTGCTTAGGTGTCTAATGCGCCCTTACAGCCTCGCTCGAGACAACCCCCAAATCCCTTTTGGCCCGCACCGGCCATCTGTACTACGAGAATACAGCACATTGAGAATTTCTCACACAAAGCCGCACTTGTCAAGTCTGAAAAGATATCTAGTCGAATCTTTTCCGTCCCAATAAATAGGCCCTCTTCGACAACGTTGAATGATTCCAAATGCTTAGCGCGGAGAGCGATGGAGAAAATCCAACAGTGCCTTTTTGTGCGACACCTGCGACTCACGCGGCGTGTAGGTTCAGATCGTTATCCGTTCAGTGGTGCAAAACGCGCAGCGCTGCGCACGCCGAGTAAGTTGACGTTGGCGCGCGCAAGTTCTAGTCCTATTCACCCCCAACCTGCTATAAAGAGACTCACATTTACGGCGAGGTGAACCATGTTACTCACTGTGTTGCTCATGCTTGCGTCAACCACGGAGCCGGTCGAGTGGACGTCCGAGACCATCGCAAACACATGGCGGCCCAATCGCGACATTGCCGAGTTGCGTGTAGAGGCCGGGACGCTCTCTGGACAGACCATCGGAGCCGACCCGATGTTGACGCGCGAAGGACTCGAAGTCTCGACGACCCCGTGGCAATACCTCGAGGTTGAGTTGCGCGCAAGTCGCCCTGGGCAGGGCGCGTGGTATTGGACCGGCGACACGCGTGGGCCTTTCGGCGGATTGACCGAGGAAAAGAGTCTGCGCTTCGCCGTGCGCGGCGACGGACAGTTCGAAACCATCTGTGTGCCGCCGTGTTGGCAAAAGGAAACATCCATCCGCACGTTGCGCCTCGATCTTTACCCCGATCTCAGTTTCGCAATCCGCCGCATCGCGATCAAAGACTGGGCCGCAGGGCGCGCGCCAAATCTTGATACACGCTGGGCGTTCACGACTTCGCCTCCCGCGTGGTTCACGATGCCCGGCACGCCCTATCACCTCTCTCCGCCATTGCGCCTTGACGCCAACACGCGCACATGGGCCATCGTCACGCTGCAAGCACAACAGGAAGGCGCCGCGTCGTTCCTGTGGATATGCGCCGACGGCGGACTCGAGTCGGCCGACTTCTCCTTCACAGCCCGCGGCGCCCAGACCTGCATCGTCCCGCTGAAGGAGCGTAAAGAATGGGCAGGAACCATCGCCGCGGTGGGATTGCGCCTACCGCTCGACGGTAGCGTGAAGGTAGACGCGGTCGAACTCGCTGAGCGCCCACCGAATGCGACAAGACTCGATATCGAGCGGCTCGCGCAGGAGAGCGGTTGGGCGCGAGAGGATAGACCGGGGCGCGTGATGGTGCGTGTGCGTAATCTGGGGGCCTTGCCCGTAAACGGCGCGCGCTGCACGGTCAAGGCGGGGGACGCCGCTTTGCCTGCACAAACGATCGACGGCCTCGCGCCCGGTGAAATGCGTGACCTCTTTTTCGCTTGGACTCCCAACGCGACTGGCACGGTAGAATTGACCGCCACGGTGCAAGGGGAAGGCCTGTCTTCCAGCGCGAAAAGCCAAGCCTCGGTGCTTCCGGCCCAGCCTATCGCCAAGGCCGACTATGTCCCCGAACCGCAGCCGGTGAAAACCAAGCCCGAGGTGCTCGCGTACTACTTCCCCGGCTGGGAATCGCCCGCAAAGTGGGCCCCGATCCGCCGTATTGCCCCGGAACGGCGTCCGCTGCTGGGCTGGTATGACGAGGGGCGCGCCGAGGTCGTCGATTGGCAGATCAAGTGGGCCGTCGAACACGGCATCTCGGCCTTTCTCGTGGATTGGTATTGGTGCAAAGGCCAGCAGACGCTAACGCATTGGCTCGATGCATACCGCAAGGCGCGCTACCGGGATCAATTGCGTATCGCGCTGATGTGGGCCAACCACAACCCGCCGGGCTCGCATTCCGCCGCGGATCTACAGCAAGCGGCCCGTTACTGGCTCGACCAGGTTTTCACGCTGCCGTCGTATTACCGTCTTGGCGCGCGACCCGCGGTGTTCCTATGGGCTCCCGATCGGTTGCGACAAGACCTCGGCGGCTCCGCCCAAGTGAGAGCGGCCTTCGACGCAGTACAACGTTTGGCGCAGCAGCGCGGACTAGAGGGAATTGCGTTTGTCGCCCTGCAGCCGGATTTCGACGCGGCCGCGTGCCGCATGCTCGAGACGGAAGGCTACTCCGGCATCACGCAGTACCACGAGTTCGGCGATGCGCTTGCACGCTCGCGCGACATCCGCCGCGCGCGCTATGCCGATGTCGTCGAGACCGCGCCTGTCGCGTGGGCGCGAAAGAAGGCTGCGGCGGGCGCGCTCACGTTTTTCCCGACCGCCGACTCAGGCTGGGATGAACGCCCCTGGGCGCCGAACAAGGCGCTGTCCGTCGAAGGACGAACGCCTGCCCTGTTTGAGCAACTGTTGCGTTCCGCGAAAGCATTTGCTGAAAAATACAACACGCCTGTTCTACTCGGGCCAATGAATGAATGGGGCGAGGGGAGTTATCTCGAGCCCTGCGCGGAATTCGGGTTCAGTATGCTAGACAGCGTGCGCGCGGTGCTTGGCCAGGGCGAGCCTGCCGCGTGGCCGCCCAACCTTGTGCCGGAAGACGTCGGGCTCGGCCCCTACGAGGTTGGCGCAGCCACCGCGTTGCCCCGCTGGGCCTTCGCGGACGGCGCGGGCGGCTGGCGCGCGCTGATGAACGTCGACGCGCTACGCGTCGAGAACGGCGCGTTGTGTTTCCGCACGGCGACCAACGATCCCGCGCTCACAATCGACATGGCGCAGTTCGAGGCAAAGCAAGCCACGCGCGCGGTGTTGCGCATGCAACTTCAGGGAAACATCGCGCCGCGTGAAGAAGGCCAGCTCTATTGGGCGGTGGATGGCGCGCCGCCGTCCGAGGCCACGAGTCTGCGCTTTGCACTCCAAACCGACGGCCAGCCCCACGAGTACACGCTTAGTCTCGGCAAGAATCCCCAATGGCGCGGCGCGATCACCTCGTTGCGATTCGATCCGTGCGTATCCGCGGGGATTACGGTTCGAATTGAAGATCTGCGCTTCGAGCCGTGATCGCAGCGTCAAACTCCTCGAGGATGCTGACGCCGGTGCTTGTCCCGACACGATCGGCGCCCGCTTCAAGAAACGCCGCGACGTCGGCATAGGTCCGCACACCGCCCGCCGCTTTGATGCTGCGCGACGGCCCCGCGACCGCGCGTAGTAGCTTCACATTCTCGGGCGTCGCACCATCGTCGCCGTAGCCCGTTGAGGTCTGAAGGCATTCCGCGCCTGCACGCAACGCTGCCGCCGCCGCCTTCTGTGCCTCTTCTTCCGTGAAGAAACTCATTTCTAGCACCGCCGTCACCGGCACGTTCGGCACGCCGCGAATAACCGAAAGCAACTCTCGCTCGACGTAGTCGGCGTAGCCCGATTTCACCGCGCCAAGGTTGATCACCACGTCCAGTTCCGACGCGCCATGCTGCACGGCCTCGCGGGCTTCCTCGAGTTTGACGTGAGCCGTCGTCGCGCCCAGCGGAAACCCGATACACGCCGCGACCCGGAGTCCACGCCCCGCCACCCGCTGCACCGCATACGGCACCCATACCGGATTCACGACGATCGCACGAAACCCACTCTGCGCCGCCTCGTCGCACAACTCATCGATGTCGAGCTGCGTCGCGTAGGCCTGAACCAACGTGTGATCGATCAGTCCCGCCAATTGCTTCCTATTCACCGGCATTCTACCGCTCTCTATTCTCCGCAAAGACGCGTCAACCGCGCCTCGGACTGTATCATCGACCGCACGGTGTGGTAGTTGATCTTCCAGGCATGCGCCATGTAGTCCCACACCAGCCGGTTCTGCTCGTCAAACAAGGGGAACCACTCCCCAACGCCGTGATTTATCATGACATCCATCACAAATCGATGCACATTTTCATACGCATCGAGATATTTCGTCTCGCCAAACAGCACATACGCATCCAACAAACCCACAAGCGCTTCGGCCTGTTGCCAAAACTCCTTGTTTCGTTCGCGGGCCGGTCCGCGATGGGGGCCTTCGCAGAACACCCCGCCGCGTTCCCAGTCGACGCCGTATTCCACGCAGTGGTCGAATATCTTGCGAAACGCGGGCAAGTACGGTTCGACCGGCTGCCCCAATATGCGCAAGGCGTGGTTCAATAGCCACACGAACTCCACGTTGTGACCGAAGCTCGTGTTGTCGAGCGGCCGCCCCTCGTCTTCGTCCGCGTCACGATCCGCGCCCCACACGTCCGCAAACAAGATCTGCCGCAGCGGCGTCCAATCCCACGCGAATTGCGCCTGGCCAAGAGCCGTTTCGGGATGCAGGATCCGCGCGAAGATGAGACGGATGACCTCCTCGCAACGCTCCTTGTGGATGCGCTGCCCAGTCGCTTCGTAGAGATTCGTAAAACACTCCATAAGATGCATGTGCACATCGAACGACTTTCGGTCGCCGCCGTATTTTCCCGGGCGCTTCTTCGACCAATCACGCTCAAGAAACTCGTAGTACCCGCCGTAGCAGTTGTCGGCGGCGCGGGTTTGGATCATGTCGTACGTGCGTAGCGCCCACTCCACCCCACGCGGATCGCCAGATGCCATGCCGTATTCGCTCAGCGCGTAGATCATGAACGCGTGGCCGTAGGTAAGCTTACTTACATTGCGCGGCGCGCCGTCACGTTCGCAAGTCCAAAACCAACCACCGTGCTCGTGGTCCCAGAAATGCGCAAGAACAAAATCCACGCCTTGCTTGGCAATCGGCAAACAGGCCCCGTCGCCGTAGCCCGCGCGGTGCGCCGAACTGTAGGTGTAAATCATCCGCGCCTGACACAGCAGCGTCTTTACGCCCTCGCCTGTGGGATTGCCGTTGCGATCCAGATACGTCAGATAGCCGCCATACTCCGTATCGACGCCCCGCACCAGCCAGAACGGCAACAACTCGTCGTCAAGGTGATGACGCACTTCTTCGAGCAGTCGTTGGCATCGCGCAATATCCACCTGCTGCATGGGTAAATCCTCCTGTTCCACTACTCTACGCCGTTTGAACCTGCGTTTTCACGAGGCGGCGCGGAGAGAATGCGTACGGCGCAAAATTGACCGTTCCGAGGTGACATGGTACCCTTTCGGCGCGTGTTTTGTAAGCATCATGCGGAAAGGAGCATTTCATGGGAATAATCAATCCACAGATCTTGCGCGAGTACGACATTCGCGGGATTGCGGGGAAAGACCTTAGCGAAGAAGTCTACGAGCGCCTTGGACGCGCCTACGTCGCGTATCTTGGCAAAAGCCGACGCAAACACAACTGTGTGGCGGTGGCGCGCGACGGACGCGCCTCGTCGAAACCGTATAGCAATGCCCTGATCGACGGCCTGACCGCCGCGGGCATGAACGTCATCGACATCGGCGAGGCCCCGACTCCGCTGTTGTACTTCGCGATGTTCACGCTGAAAGTGGACGGCGGACTTATGATCACCGCCAGCCACAATCCGAAGGAGTTCAACGGCCTGAAGATCGGCGTGGGTCAATCGACGATTCATGGAAAAGACATCCAGAAGCTCGGTCAAATCGCCGAGGCGGGCAAGTTCCCCGAGGCGCGCGGCCCGGTCACGATCACTCGCATGAATATCGTGCCCAAGTACATGGCGCGAATCACGCGGGACATCAAACTCAAGCGCAAACTAAAGGTGGTCATCGACGCAGGCAACGGCGTGTCGGGTCCGATTGCCGAACCCCTGTACAAGGCGCTGGGTTGCGAAGTCATTCCGCTGTACTGCGACGTGGACGGCACGTTTCCGAACCATCACCCCGATCCGACGGTACCGAAGAACCTCAAGGATCTTATCCGACTCGTCAAGAAGCACAAGGCGGACCTCGGCATCGGATTCGACGGCGACGGCGATCGCGTCGGCGCGGTGGACGCGGAGGGCAATGTGATCTTTGGCGATCAACTGCTGATTCTGTTCGCGCGTTCGATCCTTGCGGATAAGCCCGGCGCGACAGTGATCTCGGAGGTGAAGTGCTCGCGCACGTTGTTCGACGACGTGAAGCGCCACGGCGGACGTCCGGTAATGTGGCGCACGGGCCACTCGCTGATCAAAGCCGCAATGAAACAGTTCCACGCGCAGATCGCGGGCGAGATGAGCGGCCACATGTTCTTCAAGCACCGTTGGTACGGCTTCGACGACGCGACCTACGCGGGCGCGCGCTTGCTCGAGTTGTTGGCGTCGGGGCGCAAGACGCTCAAGCAGCACCTGGCCGACGTGCCGAAAATGTACTCGACCGAGGAACTCCGCATCGACACGTCCGAAGCGCGCAAGTTCGAAATCGTCAAAGAAGCGACGGCCTACTTCAAAGCCCAAGGGCTCGACGTCGTAACGATCGACGGCGCGCGCATTGAGTTTTCGGATGGCTGGGGCCTGGTACGCGCGTCGAACACTTCGCCGGTGCTGGTCATGCGCTTCGAAGCCACCACGCCCAAACGCCTGAAGGAAATTCAGCGCATGGTGGAAAAGAAAGTCAACGAACTAAACCGCTAGACAACGCAACGGGGAGTCTCGCTCGTGCGAGACTCCCCCGCCTTCGTCTAATCCCACGTCACTTCCACAACATCGACTAGACCGCTGCGAAACTCCAGCGGCACGTTCACGATCAACTTCCCGCCTTGCGCCGCGTAAGGCACCGGCTTTCCGGTCGCAAGCATTTCCACCTGTTGTGGTTCACCTGCGCCAGGCACTGCGACGGGGCCCTGCATCTCTGGAAGCAGGTGCAAATACCACTTCTTCCCATGCGTCGTAATCGGCACGTCGCCGTGGGCGTTCGATGGGGCGGGCCCGGCGCCTATGACGGATTCTTTGTTGCGCTTCATCCATTGAGCCAACGCGTTCATCCCCTCGTAGTACTCGGACGGCATGTCGCCATTCGACTGCGGGCCCCAATTGATCAGCAAGTTCCCACCCGACGCACGCACCCGCACCAAACGCTCAAGCGCCCACGCGGGCGTGTGGTACTCGGCATCCCGCCGGTATCCCCAGCCGTTGAACCACGACGCGCAATTCTCCCACCACCCCTGAGGTTGATTTTTCGGTAGGTCCCACTCGGGCGTAAGAAAATCGCCAACTCCGTGGGCGCGATTGTTGATGAGGATCCCCGGTTGTAGCTCGCGGATGCGCTCAATGGAAATCACGTCTGGCCCGCCGTCAAACCAGAGGACATCGATCTTCCCATAGCGCGTGAGCAGTTCTTCAACCTGATTCCGCGCGTAGGCCTTGTACTGTTCGTCCCAGTTCGCCGGCTTCTCAGGTAAGGTCACGACTTTATGGTCAACCCCGTACGCAGGGTCTTCCGGTTTCGAAGCGTAACGAAAAGTCATGTAGTCACGATTGTAATGCCAGTCCGGCGGAGAATAGTAGAAGCCCACCTTGAGTCCGTTTTTCCGGCATGCATCGACAAATCCCTTAACCAGATCGCGTCCACCCATGTAGTTCTTTGTATTGAAATCGCCATAGGCGCTTGGCCACAACGCAAATCCGTCGTGGTGACGCGTTGTTAACACGGCATACTGAACACCGGCCTTCTTCGCGGCGCGCAACCACTTCTCGGGTACATACCGATCCGGCCTGAACCCTTCCGCCAGTGCAAAATACTCGCGCGGCGTGATGAAATGACTTGGATCCGAATCCCACGGCACGTTCGCCATCATGGCCCAAGAGAGATCCGCCTTGCCATGCACCGACGCAATTCCCCAGTGCACGAAAAGGCCCAGGCCTGCATCGGGAAACCACTGCGCATCCGGGTGTGTCGTTCGCTGAAAGGCGGCTTTGGGCGCCAATTTCACGCCAATTGCCTGGTGTTGACCCGCCGCCGCGTTATCCTGCGCCATCGCTCCCTGCGCCAACCAGAGCGCGGAGATTCCCCATCCCAACACGCTTAACAACCGCCGTCGAACAAGCTTCATACCTAGTCCCTCCCCGAACCATCAGTGGCAACGTGTAATCTTAGTCTGATGGCGGTCCATTGTGACTCCATTATAGTGCGGCAGCAGGCCGAACTAAATTGGGTGACCAAAGCCCATAGACGTGGAACGGGGCATGTTCCGGGGCGTATTGGTTGGCGTGGCGCTGAAATTCGAGCGCGGAAGCCGCATCGGGGAAAAGATGCCTCTCGTTAAGACGCCATCCCCATGCCTCGCGAAGGGCGGCCTTTTTCGATGGGTCGTCGGGCAAACCACAGTTGCACAATCCGCTGAGCATCCCTTCGTCCGCCACATCGAATCCCAGAAACTCCCAGTCCGGCCCGATAGCCGAAGGCGAAACATGCCAGGTATGGGCCTCGCGCGGATGCGAGCCGCTCTCCGTAAGCGAAGTGATAGCGAGCAGCGTCAATTCGCCCGAGGCGATCTGCTCACGATACTGTGCAGGCGTGTCTGCAAGCATCTGTGCGGGGGACAGATGAGGCAGATCCCAGGCCCATAGGTCTCGGTCGTTCTCGAACATGCTGGGCCAGATCAGGGTATCCACCGTGAACGGCCCGGCAGCATCCAAGCGGTACAGGTATTGCTCTCGATACGACATCTCCGAAGGAAACGCAGGTCGCCGCACATCGAACTGGAGGATAGTTTCTGGCGGACTCATCCGCTTTTCCCCTGCGGCCCACGCTTCATGGTCTCAACCCGATCGAGCCGCCCCCGGGTAAACCACCGCCCCAGCGCGCGAAACGTACGCGGGAAGTGGCGATAGAACGCCACGACCATTTTCCCGTGGCCGGTTATGATCGCCTCAGCCTTGCGACGATACACCGCGTCCGCGATCTTGCGCGCCGCGCGGTTCGCGGGCATGACGAGCCAGGCCGGGGCGGGATCCTTCCGATCCTCATGGAACACACCCTCGTTATCCGTCATTCGGATACCGCTCTCCACCAACCCCGGACAGATACATGTCACACTTACACCCTCGTTGACGAGTTCGTAGTACAACGACTCCGCGACGCCGCGCACGGCGAACTTGCTGCCGCAATACGGCGCAGTCGAAGGCGATCCGACGTACCCCAGAATACTGGACACGAGCACGAGTCGCCCGCGCGTTGCGCGCAACTGCGGCAGTGCCGCATAGGCCGTATCCAGCAGGCCGAACACGTTGGTCTCGAACTGCCGCCGGAAGTCCTCCGTCGTTAGGCGCGTGAATCGTCCACTGACGCCAAACCCCGCGTTCGCGACAGCGACATCAAGTCGCCCGTAGACCTCCACGGCCCGCGCCACAGCCGCCTCTTGGCTGGCGCGATCGCAGACGTCGCAGGGCACCGCCAACGCCTCGCCGCCGACCGCGCGAATGCGTCCGCACACAGTCTCGAGCAGCTCCGCACGCCGCGCGGACACCACCACGCGGGCGCCCTGCCGCGCAAACTCGACCGCGAGCGCCGCGCCAATACCCGACGACGCCCCGGTGATCCAGGCCACCTGGCCTTCAAATCGCCCTGCCATGCGCACTCCTTGACCGATTGTGGATTATTTCTGTTTCAGTAAATCCCGGATCTCCGCGAGCAACACCTCTTCTTTGGAAGGTTCAGCGGCCGGAGCTTCCGCCTCTTTCTTCTTCAGCGAGTTCATGGCCTTGACAACCACGAAGATCGCGAACGCAACAATCACGAAATCCACCACCGATTGAACGAATTTGCCGTAATTCAACGTCACGGCGGCGGCTTCCGCGGTGGCCGCCTTCATCGTGATCGCGAGATCCGAAAAATCGACCTTGCCCAGCAACATCCCCAGCGGCGGCATGATGACATCGGCGACAAACGAGGAAACGATTTTCCCGAACGCCGCGCCGATCACAATGCCCACGGCCATGTCGACGACGTTGCCCCGCATCGCGAACTCTTTGAACTCTTTCAGTGCGCCCCGGTACTCCACTGCCATGACTCAGCCCTCCGCTGGTTGTGATAGAGACGCTGGTGAGAAATCTGCATCATGCGTCCACCGCAATCGCAAGATTGCCCGGCGTGGCCCGTATGGTAACGAGCGAGCCGACATTCTCAGCCGCGCCTCCAGTTACGCACAGGTGTGGGAACGGTCTCCATTGCAGAATAACAGAAATATTCTTCAGGGAAAACGCCGCACAAGGTTTACGAACCGCTTCCCATCGGGGCGGGACGGGCAAAACAGGAACGCCAGGGGGCAAACGTGGTACTATTCCCCGGCGGCGAGTCCCGAGCCCCGAAATCGCCACCCGATGGATCCCTATTACGGCAAGCGGGGCTTTGCCATTAATTCCGCAACCACCCGGGACCTTCTTCATGCACCACACCGTAACCATTTCCGGCCTCGCTCACGGCGGCGGCGGCGTTACCCGTATCGACGGCCAAGTGTGCTTTGTCGCGCAGGGCCTGCCCGGAGACGTGCTTAAGGTCGTCGTCGAGCGGCGCAGCCGCGGCGTACTCTGGGCGCACATCGAGGAAATTCTCGAGCCGTCCCCGGAGCGCATCGCCGCGCCATGCCCGGCATACGGTTCCTGCGGTGGGTGTGGCTGGCTTCACTTTGCGTATCCCGCGCAAGCCGAATGGAAGCGTCGGATCGTGGCGGATAGCCTCGAGCGAATCGGCGGAATCCAGGCGGAGGTCATCTGGGTGGAAGACGCCGCGCTACGGCTCGGGTATCGTACACGCGCGGAGTTTCACAACCACGACGGGCACTGGGGTTTTTTCGAGCGCGGTTCCCATAAGGTCGTGCCGCTGGAGGCGTGCCCGCTTTGCCATGAACATCTTAACGCGGCGCTCGCACGGCTTCAGGGCCTGCGCCTGCCGCATCCCGTACAGATCACCGTGAACCCCGAAGGGCCGGAGGTCTTGGCGTGGTCGGCCCGTCCGAGTTCCGTGTTGCGCGAGCAGTTTCCGATTCCCTCCAGCGGCGAGCTGTCCGAGGGCTTTCTCTTTGACGGCGTACCCGTGGTGAACGGCACCTTCACTCAGGCCAGCTTGCTGCTGAATCGCCTATTGTTGCGCGAGGTGCATGGCGCGGTCGAGGGCACGGGGCCTGTACTTGATCTCTACTGCGGCAACGGAAACCTGAGTCTGGGGCTTGCGGCGCGCGGCTTGCGCGTGGCGGGACTCGACCACAACCGGGCCGCCGTGAGCGCCGCCAACGCGGTGAGTCCGGGGAGCTACCGCAGTGGGGGAGAGGCCGAGTTCGTGTGCGCCCTGGACGAGTTCCAACCCGAGACGATACTTCTCGATCCGCCGAGGACCGGCGCCAAGGCCATCGCGGACGCCCTGGCCGAATGCGAGGCGCGGCGCATTATCTATGTCTCGTGCGATCCCGCCACGCTTGCTCGCGACATTAAGGTGATGCTGCCCGGCGGGTGGCACATTGCAAAGGTCACGGCGCTCGACCTGTTTCCGCACACGGCCCACGTCGAGACCGTCTGCGTGCTGGAGCGATAGAAACGAAAAGAACGAACGGGAGAATCCTCTCCGCAAGGGATTCTCCCGTTTTTGTCTCAGTACTCGTCCGCGTTAGCGGGTGCCGTATTTCTTCAGCAAATTGCCCCGCGCGCCCTTGTCGTTGACACGCGCCTTCTCGCCAAGATAATCACGCTGCGCGCGCCGGACCTTGCTCTCGTACTCGCGTTCCTCGCGAGTCGGCGACACCGGCGAGTAGTCCGTGGCCTTCTGTGCGGCGAACACGCCCACCGCCATCGCGACGCCACGCTCCGTACCGCCCGACGGAACACTCAGCGGAAGCCCCTGCAACGCGTCGGCCGCGAAGTTTAACAGCGGCTCACGTTCGATCGTCGTATTCGCCTGACCCAGGTATCGGTAATCGATGGCCGGTGCCCCCGCCATGCTCTTGTACGTGCCTTCGACCATCGCAAACGTGCCCCGGCGGAAACCGCGCAATGCCTCGACACTGCCCAGCACCGGCAACTTCTCGTTGCCCTCCGCGAAGGAGCGCACCGTCTGATATCCCACAGCGCCCACGCCGTTGATGAACGACTTGTACGGACGCAACGCCGGCTCCTCGACCTTCTCCCAGTCCGGCGTCTTAATGGTTTGCCGGTGGGTTTCGTTGAACAGGGCGGCGAACTCGGCCGCGCTCAGCGGTTCACCCGTGGGTGCCTTGACCGCCGGTTCCGCGAGGGGCAGCGGCTCCGCCTGCGCTTCCTCAGCCTTGGGTCCGAGGTCCGGGCCGCCGTCATAGGCGCGCGCCCACGCGGGCCCCGCCATGACGACACACGCCAGCACCAACACCAGCACACTTCCCCAGCCCAGCATCGCGACGCTTCGCTTCATCGCAGACACTCCTTCCAAACGACTAATTTTGGTTGCCCCAGGAGGCACCCCTCTCCAGATCATTCATTCCTGCCAAGAGTTTACCCCATAGCGGCGAAAATTCCAACAAACTTCTTCCCGGCCCTCCTGGAGCCCCCAATCCTCCGAAAACTCCGGCGGTGTCTTTGACACGCTCCCGGTGGGCGGTTATAGTGCGGTTTCGTGGGCTGATTTGGTGGCTTATCTTGAGGGAGTCTGGAGCGGGTGGTGAATCTAGTCGTGCGCGATCAGCGTATTCCCCCGGTGCGCGGGCTGGTGACCTTGGCAACCCGGCGCGGGCGCCGCTTGAGCGAAATTGATGCGCGGCGCTGGTTGCGGTTGAATCGGCTTGCGTATAAGACCGACAAAGTAGACATTCTCGCGCCGCACGCGGCTTCGCGGGTGTTTCTCAGCTTGGCCGAATTGGCGGGCCAAATGAACTGCCGCGTCTCGCTGCGCACGTCGTGCGCGGAACCGCCGCAAGGGCTCGGCGATGTTCCCGCGCCCGGCCTACTAGACGTGTTCCTCTGTCCCGAAACGCTCGATGGCCGCTATGTCGATGCGTGGTTCGAGGCGTGCCGTGCGGCAAACCTGCCGATGCGTCTGCAATTGACGGCGCCGTTCAACACCGATATCGAGCCGATGGTCGAGCGCATTGCGTCGGCCGGGGTGGCGTCGGTGAATCTATCCGTCGCGGACCCGTTCACCGCGCGGCCGGCCTGCGCCAACGCGGCGGCGAGCCGCGAAACCGTGTCGCGTATGCAGGGGTTGGCGCGCGCCTTGGCGGAGCGAGGATTGGAGGTCAACCTCGTCGGCCTGCCGTTCTGCCAGGTGGATGAGGCGCTGTGGCCGCATGTCGTCACCGCGCCGCAGTTTGTCCAGGACCATCAGCAGTACGAGAAGCGTGCGTACGAGACGGCGGTGCGTTTCTACGATCGTGCCCCGTACGTGGCCGGCAAAATTGCCGCGATTTACCTCGCGCAGTACACGGCCTACCGCGATCCGGTGGATACGCTGGTGCTGTCATTGTTGCTCAAACAGTACCGCTGGGCGTTCGTACGCATTCTGTCCGTGCACAAGCTCACGCGCCATCTGCATCTGTTGCCGTTTATGCCCAAGGCCGAAACCGAAGACACGCGCGAGCACTATGAGGAACTTCGTGCGCGACGCGACAAAGCGCGCACGCGCGAACTGGGCCCCGTGTGCGGACGCTGTGCGCTGTCGGGGATCTGCGGCCGAGCAACGGCGGCGTTGACGCAGCAACTGCCGGGGCTTGAGTTGCGTCCGCATAGCGGCGAACGTTTTGTGTCGCCGATGCACTTCGGCGTGCGGCAGCCCAAGGCCTATGACGCCATCGACGCGGACCGGCTCAACGTGAGCGAGGGCCATCAGGCGCTGGCCCGCGCGGCGATGGATGTAATCAACAACCGCCCGCCAGACCGCGAGGTGGATTCGTTCGACTATCGCGTGGACAAATACTTCTGCGAGCAAATGCCGGGCGGACTGCGTTGGTTCTCGGTGACCAACACGGAGAAGTTCTCGACTCCCTTGGCGCGGCTCGAACCGCCCTTCACCCTATCCGTGACGTTTGGCGGAGGTATCGCCGAATACATCGGTTTTACTTTTGGACGGCACGCGAAGATCGTCTGCCCGATGGAGACCCTGTCGCATCGGCTCGTGCTGCATGTCGCCGAGGACGGCCATTACGTGTTGCTGCGCGACGGCGTTCCCGTGCAACCGGTGGATTTCACGGGGCACTACGTTCCCGCGCGTCTGGGGGGCATGCTCGAACCGCGCATTTCGGTCTGGAATATCGACAACACCCTCGTGACGCAGACCGTGTTGCTGTGGGAGGGGAAGAAGGCCGCGGTCGAGCGACCGGTGAAGCCCAAGTACAGCGTGCTGTACGTCTGCACGCGTTATACACGGCGGCTCGAAGCGTCATTGCGGTGCATCGCCCATCAGCAGGGGATTGACCTAAACCAGATCGAAGTCGTGATTGGGTACGTGCCGGGGCTTGACCCGATGGATGACATTATCGACTCGTTTTCCGTCGCCTATCCCGACCTGCGCATCATCCGCTCGCCCTTCCCCGAGCATTACGCGCGGTCCAAAGGGCTCATGCTGAACGAGTCGTCGCGGTTGCTCTCGGGCGAGTGGACGATGATTCTCGACGCGGACATTCTGCTGCCGCCGGACGCGTTCGCGCGCATTGAACCGCACA
Source organism: Candidatus Hydrogenedentales bacterium (assembly GCA_041859045.1). GTDB lineage: Bacteria > Hydrogenedentota > Hydrogenedentia > Hydrogenedentales > SLHB01 > JBHELB01. The sequence goes on along the minus strand of JBHELB010000017.1, from coordinate 26,059 downwards.
CAAATGAGCACGCGTTCATCGCGCCGGATGGACGCAAGATGCTTTCGAAGGAAACCACCGCCCGCATTCTCGCGGGAACGCTCGAGCCGTGGCAAGACTGGCAGGCGTTGCTCAAGACGCCGGGCGAGTTCCGCTTGCGCGAGGCGTGGGGCGTGCCGATTGGATTCTGTCAGGTGTTCCGCACGGAATGCTGGGAACAAGTGAAGTACGGCGAATACGACCACTTTGAGGGCGCGGACTGGTATTTCTCGGTGCAACTGCGCGAAGCGTTTGGCAAGGAAAAACGGCTGACCGATGTGGCCGTGGCGCATCTCGACCACGGCGGCAGTCAGTGGTACGGCACGCAGCGCCATTTCTAACGCATTTCAAAAAATGGCGTGGCCGTTTTTCGAGGTCTACCCTTCGCCATTTTCTGAAATGCGTAGTGCCAAGTGGTTATGGCTTCGCTTAAACTACTCTAGGATGTTTCGATGACCGACGCCGCTCCGAACTCCAACCCCACACCGCGCCGGCGGCCTGTGCATTTGATTCTCGACAATATCCGTAGCGCGTATAACGTCGGCTCCATTTTTCGCACGGCCGACGCTGGGAGTGTGGCGCATATTCACCTGTGCGGAATGTCGGCGCACCCGCCCCACCGAAAACTCGAGAAGACAGCGCTGGGCGCGCAGGATCATGTGCCGTGGACGTATTACGAGCGGACCAAAGAGGCGGTGGAACAACTCCAGGCGTCGGGCGTGACGGTGGTGGCGGCGGAAGTTACGGAAACGGCCGTCGCGATGGGCGCTTACCACTGGCCGCAACCGGTGGCGATCGTGCTCGGCAATGAAGTGACAGGGGTAAGCGACAGCGTGTTACGCCGCGTGAGCGCGGTAGTCTACATCCCGATGGATGGCCACAAGAACTCTATCAACGTCGCCACCGCCAGCGGCATCCTACTCTATCACGTGCTCGCGCGCTGGGGATTTGTCTAGCTCCCGGCGCGTCCACGGGCCAAGCGCTGGATGTCGCTGAAGCCCCGGGCGCGCGCTTCGAGTTCCGCCTCGAGTTTTGCGTCGAGTTCCAAGCCGTCCGTTTCGAGGAAGAAGCGCTGAATGACGGCCGCCATGGCCAGCGGATCGATAATCACCGCCTTGATGCCCCATGCCACCAGCATCGCCAGCAGGAACAGCGAGAACCGAAACAGTTCCCAGTGTTCAGGGGCGAGCCGCGCGATGGGCCCAAACGGCACCACCATGCACGCGAACAGAATAACGAGCGTAGCGCCCAGTTTGGCCGCCTCAATCGCGGTCGCCATTACGCACATCGACTTGATCGTCTGCGCGTAGAGCAGCAGCGCCCGGCGGGCCGCCTCCCAGGTGTTGGGTTCGTTGGAATCGAAGATGCGCGCCAACACCGCCGTACGCAGCACGCGCATGCCCGGCAAGGGTGGGAAACGCCGCGTGCCCAGGACACACTCGTTGATGCCGTACATGGCCTGCATGAGGCGACAGCCGATCTCCGCGCGGTCGGCGGTATCGGGGAACCGGGCGCTGACGCGTTCTGTAGCCCAAGGCGCCTGCGACGCGCCCAGCGGGCCATCGCCTTGCGACACGATCTCCGCCATCAGCGCGATATGCCCCAGGTCCACTTTCTGCGCCGGGCCGAAGTCGAATAGCCCGCCCACGCGGATCGTCCAGCCAATGAGCAGCGCCGAGCCGATGACCAAGGCCCAGTACGCCCCCGCGCCAAAGAACCACCCCACCAGCCCCAGCACGAAAATATGCACCACCGCCGCGGCCATCAGGATGCCGAACACCAGGGCGCGATGGCCGAGGTAGGGCGTGGTCCGCATCACGACATTCGCCGCGCGCTCAACGTTCAGTCTCATCCCACAGACCTCCTCTTGTCGTCAGTCCACGCCGCATTATCGTCGATACCCAAAAACAAGTCCAGCCGCGCCGCTACAGCGTCGTCTCCACTTCCACCAGGCCCTGCCCCGGCGCGCCTTCCACCAACTCCGACGCCTCGACCTGGAGCATCCGCGCGATGTCGTCGATGCTGTCGCGCAGCGCCGCGAGGGTCTCCGCGGCGGCCGTCACGCGCAGGTTTTTCACCGGCGCTTTCATGCTCAGGTTCGCGGCGGCCTTGGCCTTGCGGATTTCCTCCACCACGGCGACCGTCGCGGCGTAGACGCCCGCGCGCGCGGGCTGCGCCACCGTCGCAAACTCGGCCACGGTCGGCCACGGGCTCACGTGGATCGAAGCCTTCATTCCCGGGTCGCTCGCGTAGCACCAGTTCCATACTTCCTCCGCCAGGAACGGCAGGTATGGCGCAAGCATGCGCAGCACGGCGCGATGCAACAGGCGCAACGTGGCCGCCGCCGACACCCGGCCCGGCGTCAATTCCTCCTCGTACGTGCGCGCTTTGGCGAGTTCGAGGTAGTTGTCGCAGAACGTGCCCCAGAAAAATTCTTCAACGAGCGACAACGTCTGCGCGTAATCGAATTCGTCGAACGCGGCCGTCGCCCGGTCAATCAACGGACGCAGTTCAGCAATCACGGCGCGGTCGAGTTCGTTGGTGATCGCCGACGGAGTGAGTTTCGCCGGGTCGATCTCCGCAAACCGCCCAATCGCGAACTTACTCGCATTGAACAGCTTCGTGGACAGACGTTTGCCGACCTTGAACACTTGCTCGTCGTACGCGGTATCCACGCCGAGCCGCGCGCGCGCCGCCCAATAGCGCACGGCGTCCGCGCCGTACTGATCGATCAGCGGTTCCGGCGTCACGACGTTGCCTTGGCTCTTCGACATCTTCTTGCGATCGGGGTCGAGAATCCAGCCGCTGATCACGACGTTCTTCCACGGGATCTGCCCGTCGTGTGTGAGCGCCTTGACGATGGTGTAGAACGCCCAGGTCCGGATGATTTCGTGACTCTGCGGGCGAATGTCCATCGGGAACAAGTTCTTGTGCCGTTCCGGCTCGAGAAACCACTTCGTGGCGATCTGCGGCGTCAGCGAACTCGTCGCCCACGTGTCGAGCACGTCCGGGTCGCCGGTGAAACCACCGGGCTGGTCGCGCTGATCCTCGGTGTACCCGGGGGGAACGTCGTCCAGCGGATCGATAGGCAGCGTGTCGTACGCGGGGAAAATCACCTCGTCGTACCGCACGCGGCCGTCCGCGTCGAGTTTGTACCACACCGGGATCGGCACGCCGAAGAAGCGCTGACGGCTCAGGCACCAATCCTGGTTCAACCCCTCGACCCAGTGCTCGTAGCGAATGCCCATGTGCGCCGGGTGCCACTGAATCTTCTTGCCCTGCTCCACCAGCACGGCCTTTTTGTCCATGATTTTCGCGAACCACTGCCGCGCGGGGATCAGTTCGAGCGGGCGATCGCCCTTCTCAAAGTATTTCACGGCATGCACGATCTCTTTCTTCGGGCGATCGATGCAGCCGTCAGTGGACTCGAGGATCTCGATGACTTTCTTCTGCGCGGCATTGACGTAGAGTCCGGCGATCTGGCCGTACGCCTCGTTTGCAGCAGGCGCATCGAGACTTTCCCAGCCCGGCGCGCCGAAGGTAACCGGTAGCAGTTTGCCGTCGCGCCCGACGACCTGGCGCAGCGGCAGGTTGTACTGCCGCCACCACTCGACGTCGGTCTGGTCGCCGAAAGTACACACCATCACCACGCCCGTGCCCTTCTCCGGGTCGGCCTGCGGATCGGCCATGAACGGGACCGGCGCCTTGAACAGCGGCGTGACCAGGCGCTTGCCGAACAAGGACTTATAACGATCGTCGTCGGGATGGGCCAGTACCGCCACGCACGCCGGGAGCAGCTCGGGACGCGTCGTGGCGATCACCACATGCGCGCCGTTTTCGCCCTCAATGCCAAAGCGTAGAAAGTGAAACGCGCTCGGTTTTTCCTTGTCGGTGACTTCCGCCTGCGCAATCGCCGTGCGAAAATCGACGTCCCACATCACCGGGCGCTCGGCCTGGTAAATCTCGCCCTTCTTCGCCAATTCGAGGAAGCTGTATTGCGACACGCGCCGACAATGCTCGTTGATGGTCGCGTATTCCTGGTCCCAGTCGTACGACAACCCCAAGCGCGTCCACAACCGTCGAAAGGCTTCCTCATCCTCTTTCGTCACTTCGTCGCACAGCTCGATAAACCCCCGACGGCTGATAGGGATCGGATCGCCCTTGCGGCCGCGCTCGGGTTTGAGGGTGGGATCGTAGTGCAAGTGCGGCTCGCATTTGACGTTGTACATGTTCTGCACGCGGCGCTCGGTGGGCAGGCCGTTGTCGTCCCAGCCGATGGGGAAGAAGATGTTCTTGCCGCGCATGCGCTGATAGCGCACGATGAAATCCTGATGCGAATAGCTGAACAGATGACCGACATGCAGCGAACCGCTCACCGTCGGCGGCGGCGTATCCACCGCGAAGGTTTCCGCCCGCGGCCGGGTCGGGTCATAGGCGTAGACCTTCGATTCTTTCCACGTCCCGCACCAGGTCTCCTCGATCGCGTGCGGGTCGTAACTACTCGGTAAACCTGCTGTCCGCTCCTGCATCCGTCCTCTCCCGTTAAACTCCAGGCACGCACGTGCCCAAAAACCGATATTCATGCACAAAGAGGGGGTATGGTATCAGAAAGCGGGCAGAAGAAGCATGTCAGTTTTTTCGGCGGTCCCCGCGAGGCGAATACGAAGACCGCCGAAGGATTTTCAAGCAGTTTGCTGCGCTATGGAGTCCACTTTTCCCAGTTCTTGGCATACTCATCGACATTCTGCGCATTGACCAGGTCGAGTTTGCTGATGTCGATGCCGTCTGCCGGGACTTTTCCGTTCACGATGTTGTCCAACAGCAATTCGACGCTTCGGTAGCCCCAGTGATAGACGCGTTGAGCCAGTAGCCGCTGCACGTGGCCCGATTTCAGGTACGCCAGTTCAGCGGGCAACGCATCGACGCTGATACATTTGACCGAACCCGGAGCCCATTTCAGTGCGTTCGACGTAAACAACGCCCAACCGCCCACCATCGCCCACCCTGTAATGTCCGGCGTGGCCTGCATGACTTGTTCCACCTTGGCGGCGGCGTCCTGCGGGGTCTCTTTGTGGTAATACGCGTCAACAATAGTAATGCCCGGATATTTCGCGGCTTCCTCCCGTACCCCCTGCACGCGTTTCTGAAGATTCGGCGCGGTCTGATTTCCCGCGAGAATCGCCACCTTACCTTGGCCGCCCATTTCTTCCGCCAGTTCGCGCATCACCCGGCGGCCGCAGTCGATATCGTCGACTCCGTGGTACGCGAACCGCCCCGAACCCGGCGCGTCGGAGTCGAAGCACAAGACCTTCACCCCACGCTGTTCCACCGCGAACTTAATCGCCGGAGTCACCTTGCCTGCTTCGCTCACGCTGATCGCGATACCGTCGACGCCTTGCTGCGCCAACTGTTCCACGCGGTCCGCCTGCTTCTGCGCGTCCTCATCGACCGGCGTTTGCCACAGCACTTCCACTTTCGCGTTATACTTCGGGCCAAGCTCTACCGCTGCGTCCATTGCGCCCTTGCGCGCGGCTTGAAACACGGGGTTCGATTCGCTCTTTGCGATGAGTGCGATGCGGATAGCGCGCGGCCCGGAAATGTCGGAAGCGGTGTTCGCCGCCGGGACCTCCGCTTTTTGTCCACACCCAGAGAGGGTAAGCCCCAAAATGCACGCAAACCCCATTGCCCATTTCCCCATCATGCTATGCCCCTCCCTGTTGCACTGCCGGGATCGCCCGGCTCTTCATCAACCATTGGTTCACTTGATCCAGTCCTACGGCGAGAATAATCACCGCGCCGATAATGATCCGCGAATAGTTTTGATCAATGCCCAGGATAACAATCCCCATATCGATCATCTTAATCAGCACGGCCCCGAGCACCGCCCCAAGCGCGGACCCGCGGCCTCCACTCAGGCTCGCTCCCCCCACCACTGCGGCAGCGATGACGTCGAGCTCGTATCCCATGCCTGTGTCCGATGACGCAGAGCCGTAGTAGCCAAGCAGAATCAGCGCAGAGAGTCCGGCCAAACCACCCGCAACAGTGAACACCGCAACCGTCACCCGCCCGGTACGAATGCCCGAACACCGCGCCGCCTCCGCGCTGCCGCCCGTCGCGTAAATATGCCGCCCAGCCACGGTCTTGCGTAGGAAAATTTCCGCTGCGATGGCGACCACCGCCAAAATACCCAGCGGCACGGGAAACAGTCCTGTGCCCATATTGAGCGGCGGGCCAATGTCCCAGCGCACAATGCCCTGCAACTCCGGTGGATACGGGGTTACCGCCTGGCCCTTGGTGACCACAAATGCGATGCCACGGAAGATGGCCATGGTGCCGAGCGTGATAATGAACGGATGCATGCGCAGCAGCGTCACCATGCCGCCGTTGAGAAATCCACATAGGAATCCTGTGCCCAGGCACGCCCCCACCCCCAGCGTTGCCACCTGCCAGAAAGGTAGGCCGGCATGCGCGGTACCCGAAAAAACTTCGTACGTTCCTAGATGGTGGAAGACGAGAGCTCCCGCCACGGCCGATAGAGCGTAGGTGCTGCCGACAGAGAGGTCGATCCCCGCCAGAATGATGGCCATCGTCGCCCCGATTGCCATGATTGCGATGAAACTCGATTCTTTCATCAACGTGAGCAGCGTGTCGGCGTTCAGGAACTTATTCTGAGTGCGGTCCACAAAAACCGGCTGGCCGGTGGCGTCGATTCCCGCCCGCACTCGCGCCGAATTCGTGCCGCCAAGCAAGGAAATCACCAGCGCCAGGACCACAATGACGGCGACAAGGCCCGCTTCCCGAAAGGCTAGGACCCTTTGCAGCAATAGCAAACCACGGTTCACACGCGCCTCCCCCTCGCGGCTGTTAGCGGCCGATTGCTCAAGAATAGCCGGTTCACGTCCCAGCGGCAACCATGGGATGCCTGTCGCGGGCGGATTATGCTAAACTCCCGCTTCGTTGCAGGTCTGCGTCAACAGGTGGGAACGAAGTGAGCATGAAGATTTCGGTACAGGTACGAAACGACCATTTGGAATTCCTCGCGCGGGCGAAGCCGCTGGCGGCGTTGGCGGAGCTGATTTGGAACGCGCTCGACGCCGAAGCGACGGAAGTTCACGTCGAATTCGCCGAAAACGCCTTGGGCGGACTCGAATCCATCCGGGTGCGCGATAACGGCCACGGTCTCCTCTACGACCACGCCTTGGTGGTGTTTCGAAACCTGGGCGGCTCGTGGAAGCGCGAGGAATCGGCCACCTCCAATCGTCGCCGCATGTTGCACGGCAAATACGGCAAGGGCCGGTTCCGCGCATTCGCGCTCGGCCAGCGCGTGAGCTGGAAAACCGTCTACCGCCTCGATTCCCTCAGTTATCGCTACGAAATCTCTGGTCGTGCCGCAACGTTGGGCGAGTTTGAACTGACGGATCCCGCGCCCGCGGGAAGCGCCCCCATCGGTTTGACGGTGGAGATTGACGGCATGGCCCCCAATATCGAATTGCTGCGCGGGACCAAGGCCAACGCGGACATCACCGATCTTTTCGCGCCGTATCTGCGTCAATACCCCGATGTGCGCATCGTGTACGACGGAGTGCCGCTCGATCCCGCCAACGCCGAGGACCGCTCGACGACCTACGACCTCGGCGTTCTAGTTATGGAAAGCGGCGAGCGCGTTCAGGCCGAATTGACCATCACCGAGTGGCTCCAGCCCGGCCGGCGCAACGTGTTTTACTGTGATGAAAACGGATTCGCGTTGCATCCGGCGAAGCTGAAGCCGGTATTTCAGGGGTTCAGCTACACGGCGTACCTGAAATCCGCACACCTCAGCGCGCTCGAGCGCGAGGGGTTGCTGCCGGTGCAAGATATGAGCCCGGACCTCAAGCAACTGCTTGACGAGACGCGCTTGCGCCTGCGCCAGCACTTCACCCTGCGCGAAGCGGAACGCCACCACGACACCATCGAGCAGTGGAAAGCCACCGGGCTCTATCCCTATGACGCCGGCCCCGTCACCGCCGCGGAGGAAGCCGAGCGTCGCGCCTTCGATATTTACGCCACGCACCTCAGCCGTTACCCCGAGTTCGCCGATGCCGCCCCGCGCACCCAGCGTCTCTTGCTCAAGATGCTTCAAGGCGTGATGAAGGCCTCCCCCAATGTGGCGGCCAGAGTGCTTGACGATTTGATCTCGTTGCCGGAAGACATGTCGCCATTGCCGTTCGAGCAGGTGGAAGAACCGGCGGAACGTTCGTGAGTTTCAGGAAGGAAAGACCATGAAGACCGGCATCATCGGCTTTGCCCGTTCGGGCAAGACCACTATTTTCAACGCCCTGACCGGGGCGCATGCGGCCGTCGGCGCGTTTGGCAGTCGCGACGCGAACTTGTCGGTGATCAAAGTACCGGACGAGCGCGTCGATCGCCTGTCGGAAATCTACAAACCAAAGAAAATCACGTATGCGGAGTGTCAGTTCATCGACATCGCGCCGAACGAAGCCGCAGGCGAGGACAAAGCGCTTGACAGCGCCGCGCTTACCACGCTCAAGAACACCGACGCGTTGGTTCACGTCGTGCGCGCGTTTGAAGCGGAAGAGGTATTGCATCCCCTGGGGGATGTCAATCCCGCCCGCGACGCCCGCGCGCTCGAAGAAGAACTGCAACTGTGTGACCTGATCGTTGTCGAAAAGCGCCTAGAGCGGTTGCACAAGGAAAACAAGAAGGGCCAGGAGCTCGACTTGCTTGTGCGCTGCAAGGAGCAGCTTGAGGCGGGCAAACCCTTGCGTACGCTCGGCTTTGACGCCCAGGAAGAACGCGCGCTCGCGGGGTTCTGTTTCTTGTCGCTCAAGCCGCTGTTGCTTGTGGGCAACTACGGCGAAGACGGCATCGGTCAGGACGATCCCGCCCGCTTGCGCGCCGCCGCGGCGGACTTGGGCCTGCGGCATATCGAGTTCTGCGGCGCTATGGAGATGGAAGTGACGCAACTTCCGCCCGAGGAACGCGCTTCCTTTCGCGAGGAACTCGGCCTGGGCGAGGAATCGCGCACGCTTTTTCTTCAAACCGCCTACGATTTGCTTGGGCTGATGAGTTTTCTCACCGCAGGCGAGCCCGAGGTCCGCGCATGGACGGTACGCAAGGGGTCAAAAGCCGTCGAATCCGCGGGCGTGATTCATAGCGACATCCAGCGCGGCTTCATCCGCGCCGAGGTGATCGCCTACGACGATTTCATCAAAGCCGGTTCGACTGCACGCGCCAAGGAACTGGGGTTGATGCGGCTCGAAGGCAAGGACTACATCGTCCAGGACGGCGATATCCTGTTGTTCCGCTTTAACGTCTAGTCCGGCCTTGCGCGGGTAGCGGGCTGCGGCGGCGGAATGCTAGACTGACGGACACCGAATCTGTTCGGAAACGAAGAAAATATAGAGCAACTCGCCGGAGGTTTTTGTCGTGTCGTCGCTATCCAAGTCTGCCTGCCGTTGGATGTTTCCTGGCATCGCGATCCTGTTTGTGCTGGTTGCGGCGGGCTGCGGCGCCATCGCCGATCCACAGCTCATCAAAGTCGCCAAGATCGACGGCGCGTTCATCACTCGCGGCGATCTCGCCCAGTTCCTTCGGGAATTGCCCAACGAAGAACGCCCGACCATCGCGACGCACGGGGATCTTGTCCGCGCCCTGCGAATGATGATCGATCAGCGGATAAAGCCGTCTTTGGGGATTACCCTCAAGAGCGAAGGCAAGATCGACGTGCCGCGAGAACTGGCGGAGCGGCGGTTCTATTCGCTACACCCGGAAATGGCCGTAACCATCGGGAATCCCGCCGACTTCAACATGACCGAGCAGCAGGTGAAGGAAATGGAGGCCGCTAAAGAGGCGGCGATCGATGAGACCTATCAGAAGATGCTCGGCGATGCCGCGATCGGCTATCTGCTGAACGAAGGCGTCAAGAACGGAACCCTTACGGCCAACGATCAGGAACTTGCCGAAATCTATGAACTGCGCAAGGACGAACTGCGCACGCGCGAGGCCATCGTTTTCCGTGCATTGTGTTTCCCCTTGAATCTGCCTGAGGCCCGCTCGTTTGCCGCCGAAGTCCGTCGCAGACTGGACGCGGGTGAGTCGTTGGAGGGCGTCGCGCCCGATTACCTCGCCCGCCGCGTGGCGGTATTGCGCGAGTTCGAAATGGAGAACAATCCGTCGCTTACCGCCTACGCTCCTTTCTGGCGCGAGGCCTCTGGCGCGCAGCCCGGCTCATTGCTCGGTCCCGCCGTTATCCCCGCTTCGCGCAACATCGCGGCGGACCGGGGGGCGTCGGTGAATATGCCGGACCTCGTGGTCGCGGGCGTGGTGCTTGAGAATCGTCCTCCTCGCCAAAAAACGATCGAAGAAGCCCGCAGCGAACTGCTCCCCGACCTCCTACTGCCTCGCGTGATGGATCAGCTTTACGCGGAGCATGGTGTCGAGTTCTATGAGGACAAGTTGCCGGACGTCTCGTCGATGGGCGAACGTCCCGGTCAGAAGAGCGCACTCGATCTGTAATCCGCAAGGGCGGACATGTCTTTCGCGCGTTGTGCGTGCCCTCTAGACATGGTACACTGCGCCTCAGGGGGAGCGCCGCGAGTTGCGCGCGTCCTCAAACTGGGCAGATCCCGCAGGTGTTGCGGGGAAAGCACTGTACAGCAGCATCGTGTCGCCCGAAGCAGACAAAGATAGACCAGCCTCACCCTCCGGAGCGGGAGATTCCGACGACTGGGAGGGCGCTTCCCCGTATCTCGACCAAGCTGAACTCGACGCGTTCATCGAAGCCGCCGCCGAAGCGGACAGCGAGAAAGTAGCGTCGTATATCCCGCCGCCACGCATTCCGGAAGTGAGCGCCCTCGACGATGTGCCCGCGCCGATAGAGCCGGACATCGTCAAAGCGCTCGATGAAACGGAGATCGACGAGCTTCTGGGGGGCGAAGATCAGGATCGTCCCCTCGTCGAGAGCGATCCCGATGCGCTGATCGTCCCTGGCGAGACGCCCGTGCCGGGGGCCGACATGGACACGGTGCTGGGAGAGTCTCCCGCCGTCGAAGCCGCGCTTCCCGAGTCGGTGGGGCAGAGCGAGATCGACGCGCTCATTTCGTCATTGGACGGCTCCGATGTGGAGACCGAGGCGGCCCCTTCTCTCGCTGTGGCCCCGATGACTTCGGCGCTGTCCCCTGACGCGGAGTCGGAGCCTCTACTGTCGCAGGACATGCTCGACTCGTTGCTTGCCGAAAGCGAAAGCAAGGGCGAGATTCCAGAGGCAATCGAGCCCGCGATGGCGGTTCCCGTTGCGTCTGCGCCCATGCCGCCGGTGGAGTTGGCGTCGAGTCCTACGCCGGTGGAGCGCAAACCGCCGCGCCCGAAGCGTCCCCGCCGTCACATCGTTCTGCCGCGCAATATACTCAAGTACATCACGAGCGTCGCCGCAGGCGTTTTCGTGACTCTCGCAACGTTCACGTACCTCTATACGCATCCCCAGCGCTTGCCGGGGCCCGAAACGCTTTCCACGGCGACTCCTGTGTCGTTGGTGGATGCCTCGCATGAAGCCGAGCAGGCGATGAGCGCGGGGCAGTACGCCCATGCCATCGAGGTGATGGACCGCGCGTTGCAGGGGAATCCCAGGGCCGCCAATCGGGCAGAGGCCGAGTTGTTGCGTATCGAGGCGCGCTATCGCTCCATGCCCGAGAAGTTGAAGGGACCCGAGGCACTTCCTACTCATGCCGAAATACTTCGATTCTTAACCGACAACCCGGATCATCCCCGCGCGCCGGAACTGCTGATGTGGGCGGCGGATTTATATAACCGCGCCGAATTCCCTTACGAAGCCCGCCGTTGTTACACCTGGCTGCGCGCTCGGTATCCCCAGTACGCGGGGATTGACGAGGCGCTGTTCCAAGCCGCGCGCCTGTCGCTCCAAACACGTCACCCCGGGGATGCGCTGGACCTGCTGGCCGAGTTGCTCCAGGGCTATCCGGCGTCGCCTCGCGGACCGGAGGCGGAACTGCTGGTCGCCGACGCGTATATCGAGGAGCGTGAACCGGGCAAGGCCCGCCCCTGGCTTGAAGACCTCATCGAGCGGCACGCCAATACCCGGCTCGGTTCAGAGGCCTACGCCCGGCTCGGCCGTATCGCATTCGACGAAGGAAACGCCGCCGAGGCGATTCGTCTGCTGGAGGCCCGGCTTCAGTCGGCGACGACCACCCAGGGCAACGAGGCGGTGTATTACTATCTCGCACGGGCCTACCGCGCAGCAGGACGCCCCGCGGACGCGGAACGCATTCTGCACGATCTCCTGGAGTTCTTCCCTGAGAATGAATACACCGCAAACGCTCACATCGAACTGGCGCAGGCGTTCGAAGATCAGAGCAAACTCAATCAGGCGTTGACCATCGCGGAACAGGCCATCAAGCGATATCCCTCAAACGCGTCCGTGCAACAGAAATACGGCCATTTACTGGCGCTGACCGGCGACCGCCGCGGCGCGGCGCAGGCCCTCGCTTCCGCCTACGAGATCGGCCTGCATGACCCGGCGCTGTTGCTTGAAGCCGGGCGTAATTTCGTCGAAGGCAAAGCGTTCGATGACGCGCGCCAAACCTTCGAGCAGCTCGCGCAGTCTCACCCCAAAGCCCCCGAGGCCTTCCAGGCGCGCATGGAACTCGCGCAGCTCGATTTGCAGCAGAATCGCACGGGCCGCGCCATTGAGCGCCTTGAGGAAATGGCCCGAATCACCAAGGGCTCGTCCGCACACCTTGGCGTGCTGATGAATCTAGGCCGGATCTACGCCGACGCGGGGCTTCCGCGTCGGGCGGCGCGGGTGTACGCCGAGGCGCTGCCTCTGGCGTCCGAGCCGGAGGCTCAAGCCGCGGCGGTGACCGCAATGTTGAACGCCGGGTTCGCCGACGAAGCGCTCTCCACCGCGGGACAACTTGACGTCGCCAAACTGACATCGCCCACGGCCTATGCGTTTCTGATGGCCTATGGCAAGGCATTGTTCCGCGTTGAGCCCGCGCGCGCCATCGAAACGATGGAACGCGCATACACCTCCTATCCTGAGCACCGTGTCGCGGAAGACACCCAGACCCTCCTCGAAGCGTACCTGACGCGCGACGAGACCGCCAAGAGCCGGGGACTGGTCGCGGACATGGAGACCTTGGCGCGTGGACGGCCAGGAGAGTATCCGAAGTTCAAGAAACTCGGGATTACCTACGCGGACTACCTGTTCCGCAAGCAAGATTACCGAGGCGCCCGCGAAGCGTACGAGCTTGTCGCCCGTGCGCCGGGCGGTTCTCCGGCGGACCAGCAATGGGCCGAGTTCCAGTGGGCGAGTTCGTTGCTCAATATGAAGGACGATGAGGAAGCCCTTACCCGGCTTGAGGTGATTGCCGACTCCGATTCGCCCTGGGCCCAGGATGCCCGCGGGAAAGCGGACTACATTCAGTTGACCCGGCGGCTGGATCCCTATCTAGCCCGCGCCGCCGCGCGTGTGCCTATGGAAGATCTGATGCCGCCCGAGACCCAAGCGCCTGAGGCGGAGTCAGCGCCCGCCGCAGGAACAGAGGTGACGCCATGAGCAATCCCGAGTTGGTTGCACGCATTCGCGATCACTTCGAACGGCAAATCACGTGGTTCGAAGAGCTTCGCGCCGAACTCGCAACATTCGAGAGCCAGCTTGACACGGTCGACCTCGAGACCCTCGATGAGCGCCAACGCGTTCGCGCCAGCGGAACGCGCATTCTCGAAGAGGAGTTTCGCTTACTCCGCCGCGATTGGATGGGCGATGCACGACTGAGCGAGGAAGAGCGCGCCGAGATGCATGTTCTCGCACAGCGCGCCGATGCGCTGGCGCAAGAAGTCGGCGCGGCGCTCGATCGCGCGGACACGCTCGTGCAGGAACGAATGGCGCTGCTGCGCGAATCCAGCGCCGAACTTCAACGTGGGCAGGAAACCCTGCGGCATTACCGGGCCGGCCAAACCGAAAGTTCAAACTTTCTCGATCGCAAAGCATGACGACAAATCCCGACGACATGCGGGCACTGGCCCAGGCCTTCGAGGCCTTCACCAAAACCACGCAGACCCTCGAGGAGTCGTATCGCCTGCTCGAAGCCCGTCTGAACGCGCTGGACACCGAGTTGGCCGACAAAAACCGGCAGCTCGAGTTTGCGCTGGATTACCTGAACTCCTTGCTCGAGAGCATGTCCGACGGCGTGATCGCCGTCGACCCCCGGGGCATCGTCACGGCGTTCAATCGTGCCGCCTCGGCCGTCCTCGGCTATGCCCCTGAAGAGGTCATCGGCCAGTCCTTCGAGGCGGTCTTTGGCCGTTCCTTTGCCACCCCTCCGGCACGTGCCGTGATGGAACTGCGCGCCCGCGATGGACGTGCCGTGCCGGTGAACGAGCGCGATTCCCCCATGACCGGTCGCGATGGACAGCGCATCGGCGCGGTCAAGGTCTTCCATGACCTCAGCGAACTCGAAGAATTGCGCGCGCAGGTACGCCAGAAAGAACGCCTGGCCGCGCTCGGCGAGATGGCCGCGACGGTTGCCCACGAGATCCGCAATCCGCTGGGGGGGCTGATGGGGTTTGCGGAACTGCTCGCGCGCGATCTGGGCGCGGACGATCCTCGCACCCGTCACGTCACGCGCATTCTGGCGGGGGCGCGGCAGCTCGAAGGGGTCGTCAATGAACTGCTCGAATACACGCGCCCGCTCCAGCTCGCGCTCGACACGGTGAACCTCGCGCGCCTGTTCGACGAGGTCCTGGGCTATGCGGCAATCAAGACCGACCGAATCCACGTCGTGCTCGACGTGCCGCCCGACCTCGAGATCGAAGGCGATACCGCGCGTCTGCGCCAGGTGTTTCTAAATATCTTGATCAACGCCGCGCAGAGTATCGAAGGCGAGGGAACCGTTCGCGTTGTCGCGCAGAATAGCGAGCGCGATGTGCGCATCGACATCCACGATACCGGCTGTGGCATGCCCGCCGAGCAGACCGCGAAAGTCTTTTCTCCTTTCTTTACCACTAAGGAACAAGGTACAGGCCTTGGTCTCGCCGTCGCCGCGAAAATCATTGAGGGACACGGCGGCGCGGTCCAAGTTCAAAGTGCGCTTGGACAAGGAACGACATTTACCGTGCTTTTGCCTCGGAGGAATTTATGAGTCCAGCACGTATTTTGGTGATCGACGACGAAGCTCTCATGCGCGACTATGTCGAGGAAGTACTCGTGCGCGCGGGGCACGACGTGACCGCCGTTTCAAGCGGACGCGACGGCGTCGCGCTGTTTCATAAGCAATCGTTCGACGTTGTCGTGACCGATCTCAAAATGACCCCTATGGACGGGCTTGAAGTGTTGCGCTGGCTGCGCGCGGAAGCCCCGAGCGTGCGTTGCATCGTGATGACCGCGTACGCCACCGTCGAGACCGCCGTCGCCGCGCTCAAGGAAGGCGCGGACGACTACCTTATGAAGCCGTTCACGCCTGAGGCCGTCGAAGTCGCGGTTGCGCGGGCGATCGAGCGCGAGCGGCTTGCGCGCGAGAACCGTTACCTGCGCCAAGAACTCGATCACGCCGCCGGTTTCGGCGCGATGGTGGGGGAGAGCCCCGCCATTCGCGAGGTCTACGAACAGATCAAGAAAGTCGCCGCAAGCCGCGCCACCGTGCTTATTCGCGGCGAAAGCGGCACGGGAAAAGAACTCGTCGCGCGCGCGATTCATCACTCCAGCCCCCGCGCAAGCCAGCCGTTCATCAAGGTGAATTGCGCGGCGCTGTCCGCGGGGCTGCTGGAAAGCGAGCTTTTCGGCCACGAGAAAGGCTCCTTCACCGGCGCGCACGATCGCAAAATCGGCCGCTTCGAACTTGCCGACAACGGGACCCTGCTGCTCGACGAGGTGAGCGAGATTAGCCCGGACCTTCAGCCCAAACTCCTGCGCGCGTTGCAGGAGCGCGAATTCGAGCGCGTCGGCGGTTCAAAACCCATCCGCGTCGATACGCGCATCATCGCCACGTCCAACCGCGACCTCGATAAGGCCGTCGCGGACGGCACGTTTCGCGAAGACCTTTTCTTTCGCCTCAACGTCATTCCGCTCCATCTGCCGCCGCTGCGGCAACGGCGCGGCGATATTCCTGCGCTAATGGACCACTTCTTGAAACGATTTGCGGTCGAAAACGCGCGTGACGTGACCAGCTTTTCGGACGATGCTCGTCGCCTCTTCATGGATTACCATTGGCCCGGCAACATTCGCGAACTCCAAAACGCCGTCGAACGCGCGGTTGTGTTGTCCACAGAGCCCATACTTACCGCCGACGCTTTTCAGTTTGCGCGCCCATCCGCGGCGGGACAAGACCCCAGCCAAGTCGCCGTGCCACTGGGGATCTCCGTCGCCGAGATGGAGAAGACGCTGATTCTGCGTACGCTCGAATGGTGCAGCGGCAACCGTACCCGCGCCGCCGAGGTCCTCGATATCAGCGTGCGCACGCTCCGAAACAAACTGAAGGAATACACCGGCGAGGAGTAGGACGCGCTTCGCGTGCGCCCTGCGTTTGAGTTGAGGACGGTCGTTTGATACCCTACCGGCTCTGTCCGGACGGCGGCGCAGGCGCAAAAATGCCGCAACTAAGTCCTACAAACCAATCAGGAGACCGGGTTCCCATGATTCGTTCGCAGATTATCGGCACGGGGCACAACTTGCCCGAGGACGTGGTCACCAATTTCGACCTCGAGAAAATGATGGATACCTCGGACGAGTGGATCCGTCAGCGGACCGGTATTGCCCGACGCCACATCGCCAAGCCCGGCGAAGGCGCTTCGCACATGGGCGTTCCCGCGTGCCAGCGCGCGCTGGAGTCCGCGGGGTTGACGCCCGCCGACGTCGAATTGCTGCTCTGCTGCACGACGATGGGCGACTACCTATTTCCCAACACGGCCTGCATGATTCAGAATAAGATCGGCGCGGTTAATGCCGCCGCGCTGGATCTGAATGCCGCCTGCTCCGGGTTTGTCTACGGCCTGACCACGGCCGACGCCTATATTCGCGCGGGCATGTACAAGACGATTCTGCTCGTCGGGGCCGAACGCGTCTCCAATCGATTGAACTGGACCAAGCGCGACACCGCGGTGTTGTTCGGCGACGGCGCCGGTGCGGTCGTGCTGCAGGCTCGCGAAGGCGATACGGGCGTGCTTTCGACGTATCTCGGCGCGGACGGCTCGCAGGGCGACGTGCTTATCCTGCGCGCGGGCGGCTCGGTCACGCCAATCACGCAAGAAGTGTTAGGCACGGAACTGTGCGACATCGACATGCGCGGGCAAGACCTTTTCCGGCGCGCCGTGGCTACGTTCGGCATCGCGATTCAGGCAGCTTGCGAGCGGGCGAATGTCGCCATCGGCGATGTGAACCTCTTCGTGTTGCACCAAGCCAACATCCGTATCATCAAATCCGCTGCCGATCGCCTCGGTCTGCCCGAGGAAAAGGTGTTCATTAACATCGACGACGTGGCCAATACCACCGCGGCGTCGATCCCCATCGCGCTCGACCAAGCCTGCGCGCAAGGCCGCATTAAGAAAGGCGACCTCGTGGTCGTTGCCGCATTTGGTGCGGGGCTTACCTGGGGCGCTTCCGTTATCCGCTGGTAATTGTTCACTCCGGGGAGAAGTCTCTCGAAAGAGCGACTTCTCCCCGTTTTTTCTTCCCTCATTGACTCGTTCCCGCCTGTTCATTACGATTCCGCCATCGAGGAGGACGGTATGCGGTTGATTTCGATTGCCGAGGCCACGCCAGGTCTTGTGGTCGGGCGCACCGTATTTGATGCGCTGGGCCAACCCCTGCTGAAGGGGGGCGTGGTCTTAACCCATGCGCTAATCGACCGCGTTCGCGAGCGTGGCTGCCGCTCTCTCTATGCGAAGGCCGACGACGGCCTTCCGGGCGTGGTTCTCGAAGGCGCGGGCCTTCCCGGAGCCTTGCGCACGCGTGCGCGCGCCGCGCTTCAGGGCGTGTTCGAGCAGGTGAGCAGTCTCGCCCGGGGACTGCGCGAGGCGCCCATCCAGGACAAGGTCCGCATCTGCCGTTCGCAGGCAATGCGTGAGATTACCGCGCAGGCCGGTATTGTTGGGGCTGTGCGTGATGCGGCGGAGGCACTGTCGCTCGATGCGGCCGTCTATACGCGCCTGACGGGCGTGCCCGAGCCGCGCGACGCGGAGTGGGCCGCGCATGACCACGCGATCGACGTATGTTTTGCCGCGCTTGTGCTGGGAAAGACGCTCGATCTGCCGCCGCTGCGTATGCGGCAACTCGCCGCAGGGACGTTATTGCATGACGTAGGCACGTTGTTCGTTTCGGAGCAAGCGGATGAGACGCGCCGGCTTCAGGAGCACACCGTGCTCGGTTTCGAACTCTTGCGCAATTGCGACGACCCCGACATTTTGGCCCCCACCGTTGCCCTCGAACATCACGAACGACAGGACGGCCAAGGCGTGCCCCGTGGACTTGTCGGCAGCAATACGCTCGAACGTCAACGCGCCGGGACACGTCCTGTTCCGACGCTGCTCGGCGAGATCGCGGCGTTGGCCAATGCCTACGACCGCTTGTTGCATCCTCTTCAAGGAACCCCGGCGCTTTCGGACATGGCGGTGGCCCGTCTACGCGAGGGGATGGGGACCGCGTTCAACCGCGAAGTGGCCAGCGCCTTTTTGAAAGTGCTGCCGCCCTATCCGGTGGGATTTGCCGTGCGCGTGCTTGATGCGCCCTACGAAGACTACCGCGGAGTGGTTGAAACGCTCGAAGACGAATTCCTCGATCGTCCCATCGTCCAACTCACGCACGCCCCGGCCGGACCGCTGCTCGAGCCGATTCGACTCGATCTCGGGTTGCAGCCGCGCATCCAGATCGCCTGCATCGAAGAGCAGTTCTAGAGCATTTTCACCGAGAATGCCTACGGCGCGCCCGCCAAAGCGGCGTGGTGAAAATGCTCTAATGTCGGAGACCGCAGGTATAAAAACGTAAGACGTTCTAGCTAGCGCTTACTTCCCGTGGTATTCCTGCAGCGACAGGACCAGCGGCTTGCCTTCCTTCATTGCGCGAATGCCCAGGACGCTCGCTTTGGCCGCCGCCAGGGTTGTCATCGTCGGCAGGCCACGCTCAAGCGCGGTGCGACGGATCGCCCGCTCGTCCGCCTTTGAGTCGACGCCGCGCGGCGTGTTGATAATCCAATCCACCTCGCCGTTGATCATGTGGTCCACGATGTTCGGACGCAGTTCGTCGCCGACCTTGTAGACCTCAACCACGTCGAGTCCCTGCGCACGCAACGCTTCCGCGGTGCCCTTCGTCGCCATCAGTTTGAAGCCCAACCCCGCCAAGTCCTTGCCCAACGAATCCATGTTGTCCTTGTCGCGGTCGTTCAAACTCAGGAACACCGTGCCTTCCAGTGGCACGCGGCTGCCCGCGGCGATCTGACTCTTGGCAAACGCCATGCCCATGTTGCGGTCGATGCCCATGACCTCGCCCGTGCTGCGCATCTCCGGCCCAAGCAGGATATCGACGCCCGGGAACTTGATAAACGGCAACACCACTTCCTTGGCCGATACGTGCGAGGGCCACGGGTCCTCCGTTACGCCAAGGTCGCGCAATTTCTTGCCCGCCATCACCCGCGCCGCGATCTTCGCCAGGGGCAATCCCGTCGCCTTACTGACAAACGGGACCGTACGCGATGCACGGGGATTCACTTCGAGCAGGTAGATGACATCGTCCTGCACGGCGTACTGAATATTCATCAAGCCGATGACGTTCAATTCGCGCGCCAGCGCACGGGTCTGTTCCTTGAGCCGTTCGATCAACGACACGCTCAGGTCGTACGGCGGCAGGATGCACGCGCTGTCGCCGCTGTGCACGCCGGCCTCCTCGATATGCTGCATGATGCCCGCCACGACCACATCCGTGCCGTCGCACAGCGCATCCACGTCGATCTCTGTTGCGCCTTCGATGAACTTGTCGATGAGGATCGGATGCTCAGGCGACGCCTTGACCGCGCGCGTCATGTAGCGGTCGAGCATTTCCTGGTTATACACGATCTCCATCGCGCGGCCGCCCAGCACAAACGAAGGTCGCACCACGACGGGATAACCAATACGATTGGCCACCACCCGCGCCTCTTCGACCGAGGTCGCCGTATCGTTCGCGGGCTGAAGCAGGTTCAACTTCTCGACCAGCTCGCGGAATTCCTTGCGATCTTCCGCGCGCGCAATGCTGGCGGGTGAAGTGCCGATGATGGGTACGCCCGCCTTCCACAGCGCTTGCGCAAGATTCAGCGGCGTTTGCCCGCCAAACTGCACAATTACACCCGTGGGCTTCTCGCGCTCACAAATATGAAGCACGTCCTCATAGGTCACCGGCTCGAAGTAGAGGCGGTCGGACGTGTCGTAGTCCGTAGAGACCGTTTCCGGATTCGAATTGACCATAATCGTCTCGAACCCGTCCTCTTTCAGCGCGAACGCCGCATGCACGCAGCAGTAATCGAATTCGATTCCCTGGCCGATGCGGTTCGGGCCGCCGCCCAGGATCATGATTTTCGGCTTATTCGACGTGCGTACTTCATCTTCGTCCTGATACGTCGAGTAGTAATAGGGCGTATACGCCTCGAACTCCGCCGCACAGGTGTCCACCAGCTTATAGACAGGATAGACGCCATGCTTGCGCCGCAACTCGCGCACTTCGAGCGGGTCCATGCCCCAGAGGTAGCCAAGTTGGCGATCCGAGAAGCCAAACTCCTTCGCGCGCCGCAACGTCGCGGCGTTGTCGCGTGGCGCGGAACGCAGCGCCTGCTCCTCGTCCACAATTTCCTTGAGATTCCGCAGGAACCACGGGTCAATCGCCGTCGCGCTGTGCAATTCATCAACCGTCGCGCCTGCACGCAGTGCGCGCGCAATTTGCAGGATACGATCCGGCGTGGCCGTGCGCACCGCTTTCAGCAGCGCGTCGCGCTCCTCCTTCGAATTCGGATCGCCCGTGAACGACTCATCTTTGCCGTCCGCCCCAAGTCCAAAGCGGCCGGTTTCGAGCGAGCGCATCGCCTTTTGCAGCGATTCCTTGAACGTGCGGCCGATGCTCATGACCTCGCCCACGCTCTTCATCTGCACCGTCAGGTTGTCTGCCGACCCCGGGAACTTCTCAAAGGCCCACCGAGGCACCTTAGTCACGACATAATCGATGGTCGGCTCGAACGAGGCCGGCGTCTCGCGCGTAATGTCGTTGGGAATCTCATTGAGGCTGTAGCCCACGGCCAGTTTCGCGGCGATTTTGGCGATGGGGAAGCCCGTGGCTTTCGAGGCCAGCGCCGAACTGCGCGAAACGCGCGGGTTCATCTCGATCACGGCGACCCGGCCATCGGCGGGGTTTACCGCGAACTGAATATTCGACCCACCGGTATCGACGCCGATCTCGCGAATACACGCGATCGAGGCATCGCGCAGCACCTGATACTCTTTGTCCGTAAGCGTTTGCGCCGGGGCCACCGTGATGCTGTCGCCCGTGTGCACGCCCATCGGATCGAAGTTCTCGATCGAGCAAATGATCACGACATTGTCGTTCATGTCGCGCATCACCTCGAGTTCGTACTCTTTCCACCCGAGCACGGACTCCTCGATAAGCACTTCGGTCACGGGACTCGCGTCGAGCCCCTTCTGCACGGCGACGTCGTACTCCTCGCGGTTGAACGACACGCCCGCGCCCGAACCGCCTAGCGTGAATGCAGGACGGATGATTGCACGGTAGTTCAACTCAGCGCCGAAGGCCTTGGCTTCCTCCAGCGAATGCACGACCAGGCTCTTGGGCACTTCGAGGCCGCAGCGGATCATCGCGTCCTTGAACAGCCCGCGATCTTCAGCTTTCTTGATCGCCGGAAGCTTCGCGCCGATGAGTTCGACGCCGTACTTGTCGAGAATGCCGGCTTCCGCCAGGTCCACCGCCAGGTTCAGGCCCGTTTGCCCGCCGACCGTCGGTAACAACGCGTCCGGGCGTTCGCGCGCGATGATCTGTTCAAGCGTATCGACCGTGAGCGGCTCGATATACGTGCGGTCGGCCATCTCCGGGTCGGTCATGATCGTCGCCGGATTACTGTTCGCCAGGATGACCTCATAGCCTTCCTCGCGCAGCGCCTTGCACGCCTGCGTTCCCGAATAGTCGAACTCGCAGGCCTGCCCGATCACGATCGGTCCCGACCCAATCAACATGATCTTCTTGATGTCCGTCCGCTTCGGCATCGTACTCCCCACTGTTATCCAGTATCCAGGTATCCACGCCGCCACCCAGGCAGGTGTTACCGGGAAATTTCTAAGACCTCAAGCTCAATCTCGCCCGCGGGAACCTTGGCTACCGCCGTCTCGCCCACCGACTTGCCCAGCAACGCCGCGCCGACGGGCGAACGCACCGAAATCTTGCCACGGGCCATATCCGCCTCGACCGGGCTCACCAGCACATACGTTACCGCCTTGCCCGTCTTTTTGTTCAACACCTGAACCGTCGCGCCCACATACGCCTTGCTTGCATCAATATTCGTGTCGTCCAAGATCACCGCGCGGGCGATCTTGTCTTCCAGGTCGCGAATGCGCGCACTGTTCATCGCTTGCGCTTCTTTGCCCGCGTGGTACTCCGCGTTCTCTCGCAGATCCCCGAAGCTGCGCGCGTGCTCGATGGTCGCCGCAATTTTGGAACTCTGGTCGCGACAATGCGCCAACTCCGCCTTCAGTTTTTCCAACCCTTCCCGGGTCACATGGATTTTTTCCATAGCTCCTTCGTTCCTATGCGCAGTTTCCTGGGCACGGAAATACGCCCGGCGCGATTTCGCCGGGCGCGGGACGATTAACGATACAAACGGCGCCAAAGCCGTCCGAAGCCGAGAAAGTATACCAGAACTCACCCGCGAGGGAAAATTCGATGCCGCGCCCGAAAAGCGCCAACGCTGGAACGCGGTCTATCGAGCCGTGGCGATCTCGCGCGGGGGAGCGGCCGGTTCTCGTCCAATAGAATAGGGCATCGGGAACGATTCGGCCTTTGTGACGGTTGCCACATCACAACACCAAATCGCTCCCGGTGCCCTACCTCACCACGATGGCTCAGCTTGCCCCAAGTGGTCAAGAAATGCCGGCGACCGCAGACATAAAAACCCAAAGTGCTCTAGAAGTCCCGGAGATCCTCATCTTCAAGCGGAATGACTTCCTCCGGCTTAAGTATCCTCTTCGACTCACGTGGACTGTCAGACGCCCGCGTCATCTGACGCGACGAACTGGCGGGTAGCTGCGCGCGCGCGGCCGTTTTTGCAGAAGCGAGCGCAAGCGCTTTTGGAGGTCGCCCCCCGCCAGAGCGCCCGCCGTGGTTGCCGTTGCCGCCAACCATAGTGAGCAGTTCCCCGACCATACTGTTGAGTTCTCCGGCCTGCGCGGAGAGTTCTTCGCTGGCCGACGCGGCTTCTTCGGAGCTTGCCGCATTCGCTTGGGTTACCCTGTCCATCTGGGAAACCGCCATATTCACCTGGTCGATCCCTTGCGACTGCTCAAGTGTCGCCGCCGAGACCTCACTTACTAGCTGAGAGACTTTTTCGGCTTTCTCGTAGATTTGACCGAGAATCGTGGCCACTTCGCTCGATACCGCAACCCCATTGTCAGAGTTGCGCTGCGCCTCCTCGATGAGTAACGCGGTGCTCTTCGCTGCCTCTGCACTGCGTTGTGCAAGATTGCGCACTTCCTCGGCCACCACGGCAAACCCCTTGCCTGCCTCCCCGGCGCGCGCCGCCTCAACGGCCGCGTTCAGGGCGAGCAAGTTGGTTTGGAACGCAATCTCATCGATGGTCTTCAGTATTTTCGCGGTCTGATCGGAAGACATCTTTATCTGTTGAATCGCTTCCGACATGCGCTGCATGGACTGACTTCCTCGATTGGCCGCCTCGCGAGCTTCGCCGGCCATGGAATTGGCTTTGCTGGCGCTGTCCGCGTTTTGTTTGGTCATCGAGGCCATTTCTTCAAGCGAAGCGCTCGTTTCCTCCAGGCTCGAGGCTTGCTCGCTTGCGCCTTCCGCCATGGACTGGCTGGATTGCGCCACTTGGGACGAGGCCGCGGTCACCTGGGCGGCGCTTTCGCTCAAACCGGCAATGACTCTGGCCAAGACCGATGTGATACCCCTGGAAATCACGAAGGCCAGCAACACACTGATCAGCGCGGCAACCAAACTGAACGAGATGACCAAAAGACGCGTAACGTTCGCCTGCCGCAGCATCTGCTCGTCGGTCATGACGTTTTCTTCCGTCGTGGTGCGCACTTGCTGGAGCAGCTCCTGGATCTTTTTCAGGCTTGGCTGTGTCTGTTCCGCATAGATTTTGGTGGCTTCAGCGGCCTTGTTCTTGACGGCGGTCTCCGCGTCGATGGCTTCCTGAAAGTGCTTGCTGATTTCGGCAAGCGCCGCCGGGACTTCGGTATGTGCGACTTCCGTCGCTTTGGGGCCTTCTCCCTTCGTTACCAGGTCGCAGATTTCAGTGGCCAGATGGTGGAGGCGCTCATGCGGCGGCCGCGCGGCATCCATCGCTTCTTTAAAAGGCGGGAACGTGGCTTCGATTTCCTTTGTCTTGGGATCATCCAAGAATTTCCCGAAACCGCACAGCGTCGGGTCCGTCTGAAGCGTCATGGCAAACGGCTTGTTCGCGGCGATGTCTTGCATGCGGGCCAGAACCGCCGGATCGTTCGCGTCGAGCGCGACGTTGCACCCCACGACCCATCCCCAAGGCTCAAATAGCTTGACATAGGCGAACATCGGCACGGAATGCCCGTCTGCAGACGCATTGGCGTACGCGACATAGCCCTCTTTGCGTTCCCGACAGATGTTCGAAAACTCCTGGAAAACCGCTTTCCCAGAAGAATCCGTCTGGGCCGTCATATCTTTGCCTTCGAATTCCGGATGCGCGGCATCGGCCAGCGCTACATTCTTGAGGTCAGTCACGAAAAGCGCCGCCGAGTCGTCGGCGCCGCCCCGCATCGCACGAACAGTCTGCTCTGCTCGAGCCATTCGGGCGTTGACATCCCCCAAAGAAGCATCCTTCTCATAGGCGGTGATTATGGAGAGCGCCTGATGGACGGCATCTTGTGCCTTGGTCCTATACCTTTCCGGACCGCTCATTTCGCGTTCCAGCGCTCGGGACAGTTCACTTACCCAGCCTTGATGGTCGGCCAGACGCAGGGCCAAGGTCTGGCGCAACCCCACGTGCTCTCGGCGGAACTCCCGGCCAATGGCGACGGCCGATTCATGCAATTTCCGGTGCGGTTCTTCAATCTCCTGAAAAATAGGCGCGAGTGCGGGCACTAGAGCCTCCGCATGTTGCCGCCCCTCGCCGTGGTACCATTCCCCGAACTTGCACTTGGTGGGATCGGTCTGGACCTCCAGTTTGGTGACTGCGGGATCCGTCAAAAAAGCATTGACATTGTTTGCCCAGTTGAGGTGGTCGATCTCCCGCTGAACGATCTCCGCCCTTAACTTGTTTCCCTCGATGACTTGCTCGGCATTGCCGACGATGTTCCCGATCCCCAGCGTTGCGCACAACGCAATAAAGCTAAGAAAGCCCAACACGACGGCGAAACCAAGGGCTATCTTCTTTCCAATCGTCATGTTCCTAAACATAGCGCCCCCTTTTATTGCAACATCCAAACAGACTAACGTTTACAACTTCTCGCTACGCCTGAGACGGACGCTCGCGGCTCGCCCGCCATTTTCAGCGTATAGGTACTGCTCCTTGTCTTTTTCTCTGCCTCGGAAGATGCAAGACCCTTTCCTCTTGCAGACCCCCAAAATACGCGAATTTTGCGTTTTACGGTGTTTAAGGCAAGAAATTATTGTATCCGTTTTGGGTTCACAACTCGTCCTCCATTATTCCGCTTCACTGCCGTCCGGTTATAAGTTGAATAGTTCCAATTGGTTACTGATGCACTCATCGTCAATCGCACATTTCTGTTCAGAAAACACTTGAAAAATGGGCCTTTTCTCGAACAGGGTCAGACTCAAAATCTGTAGAATGGC
>JBHELB010000062.1:0-20762 GCA_041859045.1 Candidatus Hydrogenedentales bacterium | reverse complement strand
CCATTCTACAGATTTTGAGTCTGACCCTGTTCGAGAAAAGGCCCATTTTTCAAGTGTTTTCTGAACAGAAATGTGCGATTGACGATGAGTGCATCAGTAACCAATTGGAACTATTCAACTTATAACCGGACGGCAGTGATCGAATACAACCAATCTCTGGTATAGCGTTACTGCGATTACCAAGAATCATTGGAAGCGGCAAAAGAGGATTGATGGGGCACGGGCGAGATGTTGCCAACATCGGGGAAATCCTATGAAAACCGTTATTGAACGGATGGCTTCACTGTTCGACAAAAATTTATCTGCCTTCTCCCGAGGGCAAGCGCGCCATGCCACACTTATATGGGCTTTAGTGCTGGCTGCATGTCTCTCGGTGATCTGGCATGCGGCGCAATGGGATGCTGTCGAGGTGAGCCTTGAAGGCAGTGGTCAAGCTGTTCAGTATTTGTATCACACCGGGCAAGGCTGGAGTCGTGCGGAAAGAGATGGTGCGCACGGACGGCGCTTCTTCTTGCCCGTTGTTGCCCGGGAATTTCCTATCAAGGGGCTTCAGATAGCGTTCGACGATTTCGCGTCGTCATGCTCATTCCAATCCATAACGTTTATATATCACGGTCGTCGGATCGCGTCTTGGGCGGGCGAAGAAGTAAAGGGTGTTATGCGTTTGCCGAACGGGAATCGGGGGGTATTTCGAGACGGTGTTGTTGTGTTTGAGCTCCCGAGCGACCTTAACCGTCGCTGGGTCGAGATAGCCCCCGAGGCATTGGAGAAGGTTGCCGCTTCTGTCCGAGATATTGCGTCGCGCTCACCAAACGGCACAAAGGAGAATGCGCTTTGGCAATGCATACGTTTCGCGGCACTTTGGCTCTTGTGCGCTTGGTTTTGGACTAAATGGGCAGCACGACTTCAGGCATCGCAGACTGTCATCAAGGTGCGTTTAGTAACAGTATTATTGTTGTGGATAGTGCTCTTTTATCCCGCGCTTTTGAATGGCGCGCCAATTATACATGGTGATAGCTGTCGTTACCTTCCTACTGCGTTCAATTTTGAGGAGTGGAGCGATGCGCCGTGCATAATCATGCGCTTTTTGTGGCGCCCCGCCGGGATGCTTTTCGGCCCACTGGGGGCGATCGGTGCTCAGGCGTTGTTTTGCGCTTACAGTTTTGCCTTGCTCCACGGCTATCTGGATCGCGGACGCCGCTCTTTGGTTATCGCTTTTGTTTGTCTATTCTCAGGTGCCAGCCACTATGCGTCAATGGCGATGATGGACATTTATACGAGCACGGGATTCGCCGCACTATTCTTAATGCTTCAAGGGTGCAAAAATCGAAGTCTACCCGTTATTCTCGGCTTGAGCGCGTGTGCACATCTAACCAATATCGCCGTTTTCGCATTCGTTCTCATCGCATATGTAGCGCTTGTAGTTCTCCAGCACCGAAGAGGAATCTGCATGCACTTGGACAAGCGACAGGCCGTCCTTGCCGCTGCGGCTATACTGGTGGCGGGATGTCTTGTACGGGCCGACATTACGTTGATCACTCGAAAGAGTGAAACAGCTGTGTTTACTCCTGTATTTTCGCTAGGAGACAATGTTTTTCAGTGGGCAGAAAGGGACACATTCTTGGGCTACTGCGCTGCCTATCCTTCCTCGTTCTTGGCGCAGAACAAAGAGATCCTATTACCCTTTATTCCAGAGCAATACCAGCCACCTTCTTGGCCGATGTATTATCCCTGGTCACCTAGCCCTGATGTGGTCAAACTCGCGCTCTGGTCCCATTCCGAAGAGCTTTCTGCTTATATGATGCATGCTATTCGAACCGCGCCGTTGAAAATTGCGAAAAACTATTCCAGCGCGCTGCTCGATTTTCTCTTTCGCCCCGGGCTTGCACGAGACACGGCACTTGGGCAAAACGCCGCAATCTTCCATCGCGCTGTGTACTACTCGACATTCTCCATACCTCAACAAAAACAGTTGGCAGAAAGAGTGGTTCTTCAGCGGACGAACAAGCTGACACGAATTACCCCTATTTCGGCAATTTCTCTGCTATACTACCCGTTCCTTTGTGTGCCTGTGCTGGCTTCGATTTCGTTTCTTCTCGGGAAAAGGAGAGCGAACAGACTTCTAGATTTCTCTGCTTTCAGCGTACTTATGTTGATAGCGAATACTGGGCTTTTCACTTCGTTCTCCGGGAATTGCGGACGCTATCAGCTCCGTTCGTTGCCTTTGCTCGCGTTCGCGACAGTTTTGCTTATATATTATACTATTAGCTCATTTCGTGCGCGGAAAAGAGGCGCTCTCTAAATAACTAGCCAGATATTGTTTGAGGGCCAGGCTGCCGCAGGTATCGCGTACGCGAATGCGCTATACTGTGCGCCGGTATTTTGGCCGCAACCGTGGAGAAGCGAACATGTCATCGGGAAAACGCTTTAAGATCGCCTGTATTGGCTCGGGCAACGTAGGGGCGTCGGCTGCGCAGTACTGTCTGGAAATGGAATTGGGCGACGTCGTCATGACGGACGTCGTTGAGGGTGTGCCGCAGGGCAAGGCGCTGGATTTGACGCAGGCGGGGCCGGTGCGTGGATACAGCGGCATGGCCACGGGCACGAACAACTACGCGGACATCGCGGGCGCGGACGTGTGCATCGTGACGGCGGGGTTGCCGCGCAAGCCGGGTATGACGCGAACGGACCTGTTGGCCACCAATGGCAAGATCATCACGGAGGTCTGCGACAATATTCGACGCTATGCGCCGGATTCCGTGGTGATTATCGTGACGAATCCGCTCGATGTCATGACGTACCTCGCGAGCAAGCGATTGGGCTTTCCCGAGCAACGCGTGATCGGCATGGCGGGCGTGCTCGATAGCGCGCGCATGCGGGCGTTCGTGGCGATGGAACTCGGCGTCAGCATGAAGTGCGTGGACACGATGGTGCTCGGCTCGCACGGCGACGAGATGGTGCCGCTGCCGGACTACACGACGGTGTCGGGCGTGCCGATCACGCAACTGTTGCCGAAGGACCGCGTCGATGCGATCGTCGAGCGCACCCGCAAGGGCGGCGGCGAGATCGTGGCCTTGCTGAAGACCGGCAGCGCCTACTATGCGCCCGGCGCTTCCGCGGCGCGCATGGCGCAGAGCGTGTTGCGCGACGAAGGGCAGGTGTTACCGAGCGCCGCGTACGTGACGGGGCAGTATGGACTGAAGGACGTATACATCGGCGTGCCCGCGCGCCTGGGCCGAGGCGGCGTCGAGGAGATCGTCGAGCTGAAACTCGATGCCGACACCCTCGCCGCGTTGCACCGGTCCGCCGCGGAAGTGTCCAAGGGCATCGACGAACTGCGCGCGCTTAACCTGCTGTAAGGAGAGGGCGACCATGCGAGCATTACATCGTGTTGGAGCCGTTCTGGCCGTGATGTTCTTCCTTTGGGGCGCGTCCGCCTCGGCGGGCGTCACGCAAGCGATAGAAGATGCGGTAATTTCCGCGCGCATCGAGACCTCGCTGATGTTCAACGAGCGGCTCAGTCCGTTCGACATCAAGGTGCATACCGACGACGGCGTGGTGACATTGACCGGCGGCGTGTCCGACGAGATCGAGCGCGACCTCGCGCAGAAAGTCGCCGAGTCGGTCACCGGCGTGCGGCGTGTCATGAACGACTTGCTCGTCGTGCAAGACCCCGGCATCCGCGAAGAGAAGCGCGGCTGGCGGCAGTCCGTGGAGGATCAGACCGTCGCGGCCTCCGTGCGTACGCGACTGCTGTATCACAAAGAGCTCAAAGGCATCCAGATCGGCGTGCGTTGCCGCAGCGGCGTCGTGACGCTTTTCGGCGTCGTGGGCTCCGACATGCAGAAGAACCGCATCGCGGAGATTGCCGCCGAGACCCGTGGCGTCGTGGAGGTCGTGAACAGCCTTACCGTGAATCCCGCCGATGCGCGGCCCGCCGATCGTAACCTTGCGACGGCGGCGTCCGACAAGCTCGTGGAGAAGCGCGTCGAGAGCGAACTGCTACTGAACCGATACGTCAGCGTTCGGCAACTGAAGGTGGATGTGCAGGATGGCCTCTGCATTTTGACCGGCAACGTCGGCTCCGAGAAGGAGCGCGAGTTGGCCGGTAATATCGCCGAGACCACGCAAGGGGTCGAGCGTGTGCGCAACGAACTGCGCGTCGTGCAGGGCGTGACGACCCCGCCCGAAGACCGTGCGGCGCCTGCCGAAGTGACGGCCCCCGCGCCGTCCGACGCGGCACCCGCGCCTGAGACCGCCGCACCACGCATCGAAGCCGCGCCCCTTGCGCCGGTGACCCCGCCGCCTGCGCCTTCGACGCCCCCCGCTCCGCAGGAAATGGAGGCGCTTCCATTGTCCGAGTAAATGGAGCGGAATTTCCGGTTTTGAATGACGCCCGGCCGCGATGCCGGGCGTTTTCCATGTCCTGCGCAGCGGCCTTGACTTGTGGCCCCGAAATTCGGTATGGTGTTGTGCTCTTGCAGGGTGATTTGCGGGAGAACTGTCCGTGGTGTGCTCTGATGCGCCCACGGGGTACGCCGTGCGACCCGGGCACGGTGGCAAAACCGAGGGACAGAAGAAAGGTAGGATAGCGCGAGGTTATGGCCAGGTACATCGGACCGAGACACAAGCTGTGCCGTCGTCTGGGCAGCTGCATTTGGGGTGACCCGACCTGCCCGTCCGTGAAGCGCCCGTTTGCGCCCGGACAGCATGGACAGAACATGCGCCGCAAGATGTCGGTGTATGGGCAACAGTTGCAGGACAAGCAGAAAATCCGCACCCATTACGGTTTGCTTGAGCGCCAGATGCGGTTGACCTTCGAGAAGGCGCAGCGCATGGGCGGCGTGACAGGCACAAATCTGCTGGTGCTGCTCGAGTCGCGGCTTGACGCGATCGTGTATCGTCTGGGCTTCGCCCGCACGATGCCGGCCGCGCGTCAGCTTGTCAGCCACGGGCATATTCTTGTGAACGGCGAAAAGGTCAACATCCCGTCGTTCCAGGTGAAGCCGGGCATGGCGATTTCGATTCGCGAGCGCAGCCGCAAGATTCCGGCGGTCATGGACGGCGCGGAGAATCCGCCCGCCGTGGTGCCCGAGTATCTTGAGCGCGCGCCGAAGTCGTTTGAGGGCCGCATGACCGCGACGCCGAACCTTGAGACGATTCCGTTCAAGACGGATACGGCGGGCGTCATCGGGTTCTACTCGCGCTAGTTCCAGTTCCCGCGATTCGTCACGGGATTCTGGCAGGTATTTTCCTGGGGAAACCCTCTTTCGAGGGGGTTTCCCCAGTCTATTTGAGGCCGTAGGGCCGTTACTTCCACCATGCAACTGCCGTCGCTTCAGATTACCGATGTTCTGGCGCGCGCCCTTGAAGGGGCGGGCGCTGCGGTTGATCTTGTCGGACCGTGGGGCAGCGCGAAGACCCTGACCGGCCTTCAGACCGCCGAACGCCTCGGGCGTCCCGCGCTATTCATCACTCCAGGCCGCATCGAAAGCGAGGGGCTGCACGAAGACCTCTGCACATTTACCGGCCCGGAGCGCGCCTTCCTGTTTCCCGCCTGGGAAACGCTACCGACGGACGCCATGGAGCCCGCCGACGATATCGTCGCCGAACGACTGAGCACGCTCCAGGCCCTTGCGGCGGCCTTGTCCGCGCACCCGACGGCGCACGTCGTCGCGCCGGTGCGATCGCTGCTCCAGCGCGTCGTCGAGCCCGAACGGCTTGCACAAAATACCTTGAGTCTGCGCTGCCGGGCCGAGTACGACCTCGAACACCTGATCGAGCGGCTCAGCGCGATGGGCTACGAGCGCGAGTTGATGGTCGAGCGGCGCGGACAAATGAGTGTGCGCGGCGGAATTCTCGATCTTTTCCCTGCGGCGGCGGACCTGCCTTACCGCATCGAGTTCTTCGGCGACGAGGTGGATTCGATTCGCGTGTTCGAACCCGAAACCCAGCGCAGCGTGCGTTCGGTTGATGAAGCGGTCATTGGCCCGCGCTCGGAAAAGCGCCTGCTCGTATCGGACGCGACAAGCAAAGCGGCGACGCTGCTGGATTACCTGCCGTCCGACACGCTGATTGTTATCGACGAACCGGCGGCGGTGGACGAGGAAGCAGCAGCAGCGGAACGCGCGCTGGCGCATTCGCCGTACGCGCTGGCCTGGAACGCCCTGCGCGAGCGGATGGCGGCGCAACGGCGGCTGTACATCGCGCAAGTGCCTCATGCGCCCATCGCCGGTGTGCCGCGAATGACGACGACCGTGCGTTCGGTGACGGGCTGGCAGGGGCAGACGGAGCGTTTCTGGGCAGAGCTTGCCCAGTGGCAACAGGACGACTTCACCGTCGCGATCTACTGCAACAACAGCGGCGAGCGCCAGCGCCTGCTCGAACTTCTCGAGGAACAAGGCTATCGTCCCGGGCCGGACCGTTTTCCGCAGCATGTCGATGTCGGTGCGTTGCGCGCGGGATTTGTATCGTCAGACGATCGTCTCGCGGCCTTCAGCGAGCGCGAGATCTTCGGACGGCATTACGTCCGCCGCGCGCGGCGGCGTTTCGAGGCGGGCGAAGCGATCACGGCGTTCGGCGATCTGCGCTCCGGCGACTACGTCGTGCATGCGGTGCACGGCATCGGGCGTTACCTCGGGCTCAAACGGTTCTCGGGCAAGTCGGGCGACTTTCTCGCGCTGCAATATTCGGGCGGCGACACGCTGTACGTGCCGGTGGCGCACATCGATATGGTGCAGAAGTATTCGAGCGGCGAGGGCGCGCTGCCGAAGATTGACCGCATCGGCGGAGCCACATGGGCCAAGACGCGGGCGCGGGTCAAGAAGGCCGTCAAGGACATGGCCGAGGACCTGCTGCGTCTCTACGCCGCGCGGCAAAGCCGCGAAGGGCACGCGTTCATGCCCGACACGCCCTGGCAGCGGGAGTTCGAGGACGCCTTCGAATACGACGAAACGCCGGACCAACTCCGCGCCATTCAGGAAGTGAAACGCGACATGGAGTCGGAGCGCCCCATGGACCGGCTCATCTGCGGCGACGTGGGCTTTGGCAAGACGGAGGTGGCGCTGCGCGCCGCGTTCAAGGCGGTGATGGACGGCAAGCAGGTTGCGGTGCTGGCGCCGACGACCGTGCTGGCGGAGCAGCATTACCTGACGTTTAGCGAGCGCATGGCGGATTTCCCCGTGCGCATCGCCATGCTCAGCCGATTCCGTACACCGAAGGAAATTAAAGAGGCGATCGAAAAGGCGAGCGTGGGCGAAGTCGATATCGTCGTCGGCACGCACCGGCTCACGTCCAAGGACATCCACTTCCACAACCTCGGCCTTGTCATCATCGACGAGGAACAACGCTTCGGCGTGGCGCAAAAGGAGCGCCTCAAGCAATTGCGGACGCTGGTGGACGTGCTTACGTTGTCCGCGACGCCGATTCCTCGCACGCTAAATCTATCGCTGATGGGTGTGCGCGACCTGAGCCTCATCAACACCGCGCCGAACGACCGGCTGCCCGTGCACACGTGCATTGACAATTTCGACGAAGACCTCGTGCGCGAGGCGATCGAGCGCGAACTTGCGCGACAGGGCCAGGTGTTTTTTGTGCACAATCGCGTGCAAACGATCGAAGCCATGGCGCAAATCGTGCAAAAGCTCGTGCCTAAGGCGCGGATTGGCATCGGCCACGGCCAAATGCCGGATCACGTGCTTGAACAAGTGATGACGTCGTTTATTCGCCATGAAAGCGACATCCTGGTCTGCACGACGATCATCGGATCGGGCATCGACATCCCCAACGCGAACACGATCATTATCAACAATGCGGACCGCTTCGGCCTTGCCGAACTGTACCAACTGCGCGGGCGTGTGGGGCGCTACAAGCATCGTGCGTTCGCCTATCTCCTTGTGCCGGGAGACCGCGTTCCGTCGGAAGACGCGATGAAACGGCTCAAGGCGCTCGAGGAGTTCTCCACGCTCGGCTCGGGTTTTCGCATCGCCATGCGCGACCTCGAGATTCGCGGGTGCGGCAATATTCTGGGCGGCGAGCAGCATGGGCATATTGAGGCCGTCGGCTTCGACACCTATACGCAGCTCGTATCCGAGGCCGTGGCAGAGATCAAAGGCGAGCCCATCGTGCGGCGCGTGCTGCCGCCGTTCGAAGTGTCGGTCGATGCACACATCCCCGAGGATTACGTGCCCAGCGAGTCGCAAAAGATCACGCTGTACAAGCGCATCGCGAGCCTCAAAGCGCTCGACGAGATCGATGAAATGACGCAGGAACTCACGGACCGTTTTGGGCGTCCGCCGGGGCCGGTCATGCGCCTGCTGGAGTTGATGCGCGCGCGCGCGCTTGCGGCGGACCTTGGTATTACGCGCGTCACGGCTTCGGCGGAGAGCGTCGTGCTCGATTTTGCCAGTGGGCACTCGCTTGCCCGCCCCACGCGCTCGGCGCTGCAGCAACGCCTGGGGCAACGAGTGAGTTTCGCCTGGGCTCAAACCCCCTCCATGACCGTTGCGCTTGGCGAATCGCAGCGAGACCCCGTGCGCGCCGTGATCGAACTCCTTGCGTGGATGGGCGAATTGTAGCGCACGGATGCGGATGGACCGGCCTCCGCGAAATTTCCAGATGACGTGACACGAAGTTGTACCGTTCTTGACACACCGCTATACTCGCGCGCATGAATACGGCCTTGTTTCGATTCGTGAATTCCACCCTGAAAACACCGTGGCTCGACCGCGTCGTTCCGGTGTTTTCGGACAAAGACTACATCGTCATTCCCGGCATTGTCGCGGTGGCGTTGGCGCTGTATTTCGGCAATCGCCGCGTACGCACGGCGATTCTAGCCCTGATCATCGCGCTGGGCTGCTCCGACGCGGGCAGCGAGCGGGTGCTCAAGAATCTTTTCGACGAGCGCCGTCCTTATGCGGAGATTGAGGGCGTCAACCTGCATCGGGGCAACGAATGGCAGGTCTATAATCCGGCCAACTATGCGGTGGATCCGCGCAAGAGCAATGCCTTTCCTTCCAGCCATGCCGCCAACGTGGCGGCGATAGCGGGCACATTGGCGACCATCACGCCCCAAACGCTGTATGTAACGGTCCCGCTGGCGCTGGCGGTCGGTTTTTCGCGCGTCTACACCGGTAACCACTATCCCGGCGACGTGCTGGGGGGATATGGCTGGGGGTTATGCTGCGCGTTCGGCGCGGTGTGGCTATCGCGACGCGTCGTACGGCGTATTTGCGGACCGGAGCCGACCTCTCCTCCTGAAACCACTCCTTTGTCGCCGGAGCGAAAGACGCTCTACGTGCTGCTGGCGGCGTGGACACTCATGAACTTCCTTTTCGTTCACACCAACGGCTTCACCCTCGCGGGCGACGAAGCGCAGTATTGGGACTGGTCGCGGCGGCTCGACCTCAGTTACTACAGCAAACCGCCGATGATTGCGTACGTAATCGGGCTTCTCGCCGGCGCGGGCGGAAACAAAGAATGGGCCATCCGCTCGGGCGCAGTGCTGTTGTCGTCGTTGACGCTGGCCCTGATCCACGCGCTCACGGTACGTATTACCCGGCGCGAGCGCGCGGGCCTCATCGCGGTGGCCGCCCTGATGGCGATGCCGTTCTCTTGGGTAGGCTCGGTGCTGATGACCATCGATCCGCTCCTGATCGCGTGCTGGACAGCCGCGCTCTACACGTTCCACCGCGCGGTCAACGGCGACCGCGGCATGTGGCTGCTCACCGGGCTCGCGCTTGGCCTCGGCATGCTGTCGAAATACACGATGGCCTTCGCCTACCTCGTGTTCGCGCTGTATCTGCTGCTTCTCGACCGACGCTGGCTGCGCCGTCCGCAGCCGTATGTGGCGGTGCTGATTTCGTTGGCGTGTCTCTCGGGGGTGCTCTACTGGAACTACGCCCACGACTGGGTCTCGTTGCGCCATACCGCCGCGATCGGCGCAGATGAATCGGGCCTCTCCGTCAAATCTGTCGGGCGCGTGTTCGAATATGTCGGCGCACAGGCGGGATTGGTCTCGCCGTTGCTCTTTGGCTTCCTCGCCTGGGCGGCGTGGAAGACGACCCGGCGTTTTCGCGAGGACCGTGACATGGCGCTGCTGTCCCTGGCCGCGCTCGTGGTCTTCGGCGGGTATGCCCTAATCTCCTTGACCCATCGCCCCCAGGCGAACTGGCCGGTAGCCGCATATCCCGCGGCAGCCTGCGCCTTGGGCGCGCTTTGGACCACGCAAGAGCGTTCGCGCCGCGCCACGGGCTGGCTCTTTGCCGCGCTGGCGTTGGGCTGCGTGCTGGGTGTGGCGGTTCGCTCGACGTCGCTGGCGTATACCCTTAGTCCGCAGTTCGCCCCGCCGCAGGCGCGCGAGGACCGGCTCTACCTCCCAGGAGGACTGGAGATTGCCCCCGGCAAGGACCCGACGAATGAATTGGTCGGAGGCCGGGAACTGGGTCAAGCGCTCTCAAAATATGAGGGTTCCGAAAAGACGCTTGCGCCGTTTATCTTCAGCGACCGCTATCAGATGACCGCGCTGGCCGCGTTCTACACCCCCGGACGTCCGAGGACGTATTGCATGAGCTTCGGCGACCGCCGCCTCAACCAGTATGACCTCTGGGGAGGCTGGAACCGGCTCGTGGGCAAGGACGGCATTTTCGTCACCGGCGGCGACGAGAGCCGGGCGCGGCTCTTCATCGAAGGGATGCTCCAGCGCGGCGCATTTAAACAGGGCGAGTATCTCGAAACGGTGGAAATCTGGCGCGGTCCCGTGCTGGTAAAGACGTACACGATTAGCCGGTTATTTCAATACTCAGGGTACGACTGGACCGCCAACACAACGGAATTTTGAGCGAAGGCCGGTCAAAACGGGCTACGATCCCGCCACAGATTTCCACTCTGTTCCCCGCCTTCCGGCTCTATCGCGGCGGTATTTTGCGGCACGATCGTTCGCGAGCCGAGGAGTATTTCCTCTTCCTTCACTCGCCTCAGGATCACCCGCACGTAACGCCCGTCCTGCTTGGTCACCACCGGAGGCTTGTGACGCTGCGCGCTATGCGAACTTGCGGAAGGGTTGTTAAACCGGTGCTCCGCGCTGAAAATCGCGCCCACCATGCCGTAGGGATGCTTGGGCTCGTAGTCCACCGACGCGCCCGGAAACCCCCGGCACATCCCCTCGAGAATGAGCGGCAATTCCCGGCTTCCGCAGACCATTGACCGAAACCGTTGGGTCACGGGATCGCACGCCACGACCTCAAACTCGGCCTCGGGAAACTGCGCTCGCAATCCCTCGGCCAAGTAAGATGCCGCCCGCGATGGTTCGCTAAAATCGGCGTGCACGGTCGAGACCCTCCGGTTCACGCCCGGTATCGACGGATGCACCAAACATTTCTGGCGCTACCTCTCGTCGTTACTGAAACACTGCGCACCGCCCGTTTCGTCCTGAAAAGCATGCACAAGCGCCGTGTCCCCCGCCCAAACCCTACCACGCCGCCCATCCCGCGTCAACGGCCTCGATCTCGGTGGCTTTCGTATGAAAGAATAAGACAACAATAGGTTCGCCGGTGTCGTCGCGGAATTCCAAGAAAAGAGAGACGGGATATGATTTACCGAGCGTTGGGACGAACAGGGTATGAGCTTTCCCGCCTGGGTTTTGGGGCCATGCGCCTGCCAGAGGCCCCCGACGGCCGCCCGGACCATGAGGCCTCGATTGCCTTGCTTCACCGAGCGTTCGAGCTCGGCGTGAACTATGTCGACACGGCGGTGGGCTATTGCCACCAGCTCAGCCAGCCCATCGTGGGCGAGGCGCTGCGGCGCTGGACAGGCGAGCGCATCTATGTTTCGACCAAGAACCACTACTTTGGCGCGGACGAACGCGCTTGGTGGAAAAACCTCGAGAACTCCCTAAGCCTGCTCGGCATCCCGGCAATCGACATCTACAACTTTCACGGGATGAACAAGAAGATGTGGGACGCTTGGGTAAAACCAGAGTCCGGCATGCTGTCGTGGATGAAACGCGCACACGCGCAGGGACTCGTTCGGCGGATCTGCTTCTCGTTCCACGACAACGCGGACGCGCTTCGCGAAATCGCGGGCTCGGGTGAATTTGCCGCCGTCACGCTGCAGTACAACCTGATCGATCGAACACTCGAAGAAGCGTTACCGGACGTGGCGGAAATGGGGTTAGGCGTCATCGTCATGGGCCCGGTCGGGGGCGGACGTCTACGCAGCGGCGGCGGGGCCTTTTCCGAACTGCTGGAGGGGGCATCGACGCCGGAGACGGCGCTGCGGTTCGTACTGTCGAATCCCAACGTAACGCTCGCGATCTCGGGCATGAGCACCATCGAACAACTCGAGCAAAACGCCGCCGTCGCGGCACGTCCCGAGCCGCTCACCGCGCCCGAACGCGCCCGGGTGGACACCGAGCTGTCGCGCCTGCAAGGACTGGCCGATCTCTACTGCACGGGCTGCAACTATTGTATGCCGTGCCCGTCGGGCGTCGAGATCGCGCGCAATTTTCTGGCGGTGAACTACGATCGCGTCTACGGCATGAGCGATCTCGCGAAACGTATGTACGAACACTCCGCGGGCAAGGCGACCTATTGCATCGCCTGTGGTAAATGCGAACCGAAATGCCCGCAGAACATCCCGATCCGCGTGCAACTGCGCGAGACGGCCGCACGGTTCGATCCGACCTTTGGCCGCATGGCACTCGAGCTTCAGCCCGTGCGCCGCGCCGCCGAGGGCATCGTCGTCCGGGGAGCGTTTCACAATCTCGCCGACACCGCGGCACAGGCCCGCGTTCGACTCGTCCTCGAATCCGCTCACGAGACCGGGCAAGTCCCGGTCGAAGTCGGCGTCGACGAACCGTTCCAACGCGTCGTGAAGCAGATCACGCTGCCCGCCACGGAGGCCTTCCCCGCACTGATGCAGGTCCATGCGGAAGTTCACGATCTGACGGGACCGCGCATAGAGGCGTTTCAATTCGGCGTGGCGCTGTGCCACCGCGTCGATGGGGTCGATGCACTCTGGAAGAAAGCGGATCGCGAAGCGCCGATCGTCGTGCGTTCGGTGAAGGTGAAGGAGGACGGCGATACGATGCCGGTGTACACCGCGCGCGCCTGGACCGGCTACACGGACGACCGCTTCTACTGCTGCGTCGCGTTCGACGACGCGCGGCCCGATGAGGCGCGGCCAACCGCGTCCGCGCCGTGGTATCTGGACCTGCTGCTCGATCTGCGCGACCGTGAAGACGACCTCGCGCCGGGCTATCACGACGCCATGGTGATGTTTCACGCGGAACCGACCCCTGATCCCGCGCAAGCAGCGCGCATCGTGCGCGGCGAGATGGATCCGGCGCAAGCCGAGGTGCGTGTCGACGCTCAAGGTGCGACGTCGCGTCTATCCATCGCGTTGCCGTGGTCTGCGCTGATCGCATCGGACGCTGCGGATGCTCCCGACTGCACGCCAGGTAACGCGATCGGCTTCGATCTCGTGTTCGGCGTTTATGCCGCCGGCGGTCAACCGGAACACCGGCAGGTCTGGACCGGGAATCAGCAAATCCACGCGGACGGCCGTATGGGCACGTTGTTCTTCGGCGATGCGTCCTGAACCGGCGTACGCGTCAGTTCCGGCCCACTTCGTACGACACGCGCAGAACGCGTGACGCGGCGGGTTCGAGCACGCCGCGCACGATGAGTTCCATGTTGGCGCGGCGGGCATCCACCCGCTGGTCGTAGTACCAGAACGCGGCCGCCGCTGTCCCCTCTTCGATGCGGTTGCGGATCGTCACGCGCGATTCCGGAAGACGCACGCTCCACTGCGCAAAGCTCACTGGCTCAATAAGCCCGCCGGATACGGGCTCTCCGTGGTGATCGTCTTCGATATCGCTCCACGTTCCGTTCGTCTCGATGCGATATATCGGGCGCTTCTTGGCCCCCAACGCAAATTCGGGATGGAGTTTCGCGCGGAGTTCACGCGGCTCGTTCGAGTCGTTTACCGCGCGAAATTCGACGTCGAGCCGGTGCGTGGACGGGTCGAGCCGCAACGTGCGTGTGAGCGCGATGCCCTCGTCCGTGCGCGCTGTCAGCACGACCGAAGTGGCATCCTGCGCGGCAACGGCATACCGCCGCGCCAGCGCGAACTCCGACGTGCCCACCTTCGGGGATTCGTTCCAATCCTCGAAACGCCCTTCGTAAGCGCCTCCCTCCCGCCATGCGTTCAACAACTCTGCGCCGCTTGCTTTGTCGCGCCAGCGTACGACCGCACCGGAAAAATCGGGCGCCACCCAAAGCTCCGCGGCGGCATTCTCGAGACGGATAATGGGCGATACGGCAAGGCGCGATGGCGTCACGCCCTCGCAACGTTCACGAATATACTCCTCGGGGAAATACCCCTCGTATGGACGTTCGCGCGCGCCCGCCTTCTTCAGCAACTCCACATACTCATCCAGCGTCACGCTCGGCGGGCGTTCGAGTTTCAGCATAGTGCCCTCGTAACTCACCTCCGGCGGCGTGACCAGCGCGGCATACGCGAGGGGAAGCCGCTCGGCCTCGACGCGTGCGCGAATGGTGTCGTTCTCCGCGGCGGCCAGGGCCTGTTCGAACAACGTCTGCGCTTTGCGGACCAGCGGCGCGCGCAGCCAATACTGCTCGTCGAAACACTGCAACGGCGTGCCCATGTTTTCGACCCACTCGCGCATAAGGTCGATATACGCCTGCATATAGGGCGCAGCAGCGCCGTAGTAGAGCCGCACAAACTCGCGCACATGGGCATCGCCGTCTTCCTCCGGATTCCACAACGCTTTGTCGACGATGTACGCGCGCAGCCAAAGGAATTCAGAAGGACTCGGCGGATCGGTCGACCATCCCTGCGCGAACATCAGGCTTGTTCCCGCGCGCGCGAACTCGCGGAAGTTCGGCTGAATCGTATACAAGTTTGGGTGGGGACCGTTGGGATTGGAAAAATTCGTCACATACTCCCACCCATGCAGGTGCGTGCTGATCCGGCCCCACTTCCTCAGCCAGCGCAGGGCATCGACGCAGCGCGGATCGCGGCGGTCGCCCATGGGCAGCGCGTAGTTCGAACCGATCGGCGCAAACTGCACGGCCACGTTCGGGCGCGGGGTGATATGACGCGGCGGAACCACGCTCGACAGGTATGCGAACGTCTGGACGATCACGTCGGGAAATTCCACCGCAACACGGTCCGCGACGGCGTTGACGACCATCAGCAACGCGCCCGCGTCGGAGCCTTCGCGCTCTATCATCGCGCGACACTGCACGCATTCGCAATTACGCCCCCAGTCCATCTGCGACACGTTCACGATTTTCGTGTCCGGTTTTGCGCGCAGCTTTTCGAGCACACGCTCGGCGATGATCTTCGACACGTCGGGATTGGTGAAGCAAAGCTGTCCCGCGCGCTCGGGATGGTTCATCATTAATTGGATCGTGTCGCGCCACTCGACATCATGCGGCGCCGTGCGTTTGCCGTCGATCTCCGCGTAATACTCGGGATGCGTGGCGAAATACTCTTCCGGCGGCAGGTAAACGTACAGGTTGTGCCCGCCCCAATCCATCCACTGAATGTCCGCGGGCATCTTATGCGCACTGCGCAGTTGCTTGTCTTCGGGCGTGCGGTTGTAACCGTGATGGAACGAATTCTCGCGCCATGCAAAGGGCGGCGCGTAGCGGTAATCGGCGCGTGGAAGCGCTCGCGGCGGTTCACTGGGGACGTGTGTTACGCCGGGCGCAAGCCAACGTACACCTAAGTAGCGCTCGAAGAATTCATAAACGCTGTACAACGTGCCACGCTCGCCTTGCCCGGCGAGAATGAGTGCGGCCGGACGTTGCTCGGTGCGAATCACGATGCCGTCAGGCGGAAGCGTGTCGAGATCGAGCCGTGCGATACGTTTTCCATCCAACACGGACCGGCCGATATAGATATTGACGGCGTTCGAGCGCGACTCCGCCGCGCGAGAAACCTGCTGACCGGTGCAGCGTCGCCAATAGTCTTGAAATACGTCGGCGGCTTCGATATCGCCGGGCGCATTTCCCACAACGAGATGAATTTGTCCGTACTGCTCCGCGCGGATCCAATCCGCCGTCGCCGAGAGGGACACCAGTACCGCTAGCACTACGCCCCACACCAATGCGTACGTC
This sequence comes from Candidatus Hydrogenedentales bacterium, assembly GCA_041859045.1. GTDB lineage: Bacteria > Hydrogenedentota > Hydrogenedentia > Hydrogenedentales > SLHB01 > JBHELB01. The sequence goes on along the minus strand of JBHELB010000062.1, from coordinate 4,617 downwards.
TTCATGGTCCCCCCCCCGAAGCAAATTGCGGATGCTTATCCGTTCTTGTGATGTTCCGCGCGACGTCGGCAGCATTCGGCGAGGGCGATGGCCGCGCTAACCGACGCGTTCAACGACGTGATAGGTCCTGCGATCGGAATGTTCAGGAGAAAATCGCAACGCTCCGCAGTGAGCCGCCGCATCCCTTTGCCTTCGCCGCCAATGACCAGCGCGATGCGCCCGGACAGGTCCGCGTCGAAAATTGTGCGTTCGCCCGCGGCATCGAGTCCCGCCACCCAAAAGCCCGCCTGCTTCAGCGCGTCGAGTCCGCGCGCGAGGTTCGTGGCCTGAACCAGATCGATGTACTCCATCGCCCCGGCGGCGCTTTTCATCGCCGCGCTCGAAAGCGGCGCGCTGCGGTCTTTGGTGAACACCACGCCCGCCGCGCCGAGCGCACACGCGGATCGAACGATCGCGCCGAAATTGTGGGGGTCTTCGATACAGTCCAGCACGGCGACGACGGCATCCGGCGCGAACGGCCGTTCCGCCCATTCCTCGATGGTCCACAGCGGCAACGGCCCGGCTTCAAGAATCACGCCTTGATGCACTTGGCCCCGCGCAAGGTCGTCGAGGTCTTGCCGTGTGCATTCGATGACCTGTGCGCTGCGCTTCAGCGCGAGCAGTTCGTCGAGCCCCGCCGCGTTGCGCAACACAAAGAGCTTGCGGGGGGACCGGCGTCCCGCCCGCAAGCATTCCAACACAGGAATCCGGCCGAGAACCCGGCCGCCCCCGCTATCGTCAGCGTTGGCCGACCTCGCCAATCTGATTGATCTCCAGTAACTTGTCCCGCCGCAACTGCAACGTGTCGTTGTCCGGCACGCGTTCATCGAGCGAGTTCGCGTTGGCCTGCATCAGGAAATCCATACGTTTCACCGCGCCCTGAATATCGCCCGCCTTTTCATCGAGCTTCACCAGGCGGTAGAAATTGTGATAGTAGTTCTTGCCCTGCGGATAGCGCTCGCACGTCTCGTTGAGGATCTGCCGGGCGCGCTCGTAACGGAAGGTCTTCATCAGGAATCCGCCCAACCGGCTCAATCCCGCTTCGTTCGCTTCGTCCGCCTTCTGATCGGTTCCTGGCGGAGTGGCGGTCAGGTTCTTGTAAACCCAGTTTGTGCCGCCCTCGGTCATGAGCCATCCCGCAAGGGCAACGACGACAATAATAATCGGCCACTTCAAACGACTCAGGTCCATGAATAGTCTCCTTCGTCCGCAGCGCGGCTACGGAACAAACCGGTGCACTAACGGGCTGAGCCCGGGGATCTCCATGAAATACGCCACTGCACAAACGAATCCGATGACAATCAAGAGCGCGATCAACTTGCCGATTGCCGTGCCCAGAATCCGCTTCAACTTCATTCCAACGCTCATACCCGTTCTCCTCCCCTCTAGGGCCTGCACCCGTTCCACAAAGGCTTCAAACTTTTGCTTGCACGCGTCGCTACAGAACCGGCCCGTCGAGCCGGACACCTCGCAGGCGCTGCAGAAAGGCCGTCCGCACTGTTTGCATCGGCCCTTTGCAGTCACTCCGGGGTGATTGATGCATCCCGAACCCGTGCCCAACGCCATATGCGCTCCTCCTCTCGCTGCGTTGCAGTCTCCCCTCCACCTCACGCTGAATGTAGCCCAGGTCCGGAAAGATTACAAGCCTTTTTGAGGAAATTTCGCTTATTCCAGCGTTTGCTCGCCGAGATCGGTGGTGCGGCCAGGAAGGATAATCACGTCGGGGAGCTCGATCGATTCGCCGCTCTCCGTTTTCAGACGAACGATGTACTTTCCCGCCGGACACGGCCCGAACGTCACCAGCCCCATCGCCGCGGTTTGCGTCTCGGTTGGCCACCACGGCCCTGCAGTGGGATGGATCAGCAACAGCCCGGCCGTGATGCCGACAAAGGGCGAACCGTCGGCACGGCGCAGGGCGGCTTGGACTCTGCCCGCTTCGAGCATGACGACTTCCAGCAGCGGCATGGTGTTGCCTTCGCCAGGGGGCACATCGAAGTAATTGTTCGCGAAACGGCGCTGCTCCGGGTCCCAAGTGCGCACATACAACCACTGGTTTGTCGGCAGACGCAGTTCACTGCGCCCCTCCGCGTTGGTCAGCGGCCCTCGGGCCACAGGCTCGGTGAACGCGCTGGGTTCGGTCGTCGCGATCGGCATCATGCCTGCAATCGGATGGCCATCCGCATCCACCGCGCGTACGTTGGCGACGATCTCTGCGTCTCCCGTCGAGGGCGCGGCATTGGCGCTGGCCTCCGGGGCGGCAACAGTGGAGGCGGGCGGTGCAGAAGGTCCTGGCGGTGGAGTGGGTTTGCCGCAGGCGGCCGCAATCACCACAATCACCGCGAGCAACGCGGCGCTGAGCGCTACGCCACACCGACGCCTCATGCGTCGGCGCCTTCCGCGGCGGCGAACTGAGTGTCGTGGAGCCGCCGGTAGAGTCCGCCCTTGGCGATGAGTTCCTGGTGCGTGCCCTGTTCGACGACGCGCCCGCTATCGAGCACGAGAATGCGGTTCGCGCGTTGAATCGTGGACAGCCGGTGCGCGATGACCAGCGTGGTACGGCCTTGCACGAATTGGTCGATGGCCCGCTGGATCGCTTGCTCGCTCTCGGAATCGAGACTCGACGTCGCTTCGTCGAGGATGAGAATTGCGGGGTCTTTGATGATCGCGCGCGCGATGGCGATGCGCTGGCGCTGCCCGCCCGAGAGCGTCGCGCCGCGTTCGCCCACGACCGTGTTGTACCCTTGCGGTAGCCGATCGATGAACTCTTCCGCGTAGGCCGCGCGGGCCGCCTCGCGAATGCGCGACTCGGAGAAGTCCTCGCGGCCGAATGCGATGTTCGTGCGGACGCTCTCGTTAAACAGGAACGTCTCCTGCGTGACGATGCCGATCTGCCCGCGCAAGGAATCGAACGTCGCCTCGCGAATGTCCACGCCGTCGACCCGAATCGCGCCCTCGCATACGTCATAGAAGCGCGGTACGAGTTTGGCCAACGTGCTCTTGCCCGCGCCGCTGAAACCAACCACCGCGACCATCTCGCCTTTGCGAATCTCGAAATCGAGGTCTTCCAGCACGGGAATCTCGCCGTTGTACGAGAACGAAACATGCTCAAACCGCAGCGACTCGCGCAGCGGGGACAGTTCGCGGGCATTGGGAGATTCGGTGATGTCCGGCTTGATATCGATAAACTCGAACACGCGCTCGGCGCTGGCCACGCTGGTCATAATCATGTTATTGACGGCGGAAAGCTTGCGCACGGGGTCCAGCGACATGGCCATGCAGCCATACAGGGTAACGAGTTCTCCCGGGGACATCTGTCCGTCGATCACCCTGCGGATGCTATACAACACGAACGCCACGAGGCCGATCACCAATACGGATTCCACCACCGGCCCGACGAGGGCATCGGCTTTGACCATTTTGATGAGGTAACGGCGCAGTTTGCCGAGTTCGGTTTCGGTGCGGCGCGATTCATAGGGCTCCATCGAAAACCCCTTGACGATCGCGATACCCGAGAAGGTCTCGTTCACGACCATCGCCATCGTCGCGATCTTCTCGAGCGAACGCCGCACGCTCTTCTTGAAGCGGCGTCCGACGCGCACAATGGCGTACGCCGTCGGCGGCAACACGCACAGGCCGACCAGCGTGAGTTGCGCGTCAATGGACAACGCCCAGCCGAGAAAGAACAGCCCCAAGACGGGTTCGCGCATGAGTTTTACAAAGACGCTGGTCAGTCCGCGATTGATCATGAAGATGTCGTTGGTAAACCGCGCCAGCAACTCGCCGGTGGGATGCTGCTCGAAGAAACGCATCGATTGCTGCATCACGTTGCGGTACATCTCGTGACCGAGCGTGACGGAGATGTTGGCGCCGATCGTCCCTGCAAAGTACTCCTGCAAGAAACGCGTCGTCGCGCCGATCAACGCCAGCCCGATAATGACCACAGACACCCACCCGAGCGTGCGTAGGGGCGTCTTGCGCACCTCCACAATGCGCGATTCAAGGCCTGCGGAGATTTCCTCGTTCGTGTAGGGAATGAGCGTGCGCGCGGCATTGGGAAGTTTGTCGAGTTTCTGGATATTTCGCTCGACATAGTGGCGCACGCCTTGCTCGTCGTCGAAAAGCAGGCTGATCGACGCGCCGATACTCGCGACCATGAGAGTAAACGACGCGGCCATGACCAGGGCGAACACCAACGCGGTCACCAGGCGGCCCTTGTAACGCCAGGTATAGCCGAGCAGGCGCTTATATACCGGCCATGCCCCCGTGCGCGGTCCGCGCTGACTGCGCAGATCGTACTTAGGGTCTTCGTTCATGGGGAGCATGGTCATACGTCAGCACCTCGAAATCCGTAACTCATGGAAAAACAGATGCTAACATAGCGTCCCCAGCGCCGCAAACCAACCCAAATCGCCGGATAACTTTGAGAAAAAGCGTCAAGGGCGTTGTGTCGCGGAAAGATTTTGTCTCTAATCCGCGAAGCGGATGACAGAACGTAGCCCCGGGTGGAACGGAGCGGCGTAGCCGCGAAGTGGAACCCGGGGGATGCTCTCCCAAAGAAAAGAACCCCGGAACGGGGTG